>JAATFB010000091.1 GCA_015655415.1 Actinomycetales bacterium
CGCGATCGGCTTCTCCTTCGCACGAGCGAGCGCGACCGCCCTCCGACGAAACTCCACCGGGTGAGCTGCAGGCATGATCACTCCTTCACGAACGACTCTCGCCGCTCAGATCAGGTGTCCACAAGACCGGGTTCAGCTCCCCCTGGCCGCGTGAAACAAAAGCCTCCACCAAGCCCAGGACGGTTCAGTTCGGTCAGAATTGGTGGGTTTTCGTGCGGTGTGGGCGGTTCTCCATCATGAAGAATCCGATGAGGACGATGTAGGTCGCGATGCTGAGCCAGGCGTTGATGAGGCCGAGAGCGGTAGCGACTCCGTAGAGGAGTGGGCCGAGTGCGAACCGTCGGGTGATCGTTGTGATTTCGAGGCGTGTGGTGTCGTCTTTGAGATGTCCGCCGCGTCGGGCGCTCCACCAGACGGCGTTGAAGAAGATTCCGCCGATGACCATGACGAGGCCGTAGAACACTGCGGCAACGGTGGTGCCCTCACCTGTGCGCAGGGCTTGGGCGAGTACAGCGGTGGGGAAGGGCAGGAAGGCGACGTCCAGAAGCAGCGCGAGGTTGCAGATCGTGGTCCAGTGGTCGAGGCTTTTCAGGCGTTGGAACATGGCGTGGTGGTTGAGCCAGACCTGCCCGATGAGAGCGAAGCTGAGGACGTAACCGACGTAGTTGGGCCAGAGATCGAGGAGTTGGCCGAGGAGGTTGGTCCCGCCTTCTGGCACCTTGATTTCGATGACGAGCAGGGTGATGGCGATGGCGAACACCGCATCGCTGAACAGCTCGGTTCGGGTGGGCAGGATCGTTGGCGTCTCGGCGATGTCGTCGTCCGCGTTGGGCGTTGATGTCGTCATCTTTCGTTTCTCCTTCCTGCTGTTGAGGGGCCCGTTGTTGGCGTTGGTTTATGCGTAGGTCAGGTCAGCCTGCGTGATGCCGTTCTCGGTGACGGTGAAGCGGTACCAAGCGCGGAAGCCGCTCGTGGACCCAGGCGGGGTGAAGCGAACGAGCAGATCGGTGCCGTGAGCGGTGGGATGTTCTTCCAGGACATCGAGGCGACCGCCGACTACTTCGGCGTCCGCCCAGCGGCGGATAGCGCCGTGGCCTTCGATGCGCCGACCGACGTCTACGATCAGCCCAGTCGGGGGGAACGATCCGACGATGCCGTCAAGATCCTGGCCGTTCACGGCGGTGACATAGGCGCCTACTGCTGAAGGGAGTGAGAGCTGAGCCATGGGATTCCTCCTATTCGTCGTGCACCGACGAGAAGTCCGCTGACGCACGGATGGGTGAGCTCACGCAGACGCCGACGGCTGCCGTAATCGACAACTCGGGTCGGATGCGACTCGCGTCCCTCCCGCGAGATCTGGGAGTGGAAGACCCTCCCTGCGAGGAGTGTCCGCGTGAATCAAGTTTGGGCGGACATCCGGGGCTTGTCTAAGACCTACCACGATAACCTATGGTTATGGACATCCACTTGCGAGACCTGCGCTACTTCGTGGCGGTCGCTGAGGGTCTCAGTTTCACACGAGCCGCAGAGAAGCTCTACATCTCCCAGCCGGCCGTCTCGAAGCAAGTGCGTGCTCTGGAACAACAACTCGGGTTCCCACTCTTCGAGCGTCACGCCGGGCGAATCGCCCTCACCCGTCGTGGGCAAGGACTGCTCGACGAGGCAACCAAGCTCCTGGATTCTTGGCGGGACAGTTACGACACCGTTCGAGCGATCGGAGAACCATCGGTCATCACCATCGGCATGCACACCGCTGTCGGTCGCGGACTCAACGCCGCCCTGCACCAAGCATTCGCGGCTTCTGGGAAGCAGCTCGTTCTGCGTATCGTTCCCTGGACGGACCCGACTGCCGGGCTGCTCGACGGGACAAGTCAGGCGGCAATCCTGTGGCTTCCGGTGACTGCGCCGGGCCTGGAGAGCCGGATCGTTCGGCAGGAACCTCGGTATGTCGCAGTTCCTACCGGGCATCACCTTGCTGTGCGGGAATCCGTGACCCGAGCCGAGCTCCAAGGTGAGTCATTCATCGCGCTTCCCGCGGTGGCCGGTGACCTCCGCAGGTTCTGGCTTGCAGAAGCCGAAGCCAATCAGCCGGTCCGTGTCGGGATGGAAGCGAACTCGCCGGATGAGGTCTTTGAAGCTGTTGCCGCAGGTTCCGGTGTCGCCTTCGTTGCTGAAGACAACCGCTCCCTCTACAGCCGCCCCGGCGTGGAGTTCGTACTCGTCGATGATGTCGCCCCCGCCGAACTCGCCCTCGTCTGGCGAGCCGACGACACGACCCTCCCCATCCAGGAAATGCTCGACCTCATCACCGACAGTCGCCCGTAGCCCACCGTCACTCGCAAGGCCTCCGAGCCCGAACCTTTGAGCTGCCACGCGTCTTGCAAACGAGGTTTCAACGCGTGCTGAGAGAATCGATCCATGGCCTCTCCCCAGACACTCGACGACGCCGATCGGCGCCTCGTCGCGCTGTGGGCAGCAGACTGTGCTGAGCGAGTCCTGAGGCTGTTCGAGGCCGAAGCTCCCGAGGACGATCGCGCGAGGGATGGCATCGCACGCACGCGTGCCTACGGTCGCGGTCAGCTCGACGCCGCTGGTGAGATCAAGCGGAGATTCGATGCCAGCCGCGCCGCCCAATCGGTGAAGTCACCCGCAGCGGTCGCAGCCGCTCGGGCCGCTGGCCAAGCTTCGGGCGTCGCCCACATGGGGGCTCATGCTCTCGGCGCTGCCGCGTACGCGGCGAAGGCCGCTTCATGCGCGGCAGTCAACCAGGAGGCCGCACGTCGTGACGAAGTGCGCTGGCAGATCGACCACATGACACCCGAAGTTCGTGTGGCGCTGGCGAGCCTGCCCCTGCTCGGGGAGAACTCATCCGGGCCACTGGGCACAGGGCACTTGGCGTCAGGAGTGCTCGCCGTGACAATCCGCGAGATCCAGGCTGAGCTGTCCCACGACGCGACCGGAGGCTGACCTTCGTCCAGGCCCACTCAACCTCGGTCGAGTCCCGGGGGTGGTGTAATTGGTGATCTCTTCGTTTAGGCACTGAGGGTCATGATCGTGTCGGTGTTCACCTCGTTTCCGTGTCGGTGACGGGCCGCATGCGGGAGCGGGCGAGGAGGTCGAGGCCGAGGTAGCGGCGTCCTTCGGACGACCACCGTGCAGTTACACCACTATGCGGGACTCGACTGAGCGCTGTCGCAGTTGACCGTCTGCGGCCTTCCGCTCAGGGCGACGCCATGTGGTCTCGTTCGGCCTGGTTTAGAACGATGGCCGATCCCGTGTCGCGTCGGCTCCCTCCTCTGGTGCTGGTGAGTTCGCCCTCAGACGGTCGTGCCGCTCAGGCGGTTGCGCCGTTCGGTTGTGTTCCTGTTGGTCCGAGCATCGGATCGACGCGATCGATATGGCCGTGCCCGTGTAGCGGCGTCCTCTGTCGCCCCCGCTTTCCTACTCGGTGCCGAATGCCTTGCGCAGTACGCTGATGGCCTGCTCGATGGCGGCGGTGGCGGCCTGGGTGGGGCGTTCGGGGTTGAGCATCATGAAGTCGTGGGTGACTCCGTTGTAGTGGACGCTCACGGTCGGGACGCCGGCCTGGATGAGCTTGTTCGCGTAGGCCTGGCCCTCGTCGCGCAGCACGTCGTTGTCGGTGATCACCAGTGCAGGGGGCAGGCCCTTGAGGTCCTCGAGTGTGGCCTGGAGGGGGGAGGCGGTGGTCTCCTTGCGACGTGGGTCGTTCTTGTCGGGAATGTAGGCGTCCCAGAACCACTCCATGGCCTTGGCGGACAGGTACGGTCCTGCGGCCAGCTCGGTGTAGCTGTCGGTGTCCTGGCCGGCATCGGTGACGGGGTAGAACAGCAGCTGGTGGACGAAGGACACGTCGCCGCGCTGCTTGGCCATGAGGGTCAGGGCGGCGGTCATGTCGCCGCCTACCGAGTCGCCGGCCACGGCGATACGGCTGGTGTCGAGGCCCTCCGCGGCGCCGTTGGCGACGATCCAGCGGGCGGTCGCGTAGCCCTGCTCGATTGCGACCGGGTACTGCGCTTCGGGTGAGCGGTCGTACTCGACGAATACCAGTGCGGCCTGGGCGCCGTCGGCGAGCTCGCGAATGAGTAGGTCGTGCGTGCCCGAGTTGCCGAGGATCCATCCGCCGCCGTGCATGTACAAGATGACCGGAAGCGAGCCCTCGGCGCCCTTCGGCTTGATGATGCGGACCCTGACGTCGCCGACCTCGGCTGCGACGGTGATCCACTTGTCCTCGCCGAGTTCGATCTTCTCGACGGGGGCCGCCTGGATGTCGTCGAGGACCTTGCGGGCGGCCTCCGGGCCGATCTCGTAGAGGAACGGGGGGTTGGCGGTCGCGTCCGCGATCTCCTGTGCTTGCGGTTCGAGGATGTACTTGGCCATGATCGTTGTCCCTTCTGTTGCGGTGGCGGAGTTGAGCCGAGGCGGGCTGCTGGTCTGCGCGGCTTCCAGGGCTGATGCCGAGCGCGAGCCGGAGCAGCCCTAGCCGAGGTAGTGCGTCAGTTCAGCAGCGACCTGGCGGAAGGATGCCTGGACAGCGGGAACATGCTGGATGGGATTGAGCACCATCCAGTCGTGGATGAGCCCGATGTACTCGACCGTCGTGGCCTCGACGCCGGCTTCGGTGAGCTTGCGGCCGTAGGCGATGCCCTCGTCGCGCAGGGGGTCGTTCTCATCGACCAGGATGACGGCAGGCGGGAGGCCCTTGAGCTGGTCGAGGGTGGCCTTGAGAGGGGCCGCGTAGATGTCGTTGCGGGCTTCTTCGGTGGGGGCGTAGGTGTCCCACCCGAACTTCATGAAGTCCTTCGCGAGGAAGCGGCCTTCGGCATAGTCCTGGTAGGACTGCGTGTCGACATTGGAGTCGAGCGCCGGAAAGAGCAGCACCTGCACCGTGATCTTCGGCGCGTTCTCTTCGGGATGGTCCTTGACGTACAGGGAGAGGGCGGCGGCGAGGTCGCCGCCGACGCTGTTGCCGGCCACGGCCACTCGTCCGGCGTCGAGGTCGTGGGCCTCGCCATTCCGGCCGATCCACTTCAGCGCGGCGAGAGACTGTCGCAACTGCGTCGGGTAGATCGCATCGGGGATGGGTGTGTATTCGACGAATACCGCGGCGTAGCCCGTGGACACGACCAGGTCGCGGCTCAGGCCCTGATGATTGTTGAAGTCACCAGCGATCCAGACGCCCCCATGGAGGAAGAGGATGACCGGCAACGGGCCGACTGCGCCAGCGGGGCGCTGGATGTAGATCTTCGTGGCGACGCCGTCGACGTCGATGTCCTTCTCCTCGACGGTGACTCCGGACAGGTCGCGCGGTGCGGTGGCCTGCAGACCGGTCAGGGTGGCGCGCACCTGATCTCCGGGGAGGAGCCAGAACGGGGAGGGATCCTTGTTCAGCTCGGCGAGCATGGGGCGGATGCCCGGGTCGATCCGTGGGTCCTCAGCGGCGTCGGGGATAGGTTCTTCCGTGCTCATGGGGGGTGTTCCGTTCTCTGTCGTGACCATATGGAATGGAGACGACGGTAGGACAGGGCGAGCTCATGGGGCATCCGTCAAATGACCATGCGCACACGCGGGCCCGGCCGCAGAGGCCCCGTCGGCTGCGGTGCGGCGAGATGCTGGGCGAGCTACGCTCCGACTGTGGGACTGGTGGGAAGAGACCATGAAGTCGCCAGGTTGCACGCCCTGCTCGACGACATCGACCGCCGAGGGGCTTCGCTGGTTCTGACGGGCGATCCAGGCATCGGGAAGACGGCGTTGCTGGCCGAGGCGACGGAGGCGGCGAGGGCGTCAGACCTGCTGGTGCTCAATACCGCGGGCATCGAAGCGGAGACCCACCTTCCCTATGCCGCGCTTCACAAGCTGCTGTGGCCGGTGAGGAAGATGCTGCACGACCTGCCGGACTCCCAGGTGCGGGCACTGAACTCTGCGCTCGGTCTCGGCATGGCTGAGGCCCCCACGAGCTATCTCGTGGCGCTTGCCGTCATGAACCTGCTTGCCGAGGTCGCAGAAAGCACACCGCTCGTGCTCGTGGCCGACGACGCGCAATGGCTCGACCCCGAGACGGGCGAGGTGCTCGCGTTCTTGGCCAGACGGATCGAGGCCGAACCGGTCGTGCTGTTGGCCGCAGCGCGAGATGGCATGCCGTGCCAGCTGATCGACGCAGGCCTGCCGACGCTGGCGATCGCGCCGCTGTCAAACGACTCCGCGGAGTCCCTGCTCTCCCGACACGCTCAGGAGCTCCCCCCGTGGCTGCGCCGCCGCATCTTGCAGGAGGCATCCGGCAACCCCCTGGCTCTCATCGAGCTTCCGACCGTTGCTGCGCTCAAGGCTCCGGGACCCCTCGGGGCTCCCTGGCTGCCCTTGGCCGGCCGCCTCGAGGATGCCTACGCGGCCCGCGCGGCGAGGCTGTCCGTCAGGACGCAGGCCATCCTGCAGGTGGCGGCTGTAGACGATGGGTCGGCGCTGGACGAGGTCCTCCACGTGGCAAGCCGTCTGGTCGGCGCCGACGTCCGCATGGACGATCTCCAACCGGCAGCCGACGCGAGGCTCGTGAGCTGGGAAGGAGGATCGCTGACGTTCCACCATCCGCTTGTTCGTTCGGCGATCTATCAAGGCATGACGGAGGAGCGTCGCCGTGCCGTGCACCGTGCGCTGGCGGAGAGGCTCGGTGCCGCGTCCGACCGGGGGACATGGCACTCCGCGTCCGCCATCAGCGGGCACGACGAGGCCGCCGCGGCCGCTCTCCAGCACCTGGCCGCCCGCGCGCGGCAGCTCGGTCATGTGGAGACCGCTGTGCGGGCCCTCGAACGCGCCTCGCAGCTGAGCCCTGATCCACGCGTGCGCGCGGACCGGCTGCTGAGCGCGGCGGACAGCGCAGTGGAGCTCGGGCAGCCGGAGACCGTCGCCCGGCTGCTCGACGCGGTAGCCGAGCTTGACCTGGACAGCCAGCAGCGAGCGCGCGTGGCATGGATCAGCGCCGCCTTCGACGACGGGCTTCGCGATCCCGTCTTCGACGCCTTCAGGCTCGCTGAGCTGGCGGAATCGGTGAACGCCGACGGGCACACCGACGTGGCCATCCGGATCCTGTGGAGCGCGGCACTTCGCTGCTTCTGGACGGAGCCGGGGGCGGCCGCGCGCGCCCGAATCGTGGAGGTCGCCGAAGCCCTTCCCGTCGACCCCATGAATCCCCGGCTTCTCGCCATTCTCGGCTATGCGGCCCCGGTGCTGCGAGCCGACGTCGTCATCGAGCGGATGGAACGACTACTCGACGGTCGTGCACTCGATTCGGAATCGGTCCGCCTCCTCGGAAGCGTCGCCGTACTCGTGGGCCGCCTGGACATCGCTGTCACGCAGTCCGCCGCCGCCGTGACGGGCCTGCGCGAGGAGGGGCGCCTGCAGCTCCTGGCTCGCGCGCTCGCGGCCCAGGCTTGGGCCGCGGCACAGGACGGGCAGATCGGCGTGGCCATGCCCGTGGCACAGGAGTCCGCCATGCTCGCCGGGGAGACCGGCCAACCGTTCTTGCGTGCGTTGATGCTGGCGACTCGAGCCAAGGTCGCCGCGCTCCAAGGTGATGCGGGCCAAGCAGACGCGCTTGCGAGCGAAGCGGAACGCATTGCGATTCCTGCGGGCGCACGCAACGTCCTCGCGACCGCACAGCATGCTCGGGCACTCGTGGCACTCGGCGCCGGCGACTATGCGCAGGCCCTCTCGCGTCTGCTGCGCATGCACGAGCCGGCATCTGAATCGCACCAGCTTGCCCTGAAGTACTACACCCTCACCGATATTGCCGATGCGGCACACCACAGCAGGAAGACCGGGCACGCGCTTTCCGTGCTCGCCGAACTGGAGCGGGACGCAGCCCTGACACCGTCGGACTCACTGCACGATTCGATTCGCCTGGCACGGGCGCTGCTGGGAGAAGCTGACGAGGCCGAGGCGCGGTTCCTGACCGCCCTGGCCGTCGACCTGTCCCGGCGACCGTTCACCCGTGCGCGGACGGAACTGGCGTATGGGGAATGGCTGCGACGTCAGCGGCGGACGGCGGAATCTCGTGACCATCTCCGCTCCGCGCGAGAGACGTTCGATGCGCTCGGGACGACGCCTTTCGGGGACCGTGCCAGGCGAGAGCTTCGTGCCGCCGGAGAACGCAGCCCGGAACGCCAGCGGCTCGCGACAGACATCCTCACGCCCCAGGAATTGCAGGTGGCCCAGTTGGCTGCGGATGGTCTCACCAACAAACAGATCGGCTCACGCCTTTACGTCTCCCACCGCACCGTCGGCGCACACCTCGCGCGGATCTACGCGAAGCTCGGTGTGACCTCACGTGTCCAACTCCATGCCGCGATCCGACAGTAGGGTGCACAGATTCTCCTGCGGGACAGGTGAGCGATCGATGAAGCTTCAGCGTCTGTGGCGGGCTGGTCGGGGAGGGCCGGCCGGTCCAAGGCACAGCGGGTCGAACTCGGCCGTGGGGGATGGCTACGAGCCGATGCGCTGCGAGAGCTCGACGAGCCGGTTCGAGAATCCCCATTCGTTGTCGTACCAGGCGAAGACCTTGACCTGATCCCCGACGACCTGGGTGAGTGGCGCATCGAAGATCGCGGAACGGGGGTCGCCGACGATGTCGGCGGAGACGAGCGGAGCCTCCGAGTAGGCGAGGTAGGTCGACATCCCCGGCGCCTCGGCCGCCCGCCGGAAGGCGGCGTTGACGTCTTCGACGGTCGCCGGCCTGGTGAGCCTGACCGTGAGGTCGGTGATCGATCCGACCGGGACCGGCACGCGAAGCGAGACGGCGGTGAGCTTGCCGTCGAGTTCGGGGATGATGCGCCCGATGGTGCGGGCGGCACCGGAGGAGGTCGGGATCGTGGACAGCGCGGCGGCGCGGGCGCGGCGGAGGTCGCTGTGCGGGGCGTCCTGGAGGCGCTGGTCGCTGGTGTAGGCGTGGATCGTCGTCATGAGCCCTGACTCGATGCCGAATGCCTCGTGCAGCACCTTGGCCATCGGTGCGAGGCAGTTGGTGGTGCAGGAGCCGTTCGAGAACACGTCCCCTGTCACATCGATCGCGTCGTCGTTGACCCCGAGCACGACCGCGGGCACATCGCCGTCGGCGGGCGCCGAGATGATGACCTTGCGCGCTCCCGCGGTCAGGTGCTGGCGGGCGCTGGCCGAGTCCGTGAACCGGCCGGTGGACTCGATGACGACGTCGACGCGCTCGTCGCCCCAGGGGATGCGGGCCGGCTCGCGCTCGGAGGTGACGCGGATGCGCTCCCCGTCGAGGAGGATCGTGTCGCCGTCGACCTGCACGCCGTCCAGGTGCCCGGCAAGCGAGTCCCACTCCAGCAGCGCGGCGAGCGTTGCGGCATCGGCGATGTCGTTGACGGCGACCACCTTCACATCTGCGTCGCTGCGCAGAGCGGCGCGCAGGTAGCTGCGGCCGATACGGCCGAAGCCGTTGATTCCGATCCGAACGGTCATGGGTGTCTCCTTATCAGGTTGGTCGGGGTGGGTCAGCGATCGGCGTCGACGGCGGCGCGTGCGGCGTCGAGCAGACCGAGCGCTCCGCGGATCGCGGCATCCATCGGACCCTGCTCGCCCTTCGCGCGAGCGAGCACATAGCCGCCCTGGATGACCGCGGCCAGTGTTCGGGCGAGGTCGGCCGGCACGATGCTCGCCGGCAGCTCTCCGGCGGCGATCGCCTCGGCGATGGCCTTCTCCCAGCGGTCCAGCATGGCGTCGAACGCACCGGCGACGATCGTGATGAGCTCCGCGTCCGCGACGACCTGGGGATCCTGGGTCATCCGGCCCACCCGGCAGCCCCGCGTCCCCGGTCGCGGCAGTGAGAGGTAGCGGTTGATCCGTTCCAGAGGTGAGCCTTCTGCCTCCAGCAGCGAGGAGTCGAGTGTCAGGTCGCCGGTGACCGTGGACAGTGCCTCCACGGCGAGCTCGTGCTTTCCGCTGAAGTGGTGGTACATGCTGCCCTGGCCCACTCCGGCGCGTGCCATCACCTC
>JAATFB010000099.1 GCA_015655415.1 Actinomycetales bacterium
GCCGTACACCTACGTCGACAACGCCGCCAACAGCTACATCGACACGCTCGGCCAGTCGCTGTGCGACGGCGTCTTCAACATCTGCGACACCGGCAAGTACCTCCTCGCTGAAGACCTTGGCGCCGAAGCCGCAATGGAACGTCTCGTGTGGTCCGCGATGGACCCGGCCGACACCATCGACCAAGCCGTCAAAGGCTGCCAAGCGGCGGCGACAGCCAATGGCGGTGGCGCCTATGGCGTCATGGCATGCGCCGACACGCTCAACCCCTTCGCCGCCATCCGCGACGGCTTCGCCAAAGCTGTCACGAGTCCCTGCCTGGAAGAGTCAGGCAAAGCCCTCGGCGGCTCCCTGTTCAACGTCGCACTCATCGCCTCGCCGGCCACGTCCGAAGGCACCCTCGGGCTCAGTCAAATTGAGGTCGGAGCAGCGAGTGAGGCTGCCGCAAACACCGGTCTCACGGCTATCGAGGCATCGCCCCGGGTCGCGCCTTGGGCAGGGAACTCGCTCAGTCGCCTGTCCACAGGGGGCGAGACGATGTATCGCGTCTGGGGTGGCGGTGCGGATCAGGCCGGTTCGTGGCTGACCGCCATCAGGCCGGTTTCGTCGGCTGCCGCGCGAGAGGGCCTTGCACTCCCGGCCGAGAACGCGGCGACCTACGTCTCGCGGGTGACCCTCCCGCCTGGCGTTCGTATGCAGGTGGGCACCGCCGCACCGGCCTTCGGTCAGTCGGGCGGTTGGGCGCAAGCCCAGCTTCTGGAGCGAATCCCGCTCTCCAGCTTCGGGAAGGGGGAACTCCTCCCATGAGCACCCGTGTCTTCTTCTCCGTCAGCGACGGGATCCTCACGATCTCTCTGGACGATGCGTCGGACGTGTGGGCAGGCCTGCCGGACGGAATGCGCGTTCTCGATTTACGTATCGCGTCGGATGGTCGTTCAGCCCTTGCGCTGCTCGACCCACCCGCTGGCGGGGGGCGAGTCAGGAACCTCGTGCGAATCACGTCGGCCGCCGAAGTGGTCTGGCGAGGCGAACTCCCGCAGGCTGGCGCGACGGACGCGTTCGTGAGCCTGGACACCGACATCGACGGGGTTGTGCTCGCATCCACGTGGACTGGATACCGTGTCCGACTTGATCCTGCGACGGGGCGCTTGCTCAGCCAGGAGTTCACGAAGTGATCGGCGCGCTGGCTCAGTCTGCCCACCCGAACCACCGGTGGCGCTGGACCAGCGCACTCCTCGCTGCCGTGTTCGCACTCTTGGTTGCAGTGGCCGGTGCGGCACCCGCCGCGGCGATCTCGGCTTCGGGCCCCCGGATCGCCGTCGGGGCCACGGTCTTCGCGGTTGCGCCGCTGCCGGCCGTGACGGCTGCCTACACCTACAACGGCGCGACCTACACCTACGAAGCCCCTGCGCGGTTGTCGTCGTCGGACACTGTGGCGACGGGGGCGCGGTGGTCGCCGTCGGGGCCGGGAGCGGTGTCGTGGGGGAGGTCTGCCTCCGTCCGCGATCGCGGAGATGCCGCAAACACCGGCGGGTCGGTCCTCAACTTCGGAAGCCGGGCTGCGGCGAGGGAGGGCCTTCCAGGTGACCTCGCCGGCGCTGGCAATCGGTTCTTCCGTGGCGCGACATCAAAGAGTCAAGACTTCCAAGCGGTTGAGCTCCCAGGCGGCGGCTACCGGATGCAGTTCTCCTCGCCAGCGAACAATCCGGGCTACAGCAAGGTCTACGTCCAGGAGATCGATCGCGCCGGGCAAGTACTTCGCGAGTACAAGAACACGATGGGTCCCGACGGGCTGATCGAGACCAAGTGGGTGCATGGTGGACCGTGATCTCACCGACGCGCTGAGGCGCGCGTTGCGCGGTGACGCGAGTGCGATCGCCGAGATCTCGAGGGCTGATCACTCCTCGGTACGAGCAGCCGAAACGTCGATCGGGGCGCCGCTGGTCGTTCGGAGAGCCGCCGCAGTCAGCATCTTGCGGGGCCTGATCCACGGTCGAGTCTCGCCCGCGGCCGCTCAGGCTTGGGCATCGTTCATGCGGCGCGGGTTCGTTGAAGCCGCTGTGGAAGGTCCGATCCAGCCGATCGATGTCGAGTTCGAGGCCGCCTGGGAGGATGCGATCTCAGCCGCCATCTCGAGGCTGGACGAGATCGGCGACGTGATCGATGGCGAGATCACCACCGGTGAGGCGCTCGATCTCCTCCAACTCCTCGGTCAACCATGAGCCGAGCCATCTCGGCGATCGTCGGCATGATCGGGGCGATGTTCGGCCTGACCCGCCGCGCCCACTTACGCCGCTGGATCCCTGCCCTCCTAGCCGCCGTCCTTGCGGTCGCGATCGGACTCTTGGGCGCCGCACCTGCGTCGGCAGCAACAGGCTCCGCGGCTCAGAACGGCGTCGGGGCCTCAACCTCTGCGAGCCAGGTCACCGTCGGGCCTTCGGCGAGCATCAGTGCAGGTCAGCGGCTAGGCCACGACCCTCCGCAACCGCAGATCGTGGTGGCTACCGGTGTTGCCGCAGAAACCGCAGGATCGGCATCCGGATTGCCGCGGAATGCGCTCGGGCAGTTCACGTCGGGTGCCGGGGGCGAGTCTGCAGCCGCAGCGGCGGGCCGGTCCGCTCATGCGAGTTACCCCAACACGTCGGGCTGGTCCGGCGAAGACCTTGTTCAGTTCAACCGGACGCTGCCTGGATCGAGCCTCCGGCCCGACGCGGTGAACTGGACGCAGTCCGTCGTCGGCGAGCTGAAGCCGGGCAACCCGTCCGCGGTCGCGGCGGGCTGGAGACAGGTGAACGGGTACAAGGCGTATCTTGAGGAACTAACTGGCCGACCATGGACCACTCAGGTGGATGTGTACACACCATGATGGATCGCAGAGACATCGTTCGAGTTCTAGGCGAGTCGCTGGTGGGTGGAGGGTTCGAGGGTCGCGGGCGCCGCTTCCGCCTCGCCTGGCCGGACTTGGTCTGGCTCGTCGAGCTCGACCAGGTCCCCCGGACCGATCGCCTAGGTATCAGCCTTGGAGTGTGTCCAGCGGAACTCGCGTCGGACGGTCGGCCCGATCGCGCCAACGACTGCCCGATCATCTTCTATCCCGACGGCGGTGGCGAACCGTTCGGTCTCGACCATTGGCGCGCGTGGCAAGCCCTTGGCGCGGCCAGTGACCTTGCTGATGACGCGCGGCGCCTGGCGCTCTCCGAGATCGGAGAAGCGATCTCCGGACTGGCCAGCCGCGTGACGACGCTCGAAGACCTCAAGCAGATGGCGGCGGGCGGGAAGATGCGCGGGTTCGTCCGCAAGGATGCCCGCATTCTCCTCGAAGGCGGGGACATGGAGAACGGCCCGATGGGGTGACGCCGGCCTATGCTCGCGTCGGGGCCCACCGCCGGTGATCGCGCCTGCGAGGATCACTCCCATGACCACCCAAGCCCGGCACGTCCGGTGGTTCCTCGCCTTCTTGGTGGCACTCTTCGCGGCCGTGGTTGGCCTGTTCAGCGCCGCTCCCGCGTCGGGCGCTCCGGCGGCCTACACCTACGACACCACGCCCGACGGCTACGACGCACTCGCAGACTCGTCGACCGCGCACGCGTCGTTCGGGGCCGCGCGGGGTTCGCCGGCGGGGTCGGAAGTCATCTCCTGGGCGAGCCATGTCTCGACCGGGCGTCTCGGTGTTGCCGCAAACACCGGTGACGCGCTCCTGAGCACCGCTTCAAGCGGGGCGGGCCGGTCACTGCCGATGAACATGGAGACGGTCTGCGGAATGGCGTGCAAGTTCGGCCGCCTCGGCGCACTGGCCTCGGCCGGCGCAACCGAGACAATCAGTCACGACCCGATCGGCTCGCCCGTTGACCTCATCAAGAGCACCGGAGCCATCGCGCGGTCCTACGACTACGCGCCGTTCGGTACCCCACGCA
>JAATFB010000098.1 GCA_015655415.1 Actinomycetales bacterium
GCACGAGGGCGTCCAGACGCATCTCGAGCAGCTCGACCAGGTTCTCACCGGTCAGGCCCTGTGTACGGCGTGCCTGCTCGAAGGCGATGCGCAGCTGCTTCTCCCGGATCCCGTACTGGGCGCGCAGGCGCTGCTTCTCGCGCAGCCGGACGGCGTAGTCGCTGTCGGCCTTGCGCTTGGTGCGCCCATGCTCGCCCGGCGCGTACGGGCGCTTCTCCAGGATGCGTGCGGCCTTCGGGGTCAGGGCGACGCCCAGGGACCGCGAGAGGCGGGTCTTGCTGCGGGAACGTGAAGACACGTCGGTCCTTTCGTAGGTTCTTCTCGCTTGTGCTGCCCTTTTCCGGCACAGACCGGTGGCAGCCATTGGCTGATCCGGCGACACGCGTCGTCGACGCGTTCGGAGGCGTGCCGATGACACGCCTCCGTCATGTTCGCCTTCGCAATGGGAGGGTTGGCCGGGGATGCTCGGCTACGGAGCGGTTCCCTGTCGATCGGATGCCCGCAGCCGCACGGAATCCTAATCTCGGCCCGTCAATGTTACCAGAGAACAGCTCCCCGTCGGTTGAGCCCGTCGAAACCACCCCGCCCGAGCACCCGCCGGTTGAGCCCGTCGAAACCACCCCGCCTGAGCACCCGCCGGTTGAGCCCGTCGAAACCGGCCCGGCCCGTCACCTTCCTCTGGTGATCCGGCGCAGCTTCGCCAGCCGTGCCGCGATCTCACGCTCGTTGCCGTGCTCGGTGGGCGTGTAGTACTCCGCGTCCTTCAGCGGGTCGGGAAGGTATTGCTGACGCACCACGCCGAGCTCGTCATCGTGCGGATACACGTAGCCCTTGCCGTGCCCGAGGCGTTTCGCCCCGGGATAGTGCGCATCCCTGAGGTGCTTCGGAACCCGGCCTATCCTGCCCGCGCGCACGTCCGCGATCGCGGCATCAAGCGCCATGTAGGCCGCGTTCGACTTCGGGGCGGTCGCCAGGTGCACGACGGCCTGGGCGAGCGGGATGCGCCCTTCGGGCATCCCGATGTATTGCACGGCGTCCGCCGCTGCGACGGCGACTCCGAGCGCCGTGGGGTCGGCCATGCCGATGTCCTCGGAGGCCAGGACGATGATGCGGCGGGCGATGAAGCGCGGATCCTCCCCTGCCTCGATCATCCTCGCGAGGTAGTGCAGGGCGGCATCCACGTCTGAACCTCGCACCGACTTGATGAACGCACTGATCACGTCGTAGTGCTCGTCGCCGTTGCGGTCGTAGCGCAGCAGCGCCCGGTCGACGGCCGACGCGACCAGCTCGGCCGTGACGACCGGCTTCGAGGGGTCGTTCGGGGGGTCCGTGCTGTGGGCCCGGTCGTCGTCCCCGTCCCGCCCGGCGTCCTCGTCGCGGTGCGCATTGTCGAGCGCCGAGTTCGCGGCCGCCTCCAGCGCGGTGAGCGCGCGCCGCGCGTCACCGGAGGCGAGGCGGATGAGCGTGGCGCGGGCCTCCGGCTCCAGCACGACGGCATCCTTCAGTCCGCGCTCGTCGACCACCGCACGGTCGATGAGCATGCCCAGGTCCTCGTCGGACAGCGGTTCGAGCGTGAGCAGAAGAGACCGCGACAGCAGCGGGGAGATCACGGAGAACGACGGGTTCTCCGTGGTCGCGGCCACCAGGATGACCCACCCGTTCTCCACGCCGGGAAGCAGGGCGTCCTGCTGCGCCTTGCTGAACCGATGGATCTCGTCGAGGAACAGCACCGTGGAGACCCCGTAAAGATCGCGGTTGGACTGCGCCTCCTCCATCACGGTGCGCACATCGCGGACGCCGGCGCTGACCGCCGAGAGCTCGACGAACCGGCGGCCGGAGGAATGGGCGATCACCTGCGCGATGGTGGTCTTGCCGGTCCCGGGCGGACCCCACAGGATCACCGACACGGAGCCGCGCTCCCCCGTGGTGTCCCCCGCCAGCGCGACCAGCGGTGAACCCGGGGTGAGGAGATGGCGCTGACCGGCGATCTCCTCGAGCCGACGCGGCCGCATCCGCACCGCCAGCGGGGTGGCGCCCGTGCGCAGCCCCTGCTGTGTACTCGGCATGCGGTCAAGGATAGGAGGTCGCACCGACAAGCTCCCGGCCATTTGGAGCGCATCGGCCGGATGCGTAGAGTTCATACCCGGGATCGGCCCGGCTCCGATTCCGGTCGAGAAGACCCCGAACACCCTGACTCGGCGCCGCGCGGTGTCGAAGTGGAGGATGCCCGTGTCCGCGAAGAGGCAGAACGACCGCGAGGCGCGTCAGGCACGTGAGCGGCTGCGCGCCTATCAGGCACGCCAGGCGGTGCACGAGCATGCGCGGCGGAGGCGGTTCCGCGACAACGCGATCGCCGGCGGTGCGGTCGTGGTCGTGCTCGCCCTGGCCGTGGTCTTCCAGCTGGCCTACTTCTCCACGGGACCGGGGAGGCCCTCCGCGACGCCGAAGCCCTCGGTCTCGGCGGCTCCGACGCCCACGCCGACCGCGACGGGCGCGAACCAGGGCGACGTGCCCTCCGCCTCGCTCGCCGAGGGCCGCACCTGGAAGGGCACTCTCACCATCAACGGGATAGCGCTGAGGCTGTCGCTCGACGGTGCCAAGGCTCCGCAGGCGGTGTCGTCGATGATCTCGCTGACGAAGAAGGGCTTCTTCGACGGCACGGTCTGCCACCGGCTGACGACGGGCGCCAGCTTCAAGGTGCTGCAGTGCGGCGATCCGAAGGGCGACGGCACGGGCGGCCCCGGCTACAGCTTCGGGCCGATCGAGAATGCGCCGTCCGACGGCAAGTATCCGGCGGGAACGATCGCGATGGCCCGGCAGTCGAGCAACGCCTACAGCAACGGCAGCCAGTTCTTCATCGTCTACGGCGACTCCACGATCCCGAACGACAGCGCGGGCGGCTACACCGTGATCGGGAAGGTGACCAGCGGTCTTGACACGCTCACGAGTCGGATCGCCGACAAGGGCGTCCAGGGCGGCGCGAGCGATGGCAAGCCCGTGGTCACGCCGAAGATCGACTCGTTCACGATCGGGTGATCTCGATCCCGGTCGGGGATCGGCGTGCCAGCGGCGGTGCAATAGGCTTTGTAGGCACAGGCGACGGCCGGAGATCGGGCCGTCCTCAGACAGGTGAGGCTCGTGTCAACTACTGATCAGCACCCGTGGGGTCGCGTCGACGAGGCCGGTGTCGTCTACGTTCGCACCGCGGAGGGCGAGCGCGTCGTCGGCGAATACCCCGACGCGACCGCCGAGGAGGCGCTGGCGTACTTCGAGCGCAAGTACGTCGACCTCGCGGGTCAGGTCGGACTGCTGGAGCAGCGCGCACGTCGCGGCGCCCCGGCGACGGACGTCGCCAAGGCCGTGGCGTCGCTGCGCGAGGCGGTTGCGAACGCGAACGCGGTCGGCGATCTGGCCGCCCTCGACGAGCGGCTGGCCAGGCTCGGGGGAACCGTCGAGGAGCTGACCGAGCAGCAGCGGGCGGAGGCGAGGGCCGCGCTGGCCGAGGCGATCGCCGAACGCACCGCCATCGTCGAACAGGTCGAGGCGCTTGCCGCCGAGGATCCCGCGAAGACCCAGTGGAAGCAAGCGAGCGCGCGGCTGGATGAGCTCTTCGCGGCGTGGCAGAGCCACCAGCACCAGGGGCCGAGGCTTCCGAAGGAGGAGGCGAACGACCTCTGGAGGCGCTTCAGGGCCGCCCGGGCCACGGTGGAGCGGAATCGGAAGGCCTTCTTCGCGGAGCTCGACTCCCAGCACCGCGATGTCCGCGCCCGCAAGACGGAGCTGATCGAGCGCGCAGAGGCGCTGGCTCCGCTCGGTGCCGACGGTGTGCAGCAGTATCGCTCGCTCTTGGACGAGTGGAAGCGTGCTGGCCGCGCCGGCAAACGCAACGACGACGCGCTGTGGGCTCGCTTCAAGGCAGCCGGCGACGTGCTGTACGCCGCGAAGGCCGAGACGGATGCCGCCGAGGACGAGGAATACCGGCACAACCTCGAGCAGAAGCTGGCACTCCTTCAGGAGGCGGAGCCCCTTCTCACGGCCAACGACCGCGCCTCGGCGCGCGCCGCCCTGCTGTCGATCCAGACGCGGTGGGATGCGATAGGCAAGGTCCCGCGCGACCAGGTCAAGAACGTCGAGGAACGGCTTCGCAAGGTGGAGGCCGCCGTGCGAAGGCTGGACGACGAGCACTGGCAGCGCAGCAATCCCGAGAAGAAGGCGCGCTCCGAGGGACTTGCGGCCCAGCTGACGGATGCCATCGCAAGGCTCGAGGAGGAGCTCGAAAGAGCCCAGGCATCCGGTGACGCGCGGGCGATCCAAGAGGCGCAGGAGGCGCTGGACGCCCGCCGAGCCTGGTTGTCGGCCCTGCGCTGACCCCGTCCGGGCCGGCCACGATTCTCCACAGCTCGCGCACGGGGAACGCCGTCCACCGATCCGCTGCTCGGCCGGGCGGGCGGCGGATCGGGAAGACACGATGGTCGCATGGCGAATGCGATGGCCTCGGTGCTCGCTCCGGGCGTGCTGGGCGTCGCCGAGCTCTCCTCGGCGCGTCTCGACGGCGAGCTGTACTGCGTCGACGAGCGCTTCGCGCCGGTCGACGAGGTCGATGCGACGCCGCTGCGTGCGACGGCGCTGCGGGGTGAGGCGGGCCCGCGGCTGATCGCGGAGCTGCAGAGCGCACTGTGGGTGCACGGCGTTCGCGCCTTCCCGCCCGTCGTGCACACGATGTGCGTTGCGCGTTCCGAGCGCCTCAAGTTCTCGCCGGGACCGCGATTCGTCGTGCGGGAGATGACCCATGCCCCGGGCGACGTGGCCGAGCTCGCGGGCCTGCGGGTGACAGTGCCGGCGCGCATCCTCTACGACCTGGCATTCGCTCCCGGCACGGTCGTCGACCGCGACGCGCTCGAGCTCCTGGCCAGGTGGCCGCAGCTGTCACGGGAGTGCGCGGAACGCATCGCCGGCGTCCGGAACCTACCCGGGAAGACGGCGGCCCTGCAGCGGCTGGAGAAGTGGGCGGTGCACTCCACGGCGCATCATCCAGCGCTCACGCGGTAGACGTCGTAGACGGCGTCGATGCGTCGCACGGCGTTGAGCACGCGGTCCAGGTGGGTGGTGTCGCCCATCTCGAACACGAATCGGCTCAGTGCCAGGCGGTCGCTGGAGGTGGATACGGTCGCGGACAGGATGTTCACGTGGTGCTCCGACAGCACGCGGGTCACGTCGGAGAGCAGCCCGGCCCGGTCGAGGGCCTCGACCTGGATCTGCACCAGGAAGACGCTCTTCGCCGACGGCGCCCACTCCACGTCGATCATCCGTTCGGGTTCGCGCCGCAGGTCCTCCACGTTGTGACAGTCCGCCTGGTGGACGCTGACTCCCGACCCTCGTGTGATGAACCCGACGATCGGGTCACCGGGCACCGGAGTGCAGCACTTGGCGAGCTTCACCAGGATGTCGGGAGCGCCGCGCACGAGCACGCCGGAGTCGCTCGCCTGCAGCCGGCCACGCGCGTGCGCCGGTGGCGGCAGCTCCGTGACGTCGCTCTCGTTCTCGGCCTGCAGCGATGCGACGACCTTCTCCAGCACGGACTGCGTGCTGACGTGGCCCTCGCCGATGGCGGCGTAGAGCGCTGACACGTCGTCGTACCTCATCTGGGCGGCGACCTCGCCCAGCGAGTCCTGCGTCATCAGCCGCTGCAGCGGAAGGTTCTGCTTGCGCATGGCGCGCGCGATGGCGTCCTTGCCCTGCTCGATCGCCTCGTCGCGGCGTTCCTTCGTGAACCACTGGCGGATCTTGTTGCGCGCCCTCGGGCTCTTCACGAAGTTGAGCCAGTCCTGGCTCGGCCCCGAGTCGGGGTTCTTGGAGGTGAACACCTCGACCACGTCCCCTGTGGAGAGCGGGGACTCGAGGGGAACGAGCCGGCCGTTCACCTTCGCGCCCATGGTGCGGTGACCGACCTCGGTGTGCACGGCGTAGGCGAAGTCCACGGGCGTCGCACCGGACGGCAGCCCGATGACCCGGCCCTTCGGGGTGAAGACGTAGACCTCCTTGGCGCCGATCTCGAATCGCAGCGAGTCGAGGAACTCCCCCGGGTCGGCGGTCTCTGCCTGCCAGTCGGAGATGTGCGCGAGCCACGCCATGTCGGTGTCGACCTTGCCGGTGTCGTCCGACTTGCCCGCCACCCGCTCCTTGTACTTCCAGTGCGCGGCGACACCGAACTCGGCGCGCTGATGCATCTCCTCGGTGCGGATCTGGATCTCGACCGCGCGTCCCTGCGGGCCGATCACCGTCGTGTGCAGGGACTGGTACAGGTTGAACTTGGGCGTGGCGATGTAGTCCTTGAACCGCCCCGGCATCGGAGTCCACCGTGCGTGGATCTGACCGAGGACGGCGTAGCAGTCGCGCACCGAGCCCACGATGACACGGATGCCGACGAGGTCGTAGATCTCGTCGAACTCACGGCCTCGCACCACCATCTTCTGGTAGATCGAGTAGTACTGCTTCGGTCGGCCGACCACCTTGCCGCGTATCTTCGCGGACTTGAGATCGTCGTTGATCGCCGCGGTGACGTGCTGCACGATGCGCTCACGTTCGGGCGCCCGCTGTTTCACGAGGTTCTCGATCTCCACGTACAGCTTCGGATAGAGCACGGCGAACGAGAGGTCCTCGAGCTCCCACTTGATCGCCTGAATGCCCAGACGATGTGCGAGCGGTGCGTAGATCTCGAGCGTCTCGGTCGCCTTGCGCGTGGCGGTGGCGGCGGGTACGAAGCCCCACGTGCGGGCGTTGTGCAGCCGGTCGGCGAGCTTGATGATGAGGACTCGGATGTCCTTGGACATCGCCACGATCATCTTGCGCACGGTCTCGGCCTGGGCGCTCTCGCCGTACTTCACCTTGTCGAGCTTGGTGACGCCATCGACGAGCATCGCGATCTCGTCTCCGAAGTCGGCGCGCAGCTCGTCGAGCGAGTAGTCGGTGTCCTCGACGGTGTCGTGCAGCAGCGCCGCCGCGATCGCCTTCGAGCCTATCCCGAGATCGGCGAGGATCTGGGCCACGGCGACGGGATGGGTGATGTACGGCTCGCCGCTCCGCCTGGTCTGGCCGGCGTGCGCCCGTTCGGCGACGGCGTAGGCGCGTCCGATGAGCGCGAGGTCCGCCTTCGGGTGGTGCATCCGCACCGTCTTCAGCAGCGTGTCGACCGCACCGGCTGGTTGGGCTGCGCGGGAGAACAGACGAGGCACGAGGCGGCGCAGGGAGGCGGTCTGCTGCGTTGTCGTGTCGACCATCAGCATCGCCTCCCGCGAATCATTATCGCGGCTCGCCACGGCCCGCGATGCCGGGTCCGCTCACAGCGCACGCGCTGCGGCCTCGCCGCGGCTCGTCGCCGTCGCTCACCGGGCCGCCGGCCGCCTGCCAGGCGATCATGCCGCCCGCCACGTCCACCGCGTCGTAGTCGGCCTGCACCAGGGCGTCCGTGACCATGCGGGAACGGTGTCCGGAATGGCAGATCACCGCGATGCGGCGATCGTCGGGCAGCTCTGCCTGTCGGAGGGCGAGCTCCCCGACAGGGATGTGATGGGCCTGCGGCGCATGACCGGCGTCCCACTCGACGCGCTCCCGGACGTCGAGGAGCCACGCCTCTCCGCGCTCGACGAGAGGGATGACCTCGTGCGCCGGGACGGACTGTCCCGCGGCGGCGGTCACGGGGTGGGCACCGCTTCGGTGGCAGGCGACTTCGCGCGCGCGGCGAGCACCTTCTTGTCGTGCCTGACGATCTCCCTCTCCCCGTCGCGGAAGTCCGCATAGAGCGGCGCGGCGATGAAGATCGTCGAATAGGTGCCGATCAGGATGCCGATGAACAGCGCGAGCGAGATGTCGCGCAGCGTGTCGGCACCGAGGACGAACGCGCCGATGAAGAGGATGGCCCCGACCGGCAGGGCGGCGACCACCGCCGTGTTGATGGAGCGCACCAGCGTCTGATTCACCGCCAGGTTCACCGACTCGGCGAAGGTGTGCTTGAGTCCGTCGCTGTCTTCGCGTGTGTTCTCCCGGATCTTGTCGAACACCACGACGGTATCGTAGAGCGAGTATCCGAGGATCGTGAGGAACCCGATCATGGTCGCCGGCGTGATCTCGAACCCCACGAGGGCGTACACGCCGGCGGTGATGATCAGGTCGTGGAAGAGAGAGACGATCGCGGCGGCCGACATCTTCCAGGTGCGGAAGTAGAGCGCCATGGCGACGAACGCCAGCAGCAGGAAGACGACGAGTCCCTGGATGGCCTGCCGGGACACGTCGGCCCCCCAGCTGGGCCCGATGTAGGTCGACGCCACCTTGTCCTGCGTGACCCCGTACGCTGACGCGAGGTCGGCGCCCACCCTCTTCGTCTGGTCCGTGCTGAGCTGGTCCGTCTGGACCCGAACGCCCCTGCCCCCGGTGCCGTTCGTCACGCTCACCTGGACCGCCGCATCCGGCTTCACCCGATGGACCGCCTGCTGTGCGAGAGCCTGATCGATCGTCTTCACGTCGGAGACGGTGAACTGCGACCCGCCTCGGAAGTCGATGCCGAAGTTGAACCCTCCGCGCACGATCGGGATGATGATCGCGGCGACCACCAGCACCGCCGCGATGATGTACCAGACCCGTCTCTTGCCGACGAAGTCGATGGAGCGCGCACCTGTGTAGAGGTCGTTGCCGAACTTCTGGAAACGTGTGGCGGCCATCAGGACTCCTCCTCGTCCTTCTCGGACGCGCCGCCTGCGGCGACGAGCTCCGCCTGCTTGCGCTCGGCGATGGTCTGACGTCTGGCCGCCTCTCGGCTGCTGGACGCCCGCTTGCCGGCGCTCACGGATCCCGCGGTACGGAACTGCGCCGCGCCGCGGTACACGGCGCCGAGCGCGTCGGGATCGAGCCCGGACCACTTGTTGCCGCTGGCGAAGAACCGGGTCCGCGCCAGCAGCTGCAGGGTCGGATGGGTGAACATGATCACGATCAGCACGTCGAGCACCGTCGTGACCCCGAGCGTGAACGCGAAACCCTGAACGTTGCCCACCGCGAGCACGTACAGCACGATGGCGGCGAGCAGGTTGGTGGACTTCGACGCGTAGATCGTCCGCCTGGCTCGCTTCCAGCCGGCCTCAACGGCCGATTCGAGACTCCTCCCATCGCGCAGTTCGTCGCGTATTCGCTCGAAGTACACGATGAAGGAGTCGGCGGTGAAGCCGATGGCCACGATCAGTCCCGCCACCCCGGCGAGGGAGAGCCGGTAGTCGATGCGCCACGACAGGATCGCGATCACGAGATACGTCAGCAGGGCGGCGACGACCAGCGATGTGATGGTGACGAGTCCCAGCAGCCGGTACTGGAAGAGGGTGTAGATGACGACGAGGAGCAGGCCGATCGCACCGGCGATCAGACCGCTGGCGAGCTGCGCGGAGCCCAGGGTCGCCGAGATCGTGTCGGAGCTCTGCACCTTGAAGCTCACCGGAAGGGCACCGAACTTCAACTGGTCCGCGAGGGTCTGCGCCGAGGTCTGGTCGAAGCTGCCGCTGATCTGGGCCTGACCGTTGGTGATCGCGCCCTGCATGGCGGGCGCCTCGAGCACCTTTCCGTCGAGGACGAACGCGAAGCGGGATCGGGGATCGCTGGAGTCCTTGCTGTAGTACCCGAAGAGCCGGGTGCTCACCTTGCCGAAGTCCTTCGTGCCCTTGTCGTCGAAGGTGAGGTTCACGACCCATTGGCCGGTGGTGTTCCCGTTGGAGTCGGTGGCGATGCCGGCGGTAGCGTTCGAGATCTCGGAGCCCTCTACCTCCACGGGGCCGAGCAGATACTTCGCGGACAGCTTGTCGTCACAGGTGATCAACGGCTTGGCGGCGGGAGCGCGGTTCGTGCTGCTGTTCTTCAGCGATGCGCAGTCGAACGCGTTGTACTCGGCCTGGAGCGCCGGTGTGACCCAGGCCAGGTCGCTGCCGTCGGTCGGTTTCGCCGTCGGCGTCGACTGCAACGACGGCGCCGGAGAGGGATAGGGCGTCGTCTTGCCGTTCGACCCCACGAACGTGTTCGTGGGCGCCCCGGTGAGCAGCACCGGTCGCAGTTCCATCTTCGACGACGACTTGATGCGGTTCAGCGTCGCCTGGTCGGGGCGTCCGGGAATCGACACGACGATGTTGTCACTGCCCTGCGTGCTCACCTGCGCCTCGGAGACACCCGACGCGTCCACCCGCTCGCGGATGATGGACACGGCCTGGTTGAGCTCATCGTTGCTGATCGTCTGGCCGCCCTCGAGCTGCGGCGTGAGGATGATCTCGGTGCCGCCCTCGAGGTCGAGGCCGAGCTTCGGGAACCAGCTGGCGTTGGCGAACAGCACTCCGCCTCCGAGGATGAGCACCAGTGCGACGACGATCACGCCGAGCCAGATCAGTGATCGCGAGGCACTCTTCACCGGAGAGGACTTTGCCACGAAGGAACTCAGCTTTCTGTGCTCGTGCCGCGACCGCCGTCGGGCGCCGCACGGAGGGCGGTCTTACTCGTCCGTCTTCTTCGACGCGCCGTTGCCCTGCTCGGCATCCGCGTCTCCGATGCGCTCGCCGTACTGGGGCTTGCCCTCGACGGCCGGCGCCTCCGCTGCGGCCCCGACGTCCGCGCCGGCGTCCGCGACCGTCTCGGGCGAGGTCTCCACGCGGCCGATCGTCTGGCGGTGCACGGTGAGGATGTGACCGGGGCTCGTCTCGAGCTCGACCTTGTTGCTCTCCTCGTCGATGGAGACGATCGTGCCGAAGACACCGAAGTTCGTCATCACGGTCGCGCCCGGCACCACCTGCTTCTGCAGCTCCGACTGCTGCTTCTGCCGCCTGCGGCTGCTGCGGAACATGAAGAAGATGAGGGCCGCCAGGACGACGACCATGACAATGGTCAGGATGTTCTGATCCAACGTGAGACCTTCCGGGAATGAGGGGGCACAGGGACAACCACCTCATTGGCATGGGGGCTGTGGACTAACTAGCGATTATAGGTCATCCGGGAAGAGCGCTTCCTGCGCGTCGGCAGGGTGCTTCCTCGGTACTCCCAGGTGGCGCCACGCCATGGGCGTGGCCACCCGGCCGCGCGGAGTGCGGGAGAGCAGCCCGATCCGCACGAGGAAGGGCTCGACCACCGACTCGATGGTGTCCGCTTCCTCGCCCACCGAGACGGCGAGCGTGTTCAGGCCGACCGGACCCCCATCGAAGCGGGTCAGGATGGCCTGCATCACGGCACGGTCGATCCGGTCGAGTCCGAGCTCGTCGACGTCGTAGAGCTCCAGGGCGGCGCGCACGGCGTCGCGGTCGGCCCGGCCGCCGTGCACGAGCGCGTAGTCGCGCACGCGCCGCAGCAACCGGTTGGCGATGCGCGGTGTGCCACGGCACCGTCCCGCGATCTCCGCGATCGCCTCCCTGTCGACGTCGAACTCGAGCATGGCCGCAGCACGCACGAGCACCTGCTCCAGCTCCGGTTCGTCGTAGAACTCCAGGTGGGCGGTGAAGCCGAAGCGGTCTCGGAGCGGATTGGGCAGCAGCCCGGAGCGCGTGGTGGCACCGACGAGCGTGAACGGTGCGAGGTCGAGTGGGATCGACGTGGCCCCGGCGCCCTTGCCCACCATGATGTCGATGCGGAAGTCCTCCATGGCGAGGTAGAGCATCTCCTCGGCCGAACGGGCCATCCGATGGATCTCGTCGATGAAGAGCACCTCGCCCGGCACGAGGGACGACAACAGTGCGGCGAGGTCGCCGGCGTGCTGGATGGCGGGGCCGCTGGACATGCGCAGCGTGCGGCCGCTCTCGTGCGCGACGATCATCGCCAGTGTCGTCTTGCCCAATCCCGGCGGGCCGGCCAGCAGGATGTGATCCGGCGTGCGCTCCTGCATCCGCGCGGCGGTGAGGAGCAGCTGCAGCTGGCCGCGCACCTTGGACTGCCCGACGAACTCGGCCAGCGATCTCGGTCGCAGAGCACCCTCGAATGCCAGCTCGGCCTCGGACTGCGGCTCGGGGGCGGTCGGGTCCTCGCTCATGCCTATTGCGCTCATGCCTGTTGCCTCGCCGTCGGCCCCAGCCGCGACAGTGCCAGTCTCAGCAGGGCCTGGACGGAGTCGCGCTCGTCCTCCGGATGTTCGTCGACGAGCTCCTGCACCACTTCGACGGCCGTCTTCTCGGCCCAGCCCAAGCCGACGAGGGCGATCACGACGCTGTCGGACACGGCGGAGCGCGGTATCTGGGCGGCGGTCTGCACCGGCTTCGCGGGAGCGAACAGTCTCCCGGTCAGCGACACGACGATCAGCTTCGCCGTCTTGGGACCGATGCCGCTCACCTTGCGGAACGCGGCGTCGTCGTCGGAGGCCACCGCCAGCGCGATCTCGTCCGGCGTGAGCGCGGCGAGCACGCCGAGCGCCGACTTGGGACCGACACCGGAGACCCCGATCAGAGACTCGAACACTCCCAGGTGCTCGCGTGCGGGAAAGCCGAACAGGGCGACGGACTCCTGCCGTACGACCATCGAGGTGTGCAGCAGCGTCTCCTCGCCGACGCGGAGCGCGCGGGCGTGGTCGGGCGTCACCTGCACGGCGTAGCCCACTCCCCCGACGTCGATCACGGCAACGCCGTCCGACGCCTGCAGCACGGTTCCGCGGAGGGAGGAGATCACCTCGTCAGCCTACGGGCTGCCGACGACGCTCCCGTGGTCTTCTCGGCGGCGCGCCACGCCTGCTGCGCCGGTGTGAGGGCCGAGGCCGCCGCCCCCGTTCGCCCCGTCGGCGTGCGCCACGCGTGGCAGATCGCGATCGCGAGCGCATCGGCGGCGTCGGCGGGCTTCGGCACATCCGCCAGTACCAGCACGCGCGCGACCATGTTCTGGACCTGGCGCTTGTCGGCCGCCCCGTATCCGGTGATCGCGGCCTTCACCTCGGTCGGCGTGTGCAACCCCACCGTCAGACCCCGTGCGGCGGCCGCGTGCAACGCGACGCCGCTGATCTGCGCCGTGCCCATGACGGTGCGCACGTTGTGCTGGGCGAACACCCGTTCGATCGCGACGGCGTCGGGGGCGTGCGCGTCGAGGAGAGCCGCGATGCCGTCGCCGATCGTCAGGAGCCTGCGTTCCAACGGAAGCTCCGGTGCGGTGCGGATAACGGTGACCGCGACGAGCACCGCCCGCCGATCGGCGGAGACGTCCACGACGCCGACACCGCAGCGGGTCAGTCCGGGGTCGATCCCGAGCACCCGCATCCCGGCCGCCCTACTCGTCGTCGTCGAGCTCGGCCTGCACCTCGGGTGTCAGGTCCAGGTTCGTGTAGACGTTCTGCACGTCGTCGGAGTCCTCGAGCGCGTCGATCAGGCGGAACACCTTCCGCGCGGTCTCCGCATCGACCTCCACCTTGACCTGGGGCACGAACTCGACGTCGGCCGAGTCGTAGTCGATGCCGGCCTCCTGGAGCGCGGTGCGCGTGGCCACGAGGTCGCTCGGGTCGGTGAGCACCTCGAAGGACTCTCCCTGCGGCGTGACCTCCTCGGCACCGGCATCGAGCACGGCGGCGAGCACGTCATCCTCGGTGATGCCCTCCGCGGGCACCACGATGACGCCCTTCCGGTGGAAGTTGTACGACACCGAGCCGGGGTCTGCCATGGTGCCGCCGTTGCGCGTCATCGCCGTGCGCACGTCGGCCGCCGCGCGGTTCTTGTTGTCCGTGAGGCATTCGATCAGCAGGGCCACGCCGTTGGGCCCGTAGCCCTCGTACATGATCGTGGTGTAGTCGACGCTCTCGCCCGTGAGGCCCGCACCACGTTTGATGGCTCGCTCGATGTTGTCGTTCGGCACGGAGGTCTTCTTGGCCTTCTGCACCGCATCGACCAGGGTGGGGTTGCCGGAGAGGTCGGCGCCGCCGATCTTCGCCGCGACCTCGATGTTCTTGATCAGCTTGGCGAACGATTTGGCTCGGCGCTGGTCGATGACCGCCTTCTTGTGCTTGGTGGTCGCCCACTTGGAATGCCCGGACATGTTTCTCCTGGTTGAAGGACGTGAGGGCTCTGGCGCCCGGGGTGCGCGGGGCACCGTCGCCCATTCTAGGCCAGCGGGTGCGCTGGCTCGCCTGGCGGGGGACGAACCGGCCGGCATGCGTCATGGCAAGATCGACCGGGTGAAGATCCTCTCGATTCAGTCCGCCGTCGCCTATGGCCACGTGGGGAACTCTGCCGCCGTCTTCCCGCTCCAGCGCATCGGAGTGGAGGTGCTTCCCGTCTACACCGTGAACTTCTCGAACCACACGGGCTACGGCGCGTGGCGCGGCCCCCTGATCAGCCCCGCCGATGTCGCCGACGTGATCCTCGGGATCGAGGAGCGCGGCGTCTTCGGCGAGATCGACGTCGTGCTGTCCGGGTACCAGGGAAGCGACGGGATCGGGGACGTGATCCTTGACGCCGTGTCGCGAGTGAAGGCAGCGAACCCGGCAGCGGTCTACGCCTGCGACCCCGTGATGGGCAACGCGGTCTCAGGCTGCTTCGTCGCCCCGGAGATCCCCGTCCTGCTGCGCGATCGCGTGGTGCCCGCCGCCGACATCGTGACGCCGAACCAGTTCGAGCTCGGGTATCTGACGCACACCGAGCCCGACACCCTGGAGTCCACGCTGGAGTCCGTGGACGCGTTGCGCGCAACCGGACCGGACGCGGTGCTGGTGACGAGCGTGCAGCGCCCCGATCGCGAGCCGGAGACCATCGAGATGCTAGCGGTCGACGCCGAAGGCGCCTGGATCGTGCAGACCCCCCTCCTGCCGATGAAGGCGAACGGGTCGGGTGACGTCACGGCCGCCCTGTTCACGGCGCACTATCGATCCACGGGGAGTGCCGCGGAGGCGCTCGCACGCACCGTCTCCAGCGTCTTCGACCTGCTCGCGCTCACGCACGGGGAAGGATCGCGGGAGCTGCTGCTGGTGGAGGCGCAGCGGTTCTACGCTCATCCCCGGATGCAGTTCGCGGTTCGCCAGGTGCGGTGAGGGGGCCTGCGCTCAGCGCGGCCAGGCGTCCGCGAGCGCCTGTCGCACCTCGCCCAGCAGCTGCGGGAGCGCCTTGGTCTTAGCGATGATCGGGAGGAAGTTGGCGTCCGCCCGCCACCGCGGCACCACGTGCTGGTGCAGGTGGGAGGCGATGCCCGCCCCGGCGATCTCGCCCTGGTTCATCCCGATGTTGAAGCCGTCGTTGTGCGAGACGGAGCGGACGACCCGCATGGCGGTCTGGGTGATCGTCGCGATCTCGCCCGTCTCCTCCGCGGTGGCCTCGTCATAGAGCGACACGTGGCGGTAGGGGCACACGAGCAGATGCCCGCTGTTGTAGGGGAAGAGGTTCAGCAGCGCGTACGCGTGGACGCCGCGGTGCACGATCAGCGACTCCTCGTCGGCCAGGGTCGGGGCCACGCAGAACGGACAGTCGTCCCCGCTCGGGCGCTGCTGCCCCTGTTGGATGTAGACCATGCGGTGCGGCGTCCACAAGCGCTGGAACTCGTCCGGCACGCCGGCCAGGTGTGACGGATCCTCCAGGACGGGACCGGCGTCCGGACGCTCGTCGTGTGGCTCGTAGGAGTCGAGAGTCAGGCGGGCCATGCCGTGACGACCTGCTCGTGATCGCGGATGGATCGCAGGATGCGCTCTACGGCCTGCTCGACCGGCACCCCGTTGAGCTGCGAGCCGTCACGGAACCTGAAGCTCACCGTGCCGGCGGAGCGGTCCTGCTCGCCGGCGATCAACTGGAACGGCACCTTCTGCGTCGTCGCGTTGCGGATCTTCTTCTGCATGCGGTCGTCGGACCGATCGACCTCCACCCGTACGTCGTGTTCACGCAGCCGGCGGGCGATCTCCTCCAGGTATGGCGCGTACTCGTCCGCCACCGGAATGCCGACCACCTGAACCGGGGCCAGCCACACCGGGAAGGCGCCGGCGTAGTGCTCGAGGAGGATCGCGAAGAATCGCTCGATCGATCCGAGCAACGCCCGGTGGATCATCACCGGACGCCGGCGGCTGCCGTCGGCCGCCGTGTACTCGAGCTCGAACAACTCCGGCTCGAAGAAGTCCAGCTGCACCGTCGACAACTGCCAGGTCCGCCCGATCGCGTCGCGCGCCTGCACGGAGATCTTCGGCCCGTAGAACGCCGCTCCGCCCGGGTCGTCGACGAGCTCGAGGCCGGATTCGAGCGCCACCTCTCGCAGCGTCGCCGTGGCCTGGTCCCAGACGACGTCGTCGCCGACGTACTTCTCGGGATCCTTCGTCGACAGCTCGAGGTAGAAGTCGGTGAGTCCGTAGCCGCGGAGCGTCTCCAGCACGAGCTCGAGCTGCGTGGCGATCTCCGTCTTCACCTGCTCGGGGGCCACGTAGGCGTGCGCGTCGTCCTGGGTGAGCCCGCGCACCCGGGTCAGCCCGGAGAGCGTCCCGCTCTTCTCGTACCGGTAGACCGTGCCGAACTCCGCCAGCCGAAGCGGCAGCTCGCGATAGCTGCGCCCTCGCGACCGGAAGATCAGGTTGTGCATCGGGCAGTTCATCGGCTTGAGGTAGTAGTCCTGGCCGGCCTTGGTCACGGTGCCGTCGGCGTCCGTCTCCTCATCGACGTGCATGGGCGGGAACATGCCGTCGGCGTACCACTCCAGGTGTCTGCTGATCTCGTAGAGGTGCGCCTTCGTGATGTGCGGCGTGTTCACGAGCTGGTATCCGTTGCGAAGCAGCTGACGACGCAGGTAGTCCTCGATCTCGAAGCGGACGATCCCGCCCTTGGGATGGAACACCGACAGGCCCGAGCCGATCTCGTCGGGGAACGAGAACAGGTCGAGCTCCGCGCCCAGCTTGCGGTGGTCTCGACGTGCCGCCTCGGCCAGCCGCTCCTGATAGGCGCGGAGCTCGTCCTTCGACGGCCAGGCCGTGCCGTAGATGCGCTGCAACTGCGGGTTCTTCTCGCTTCCACGCCAGTACGCGGCGGCGACGCGGGTGAGGGCGAACCCGTTCCCGATCAGGCGGGTGTTCGGCAGATGCGGGCCGCGGCAGAGGTCCTTCCACAGCACGTCGCCGGTCTTGGGGTCGACGTTGTCGTAGATCGTGAGCTCCGCGCCGCCGACCTCGACCCCCTCGTTGTCCTCGCCGATCTCGTCCGCCGACGCCGATCCTCCTTTGAGCCCTATGAGCTCCAGCTTGTACGGCTCATCCGCCAGTTCCGCCCTGGCCTCCTCGTCGGTGACGACGCGGCGCACGAAGCGCTGACCCTGGCGAACGATGCGCTCCATGGCCTTGTGGATGGCCTTGAGGGATTCGGGCGTGAACGGCTCGGCGACGTCGAAGTCGTAGTAGAAGCCGTCGGCGACGGGCGGACCGATGCCGAGCCTCGCCTCCAGGTTGATGGACTGCACCGCTTGAGCGAGCACGTGCGCCGTGGAATGCCGCAGGATGTTCAGGCCGTCGGGCGACTCGATGGTCACCGGGATCACGTCGTCGGCATCCGTCACCGTGGTCGCGAGGTCTCTCAGCTCGCCGTTGACGCGCATGGCGACGACGGAGCGGTCGGGGAAGAGCTCGAAACCGTCCGGCACTGGTCCACTCCTGGATCGACGAGGGATTGGGATGCCTTCCAACTTTAGTCCGCGCGCGGCCGGGCTCTGACGCGAGGAGGACGGCGTCTCGGGGGCCGGGGCGGTCTTTCGGCGGCGCGGACGAACAGGTGTCGATGTGCCAGGACCGCAGGATCTAGCGGGAAGCCCGGCGCGACGGGACCGTCCCATGAGGCGATGATCCGCCGCAGCAGGACGCCTGGATCAGCGCCGTTTTCTGGGGGTGGGCGATACTGGGATCGAACCAGTGACCTCTTCCGTGTCAGGGAAGCGCGCTACCGCTGCGCCAATCGCCCGGGTGTGCCCGGATGGGACCGAGTGTCGAGGTGGCGACGGGATTCGAACCCGTGTATACGGCTTTGCAGGCCGCTGCCTCGCCTCTCGGCCACGCCACCGTGTGTGGGTTCGTGTGGCTTCCCACATCCTCGCATCGGCCGGCGGCCGACTCACACTCGAGCGGATGACGAGACTCGAACTCGCGACCCTCACCTTGGCAAGGTGATGCGCTACCAACTGCGCCACATCCGCGTTCGCACCGCATTTCTGCGTGCCTTGAAACTGTAGCCGATCACGTCGCGGATGTTCAAACCCGCCGCGCCGCCCCTGGCGGAGCGGGCGTCGGCCTCGCCATCACGGGCGCGGCGCCGTCGCCAATGTGCGACGCCACCCGCCGTCCGCTAGTATCGGTAGCCGCGGCAGACGTGCGATTCGGACTGTCCCGCGGGCGATTGGCGCAGTTGGTAGCGCGCTTCCTTCACACGGAAGAGGTCATCAGTTCGAGTCTGGTATCGCCCACATCGCAAGCGCACCCGCGGCACATCGCCGAGGGTGCGTCTCGATACGCACATGACCTCTTCGGCCGCGACCCTGTTCCCCGATGCGGGCGACATCGCCCTTCATCCAGTAGACGACGCTATGTCGGAATCTCGGGTGCGAAGCGCGTTGAGGAGCCCGGCAGGTATTTCGGGGTCGGTCAGGGTGATGGCGAACTGCTTGTCGTCGGTCGTGGTGACGACCAGCCCGGGCCCGCTGCCGAGGATCAGCGCGGAGCGTCCGGGCATCACCCGATAGCCCCAGCCGCCCCACTCGCTGGCGCGCAGTTCGAGTGCGTCGGCGCGGCGGATTCGATTCAGCGGGATGCGCTTGAGCGGTAGGTGCAGCAGGAGCGAGACGACCCGCAGTCCTCGCCAGTCGACGGTGATGCGCAGCCTGACGAAAGAGGCGAGGACGATGCAGGCGATGAGCAAGATCGTGAACCCGAACCAGCCGGAGCCAGAGTTTCCGGACAGCAGGATCGGGACGTTGAAGGCTGCGGCGAGGGCGACGATCACGAGGGTCGCGTAGAGGAACAGCTTCGCGGTGACGGTACGGGTCCATGCCCCGGCCTCGCTCGCCCTGAGCGTCAGCGGCGGCGGCCCGTCGGTGGAGTCGGCAACGGGTGTGCGGGGCGCGATGGCGTACGGGATCGCGCCGTAGAGCACGCACAGCACCATCGGGACGATCCAGGCTCCGAGCACCGCCTGTCCGGCGGAACCGGCCTGCAGGGTCAACCACGACGGGATGAGCCAGCTCGCCGCCGCGGTCCCGGCGACGGCGCCCGTCCAGAACAAGCTCGCCCGCTTGGCCCGAGGCGTGAGACGCGGAAGCGCCACGATCACCACTCCCGCGATCGCGGCAGCCGCGGCGACTGCGATCGAGACTGCGAGCACGACAGCCGCCGACATGCTGCCGTCGGCCGCGCCGAGGTCGGACCAGTGCGACGCGATCCGCTCCGGCAGCGTGCCGCGCCAGAGCAACCCGGTCCCGCCGATTGCGACGGCCGGTGGAAAGAGCGCGACGAGCGAGATCGCCCATCGGATTCGCAGGGTCACGCGAGCCCGACCAGCCGCGAGACCTCCTGCGGCGAGAGGCCGAGCTTGCGCGCCTCGGCCGCGAGTTGCCCGGCGAGCTCGGCGATCCGCACCATCGTCGCGTTCGCCTCCGGTCGCACCCAGGCGCCGCGGCCCTGACGCATCTCGACGATGCCCTCGTCGCGGAGCCGCGCGTAGGCACGTAGCACCGTGTGCATGTTCACCCGGAGCGCCTTGGACAGATCGCGAGCGGCCGGCAGACGGTCGCCAGCGGCGAGCTCGCCCGACACGATTCCCGCCCGCACCTGCACGGCGATCTGATCAGCAAGCGAGACCGACGATGCCTGGTCCACACGGAACAACATGTTCGTAATGATAGTAGAACAATCCGGTATGCTGGGTGCGTGGCTGTCGTGGTGGTGTTTCCTCTCCTGTTGCTGCTCCTCGCCGTGCTCACGCAGCTCGCCGCGAGCGGGGTGCTCCGCAAGAATTGGATCGCCGGCATCCGCATCCGCTCGACCTTGCGTTCCTCGTCGGCGTGGGTCGCCGGCCACAAGGCCGCCGCTCCGTGGGTCTGGACAGGGCTCGCGGTCGCCGCCGTCGCTGCCGCTGCCGCTCTGCTGCTGAACGGGACGATCGCGGCAACCTTCGCGGCGATCGTGGTCATCGTCTTCGCCGCGACCGTCGTGGTGTCGCTTGCCCTGGCGGGCCGCGCGGCCAGGGCCGCGAACGTCTCGACGTTGTCGACCTCCTAAGGGGGTCGGTCCGACAGGGCCGGAAGGATGCGCAGCCGATTCGAGACTCAGCGCCCCGACGCGCGTGTCTGCGCGCCGCTTCGGTCGTTGTGGGTTCGGGCCCCGCGACGCTTTGTAGCAGGGACCGATGCGGGCTGGGAGCTGATTGCCTGGTCACTCGATGCGCGGGACTTCGGAGCGCCAGCGTTTGCCGAGCTCACTGGCGAGGCGGTCGCCGGGGTTGCCGAGAGGATCGTCGGTGACCACGTAGGTCCAGGTCGCAGAGGTGGCGTCGGATTCCGAGGGCTTCGAGCTTCTGCCCCACATCCTCGGAGCGCAGGCCGTTGATGAAGGCGGCGGCGTCCTGATAGATGGAATCGAAGGTGCGGGTCGAGCTCAACCTGAGCCGTGTCGGCGGCTCCGCTGAGGGCTGATCTGCTGAGAGTGGATATCGACCTGCAACGATTCGTCGCGGGTGAGGATCGACACATGAGTGATGATTCTCCTAAGCCGCCGTCCTTCTCCGAAGGCGTCAGACGCGAGTTCTACGAGCGACGTGTGCTGGTGTTGGACGGACCGCTGGACGATGACAACGGCACCCTGCTCACGACGCAGCTGATCGCCCTGGCGGCGGAGGACCAGTCGGCGGACATCGCGCTGTGGATCCACTCGCCGGGAGGCTCGGTGCCCGCGATGCTGGCGATCCGGGATGTCATGCGCACGATCCCGAACGACGTGTCCACGCTCGTGTTCGGTATCGCATACAGTGCGGGGCAGTTCCTGCTGTCGGCGGGCACGAAGGGGAAGCGCAAGGCGCTGCCGCACGCGCGCGTGCTCATGCACCAGGGGTCGGCGGGAATCGGCGGCGCCGCCGTGGACATCGCGTTGCAGGCCGACGATCTTCGCCACACCCGCGACACCGTGCTCGGCCTGATCGCGGAAGACACCGGACAGCCGGTCGAGCGTGTCTTCGAGGACTCGCTGCATGACCACTGGTACTCGGCGGAGCAGGCCCGCGAGTACGGCTTCATCGACACCATCGTGAGCTCCTTCGACGACTATCGACCCCGAGAACGCATCGCCGCCGGATTCGTGCACACGAAGGAGGCCGAAGCCCGATGAGCAGCTACACCATTCCGACCGTCATCGCGCAGCATCCGCGCGGCGAACGCATCATGGACGTGTACTCGCACCTGCTCACCGAGCGGGTCGTGTACCTGGGAACCGGAATCGACGCAGGTGTCGCGAACGCGCTCATCGCGCAACTGCTGTATCTCGAGACCGACAACCCGGACCGGGACATCCAGCTCTACATCAACTGCGAGGGCGGCGACCCGAGCGCGATGCTCGCGATCTACGACACGATGAAGTACATCAAACCCCACATAGCTACCACGTGCGTGGGGCAGGCCGTCGCCGTCGGCGCGGTGCTCCTGGCCGCCGGCACGCCGGGAAAACGAGCCGCGCTGCCGCACGCCCGGATCGTGCTCCATCAACCCGCCGCACAAGGGCGAGGAACGATCCCCGACCTGATCCTGCAAGCCGATGAGGTGATCCGCCTGCGCTCGGACATCGAAGGGGTGCTCGCGCACCACACCGGGCAGGGCGTGGAGACCCTACGCGCAGACACCGATCATGATCGCGTGTTCACCGCGAGCACGGCGCGCGACTACGGTCTGCTGGATCATGTGATCACCGAGCGGTGAGCCCAGGCGCTGGATGCCTCGCCCCGGGCTCGTCGGCCCGCCGCACCATCGCGCGGCGCTACACCGCTCGGCTGCTATGCGGCGAGGGCGAGGCTCGCCTGTGATGTGGAAACCCGGGTGGCAGAGACCTGGGCGGCAGAGGGGCTGATGGCCGCGAGGGATCGCGCGATATCAACGGTGAGGTCAAGCAGGGTCGTGCCCAACGCGCCACTGACGGCCGCGATGATCTCACTCGATGGCTCTTTGAGTCCGCGCTCGATCTCCGACAGGTACTGCGGCGAGACTCCCGCACGCGTCGCCACCTCGTCCAGTGTCTCCCCGAGATCGTTCCGCCGCTCGCGTAGCGAGTCACCGAGCATCTGACGCCAGAGAGGCTCGCGCGGTTTCGCCTCCGTCGGCATGTCGCGGGCGGGAGGCTCTTCAGCGTGGTTCGCGTGCGCGGCGGCGGAGGTCTCGACCATGCTCCATGGTAAAACGCCGATCGTCGGGCGGTCGATCGATTCTGCTCTCAGCAGAGACCACCGCAGGAATCCGCGTGCGCAGTGACGGGTCGAGGTGTGGCGAGGCGCCCTATCGTCGGTGTCGCCACCGGTGGACGCCGATGCTGACGAGGAATGCGGCCGTCGCGATGAGCGGGTACGGCGACCCGACCGTGAGTGCTGCTGATGCGCCGGCTGCCGTGGCGAGGAGCACGCCGTCGAGGGACCACGCCACCCGTGCGGCGGCCGCGACGTCGCCCGCCGGTGTCGGAACCGGCGTGAGCAGCGCGGGAGGCATTGGGCCCTTCAGGGCGTTGCCCACCCGGGCGAGCAGCGCGAGCAGCCCCAGCGCGAACGAGCTGAGGACGGGGGCGAGGGCGGTGACGCCGATGACGATCGCGCAGATGGCAGCGGCGGCGAGCAGCACGACCACGACGACGGCCAGCGGGAACAGCGCGTGGTTCGCAAGCAGGTGCTCGTCGCCGATGCCGTAAAGGGGCAGGTCGGAGGCGACGCTCGCGGCGTGGCGGATGCCGTCGGTGAGTGGCCCGAGGCCCGCGAAGGCGAGCAGCCCGGCGAGCGCGCCGAGCAGGCAACCCGGTGCGGCCGGCGTGAGCGCGAGGGTCAGGAGTGTTCCGGCGGCGGCAAGGGCGAGGACGCCGGCGATGAGGCGGCCGGGTGTGCGGATGGCGCCGACCGCGTCGCGGATCAGGAACCTGGCCCACAGAGGGCGGGCCGGACGGACGGCGCGGAGGCGGCGTCCGAGGTGCGGGTGCGCCTGGTAGAGCGCTGCTGCGGTACTGAGGTCCAGGCTCGCCGCGAACGTCGAGGCGGACTCCCATCGGGTGGCCTGCGCGATCAGCTCGGCGACGCGGAGTCCGTTCAGCAACGGCGGGGCGACTGCGATCGACCCGGCCGCGAGGGCGACGAGCCCGATGACGGGAGGCGTCGAACCGCGGCCGGGGTACGCGACCCCTACCCAGCCCCAGGGCGTGAACGGCTGCGCGGCCGGCACGAGCGCCGCGACGACTCCGAGGACGATGACGCCGAGTGCGATCGGGAGCGCGAGGCGCGGCAGCGCCTGACCCGCCAGCCACGCGACTGTGGTGACGATGCCAACGACGACACCGGTCAGCACGAAGACGCCGAGACCTAACGCCCCTGTGAGGCCGTGGCTCGCGAGGCTGCCAGCGACCAGGGCGGCGGCACATGTCGTCGTGGCGGTCACGAGCGCTCCGGCGCGCAGCACCGGCCCGCGGAGCACGACGGATCGGGGCAGGTCGCTGGTCCCGAGCGCGTGGATGAGGAACGGCGGCAGCAGGGCCGGGCCGCGGTCGCGGCCCAGCAGCAGCGCTCCCGACCAGAGCACGGCCGTGATGAGCACCGCCACGCCGGATGCGGCGGACGAGGCGAACAGGGCGACGCCGACGGCGCTGGTCGCGCTGAACCACACGGCGCGGACGACCGGGGCGATGGCGATGAGGAGCACCATGAGGACGGCGTAGGCGACGAAGAGACGGTCGCCTCTCGAACGCGGGTGGCGTGCACGCCAGATCCGCTGCGCGGCCTGCGACCGCCCGTTCATGCCGCCGTGTCCAGGCTGAGGGTCTGATCGGCCATCCGGTCCGCGAGCACCGCGCTGTGCGTGGCGATCGCGAGCGTCGCCCCCGCGTCGCGGCGAGCCTGCAGCACGCGGACGACGGCCTCGACGTGCTCGGGGTCCAGCCGCTGCTCAGGCTCGTCCAGGATCAGTACCTCGAACGGTCGAGCCAGCACCACCGCCAGCCCGAACAACTGCGTCTGTCCCGAGGACAGTTCGTGCGGGAATCGCTCCACGAGTGCGTCCAGCCCGAGCTCGGCGATCACGCTTCGCGCCAACCCCGCGGCCTCATTCGCGTCGTCCAACCAGGTCGTCGCGACCAGGGTGACATGATCGAGCACCGTCAGGTCGGCTGCCATCGGCGGCAGGCCGATCATCGCCGACACCCTCCGGCGGAATCCCCGATCCCGCTCAGCCACCGCCTCGCCCGCCACACGCACCGTCCCGCGCGACGGTGTGCGGATGCCGGCCAGCACGCGCAGCAGCGTCGACTTGCCGGTCCCGTTCCGGCCCCGCACGACCAGCGCCTCACCTGCACTCGTCGTCACCGAGACCGGAGCCAGCAGCGTCACACCGTTCGCGACGACGCCGACGTCATCCATCTCGATCACAATCCCAATGCTGTCACCTCCGGGAATCACGATCCAACGGCTGCTTCGGATTTCACCGCACGCTGCGTGGAGACGTCCGTGTGCATGTAGCGGCCGGGAAGATCCGTGGCGCGCAGCGCCGGGGCGACAGCGCCGAGACGGCAGAAGGGGGGCGTCGCCGAAGCGACGCCCCCAGAGTGCGCGACCTGTGCGGTCAGGCGTTCTCGAGCACGTAGCCCTCCTCGCCGTGCACGATCGTGTCGACGCCGGCGATCTCGTCCTCGGTCTTCACCCGGAAGCCCATGGTCTTCTGGATCACCCAGCCGATGACGTACGCCAGGACGAAGGAGTAGATCATCACGCCGAACGCTCCGACGGCCTGTGCACCGAGCTGCTGGAAGCTGCCGCCGTAGAGCAGGCTGGTGAACTTGCCGTCGACCTTCGTGAACCCGAAGAAGCCGATGTAGAGCGTTCCGATCAGACCACCGATCAGGTGGATGCCGACCACGTCGAGCGAGTCGTCGAACCCCAGCTTGAACTTCAGGTCGATGGCCACCGCGCACACGGCGCCCGTGATGACGCCCAGAACGATCGCCCACCCTGGCGTGAGGATGTTACAGGCGGGGGTGATCGCCACCAGGCCGGCAACCGCACCGGACGCGGCGCCGATGGATGTCGGCTTGCCGTCCTTGATCCGCTCGACGATGAGCCAGCCGATCGTGGCGGCCGCGGGAGCGGCCAGCGTGTTGATCCAGGCGATCGCCGCGACACCGTCGACCGCGGCCTCCGAGCCGGCGTTGAAGCCGAACCATCCGAACCACAGCAGCGCTGCTCCGAGGAGGGTGAGGGGCACGTTGTGTGGCTTGCTCATGCCCTTCTGGAAGCCGACCCGCTTGCCCAGCACCAGGGCCAGAGCAAGGCCGGCTGCTCCGGCGTTGATGTGGACCGCCGTTCCGCCTGCGAAGTCGTTGACGTGCAGAAGGGACGCCGACCATCCGTCCCCGAGATTGAACACCCAGTAGGCCACCGGGAAGTAGACGACGGTCGCCCAGACTCCGGCGAACACCATCCATGCGCCGAAGCGCGCCCGGTCGGCGATCGCACCGGAGATGAGCGCAACGGTGATGATCGCGAACGTCGCCTGGAACCCGGCGAACGCGAGTCCGTTGAGGTCCGGCGTCATGCCGTCCTTGCCGAGAAGGCTCGACAGGCCCCAGTCCGGGATGCCGAGCCAGTGCGGGATCAGCGGCTTACCGAAGGAGAGGCCGTAGCCGTAGAGCACCCAGAGGACGGCGACCAGTGCGATGGCGCCGAAGCTCATCATCATCATGCTGATGACGCTCTTGGCCTTCACCATGCCGCCGTAGAAGAACGCCACGCCGGGCGTCATCAACAGCACGAGGGCCGCCGCGACGAGCAGCCACAGCGAGTTCACGCTCGTCTGCGCGTCATACGCGGCCGCGGTATGCAACAACATAGGGGTCTCCCTCTCGACAGGTGCTGGTGTCGCCATCACCGTCCGCTCGGGTGCCGGAAGTCTCGGTGAGGTGTGGTCAGTCTGGTGGCGACAGGTTTCGAGTGGGAGGTTGGTCTGTTTCGAGAATGTTACGCACCCGCGCCCGGTGTGAACATCGTGTTTCGAGCGTCGGCCAGGAAGCCCGCGATCGGCTGAGAGGATGCCTGCTGCGGCCGGTCCCGTGAGATCCGCACGCCGGTCTCACTCGTGCGGTGGAAGCTCGCCGGACGTGAGCGCGATGAGGCGTGAGACGGCCCTGAGATATTTCTTGCGGTATCCCCCCTGCAGCATCTCGGAGTCGAACACCTCGCTGAGCGGCACGCCTGTCGCGATGATCGGAATCTCGGCGTCGTACACCCGATCCACGAACGCCACGAACCGCAACGCCTCCATCTGATCGTGCAGCTGCTCCACGTCGACGAGTCCTATCGTCTCGACGCCCGAGATGAGCTTGACGTACTTCGACGGATGCACCGTGGCGAGGTGGTCGACGAGGTCGCGGAAGCGGTCGGCGGTGATCTTCTCACCTCGGGAGACCATGGCGGAGACGATGCGGTCGAAGGTGTCAGGATCGACGACGACGGCCGATCCCGACATGTCGCGTCGCCGGTAGTCGAGGCCATCGATGCGCACCGTCTCGAAATGAGAGGAGAGCGACTGGATCTCGCGCAAAAAGTCGGACGCCGCGAACCGGCCCTCCCCCAATGCCTGCGGCGGCGTGTTCGAGGTGGCCGCGATCCGAGTCCCGCCCGCCACGAGCGAGCCGAGCAGTCTGGTCATCATCATCGTGTCGCCCGGGTCGTCGAGCTCGAACTCGTCGATGCAGATCAGTCTCGAACCGCGCAGCAGGTCGATCGTCTGCTGAAACCCGAGCGCGCCGACCAGCGCCGTGTACTCGATGAACGTGCCGAAGTACTTCGGCCCGGGAGCCACGTGCCAGAGTGCCGCCAAGAGGTGGGTCTTGCCCACGCCGAAGCCGCCGTCGAGGTAGACGCCCGGCTTGTGATCTGGCTGTCTCTTGCGACGGCGGCTGAAGAAGCCGCCGGGCTGCGGCGGCTCCCAGACCTGGGCGAACGAGCGCAGTGTCTCCACGGCCTCCGCCTGCGACGGGAAGTCGCGATCGGGACGATACGACTCGAAGGTGGCGGTGCGGAACTGCGGCGGCGGCACCAGCTCCGCCACGATCTCGCGCCCCGTGATCGATGGCGTCACCTCTGTGAGTCGGGCGGCGGCAGGCAGCGCGTGCGCGGACATCAGTTCCTTTGTGTCGAAGTCTTACAGGTCCCCTGCGTCGCAGGGCGGCGGTGCGTAAGTTCGCCGGAGGGGCAGCCGACAAGCCTAGCCCGCTGGGTCGCTGGGATTCGGCCACCGCCCTGCAGCAGCCACTCCTGAGGAGGACACCATGGCCGTGGGAATCGACCCTTCCGCGAAGTTCGCCGAGTACGCGCACCCGGAGAGGCTGGTCAGCACGCAATGGCTCTCCGATCATCTAGGAGACGACGGACTCGCCGTGGTGGAGTCAGACGAGGATGTGCTGCTCTATGAGACGGGGCACATCCCGACCGCCGTGAAGATCGACTGGCACACCGACCTCAACGATCCGGTGTTGCGTGACTTCGTGTCGTCGCAGCGCTTCGCCGAGCTGCTGGGTGAGAAGGGCATCGCCCGCGACACCACCGTGGTGATCTACGGCGACAAGAACAACTGGTGGGCCGCGTACGCGCTGTGGGTATTCACGCTCTTCGGGCACGAGGACGTGCGGCTCCTCGACGGCGGCAGGGACAAGTGGATCGCGGAGGGCCGCACGATCACCACGGAGGCGCCGCGCCCGGTCCCCGCGCAGTACCCCGTAGTACCCCGCGACGACAGCAGGATCAGGGCCTTCAAGGACGACGTGCTCGCGCACCTCGGGCGCGGACCGCTGATCGACGTGCGCTCGCCCGAGGAGTACAGCGGAGAGCGCACCGAGATCCCCGGCTATCCGACCGAGGGGGCATTGCGTTCCGGCCACATCCCGTCGGCGGCGTCGGTGCCGTGGGCGCGGGCGGCGGCCCCGGATGCCACGTTCAGGCCGCGCGCGGAGCTCGAGGCGATCTACAAGGGCGAGGCTGGCCTGAAGGACGGCGACGACGTGATCGCCTACTGCCGCATCGGGGAGCGATCGAGCCATACCTGGTTCGTGCTCACGCATCTGCTCGGTTTCGAGAACGTGCGCAACTACGACGGTTCGTGGACCGAGTGGGGCAGCGCCGTGCGGGTCCCGATCGTCACCGGGTCCGAGCCGGGTGAGGCTCGCGCCGCCTGACGCAGCGGCACGGCGCCTCACGTCCGGCCGCGCGTGCGAGGATGGTTCCCTGATGACGCCTTCAGCGCTCCCAGCCGTCCTGCAGGAGATCAAGGACGAGTTCCTCGCGCTCGATCTGCCGGACCGGCTGCAGCTTCTGCTGGAGTTCTCCAACGAGCTCCCGGAGCTGCCCGAGCGGTACCGCGATCATCCCGATCTCCTCGAGCGGGTCGTGGAGTGCCAGTCGCCGGTGTTCATCTTCGCCGAGGTCGACGAGAACGACGTCGTCCATCTGCATGCGACGGCGCCCCGGGAATCGCCGACCACACGCGGCTTCGCGTCGATCGTGGTGCAGGGGCTGACGGGCCTAACGGCCGACGAGGTGCTCGCCGTGCCCGACGACTACCCGCAGGAGCTCGGGCTGGCTCAGGCGGTGTCACCGCTTCGGGTCCGGGGCATGACGGCGCTCCTGGGGCGCGCGAAGCACCAGGTCACCGTGAAGCGTCGTCGGTGAGCTGCGACGGCGAGTCGTCCCGAGCCGTCGCATCGAGTGCGTCGAGCCAGTCTGCGATCGCCGACGTCCATCGCTCGCGGTCGTAGTTCCACAGCTTCGTATGCTTGGCATGGGCGAAGGGCACCGGGGTCACGATGTCGGGACGCGCGTCGGCCAGGCGGTGCGACGCCTCGGCGGGAACGTATCCGTCGTCGTCGCTGTACATGAGGAGCACGGGAACGGAGAGCTCATGCGCCCGGGCGGCGAGGTCGAGGGCGGCGAAGCCCACCGGCGTCTCCTTGCCCACAAGACCGGTGCCCCAGGCGGAGTCGAGCAGAACGAGCGCGCCCCGGGCGACCGGGTCGGGCAGCCGCAACAGGTCGGCCTGGTAGTCGAGCGTCTCGACCCAGTCGATGACGGGCGAATCCAGCACGACGCCGGTGACGCTGTCCGCGCGGGGAGAGCGCAGCGCGGTCTGCAGCACGATGGCCCCGCCCATCGACCAGCCGAACAGCACGATGCGGCGCGCCCCATGATCCAGTGCATACGCGAGAGCGGCGTCCACGTCTCGCCATTCCGTCGCTCCCAGGCCGTAGCGTCCGTCGGCGCTTCGCGGGGCATCCCCGTCGTTTCGATAGCTGATCGCCAGACTCGTGTAGCCCTTCTCGTGGAACGCCGGGATCGCGCGCAACGTCTCCTGCCGTCGCACCCCGCGGCCGTGCACGTGGATCGCCCACCGGTCCGTCGAGGCGGAAGCAGGGAAGAGCCAGGCGGGGGCCGTTCCGCCGTCCACCGGGATGTCGACGCTGCGCACCGGGAGGCCGAGCTCCTCCGGCTCGGTGAAGTACCAGCCGCTGAGGCGTCCATGCCGTGCGGCGCGCACGTCACCCCACGCCACCCTCTCCAGCTCACGGGTGACTGTTCCATCGTCGTCGAGACGGATGACGTCGCCGAGTCGGGCGTATCCGCGATCGTCCGAGAACCACAGGCCGTACTCGCCGGGGACGCGAAGGGCGTCGGCGGTTCCGGCGAGGGTGATGGCGGAGAGGTCGGGGGCGACGGAACGGATGTGCACATCCTGCTTCCTGTGCCTCGGCGGCGTGACGACGGCCCTCGCCACGGCGGTCGCGGTGGCGAGGTAGGCCGCAGCGATGACGACACCGGCGCCGGCGAGCGCCGCGATCGGAATGAGGACCCTGCCCAGCCGACGCACACCGCTCCCCTCCGACGCGAGGGCGCGCCACGGACGCGGCGTGCCTTCGGTGAACTCCCGAGGCGAAACTCTAGTCTGCCAAGGTGTCACCTACACCCGAGGCTCCCGGGCTGCCCGCGGAGTTCAGCGTTGCCGCAGACTCGGTCAGAAGCTTCGCAGGCCGTCAGGAGCTGATCGTCGAGGAGATTCCCGCGCCGACGGGTCTCGCTCCGTTCGCGGTCGCCCTGTCCGCCGATGTCGCGCCGGCACGTCATGGCCGGGACTCCGAGCTGGGAACCGGGCGGTTCGTGCTGCTGTACGACCCGTCGACGCCCGAGGAATGGGGCGGCCCGTTTCGCGTGGTGTGCTTCGCCCAGGCTCCCCTGGAGACCGACATCGGGCTCGACCCGTTCCTCGCCGACGTCACCTGGTCATGGCTGGTGGACGCCCTCGATCAGCGCGGCGCCGAGTACACGGCGGCGTCCGGAACGGCCACGAAGGTGATCTCCACCGGCTTCGGCGAACTGGCGCGACAGGGCGACGGCGCGCAGATCGAGCTGCGCGCCTCCTGGACCCCAGCCGGATTTGACCTGGGGGCGCACGCGCAGGCGTGGGGCGACCTTCTCTGCATGCTGGCGGGCATCCCGCCGTTGCCGGACGGCGTCCGGCTTCTCTCCCAGCGGAGAGCACCGCGTGACTGAGTACGCGGTCATCGACACCATCCCGGATTACGAGCGGGCCGTGGAGGCGCTTCGATCGGGCACTGGCCCGGTCGGCGTCGACGCCGAGCGCGCGTCGGGCTTCCGCTATTCGCAGCGGGCGTACCTGATCCAGATGTTCCGTCGTGACGCCGGGGTGTTCCTCTTCGATCCCCCCGCCATCGGCGACTTCTCGCAGCTACAGGGCGCCATCGGCGATGTCCCCTGGATCCTGCACGCCGCCAGTCAGGACCTGGCCTGTCTGCGCGAGATCGGGCTCAACCCGCCGTCCCTCTTCGACACGGAGCTCGGGGCCAGGCTCCTCGGGTTCCCGCGCGTCGGCTTGGGGACGATCGTGGAGGAACTGCTCGGCGTGCACCTCGCCAAGGAGCACTCGGCCGCCGACTGGTCCACTCGCCCCCTTCCCCAGTCGTGGCTCACGTATGCCGCGCTCGACGTCGAGCTGCTGGTGGATCTCATGGAGGCGGAACAGCGGCTGCTGGAGGCCGCGCACAAGGAGGAGATCGCCGTTCAGGAGTTCTCGTTCGAGCTCACGCGCGCACCGAAGCCGGCGAAGGCGGAGCCGTGGCGGCGTCTGAGCGGTGTGCACTCCATCAGGGGCCTGCGCAACCTGGCCGTCGCGAGGGAGCTCTGGCTGGCACGGGATGACCTGGCACGCGACAAGGACATCGCCCCCGGGCGCCTCCTGCCGGATGCCGCGATCGTCGCGGTCGCGCGGGCCATGCCGGCCAGCAAGCGTGAGCTGTCGGCGCTGCGCGACTTCACCGGCAGGGCGAGTCGCACCGAGCTCGACCGCTGGTGGGAGGCCGTGTCCCGTGCGCGCGAGACGGATGACCTGCCTGTCCTGCGTCCGGCGGGTGAGAGCATCCCGCCGCCTCGGGCCTGGGCGGAGCGCAACCCGCAGGCCAATGCGCGGCTCCGGGCGGCGCGCGCCGTGCTGACCGTCGAGGCGCAGAGGCTAGAGCTGCCCGTCGAGAACCTCCTCGCGCCCGACACGCTGAGACGACTGGCGTGGTCGCCGCCGGAGCCCCTCGACCCGGCGACGGTCGCCGCCGCCATGCGAGACGCCGAGGCGCGCCCCTGGCAGGTGGCCGCCACCGCGGAAAAGGTCGTGACGGCCTTTGTGGAAGCAGACCAATCCGCCGCGGAGCCCGTCGAATCGGCTTCGTAGGTTCGCGCAACCGATTCCTCCGCTTCCGACCCGCTTCCTAGGATCGTCAGCAGATCTGACCATGGGAGGCAAAGTGGCCGAGAGAGCTGACGTTCTGTTCGTCGACGGGGTGCGAACCCCGTTCGGACGTGCGGGTGAGAAGGGGATCTACTGGAACACCCGGGCGGACGATCTGGCCGTGAAGGCCATCGTCGGGCTGCTCGAGCGCAATCCCGGCCTGCCCAAGGAGCGAGTGGACGACGTGGCGATCGCTGCGACCACCCAGCAGGGCGACCAGGGCCTCACTCTGGGGCGCACAGCGGCGATTCTCGCGGGTCTGCCGGTCACGGTGCCGGGCTTTGCCATCGATCGCATGTGTGCGGGTGCGATGACCGCGGTCACCACCACGGGATCCGGGATCGCGTTCGGTCAGTACGAGGTGGTGATCGCGGGCGGAGTTGAGCACATGGGCCACCATCCGATGGGCCAGGGAGTCGACCCGAACCCGCGGTTCGTGGCCGAGCGGCTCGTGGATCCCGCCGCCCTGAACATGGGGAACACGGCGGAGCGACTGCACGATCGCTTCCCCAGCCTCACGAAGGAGCGTTCCGACCGATTCGGCATGCGCAGCCAGCAGAAGGTGGCGGCGGCTTATGCGGCCGGGCACATCCAGGCCGACCTCGTCCCGGTGTCGTACCGCACGGAGGAGGGCTGGGGTCTGGCAACCGAGGACCAGGGCATGCGTCCCGACACCACGATGGAGGGCCTCGCGGCTCTGAAGACGCCGTTCCGACCGCATGGACGGGTGACCGCCGGCAATGCCTCTCCCCTCACCGACGGCGCCACGGCCTCGCTCCTGACCTCGGCTCGAGCCGCGAAGGAATACGGACTGCGCCCCAAGATGAGGATGGTGTCGTTCGGATTCGCCGGGGTCGAACCCGAGGTGATGGGCATCGGCCCCATCCCGTCCACGGAACGCGCCCTGAGGAACGCGGGCCTGTCGATCGAGGACATCGGCCTGTTCGAGCTAAACGAGGCCTTCGCCGTGCAGGTGCTGAGCTTTCTCGACCACTTCGGCATCGACGACGACGATCCCCGTGTCAATCCGTGGGGCGGTGCGATCGCGATCGGCCACCCGCTGGCGGCGAGCGGTGTGCGCCTCATGACCCAGCTGGCCCGCGAGTTCGAGCAGCATCCCGAGGTGCGGTACGGCCTCACCGCCATGTGCGTGGGCCTCGGCCAGGGCGGATCGGTGATCTGGGAGAACCCGCACCACGCGAAGTACGGAAAGTGAGCACCGCCGTGACCGACTACTCGAACATCGACTTCTCCGATCTCCTGGCATTCGCCGACGACGAGGTGGTCACGCACAGCTACGTGCGCGACGTGCCGTTGGCCTCGGGCAAGACGCTGGCTCTGGTGACCCTCGACAACGGACGAGATCACACGCGTCCGAACACCTTCGGACCGGTCGGTCTGCTGGAGCTGGGCAGGACGTACGACGAGTTGACCGCCCGGGCCGCGAACGGCGAGATCCATGCGGTGGCCACGACCGGAAAGCCGTTCATCCTGGCGGCCGGCGCCGACCTGTCCAAGGTGGCTGAGGTCCCCAGTCGAGCGATCGCGAAGAAGCTGGCACAGCTGGGACACTTCGTTCTCAGCAAGCAGGCCCGCTTCGGCGTGCCGAGCTTCGTGTTCATCAATGGGCTGGCGCTCGGCGGAGGGCTTGAGCTGCCGCTGAACGCCGACTACCGCACCATCGACTCCTCCGCGGCGGCCATCGGGCTCCCCGAGGTGTTCCTCGGGCTTGTGCCGGGGTGGGGCGGCACGTTCCTGCTTCCCAACCTGATCGGCATCGAGAACGCGCTCAGGGTGGTGATCGAGAACCCGCTCAAGCAGAACCGGATGCTCAAGGCGCGGGACGCCTTCGAGCTCGGGATAGCGGACCGCATCTTCTCGCCCGTGAACTTCCTCGAGAACTCGATCCGTTTCGTGGACGGTGTTCTCACGGGCTCCGAGAAGGTCGAGCGCAAGAACGCGCCCGGCAGGCTCGAGCGGATGGCGAAGTGGGACATCGCGATCAAGATCGCGCGTGACTCGGTCGCCGCCCGGCTCGGGACGGTGCCGTTGTCGCCGTTCCGGGCACTCGACCTGTTGAAGTCCGCCAAGAGCGGCGACAAGGAGGCTGGCTTCGCCCTGGAGGACGATGCGCTCGCCGACCTGATCGCAGGCGACCAGCTGCAGGCATCCATCTACGCGTTCAACCTCGTGCAGAAACGAGCGAAGCGGCCGGCGGGCGCGCCGGAGAAGGATCTGGCGAAACAGGTCACGAAGGTCGGCGTCCTCGGTGCCGGGTACATGGCGAGCCAGCTCGCGCTGCTCTTCCTCCGCCGGCTCCAGGTGCCGGTCGTCATCACCGACATCGACCAGGCCCGCGTCGACAAGGGTGTCGGGTACATCATCGAGGAGATCGGCAAGCTTGCGGAGAGGGGACGCATCTCCCCCGACGAGTCGAACCGGCTTCGGGCGCTCATTCACGGCACCACCGACAAGGGTGAGTTCGCCGACTGCGACTGGGTCATCGAAGCCGTGTTCGAGGAGCTCGGGGTCAAACAGGACGTGTTCGCCGAGATCGAGGGCATCGTCTCGCCCGACGCGGTGCTCGCGACGAACACGTCGAGCCTGTCGGTGGACAAGATCGGCGCGAAGCTCGCCCACCCCGAGCGCCTCGTCGGCTTCCACTTCTTCACGCCGGTCGCGGTGATGCCGTTGATCGAGGTCGTCCGGGCGCCGAAGACGGACGAGGCGACGCTGTCCACCGCCATGGTGACCGCAGCCCAGCTCAAGAAGAACGCGGTCATCACCGCCGACACACCGGGCTTCGTCGTCAACCGCGTGCTGGCGAAGCTGCTCGGCGAGGCGATGTGTGCGGTCGACCAGGGCACACCGTTCGAGACGGTCGACAAGGCGATCGCCCCCCTCGGTCTGCCGATGGCGCCCTCGGCGCTGCTCGACCTGGTCGGCCTCACTGTGGCGGCCCATGTGCTCGACACGCATCACGAGGCGTTCCCCGACCGGTTCTACCGGAGCGAGAACCTGCACCGTCTCGCCGATCACGGAAGGCTGCTGGAGAAGGACGGCAAGGGCAACGTGAAGGGCTTCGACAAGGGGGCCCTGAAGGTGCTCACGGTCGGCAAGAGCCCCCTGACCGAGGATCAGATCCTCACCCGGGTGCAGGACGGCCTCGCGGACGAGATCCACCGCATGCTCGTCGACGACCATGTGGTCGCCGCGGCGGAGGACATCGACCTGTGCATGATCCTCGGAGCCGGATTCCCGTTCCACATGGGTGGCGTCACGCCGTATCTGGATCGCGTCGGGGCCAGCGAACGCGTGTTCGGCGACACGTTCCACCATCCCGCCATCAGGGGCGTCGCCACCGCGGGTTGAGCCCCACCGCGGGTTGAGCTTGTCGAAACCCAGGAGCATACAGGCGGTTTCGACAAGCTCAACCCGCGGTTTTGAGTGACGGTCTCGACAAGCTCAACCGGCGGTCTCGGCAGATGGTTTCGACAGGCGGTTTCGACCAGCTCAACCGGCGGTCTCGGCAGGCGGTTTCGACAAGCTCAACCCGCGGTCTCGGCAGGCGGTTTCGACCAGCTCAACCGGCGGTTTCGACAGATGGTTTCGACAGGCGGTTTCGACCTGCGGGGGTCAGTCGCTGGCGCGGACGGCGATCGACTGTGCGCCGGTGTCCCCTGAGACGCCCCGCGCGTACGGCAGCTTGGAGCCGAGCACCATGCCCATCACGTCGCGCGCGATGTGCTGCGGCGTCATGCCGGTGCGCTCCATGATGTCGGCTCGCGCTCCGTGCGGAAGGAACTCGTCGGGGAGCCCCATCTCCGTGACCGCCGTGTCCACGCCTGCGTCGCGCAGGTCCTGGCGGATGCGAGTGCCGACCCCGCCCACCCGGATGCCGTCCTCGATGCACACCACGAGCCGGTGCTCGGCGGCCAGATCGATCACGCTGCGGGGCACGGGCACCACCCAGCGGGGGTCGATGACCGTGCATCCGATGCCCTGGGCGGCCAGTCGTCCGGCCACGTCGAGCGCCGTCGAGGCCATGGCGCCCACGGCAACGATCAGCACGTCGTGCGCGGCATGCTCCCTGAGCACGTCGACGCCGTCGTCGGTGCGACGCAGCGCCTCGATCGGCGGCGGCACCACACCCTTCGGATAGCGCACGACGGTGGGCCCGTCCTGTACCGCGACCGCCTCGCCCAGCTCTTCACGAAGACGCTCGCCGTCCCGTGGCGCGGAGATGCGGATGCCCGGCACGACCTGGAGCGTCGCGAGATCCCAGATCCCGTGATGGCTGGGCCCGTCTGGCCCGGTCACGCCCGCGCTGCTGAGCACGAACGTCACTCCCGCACGATGAAGGCCGACGTCCATCAGGACCTGATCGAACGCACGGTTCACGAATGTGGCGTAGAGGGCGACGACGGGGTGCAGCCCTCCGAACGCCATCCCCGCTGCGCTGGTCGCGGCGTGCTGCTCCGCGATGCCGACGTCGATGACGCGCTCCGGGAACCGTTCCGCGAACCTGTGCAGCCCCACGGGACGCAGCATCGCCGCGGTGATGCCCACCAGTCGCGGGTCCTTCTCCCCCAAGCGCACGATCTCGTCGGCGAACACCGACGGCCAGGAGACTCCGCTGGCCGGCTCTATCGGCTCCCCCGTCTCGGGATCGATCGGCGCAACGCTGTGGAACTGGTCCGCGATGTCGCGAAGGGCCGGCTCGTACCCGCGGCCCTTCTCCGTGATCGCGTGCACGATCACCGGCGCGTCGTAGTCCTTCGCCTGCTCCAGCGCCTCCATCAGCGCCGACACGTCGTGTCCCTGCACCGGCCCGATGTACTTGATGTCGAGGTTCGAGTAGAGCGCCTCGTTGTTGATGAACCGCGACAGGAATCCATGCACGCCGCCGCGGATGCCGCGGTAGACGGCTCGCCCGGGCCCCCCGAGCTTGTCGAAGGCGGCACGACTGGTGCGGTACAGGCTCTTGTATCCCCGACGTGTGCGCACGCCGTTGAGGAAACGCGCCATTCCGCCGATCGTCGGGGCGTAGGAGCGACCGTTGTCGTTGACGATGATGATGAGGCGCCTGTCGTTGTCGTCGCTGATGTTGTTCAGCGCCTCCCAGGTCATGCCTCCGGTGAGCGCGCCGTCTCCGACCACGGCGATGACATAACGATCGCCCTGACCGGTCATGGTGAACGCGCGCGAGATCCCGTCCGCCCACGACAGCGAGCTCGACGCGTGCGACGACTCCACGATGTCGTGCTCCGACTCCGCGCGCTGGGGGTAGCCGGCGAGGCCGCCGGTCTGCCTGAGCGTGGAGAAGTCGTGGCGTCCCGTGAGGAGCTTGTGCACGTACGCCTGATGCCCGGTGTCGAAGACGATGGCATCGCGCGGCGAGTCGAACACGCGGTGCATGGCGATCGTCAGCTCCACGACACCGAGATTGGGGCCCAGATGTCCACCCGTCTTGGCGACGTTCGCGACCAGGAACTCGCGAACCTCCGCGGCCAGCTGCTCCAGCTGATCCTTCGTGAGAGCGTCGAGGTCGCGCGGGCCCCTGATCGTCTCGAGAAGGGTCATGCCGGCCGCCTTTCGCATCTGCCTCACGAGTCTACGCAACGCGTCTCGTCGCGACCCGCACGGTCCCATCACGCGGTTCGCACGCCGCGGACGGGACGACCCCTCGCCCCGTCCGCCGGCGCTGCGCTATGCGACCAGGCTGCGCAGGACGTATTGCAGGATCCCGCCGTTGCGGTAGTAGTCCGCCTCCCCGGGCGTGTCGATGCGCACGGTCGCGTCGAACTCGACCGGCGAACGTCCGGACGCCGAATGCTCCGTCGGCGTCGCGGTGACGTGCACAGTCTTGGGCGTGCTGCCCTCGTTCAGGGAGGTGAGACCGCTGATGCTGATCTCCTCCGTGCCGTCGAGGCCGAGGCTGTTCGCGGACTCTCCCGTCGGGAACTGCAACGGCACGACGCCCATGCCGATCAGGTTCGAGCGGTGGATGCGCTCGAAGCTTTCCGCTATGACGGCGCGTACGCCCAGCAGCGAGGTGCCCTTCGCCGCCCAGTCGCGGGATGAGCCGGATCCGTACTCCTTGCCGGCGAGGATGACCAAGGCGGTCCCCGCCTTCTGGTAGTTGACGGAGGCGTCGTAGATGAACGTCTGCGGGCCGTCCGGCTGCGTGAAATCGCGTGTGTAGCCGCCCTCTACCCCGTCGAGCAGCTGGTTCCTGAGTCGGATGTTCGCGAACGTGCCACGGATCATCACCTCGTGGTTGCCGCGCCGCGAGCCGTATGAGTTGAAGTCCTTGCGCTGCACGCCGTGCTCGGTGAGGTAGCGGCCGGCGGGGCTGTCCGCCTTGATGGAGCCCGCGGGACTGATGTGGTCGGTCGTCACCGAGTCGCCGAGCTTGGCGAGCACGCGGGCGCCGACGATGTCGGCCACCGGTGATGTCTCCAGGGTCAGCCCCTCGAAGTACGGAGGCTTACGCACGTACGTCGACCGGGCATCCCACTCGAAGGTGGACCCGGTCGGGGTCGGAAGGGAACGCCACCGCTCGTCGCCGTCGAACACGCTGGCGTACTCACGGGTGAACATCTCCTGGTTGATCGACTCGTCGATGGTCTTCTGCACCTCGGCGGCATCGGGCCAGATGTCCTTCAGGTAGACCTCGTTGCCGTCCTGGTCGGTGCCGAGAGCGTCCGTGTCGAAGTCGAAGTTCATCGAGCCGGCGAGGGCGTATGCGATCACGAGCGGCGGGCTGGCGAGGTAGTTCATCTTGACGTCGGGATTGATGCGTCCCTCGAAGTTGCGGTTTCCGGAGAGCACCGCCGTCACCGCGAGGTCGTTCTGGTTCACGGCCGCCGCTATCTCCTCCGGCAGTGGGCCGGAGTTGCCGATGCACGTGGTGCAGCCGTACCCGACGAGGTAGAAGCCGAGATCCTCCAGATAGCCGGTCAGGCCGGCCTTCTCGTAGTACTCGGTGACGACCTTCGACCCGGGTGCCAGCGTCGTCTTGACCCACGGCTTGGCCTTCAGCCCCTTGCGGGCGGCATTGCGTGCCAGCAGCCCGGCCGCGAGCATCACCTCGGGGTTGGAGGTGTTGGTGCACGAGGTGATGGCGGCGATCGCCACGGCACCGTGGTCGATGGTGAAATCGCCATCGTCGACGGTCACACGCGTGGGCTTGGACGCCGTCAGGGGCGCGCGGCTGCTGTGGTGGTGCCGATGCGTGCTGTGCGCATCCTCCGGGCTGAGCTCACCGGGGTCCGACGCGGGGAAAGACTCGGAGATCGTCAGGTCGACGAGGTCGTGGTCCACGTCGGCGTAGTCGGTCAGATCGATGTTGAACTGCTCCTTCGCCCGGCTGAGCTCGATGCGGTCCTGGGGGCGACGGGGGCCCGCGATCGAGGGGACGACGGTGCCCAGATCGAGCTCGAGGTACTCGCTGTACACCGGCTCGTGCTGCGGGTCGTGCCAGAGGTGCTGTGCCTTCGAGTACGCCTCCACGAGGCCGACCTGCTCCTCGGAACGGCCCGTGAGCCTCAGGTAGTCGAGCGTGACCTCGTCGATCGGGAAGATGGCGGCCGTCGATCCGAACTCGGGGCTCATGTTGCCGATGGTGGCCCGGTTGGCGAGCGGCACCTCCGCGACGCCTGCCCCGTAGAACTCCACGAACTTGCCGACGACGCCGTGCTGGCGCAGCATCTGCGTGATGGTGAGCACGACGTCGGTCGCCGTGACCCCGGCCGGGATGGAGCCCGACAGCTTGAAGCCGACGACCTTCGGGATGAGCATCGAGACCGGCTGGCCCAGCATGGCGGCCTCCGCCTCGATGCCGCCGACGCCCCAGCCGAGAACGCCCAGACCGTTGACCATGGTGGTGTGCGAGTCCGTGCCGACCAGGGTGTCCGGATACGCCTGCAGGCGGCCGTCGACCTCACGGGTGAAGGTGACGCGTGCAAGGTGCTCGATGTTGACCTGATGCACGATGCCCGTGCCGGGCGGCACCACCTTGAAGTCGTCGAACGCGGTCTGGCCCCAACGCAGGAACTGGTACCTCTCGCCGTTGCGCTCGTATTCCAGCTCCACGTTGCGCTCGAACGCGTCCAGCGTGCCGAACACGTCGGCGATCACGGAGTGGTCGATCACCAGCTCGGCCGGCGCCAGCGGGTTGATCTTGCTCGGGTCGCCGCCGAGCTCGGCGACGGCCTCGCGCATGGTGGCGAGATCGACGATGCATGGAACGCCCGTGAAGTCCTGCATCACCACACGCGCCGGGGTGAACTGGATCTCCGTGTTCGGTTCCGCGGTCGGCTCCCAGCCGCTGAGGGCGCTGATCTGGTCCTTCGTCACGTTGGCGCCGTCCTCGGTGCGCAGGAGATTCTCCAGCAGCACCTTGAGGCTGAACGGAAGCTTCTCGTAGCCCGGCACGGCATCGATCCTGAAGATCTCGTACTCCGTAGAGCCCACCGTGATGGTGTCTCGTGCTCCAAAGCTGTTTACCGCAGACACGCTGCCCTCTCCTTCGTCGGCACCGGGAGTGACCGTCCCGTCGCACGTCTCATTCTGGTGATCGCCCGGTCGGCCGCTCTAGCAAGGCGGCCCTAACCCGGCATCCGCGCCCGGCACCCGGACCGCACGAATTTATCTTGACATCGAGATAACTCTAACACCGCGACACCTTCACCGGCTCTTCCCTCCGGGGTGCACGTGCGCGCCTGCCCGGCCCGCGGATGGCGAGCTCGGGCGCGCCTCGGACCACGCGCTATCCGTTGGTCTCCGAACGGCTGGCGGGGTAAACCGCCCGTGCGACCAGCCACGACGCCAGCACGAGGCTGGCGTACAGCGGGACACCCATCAGCAGCTTCGTGAAGCCGAGGGCCACCGTCAGTCCGGCGAAGTACAGCGGCAGCTGCACGGCGAGCCGGGCGACGAACAGGCCGAGCCAGCATGCCGTGAGCGCCTGCATGACACGACGCTTGCCACGGCTGGCCCGCCAGGCCACGCCGTCGCCAACGAGGTATCCGATGACGAGCCCCAGCAGCGGCCATCGCAGCAGCATCGACACCAGGATCGCGGCGGCGTATCCGCCGTCGATGAGGAAGCCGACCAGGAAGTTGTTCGCCGCATTGCCCGTCACCAGCGCCAGAATCGCCGACGCGGCAACGCCGATGAGGCCCGCGACGGCCTGGGTCGCCTGGGTCCTGGTGAACACGCGCACGAGTGTGAAGACGAGCGCCACCAGCACCGAGGCCCCGAGCGAGACGGGCATCGCCCAGTGCTGCGCCCACGGCGCCGCGATGCTCGTCAGCACGGTGAACGGCACGAGGAAGACCAGGCCGGGCAGGATGGTCTCGCACAGCCCGCGGGCGCCCCCCATCGCCGCGAAGAGGGCACGGCCGGTCGGGGCGTCCCCGACACCGATGACACCGAGCCCGGACTGGGCCGCCGCCCGCGCGATCGCCGGGGGCAGCGCGGAATCGTCGCCGGACGCCGACCGGTTGGCCGGCCCCGCCTCGGCCGGTCGCTCGTCCGGGGCGCTCACGTGTCGCTCGGCGTCGCGGGCATGCGCAGCGGGATCAGATCCCGCGGGGGCATCGGCTGGTTGCCGCGCACCACCACCACGCTGCGGAACAGGTCTTCGATCTCTGCCGCGGCGGCCGGCTCGACGGCGGCCTCTCCGGCGATCACCCCGCGCAGGAACCAGCGCGGCCCGTCCACCCCGATGAAGCGGGCGATGCGCGTCTCGCCCGGCACCTCCGGCTCAGCCACAGGGATCTCCGCCACCAGCTCGGGCCCGAACACTCCGTCGCGCTCGCTGGTGCGTCCGCCCTGACGCTGGATCTGGTCGGCGATCTGCGACCGGATCTCGTGCCAGAGCCCGCTGGAGCGTGGTGCCGCGAACGGCTGCACCTGAAGAGTCGACCCGGCGTAGTCGAGACCGACGGCCACGACGCGGCCCGTCTCCTCCTCCACCTCGAGACGGAGCTGCAGGCCCTCCCGGGGCAGCACCTTGACGCCGCCGAGGTCGATGTACGGTCGGACCGGATTGGCCTCGCTGTCATCGAACGGCCCCTCCGTGTCCCGATCGGCCGGTGCCGACTTCTCCCACTCGTCCGGTGCGATGTCAGCTGTGTCGCTCACGCGTTCTCTCCTGATCGAAACGTCGTGTATCCCGTCGAGCCGAATCCCCCCGCCCCTCGCACGCTGGCGGGGAGCTCGTCGACGGGAATGAAGCGCGCCGTGCTCACGGGCATCACCACCAGCTGCGCGATCCGGTCGCCCACCGCGACCGTGTATGGCGCGGCGGCGTCGGTGTTGAGCAGAATCACCCGGATCTCACCGCGGTAGCCGGCGTCGACGGTCCCCGGCGAGTTCACGATGGTGATGCCGTGCCTCGCCGCCAGGCCGCTGCGCGGGACGACGAACGCGACGTGTCCCTCTGGCAGCGCGATCGCCAGGCCGGTGCCCACCGTGGCCCGCTCGCCCGGCGCCAGCGTGACGGCATCCGTGGAGCAGAGGTCGGCTCCCGCGTCGCCCGGGTGGGCGTACCGAGGCGGCTCCTGCGCCGTGGTCAGCACGTCGACGGATTCGGTCACGTGTCGAGGGTAGTGCAGAACTCTGGTCGAATAGACCCATGACCGTGTACCGCGAGCGGCTGTGGGCCGCGCCCTGGCTATACCTCGCAACCGCGCTCGTGATCCCCGCGACGCTCATCGTGTTCGCGCCCATCAACATGGTCACGGGAATCGTCTGCGCGGTGGTGCTCTACGCCGGATGCGTGACCGGGCTGATCGTCGGCTCGCCGATCATCGAGGTGACCTCGGACGAGCTGCGAGCGGGGCGCGCGCACATCGAACGCAGCTATCTGGGGGTGGCTGAGAGCTTCGATGGCAGCGAGGCGACGCTGCAACGCGGGCGACTGCTGGATGCCAGGGCCTGGCTGTTGATCCGGGGCTGGGTCAGCGGCGTGGTGCGCGTACCCATCCTCGACGAGAACGATCCGGCGCCGTACTGGCTGCTGTCGTCGCGACGTCCCGCCGAGTTCGCCCGCGCCCTTAACGACAGAACCGGCGACAACCTGCCGCCGGCCCCACGTTCCTGAGCGGCCTCAGGCAGCGCACTCCACGCAGATCGGCCCCAGCTTCGTCTCGTGGTCGATCTGCGAGCGATGCTTCACCAGGAAGCAGCTGACGCAGGTGAACTCGTCGGCCTGCGGCGGCAGGACGACCACGTCGAGATCGACGTCGGAGAGGTCGGCGCCGGGCAGCTCGAACCCGCCGGGGTTGTCGGCATCGTCGACGTCGACCACCCCGGACAGCTTGTCGGGGACCCGCTCCTTGAGAGCCTCGATCGACTCGGAGTCGTCGTCGGTCTTCCGTGGCGCGTCGTAATCGGTTGCCATTCCCATCCACTTCTCATGTGACTGCATGCCGAAGAAATCGGCGGGCATAGTTTGCATCAGGCGCACTGGAATAGCAAACATGCCGCGTCGGCCTCTCCGGCCCTGGTGACTGCGCTCCGGTCAACTCGCGGCACGCCCCGGTTATTCCCGGGGAATCGGCCGGCGCCGTGGCAGGGTTGCCTCGAACGCAACCAGGCCGAAAGAGGCGTCTCGCATGCAGGATTTGAAGGTCATCGGCGTCGAGAACGGCGCTCTGCTCGCCGCGAACGACAGCGGTGAGAGGTTCCGCATCGCCATCGACGAGATGCTGCAGTCCCGACTGCGGCAGATCAAGCCGGACCCGGCGTCGGGGCCGAAGGTGTCGCCGCGGGAGATCCAGGCGCACATCCGCTCCGGCCTGACGGCCGAGGAGGTGGCCAAGCTCACCGGCGCGTCGATCGGCTATGTCGAGCGGTTCGAGGGCCCGATCGTCGCCGAGCGCGAGCACGTCGTGGCGTCTGCGTTGGCCGTGCCGGTGCGCACCGGCACCGAGATCGACCCGCTCAGCGAGGGCGACACGTTCGGCGCGGTGATCCGGGATCGGCTCGCGTCGCTCGGCGCCAGCGGTGAGCGATGGACCAGCTGGAAGGAGCCGGAAGGCGGCTGGATCGTGAAGCTCACCTTCACCGCCGACGAGGTCGATCACGACGCCCGCTGGACGTTCGAGCCGCGCAAGATGACGTTGGCGCCCTCCAACGCCGACGCGCACACGCTCTCTCAGCAGGGCGAGCTGCAGACGGGGCTGATCCCGCGCTTGCGAGCCGTCACACCCGTCGTCCCGGTTCCCGACGAGTCCAAGTTCGACAGCGGGGCATTCGCGCTCGACGACGCTTCGACGCCCGACACGCGGCCGGAGCCGCAGTCGGGCCGCGCGCCGCAGAGCGCCAACAACTCGATCACGGTGCAGGCGATCAAGCACGCCGACGACGAACGGCGAGACGTGCATCAGACGGCGGACCTGCTCGAGACCCTGCGGAAGCGGCGCGGCGAGCGCGAGGCGGCGGGACTGCGGGACTCCCGGCCGCAGGCGGTGGACGTGCCGCTGGACGCGTTCGACGGGCCGGACGCGGCGACACAGGCCACGGCGGAGACGCCCGCGGGTCAGCCCAGGCCTGACGGCGCGGGCAACAGCACGGGCCAGGTGCGCGCCGGCAAGCGCGGCCGCCGGTCGATGCCGAGCTGGGATGAGATAGTCTTCGGCGCCCGGACCGACGACGACCTCGCCTGACCCGCCACTGCCCTGCTTCCGGCCCCAGGCCCGGGGTAGCACGGGGGCTCCGGGCGACTACTCGAACGCCCCGAGTCTCACCAGGGGAACCTTCTGCTCCTCCGGGGTGAGGGAGCCGTGCTGCCCGACCATGGACCGTGCCCTGGCGTTCTCCGGGGTGGAGTCGTAGTAGGCGACCTGCGCACGTGCCGCGACGAGCACGTCGCCGATCCGCGGGGTCACAGCCGCGTCGACGGTCGGCCCGAACCAGCCTGCTTCGACGGCCTCGGACCGGGTCGCCACCCATGCTCGGTGTCCCTCCGCGTCGTGCCACGCCGCCGCCAGCGCCCGCGCGCTCTCCTCGGTGGCCTCGTCGAGGTAGAGCTGGAGGAGGCGCGGATCGCCTCCCACGTGGCGGACGCCGTCGACGAGCTCGGGCACCGCGTCGTAGAGCACGTGGGATGATGCGGGGACATCCAGGATCCCGTGGTCCGCGGTGACGAACCCGCCCTCCCCCGCCCGCAGGCCGCGGGCGAGCGCGGACATCGCGGAGTCCAGCTCTTCCAGGGCGACCAGCCAGGCGCTCGACTGCCAGCCCTCGGCATGCGCGGCGACGTCGAGCTCCGGGACATACAGGTACACGAGCCGTCGGCCGCCGCGATCGAAGAGGTCGCGCACGACCTCGACGCGCTCCTCCATGGTGGCCGCCGCGACGTACTCGGCACCACGCAGCACCGCGGACGAGTAGGACGACGAACGGTATCGCTCCGGCCCCACCGCGTAGGAGGAAACACCCAGCCGCGACGCCCGTTCGAACACCGTCTCACAGCGTTGCCAGGTCGCAGGGTCGGGCGTGCCCGACCATCCGCTCAGATGGTTGAACACACGGTCGGAGGAGGGATCGTACGCGCGGTAGCCGACGAGGCCGTGCTCGCCGGGCGTCCGCCCGGTGCACAGCGTCGCCAGCGCGGCGGCCGTGGTGGTGGGCGAGCCGCTGTCGATCGTGGACCCCTTGCCCGCTCGGGGGGCGAGGAAGCGCGCATGCCCGGAACGGGACCGAAGCGCGTGGGCGCCAAGGCCGTCCGCCACCACCACGACGGCACGAGACACCTCGGGAACCGCGATCGTCGCGGGTGCACCGGTCATGGCGGCGAGGCAACTGGTCGCAACGTCGGCAAGGCTCACCGGAGACGGGAAGCCGGCCGGTAGCATGGTCCGCACCCGGTCAGTCTGGCACAGGCATCGGGACCCGATCGAGAAGGGGTCCGTCCACGCGAGCGGCGTGTTCGGGCCGGATTCCCGTCCCACAAGATTGCAGGAATGAGCGCAGCAGACAACCGCGGACCGCGCCGCGCCCCGGCCGCCGAGAGCACGACCCCGGAGCGCATCGAAGACGTCGACGTCTCGGCGGAGATGCAGAGCTCGTATCTCGAGTACGCGTACTCGGTTATCTACTCCCGCGCCCTGCCCGACGCTCGTGACGGGCTCAAGCCGGTGCAGCGGCGCATCCTCTATCAGATGAGCGAGATGGGACTGCGCCCGGATCGCGCGCACGTGAAGTCCGCGCGTGTCACCGGCGAGGTGATGGGAAAGCTGCATCCGCACGGCGACGCGGCCATCTACGACGCCCTCGTCCGCATGGCGCAGGACTTCACGTTGCGCTTGCCGCTGATCGACGGACACGGCAACTTCGGATCGCTCGACGACGGCCCAGCCGCCGCCAGGTACACCGAGGTGCGCCTCGCGCCGGCCGCCCTCACCATGACCGAGGGGATCGATGAGGACGAGGTCGACTTCGTTCCCAACTACGACAACCAGCTCATGCAGCCGGATGTGCTTCCGTCGGCGATCCCCAATCTGCTGGTCAACGGCGCCAGCGGCATCGCGGTGGGAATGGCCACGAACATGGCGCCGCACAACCTCGTCGAGGTTGTGGGCGCGGCGCGTCACCTGCTCGATCACCCCGACGCGACGCTCGATGAGCTCATGGAGTTCGTGCCCGGCCCCGACCTGCCCGGCGGGGGCATCGTCGTCGGTCTCGACGGCGTGAAGGATGCCTACGCGACGGGGCGGGGCAGTTTCCGCACCCGTGCCAAGGTCTCCGTCGAGCAGATCACCGCCCGCAAGACCGGACTCGTCGTCACCGAGCTCCCCTACCTGGTCGGGCCCGAGAAGGTGATCGAGAAGATCAAGGACGGCGTCACGTCGAAGAGGCTCGCCGGAATCTCGGATGTCACCGACCTGAGCGACCGCAGCCGTGGCCTGCACCTGGTCATCGGGATCAAGACGGGCTTCAGCCCGCAGGCCGTGCTGGAGCAGCTGTACCGCTACACGCCGCTGGAGGACGGCTTCGCGATCAACAACGTGGCGCTCGTCGACGGGAGCCCCCGAACGCTCGGCCTCCGTGACCTTCTGCAGGTCTATCTCGACCATCGGATCAGCGTCGTGACCCGTCGTTCGCGTTTCCGCTTGACGCGCAGGCGCGAGCGGCTGCACCTCGTCGAGGGCCTGCTGATCGCCATCCTGGACATCGACGAGGTGATCCAGGTGATCCGCACGAGCGACGACACCGACCAGGCAAGAACGCGGCTCATGCAGGTCTTCGACCTGTCTCAGCCGCAGTCCGACCACATCCTGGAGCTGCGGCTGAGACGGCTGACCAGGTTCTCGCGCATCGAGCTCGAGACGGAGCGCGACGCGCTTCTGGCCGAGATCGCGGAGCTGGAGGGGATCCTCGCAAGCGACGACCGCATCAAGCAGGTCGTCTCGAGGGAGTTGGCCGAGGTCGCCGAACGATTCGGAACGCCGCGACGCACGATCCTGACCTCGGCCGGGCCCTCGCGATCCGCATCGGGGACGAGGGCCCAGTCCGTTCTGGAGGTCGCCGATGTGCCGTGCCGGGTCTTCCTCTCGGCGACCGGACGCCTCGTGCGGGTGGATCTCGAGCCCGGCGCCGATGGCGTCCCACCGCGCATCACTCCTCCCTCACGGCGGAGCAAGCACGACGCCGTCAGCTCCTCGGTGGACACGACGAGCCGTGCCGAGATCGGCGCCCTCACCGACCGCGGACGCATTGTGCGATTCACGCCGGTGGATCTGCCGGCGGTGCCGGCGAACTCGGTGCAGCTCGGGGCAGGCGCTCGCGCGTCGGACTACATCGGCCTGCCCGACAGGGACGAGCGCGTGGTGGCCATCCTCACCCCCGACTCTCCCGTCCCTCTGGCCCTCGGCACCGCTCAGGGCGTCGTGAAGCGCATCGCACCCGGCGACTGGCCGGGAAAGCGCGAGTTCGAGATCATCGCGCTCAAGGCCGGCGACGTCGTCATCGGCGCGGGAGAGGCGGCCGACGCGGATGAGCTGGTGTTCGTCACGACCGACGCCCAGCTTCTGCGGTTCCCGGCGTCGTCGGTGCGGCCACAGGGCCGCGCGGCCGGCGGGGTGGCAGGGATCAAGCTTGCGGATGGCGCCGACGTGCGGTTCTTCGGCGTGGTGAGGCAGCAGGTGTCCGGGGACGCCGTCGTCGTCACGATCGCAACGAGTCGGAGCACGCTGCCAGGAACGAACCCCGGCAGCGGCAAGGTCTCCTCGTTCTCCGAGTTCCCGGCGAAGGGCCGGGCCACGGGGGGCGTGCGTGCGCAGCGCTTCCTCAAGGGCGAGGACCAGCTCGCCCTCGCCTGGGTGGGAGAGCCGCCGGCCTTGGCCGTCTCCTCGGACGGAGCGCCCCGGTCGCTCCCCGATGGCGGTGCCAGACGGGACACGTCGGGCTCCCCCCTCGACGCCGTGATCGCCGCGATCGGCACCGCGGTGCGCTGACGCGCCGTGGCGGCTAGGCGTCGATGCGTTCCCGGCTCAACTGGTCGCTGCTCGTGACGATGAACTCCTTGCGCGGGGCGACGTCGTTTCCCATCAGCATCTCGAACACGTCGGCCGCACGCTCGGCGTCGTCCAGGCGCACCCGCCGCAGCAGGCGGTGGGTGCGGTCCATGGTCGTCGTCGCCAGCTGGTCGGCGTCCATCTCACCGAGGCCCTTGTAGCGCTGCGGCGGCTCCTGCCACTTCCTGCCCGCCTTGGCCAGGCCGGCGAGCACGGAATGCAGCTCCTGATCCGAGTAGGTGTATATCGTCTCGTTCGGCTTGGACCCCGGGTTGATCACGATCACCCGGTGCAGCGGGGGCACGGCGGCGAAGACCCTGCCCGCCTCGATCATGGGTCGCATGTAACGGAAGAAGAGGGTCAGCAGCAGCGTGCGGATGTGCGCGCCGTCGACGTCCGCGTCGCTCATGATGATCACTTTGCCGTACCGGGCCGCGTCGAGGTCGAAGGTGCGACCGGACCCGGCCCCGATGACCTGGATGATCGACGCGCACTCCTGGTTAGAGAGCATGTCGGAGATCGATGCCTTCTGCACGTTCAGGATCTTGCCGCGGATCGGCAGCAGCGCCTGGTGCTCGCTGTCCCGCGCGCGTCGTGCCGTGCCCAGCGCGGAATCGCCCTCCACGATGAACAGCTCGCTGTTCGCCACGTCGGTGGACCGGCAGTCGACGAGCTTAGCGGGCAGCGACGAGGTCTCGAGGGCGTTCTTGCGGCGCTGGGTCTCCTTGTGCGCACGAGCCGAGATGCGCGACTTCATCTCCGACACGACCTTGTCGAGAAGCAGCGACGACTGCGCCTTGTCATCCCGCTTCGACGACGAGAACCGCGAGGCCAGTCCGTCGGTGACCACCTTCGTCACGATCGCACGCACGGCGGGGGTGCCGAGCACCTCTTTGGTCTGGCCCTCGAACTGCGGCTCGGGCAACCGCACGGTCAGCACCCCGGTCAACCCGGCCAGGATGTCGTCCTTCTCGAGTCGCTCGTTGGCCGTCACCTTCAATCGTCGGGCGTTCTGCTCGACCTGCTGGCGGAAGAACCGCATCAGCCCCTGCTCGAATCCGGTCTGATGGCTGCCGCCCTTCGGCGTGGCGATGATGTTGACGAAGCTGCGGACCACGGTGTCATAGCCGGTGCCCCACCTCAGGGCGATGTCCACCTCGCACTCGCGCAGCACCTCGGCCGGCGTCATGGCGCCGTTGTCGCCCAGCACCGGGACCGTCTCGGTGAAGGTGCCGGAGCCGCTGATCCGCCAGGTGTCGGTGATGGCGGTGTCGGGTGCCAGATACTCCACGAACTCGCTGATGCCGCCCTCATACGTGAAGTCGGTGCGTTCGGCGGCATCGCCACGGGCATCCGTGATGCCGATGGTCAGCCCGGGCACGAGGAACGCGGTCTGCCGCGCCCGCCCGATCAGGTCGTCGACGCGGAACTCCACGCTCCTGCCGAAGATCTGGCGGTCAGCCCAATAGCGGACACGGGTGCCGGTCACCCCCTTGGCGACCTTTCCGACCACGCGAAGCTCGCTACGCGACTCGAATGGCGTGAACGGAGAGTCGGGGCTGGGCTCGGCCGCATCGGCGAAGACGCCGGGCTCGCCCCGCCGGAACGACATCGCCCAGGTCTTTCCGTCGCGGTCGACCTCCACGTCGAGCCGTTCCGAGAGCGCGTTGACCACGGAGGCGCCGACGCCGTGCAGACCCCCGGAGGAGGTGTACGAGCCGGAGCCGAACTTGCCCCCGGCGTGCAGCTTGGTGAACACGACCTCGACACCGGACAGACCGGTCTTCGGCTCGATGTCCACCGGGATGCCGCGGGCGCGGTCGCGCACCTCCACGCTGTCGTCGGCATGAAGGAACACCTCGATGTCCGTTCCGAACCCGGCCAGCGCCTCGTCCACCGCGTTGTCGATGATCTCCCACAGGCAGTGCATGAGACCGCGGGCGTCGGTGGATCCGATGTACATGCCGGGGCGTTTGCGCACGGCCTCCAGACCCTCGAGCACCGAGAGGTGTCTGGCCGAATAGTCGTTCGTCGCCACAGGGTCTCCCGTTGTCGTGTCGCGGTGGGCGGGCCCGCCTCACGACGCCGATCGAGCCGCAGGCCATCCTCAAGGCTATCCGCCGGTCGGCCGTCCGCCGGCCACGACACCCCCGCAGGGAGGCGTCCCCGGCGCCCATACGCGCACAGCGAAATGGGGCGCAATCAACCCTGTCCGCGGGGTCGACGTGCTTTTATGGATCGAAAGCAGTCACGAACGTTCGGGTTCGAGAGAGGAGCTCAGCATGTCTAACTATGCAGCACACGTGGCCACCCCCGGTGCGGACGAGCTTCCGGTGAGCCCGACGCTGACGGCGGCCGACCGGTGTGACGCGTGCGGCGCCCAGGCGTACGTGCGCGTGACGGTGAACGGAGGCGAGCTGCTGTTCTGCGCTCACCACGCGAAGAAGCACGAGGAGAAGCTCTCCAGCATCGCCACGAGCTGGCACGACGAGACGGCCAGGTTGTTCGAGGACCAGCGCGCCTGAGTCCTCGGTCACGGTTCTTCGTGCGGTGCCCCGTCGCGGATGCGGCGGGGCACCGTGCTGTCTGGGTCGCGCGGCAGCCTCAGCGATAGATGCGAGGGATGCGGCGGTCGACGTTGACGACGATCTCCTCGCCAATGGTTCCGACGGCCTCCGCCCATTCGGTGGCGGTGGGCTCGCCGTCGTCACCCGGTCCGAAGAGCACCACCTCGTCGTCCTGACGCAGCAGTCCGCCGGCGTTCACGGACATCCAGTCGCGTTCGATGCGCACGACCGTGTGCCGGCGTCCGCCCGCCCCCACCGGGACCAGTCCGGCGGCGGCGCTCGGCACCCCGTGCCATGCGCCGATCGGGAGGATCGCCTCGCCCGATCTGACCTCGACGACGCGTGTGCGCAGCGACATCACCGGCGTGATGCCCAGCTCGGGCTCATGAGGGCCGCCCGAGGGTGAGATGCCGTAGACGAAGGCCCCGATCCGCACCATGTCGTACCGGAACTCCGGGCGCAGGAAGGACGCCGCGCTCGCGGCGAGGTGGCGGTACTCCGGCGCCAGGCCCACGCCCTCGGCGGCCACGAGCGACTCGTCGAAGAGACGTCGGGCGTCGTCGTCATCGCGGTCGGACGCCTCGGAGATGTGACTCCAGATGCCCTCGACCCGGATGCGTCCCTCGGACTGCAGCTGCGCGGCGCGGGCCACGAAGAACGGCCACTGCTCGGCACGGACGCCGTTGCGGTTGAGCCCGGTGTCGATCTTCAGGTGCACTCGGACGGGGCGATCCGTCGCGGCCGAGGCCGCCGCCTCCAGCACCGCGCGGTCACCCACGCCCAGGTCGATCCCGCCCTCGGTCGCCGCGCCCAGATCGTCCCTGGCGCTGAGCAGCCAGGCGAACACGCGAGCCGAACCGCCCACGAGGGCGCGAAGCCGAAGCGCGGTCTCGACGTCGAGCGCACCGAACCACCGGATTCCGGCCCGTGCCGCGCGCGGCACCAGCACGTCGACGCCGTGTGCGTAGGCGTCGTTCTTGACGACGAACATGGTCTCGGCGGGCGCGACCCGTCCGCGCACGACCGCGAGGTTCCGGTCGAAGCGTCGCAGGTCGATCCGGGCGTGCGTCAAGGGTTCCGGCTGGGTCATCGCGCGTAGCTCCTGACCACTCGCGGGCCGATCGCTGCCATGACCGCCACCGGATCGGAGCCCGTGATGGCCGCCCATTCCGAAACGCTCGGCTCGCCGTTGCCGGGATCGCCGAGCAGAACCGCCTCGTCGCCCGGTCGGGCCGTGACGTCGCCGAGGTCGACGACCAGCACGTCCATCGCCACCCGGCCGATGATGCGCACGCGCCGACCGTTCACGACGGCGCAGGCGCGGTTGCCGAGGCTCCGAGGAACCCCGTCCGCGTATCCGCCGGTCACCAGGGCGATCCACCCGTCGGCCGGCGCGCGATAGATGTATCCGTAGGAGACCCCCTCGCCCGCGCGGATGCGTTTCACCGTGACCACCCGCCCGGTGAGGCGCGCCACCGGCGATCCCGTCGGCGACCGATCCGGCAAGGGGATGCCGTACAGACCGCGTCCCACACGCACGTAGTCGTCATCGGCTCCGTGCCCGGCAAGGACCCCCGCCGTGCCGTGGAGGTGCCGCGGGATGCCGCCCGCGATCTCCGCTGCCGCAGCGAGGGCCGCGGAGGCGCGCGTTCGCGGTGTCGACGCGTCGGCGACGCCCATCAGCGCCGCCACCGGCGCGCCATCGGCGGCGTGCGCCAGCTCGCCCGCATCCTGCGGTCGCACGCCGCGGACCGCGCCGCCGCAGTCCACGACGAGATGCACGGCCTCCGCGCCGCGCGACACGGCGGCGGCGGCCTCGTGTGGCGAGCCTGCGGCGGCATGCACCCGTGCGCCGCGCCGGACGGCGCCGACGGGCCGAAGGGCGAGCAGCGGCGTCTCCACTCCATGCTCCCGCAGCCGCGCGGCCTCGTCGAGATCAGCGACCGCGAGCATGTCGGCGCCCGCCGCCGCGCACGCGCGTGCGACCGCGAGCAGACCGAGCCCGAACCCATCGTGGTCAACTCGGGCGACCAGGCCACGTGCTGCGGCACGATACCGGCGCACGTTCGCGGTCAGGCGATCCAGGTCCACGGAGAGCCTACGGGAGTCGGCGGTCATGGCATCGAGCTCCTCATCGGCGGGTCATCGGATGGTGGTGAACACCGAGGAGACGTGAGCGCGCATGCGCTCCGTCGCGCGAGCGGCGAGGCTGTCGTACCGCGCCAGCGACGCGTGCGGCAGATAGCTCACCCCCGCGTGGGCTGCGGCGGAGGCCGCGAGACGATCCGCGAGCCATGGGTTCAGGGGAAGCAGCGGTCCCTGCAGCAGCGTTACCGTGATCGTCGGCGTCTGCGCCCCATCGGGTCGCGAGACGGGTCCGGTCACGTCGCGCACGATCGTCGTGAACGGGGTCTCGACGCCTGTGAGCTCGGTCGCCTGATCCTCGAATCCGACCACCTGCTGCCCTTGCGGGGTCTCCCCGATCACGTAGCCGACCCGGCGCGGACGACCTCGATGGGCGACGACGTCGGGCAGGATCCGCAGCCCTTCGAGGACGCCAGAGGGATCCTCGATGCGCGAGCACAGCAGCTCGAGGCCCGCACCGACCGCGAAGAACGGCACGTGCCGTGCCCATTCGGCGATGAGGTCGCGGCACGCGAGGGCGTCGTCGTGCACGCGCCGCAACGCGGAGAGGGGTCCGTTTCCGACCACAACCAGGTCGGGCTCCGCGACCAGCGTCTCTCCAGGACGGTGCACCTCGACCGCTACGGGCACTCCGGAGACCTTCAGGCGCGTGCGCAGGACGGCCACGTTGCCGGCGTCGCCGGTCACTCCGAGCTCGTCCGGATACAGCTGAAGAATCCGCACTCTGGCGGTGGCGTCCGTCACAGGCGGGTCTCCAAGTCGGGGAATCCGAGGTGCTTGCGCGCGAGCATCATCTGCTCATAGTTGACGAACCACAGCTTCCTGTCGTCCTCCGGCGCAGGCAGTTTGCGCATGAGCTCGATCGCCTTCTCTAGGTCGGGCTCCACGGCGCCCACCGGCACCCCGGCGTAGGCCAGCCGCAACGCCACCTGCCATGCCTTCTCCCCCGTGACCACGTCGACGTGGTCGAGCGCGTCGAACGCGACGTCGTAGATCCACGAGATGTCGGGCGTCCCCTCATCGAGCGCGAACATCACCTGCCGAGGCGGCGCGGCCAGCGAGTCCAGGTTCAGCTGGAGGCTGGGACCGTTCTTGAACATGATGAACTCGACCGACTCGTCGCCGAACGGGACGATCTCGCCACGACCGTATGCCGGCCGCATGTTCGCGAACGCGTTCACCACCGCCGTCTCGTCGAAGGCGTCGCCGAGCACGAGACGCGCCGTGGCGGACGCTGCGGCCGCGTCGAGCGCGTAGTGCAGCCCTCGAGCCGGCAGCACCACGTGCAGCTCTTCGCCCGCCACCGCCAGCGTGGCCTCCCGTCCGCCGAAGGAGCGGACCTCGGCCAACGCCGCCGTGCGTTCGGGGCGGCTACCGGCGCGGAAGTCGGGGGCGTTCAGCAGGCCGTGCCTGCTCGCGGCGAGCACAGCCTCCGAGACGCCGAAGAACGTCACGTCGGGCACGGACCGCGAGCCGAGACGATCCCCCGCCTTGCTGAGGAGGGGGTCCTCTCGGTTGGTGACGATGTGCTCGCCGGCCATCAGCGCCGCATCCAGCATCATGTCGGCGACGCGCTCGGTCTCGTAGAAGCGGTACAGCTGATCGACCTGACAGTTGAGCATGAGGACCGTGCGCGGACTGAGAAGCCGTGCCAGGTCGACGGCGAACGCCTCATCGACCTCCAGCACCGCCACATCCGCCGGCAGCCGGCCGGCCAGAGACACCTCCGCGAGCATCGCCGACGCGATCCCCTGCGGGAGGTTCGCTCCCGTGGGGTTCGTGAACACGCGCAGGCCGTGGGCACGCAGCAGCTCTGAGATCATGTGCGTCGTCGTGGACTTGCCGTTGGAGCCGAGCACGAACACCACTCCATGGCCCCACTGCGCCGAGACGTCCTCGATGAAGCGTGGCCACGCCTTGCGCACGAGATAGCCGGGAAAGGCGGACCCGCCCCCGCGCAGCCGCGTGAGGAAGCGCGCGAGTCGCCCGAGCAGGATCGCTGAGAACCGCCGCACGCGGCCTACTCGAGGTAGTCGCGCAGCGACTGCGAGCGGGACGGATGACGCAGCTTGGCCATCGTCTTCGACTCGATCTGCCGGATGCGCTCGCGAGTCACCCCGAACGTGTCGCCGATCTGGTCCAGCGTCTTGGGCATCCCGTCACCCAGCCCGAACCGCATGCGGATGACTCCGGCCTCCCGCTCGGACAGCGAGTCGAGCAGACTCTCCAGCTGCTTCTGCAGCATGGTGAATCCCACGGCGTCGGCCGGCACGACCGCCTCCGTGTCCTCGATCAGGTCGCCGAACTCACTGTCGCCGTCCTCGCCCAGCGGGGTGTGCAGCGAGATCGGCTCCCGGCCGTACTTCTGCACCTCGATGACCTTCTCAGGGGTCATGTAGAGCTCCCTGGAGAGCTCCTCGGGCGTGGGTTTGCGGCCTAGATCCTGCTGCATCTGACGCTGCACCCTAGCCCGCTTGTTGATGACCTCGACCATGTGCACGGGGTTGCGGATCCTGCGGGCCGGGTCGGCCATCGCACGCGTGGTCGCCTCGCGCATCCACCAGGTGGCGTAGGTGGAGAACTTGAACCCCTTCTTGTAGTCGAACTTCTCGACAGTGCGAATGAGGCCC
>JAATFB010000017.1 GCA_015655415.1 Actinomycetales bacterium
AGGTTGAGGTTCTCGCGCGCCGACACGTCGACGAACATCGCGTCTCCGCCGTACTCCTCGGGCACCAGGCCGTACTCGGCAAGCTGTCCACGAACCTTGGTCGGGTCGGCGTCGGGCTTGTCGATCTTGTTGACCGCCACCACGATCGGCACGTTGGCCGCACGGGCGTGGTTCAGCGCCTCGATCGTCTGCGGCATCACGCCGTCGTCAGCAGCGACCACGAGGACCGCGATGTCGGAGGACTGCGAACCGCGAGCACGCATGGCGGTGAACGCCTCGTGACCCGGGGTGTCGATGAAGGTGATCTTGCGCTCGATCCCCTCGTGCGTCGTCGTGATCTGGTAGGCGCCGATGTGCTGCGTGATGCCGCCGGCCTCTCCCGCCACCACATTGGTGTGCCGGATCGCGTCGAGCAGGCGCGTCTTGCCGTGGTCGACGTGACCCATGACCGTGACGACCGGAGGCCGAACGACGAGATCCTCATCGGTCTCCTCCTCCAGCTCGGCATCGAGATCGATGTCGAAGCCCTCCAGAAGCTCCCTGTCCTCGTCTTCGGGCGAGACGATCTGGATCTTGTAGCCCAACTCCGCACCGAGCACCTCGAACGTCGCCTCGTCGAGCGACTCCGTGGCGGTCGCCATCTCGCCGAGGTGGAACAGCACGGTCACGAGGTCGCCAGGGCTGGCGTCGATCTTGTCGGCGAAATCGCTGATGGACGCGCCCCGGCGCAGGCGGATGATCGTGTTGCCGTCGCCACGGGGAACACTGACGCCGCCGATGGACGGGGCTTCGCGCATCTCGAATTCCTGGCGCTTCGTCCGCTTCGACTTCCGCGCCCTGCTCTTGCCGCCACCGCGTCCGAAGGCGCCGGCAGTTCCGCCGCCGGGTCCGCGGCCACGGCCGCCGCCGCCGGGGCGGGGGCCGCCGAATCCGCCGGGTCGGTTGAACCCGCCGGCACCGGCTCCCGTGCCCGTTGCGCCCGGGCGCTGGAAACCGCCGGGGCGGGCGCCGCCCGGCCTGGCGCCGCGCTGCGCGCCGGCGGGGCGAGGCGCCCCCGGCCGCGGCGAGCCCGGCCGAGGCGCCTGCGGGCGGGGGATGTTGCCGGGCGTGGGCCGCTGGCCCATGCCCTGTGAGCTCGAGAACGGATTGTTGCCCGGGCGCGGCGTTCCGGCGGGGCGCTGCCCCATGCCCTGTGAGCTCGAGAACGGGTTGTTGCCCGGGCGCGGTCCGCTGGGCCGAGGAGCGGAAGGACGCGACACGACGTCGTCCTGCTGTGCGGGCTTCGCCTCCGCCGGTCGACTCGCCGCCGGCTTCGCCTCCGCCGGCCGGTCCGCCGCCGGCTTCGCCTCGGCCGGAGCCGGACGGGGCGCGGGCCTGGGCGCCGGTGCGCCCGGCGGCACGGTCGCGGGCGTGCCCGCCTGCTTTGAGGCGGGAGTGGCGACGGGCTTCGCCGGCTCGGCCGCGGTCGGCGCCGCGCCATCCGCCTCCAGCGCCGCCCGCAGCTTGCGGGCGACCGGCGGCTCGATGCTCGACGAGGGTCCCTTGACGAACTCGCCCAGCTCCTTCAGCTTGGCCAGCGCGACCTTGCTGTCGACGCCGAGCTCGCTCGCTATCTCATGTACACGTGGTTTCGCAGCCACAATTCTCCTGTTCGGGACTTGCCCGAGCAGGGGCAAGCCTTAGTGGTGGACGGGTCTCATTTCGAGCCGCTCATCAGTTGTCCATTAGCCGTTCAGCCTGTTCTCTAGTGGCCGGGTGTCCAGAGGCCCTTCGACCCGCAGCGCGCGCCCGAAGGCTCTGCGCCGGATCGCTTTCGTCAGACACTCGGATGTCGGATGCAGCCACGCACCACGCCCGGGCATCCGAGCGGACTCGTCCGCCACAAGCTGCGAATTCCGGGCGACGACCCTCAGAAGAGAGGATCGCGGGGCGCGGGAACGGCATCCGACGCACGTTCTCACGCTCACCATGCTACCCCCTCACCCCTGCGCCCTCGTCCCTCGGCGACGGCAGACAGCAGAGAGCGCGCTCTCACGGTGGAGACAGCAGGAATCCTGCTGTCTCCACCGACGCCTGCTGTTCCCGGGGCGTCCGTCGGCTATGAACTGGTGTCGGGCTGGATGTCGATCTTCGCCCCGGTGAGCTTGGCGGCGAGGCGGGCGTTCTGGCCCTCCTTGCCGATCGCCAGCGAGAGCTGATAGTCGGGCACCAGGGCCCGTACCGCCTTGAGCGACTCGTCGACGACGAACGCGCGGGTCACCTTCGCCGGCGACAACGCGCTCGCGACGAAGGTCGCCAGGTCCGGGGAGTAGTCGACGATGTCGATCTTCTCGTTGTTCAGCTCCGCGGTCACCGACCGCACCCGCTGGCCGAGCTCGCCAATGCACGCGCCCTTGGCGTTCACGCCCGGCTGGTTGGCCCGCACCGCGATCTTCGTGCGGTGACCCGCCTCCCGGGCCAGCGACACGATCTCCACGACGCCGCTGGCGATCTCCGGCACCTCAAGCGCGAAGAGCTTGCGCACCAGCGCGGGATGCGTTCGCGACACCGTGATCGACGGCCCCTTCGGACCCTTGGACACGCTCGTCACATACACGCGGATGCGCGATCCGTGCGTGTACTCCTCGCCTGGAACCTGCTCCTCCGGAGGCAGGATCGCCTCGACACTGCCCAGGTCGACGTGCACCATCCGCGGATTGGGGCCCTGCTGGATCACCCCGGCGACCACGTCGCCCTCGCGGCCCTTGAACTCGCCGAGCACGGCGTCATCCTGGATGTCGCGCAGGCGCTGGTTGATCACCTGCTTTGCCGCGAACGCCGCGATGCGGCCGAAGTCGCTCGGGCTGTCCTCCGACTCCCCGATCACGTTCCCGTCCTCGTCGAACTCGGGCACGTAGACGGTGACATGACCGGTCTTGCGATCCAGGTGCACCCTCGCCGCAGGAGACTCCTCGCTGTGACCCTGGCTGTGCCGATGCGACGCCTGGTCGGTGTGCTTGAGATATGCCGTCAGGATCGCCTGCTCGATGATCGATACGAGCTCGTCGAACGGGATCTCCCGCTCTCGTTCCATCAGGCGCAAGACACTGAGGTCGATGTCCACCTTCGGCCTCCTCTATTCAGTTCGTCGTCCGTCTTCATCCGCCACGCCCGCGGCCCGTGTCCCAGCGGCGGGCGCCAACGCCACGGCCCTCGCGAGGGCCGACCACTCAGGATAGCCGATCCCACAGGACCCGTCACCCGCCGGCCGGCATCGCTCCTGCCCGCTCGCCCGCAAGCCGCCAGGCGCCGCCGCCTCCGGCCGCCCCCTGAGAATCAGTCCGCCGGACCGGGTGCGCTGGGGAGCGCGTTGACCGCCCGGATGAGCTCGTGCAGCTCGCCGACATGGCTCTGGTCGAGGCGCAGCATCACCCGAGGAAGGTCGAGCTTGTCGCCGTCGCGCCGTTCGGCGCGCAGCGGCTCGATCCGGGCGATGCCGCCCACCGAGGCCAGGCGGCCGAAACGCTCGTTCAGCCGGGAGAGCTCGTCATCCGTCGGAGCGTTCCTCAGCCGCAGCACGAGCCGGTCGCCGACCCACCGCAACGAGTCGTAGTTCCGCCAGAATCCGGTGATCTCCCGCACCGCCTCCGGCACCGAGCCGGTGATCATCACACGGTCGAAATCGCTCGGCGAGATCATGCCCGTCGGGACGAGCTGTTCGTCGACGAACCGGCGCAGCCCGTCCCAGAACCCGCCGTCGGGTGCGTCCAGCAGCACGATGGGCGTCGGCTCCGCCTTGCCGGTCTGCTGCAGGGTCAGCAGCTCGAACATCTCGTCCAGCGTGCCGAACCCGCCGGGCAGGCACACGAAGGCCCGCGACTCCTTCACCAGCATCAGCTTGCGGGTGAAGAAGTACTTCATGGCGACGACGTTCGCCTCGCCCTCGATGGTCGTCACGGGACGCTCCTCGAACGGCAGCCGGATCGAGACGCCCAGCGATCGTCCCGGGCCGGCGCCGGTGACGGCCGCCTCCATGATCCCGGGACCTGCGCCGGTGACCGTCATCCAGCCACGCGCCGCCAGCTCGGCGCCGACCCGGGTCGCCTGCTGGTAGGCGGGATCCTGCTGCCGGGTGCGGGCGGATCCGAAGATCGTGACCTTGGGGACGCCCTCGAACGGTGCGAACAACCGGAAGGCGGAGCGCATCTCGTCGAGGGCGGCCGTCACGATCTTGAGGTCGAGACGCCCCGGCGCGTCGCTGCCCATGCCGATCCCTGTGGCGAGGATGCGCAGCACCAGGTCGCGGTTCTCCCGCACCTGCGCGGCGTCGACGAGTGACTGGATCGCGTCGGCGATCTCCGGCGGCAGGGCATCGAGCGGGTTGTCGGCCATGGCGCCTGCTACGACCGAGCGCCGGCGAGCTCGACCGCCACCTTCGCGGCCGGCACCTTGGAACGCTCCCCGGTCCGGCGATCCCACAGCTCGACGATCCCGTCCGCGGCATCGCGACCGACGACCACGATGTGCGGCACACCGATCAGCTCGGCGTCGCCGAACTTCACACCGGGAGACACCTTGCGGCGGTCGTCGTAGAGCACGTCGAGGCCGGCACCCTCGAGGGAGGAGACGACATCGTCGGCGAGGTCGTACGGCGACTCGTCCTTGCCGGTGGCGACGACGTGGACGTCGAACGGCGCGACGGACTCGGGCCAGATCAGTCCCCTGTCGTCGTTGTTCTCCTCGGCGATGATCGCGAGGACACGCGTCACGCCTATGCCGTACGAACCCATCGTGACCGTGACGAGCCTGCCGTTCTCGTCGAGCACCTTCAGCCCCAGCGCCTCGGCGTACTTGCGGCCCAGCTGGAACACGTGACCGATCTCCGTGCCCCGCGCGAGCTCCACCGCGCCCGAGCCGTCGGGGGCCGGGTCGCCGGGAAGCACCTCGGCGGCCTCGACCGTCTCGTCCCAGGTGAAGTCGCGTCCGGCGACGAGTCCCAGCACATGCTTGCCGGCGACGTTCGCGCCGGTCACCCAGCCGGAGCCGTCCACCACCCGGGGATCGACGAGATACCGCACTCCCGTGCGCGACTTCTCGCCCAGCACCGGGCCCTCGGGAGACCACGGGCCGATGTAGCCCTTCACGAGTCCCGGATGCCGCGCGAAGTCCGCGTCGGCGGCGGGTTCCACCTCGGCCGGCGCGAACGCCACCTCGGCGCGCTTCAGGTCGATCTCGCGGTTGCCGGGCACGCCGACCACCACGATCTCGCGGCTGCCGTCGAGATGGGTGAGCGCCAGCACGACGTTCTTCAGCGTGTCGGCCGCCGTCCATGCGCGCCCGTCGGGACGCGGGTGCTCCTCGTTCGCGATCGCGACCAGCGACTCGATCGTCGGGGTGTTCGGCGTGTCGACGACCTGCGGCGGAGTGAGGCCGTCGTACGGCCGCGTCGGCGGCGCCGCGGTGACATACGCCTCGACGTTGGCCGCGTAGCCGCCGGGCGAGCGCACGAACGTGTCCTCGCCCACCGGCGTTGGGTGCAGGAACTCCTCGCTGCGGGAGCCGCCCATCGCACCGGCGTCCGCCTGCACGATCACGTAGGAGAGTCCCAGACGGGTGAAGATGCGCTCGTACGCGGCGCGCTGGGCCTCGTAGGACGCCTCCAGGCCGGCGTCCGTGTGGTCGAAGGAGTAGGCGTCCTTCATCGTGAACTCACGGCCGCGCAGCAGGCCGGCCCTGGGGCGTGCCTCGTCGCGGTACTTGTCCTGGATCTGGTAGATCGTCAGCGGCAGGTCGCGGTAGGAGGAGTAGAGGTCCTTCACAAGCAGCGTGAACGCCTCCTCGTGCGTCGGGGCGAGCAGGTAGTCGCCGCCCTTGCGATCCTGCAGGCGGAACAGGAGGTCTCCGTACTCCTCCCAGCGGCCGGTAGCCTCGTATGCCTCTCGCGGCATCAACGCGGGGAAGTGCACCTCCTGGGCACCGGCCGCGGCCATCTCCTCGCGGATGATCCGTTCGATCCTGGCCTTCACCCGCAGGCCCAACGGAAGCCAGATGAAGATGCCCGCCGCCTGACGACGGATGTAGCCGGCGCGCACGAGCAGCCGATGACTCGCGACCTCGGCGTCGGCGGGATCCTCGCGAAGGGTTCGCACGAAGTAGGTGCTCAGACGGGTTGCCACGGAGATCAAGCTTAGAGGCCGGTCGCACTCGCCGTCTTGCGCCGGCACTTCCCGAGGACATGCGGGTGCCCGAGGGCATGGTGCGCTCGGGCGCGGAGGCGTCCTCGGGAGAGGTCGCGGAGCCGGGACCCGCCTCAGTGCCCGACGCTGACGACCGGCTCGCCGACGGGGGAGCTCGTCCCCATCTCCTCGGCGATGCGGTTGGCCTCCGCGATGAGCGTCGCCACGATCTCCGACTCCGGCACCGTCTTGATCACCTGGCCCTTGACGAAGATCTGGCCCTTGCCGTTGCCGGATGCCACGCCCAGGTCGGCCTCCCGCGCCTCGCCCGGTCCGTTCACGACGCACCCCATCACGGCCACCCGGAGCGGGACGCTCATGCCCTGCAGCCCCTCGGTGACGTTGTCGGCGAGCGTGTAGACATCCACCTGGGCGCGGCCGCATGACGGACACGACACGATCTCGAGCTTGCGCTCCCTGAGGTTGAGCGACTGCAGGATCTGCAGGCCGACCTTCACCTCCTCCACCGGAGGGGCGGAGAGCGAGACCCGGATGGTGTCGCCGATGCCCTCGGCGAGCAGGATGCCGAACGCGGTGGCCGACTTGATCGTGCCCTGGAAGGCGGGACCCGCCTCGGTCACGCCGAGGTGCAGCGGCCAGTCTCCGCGCTCGGCGAGCTGACGGTACGCCTTGACCATCACGATGGGGTCGTTGTGCTTGACGGAGATCTTGAAATCGTGGAAGTCGTGCTCCTCGAACAGGCCCGCCTCCCACACCGCGGACTCCACGAGCGCCTCAGCGGTGGCCTTGCCGTGCTTCTGCAGGATGCTCGGCTCGAGCGACCCCGCGTTCACGCCGATGCGGATGGAGACGCCCGCCTCCTTGGCCCGACGCGCGATCTCGCCGACCTGGTCGTCGAACTTGCGGATGTTGCCCGGATTGACCCGCACACCGGCGCATCCGGCGTCGATGGCCGCGTACACGTAGTTCGGCTGGAAGTGGATGTCGGCGATCACCGGGATCTGCGACTTCTTCGCGATGATCGGCAGCGCCTCGGCGTCGTCCCGGCTGGGCACGGCGACGCGCACGATGTCGCATCCTGATGCGGTCAGCTCGGCGATCTGCTGCAGCGTCGCGTTGATGTTCGTCGTGGGCGTCGTCGTCATGGACTGCACGCTGATCGGCGCGTCGCCGCCGACAAGCACCTTGCCCACCCGGATCTGCCGGCTCTTGCGGCGCGGATGAAGCACTTCGGGCACGGACGGCATACCGAGATTGACTGCTGGCACGACGTTCAGTCTAGGTCGCGGCGCGCGCGGAGGCTCGGCCGCACATCGAGGCGGCAGCGAGTGCGGATGCCACGCTCAGGGGAGCCGATCGGCTCAGCCGGGCAGCGAGACGGGCTTGACGATGTCGGCGTAGGCGAGCAGGAGGCTCATCGCGCCCAGCACGACGATCACGGCATAGGTCAGCGGCATGAGCCTGGCCATGTCGACCGGCTTCGGCGAGGTGCCACGATGCGTGAGCCGGAACCAGGCGCGCTTGATCCACTCCCAGATCGCACCCGCGATGTGTCCGCCGTCCAGCGGCAACAGCGGCACCATGTTGAACACGAACAGCGCGAGGTTGAGCGAGGCGAGCAGGCTCAGCATCAGCTGGATCTTGGAGACGAACGCGTACGAGGAGCTGTCCGCGATCTGGCCGGCGATCCGGCCCACCCCGATGATGCCCACCGGACTGGACGCGGACCGCTCGCCCGGGCCGAATGCGGCGTTCCAGATGCCCACCATGCGCTGGGGAAGGTTCACGAAGACCCCGACCACCTGGCCGAACTGCTGACCGCCGGCGGCCAGCGCGGTGCCGATCGGCTGGGGCTGAAGCCGGTTCGCCGCCGAGATCCCGATCATGCCGACGTCCTCGGTCACCGTCTTCCCCGTCTGCGGATCGACGACGCGGCTCTTCGTCTGACGTGGCGTCACCTGCAGGGTGACCCGCCTACCGTCTCGCTCCACCACGACGGGAACGGTCTTCCCCGCCGAGTGCTGGATCCTCGCCGAGAGCTGGTCCCAGTTGGACACGGCAGCGCCGTCGTACTCCACGACGCGGTCGCCCGCCTTGAACCCCGCCGCGGCGGCCGGGGAACGCGGGTCGGACGTCGTGCAGGGCGCCGACGCCTGCGATGCGGGCTTCAGGCACTCCGAGACCGACTGCACCGTCGTGCCCAGCGCGCCGATCCCGCAGAGCATGAGGATGATCAGCACGAACGCGATCACGAGGTTCATGAACGGGCCTGCGAGCATGACCACGATCCGCTTGAGGGGATGCAGCAGGTAGAAGGCGCGGCGCTCCTCCCCCCTGGGGATGGTCTCCGCGCTCGCCTGCCGCGCATCGTCGGCCATGGCCGCGAGCATGCCGCGGCGGCCGCGGGCGCGCTGCGCGGCCGAGGCGCCGACGCCGCCGTCGGTCACGATCACGGAGTTGTAGAAGCCGGTCGACGCGTCTCGTGGGGCCTCGCCGGGGCGCCGAGGCGGGAACATGCCGATCATCGCGATGTAGCCGCCCAGCGGCAGCGCCTTGACGCCGTACTCGGTCTCGCCACGGCGGAAGGAGAACAGAGTCGGCCCGAACCCGATCATGTACTGGGTGACCCTGACGCCGAACGCCTTCGCGGCGGTGAGGTGCCCTAGCTCGTGCAGGGCGATCGACACGGCGAGCCCGATCACGAAGACCAGCACGCCGACGAGGAAGGGCAGCACCGACGACATGGCGAAATCGTATCCGCGCCGCCCTGAGCGCTTCCGGCGAAGACGCCGTCGTCCGGGCGAGCCCGCAGGATCCCCTCACGAAACGCATAGCCGGGTCACGTTAGGGTGAGTGCTGCCCGGCTCCGGCGCGACGTGCTCGCGGCCGGGGCGAGCATCCACTTTCCGCTGCGATGACACCCCACCGAAGAGGACGGCAGATGGCTACTGGCCGCGGCCCGAACGTGCCGAGCAAGAAGGACCGCCGGGAGGCCGCGCGGGAGCACGCGCGTCTGATGCGCGAGGAGGCGGCACGCAAGGCGCGTCGGCGCAGATGGTGGATCCAGGGCTCTGTGGCCGTCGTCGTCGTGGCGGTGCTGGCCGTCGTCGCCCTGGTGATCGTGAACTCGATCCCGCAGGGGCAGACCTCCGCCGGCCCGAGGAACATGGTCAGCGACGGCGTCGTCCTCACCTCCAGCACGAAGGCGGTGCGCACGCCGGCGCTCACGGCGGGCGAGAAGCCGACACCGACCGCACAGCCGGACACCTCGACCAAGGCCTACATCACGATCTACGAGGACCTGCAGTGCCCGTACTGCCAGCAGTTCGAGCAGACGAACATGCCGCAGATCACGCAGTGGCTCGACGCCGGGCTGGCGCAGCTGGAGATCCATCCGCTCAACTACCTCACCTCGCCGGCGAACGGCGGATACTCGCTTCGCGCGGGCAACGCCGTGGCGTGCGTGGCCGACCACGCGCCCGACAAGGTGCTCGCGGTGAACTCGGCGCTCTACGCCAAGCAGCCGAAGGAGGGCACCGGAGGGCTGAAGGACTCCGAGATCCTCTCGATCCTGAAGAGCGCGGGCGCGAGCTCGTCCGCGATCACCACCTGCGTGAACGACACCAGGTTCGCGAACTGGCTCGATGCGGCCACGAAGAGGGCGACGACCGGCAAGCTCCCCAACTCCGACGCCACCCTCGACGGCACGCCGACCGTGATCGTGAACCGGCAGCAGTACAAGGGGTCGCTGACCGACGCGAGCGCGTTCGCCTCGTTCGTCCAGTCGGCCGTGGAATCCTCCGCTCCGGCCTCGACCCCGACCCCGACGCCGACGCCAACGAGGTGATCAAGGCCGGCCGGTCCGCTCGGACCCGATCCCGGCGCGGGTCGGGCGGACTCAGGGCGGTCAGGAGGAGGAGGCGATGACGGCATCCGCGCGCCGACGAGCCCAGCTCTCGGCGTCGGAGAGCGTGGAGACGTCGACTCGTCGGGGCGGCTCGTGCTCGTCGACCACCCGCTCGATCGTCTCGAGGATGCCGAGGAAGCCGATGACGCCGGCATGGAACGCGGTGACCGCCTGTTCGTTGGCCGCGTTGAACACGGCCGGGTAGGTGCCTCCGGCGAGCCCGACACGCCTGGCGAGGGCGACGGCGGGGAAGGCGTGCTCGTCGAGCGGCTCGAACGTCCACTGCTGCGCCGATGAGAAGTCCAGGGGCGCTGTCGCGCCCGGCACGCGGTTCGGCCAGTCGAGGGCCAGCGAGATGGGCAGCCGCATGTCGGGTCGAGAGGCCTGGGCGATCATGGATCCGTCGATGAACTCGACCATGGAGTGAACCATCGACTGCGGATGCACGACCACCTCGATGCAGTCGTACGGCACGTCGAAGAGCAGATGCGCCTCGATCACCTCCAGGCCCTTGTTCACCAGCGTGGCCGAGTTGGTGGTGATCACCCGTCCCATGTTCCACGTGGGGTGGGTGAGCGCCTCGCCGGGCGTGACCGACTCGAGCCGCTCACGGGTGAGGCCACGGAACGGGCCGCCGGATGCCGTGAGCACCAGCCGACGCACCTCGTCTTTGCTCCCGGCGCGCAGCGCCTGCGCGATGGCCGAATGCTCGGAGTCGACCGGCACGATCTGGCCCGGCCGGGCACGGGAGGTGACCAGCTCGCCGCCGACGATCAGCGATTCCTTGTTCGCCAACGCCAGCACGGCGCCGGTCTCGAGCGCGGCGAGCGTGGGTCCCAGGCCGATCGACCCGGTGATCGCGTTCAGCACCACGTCGGCTTCCACCTCGCGCACGAGCTGCTCCGCCTCATGCGCCCCGAGGGCGGTGCGCTCGAGGCCGAACTCGTCGGCCTGCCGGGCGAGCGCCTCGCGATCGGTGCCTGCGGCGAGCCCGACCACCTCGAAGCGATCCGGATTCGCCCGCACCACCTCGAGCGCCTGGGTGCCGACCGAGCCGGTGGATCCGAGTATCAGTACCCTGCGCATCCGCTCATCGTATCGGCGGACGGGGCCGGATCCGTGGCCGACGGGCGATAGCACGAGGGCCGGTCACGCTCACGAGTGGTACGCCTTCAGGATGTCGATCACGAAGACGAGGGTGTCGGTTCCCTTGATGCCCGCCTGGGGCTGGCCCGCCGAGCCGTAGCCGTCGGCGGGCGGGATGACGACCAGCACCTGCGATCCGACGGTCTGGCCCTCCAGCGCCTTGGTGAAGCCGGGAACGAACCCTGTGACCGAGTTGGTGATCGGCGCCTTCCCCCAGCTCTGATCGAAGACCTTGCCGGTGCGCCACAGGACGCCCTGGTATTGCAGCATCACCGTGTCGGAGGCGGCCACCGCTTCGCCTGCGCCCTTCTTCAGCACCTCGATCCTCGTCTGCGCCGGGGGCTTCGCGCCCTTCGGGATCGTCACCGCCGGAGTTCCGTCGGAGGCGAGCCTGACGGCGGGGAATCCGTGCTGGGCGGACTGGGGCGCCCCGTCCGCCTTGCTCGGCACGGCGTCGAGCACGTCGACGACGAACACCACGGTGTCAGTGCTCTTCAGGCCGCCGACGGCCGAGGGGTCAGCACCACCCCAGGCGTCCTTGGCGGAGGCCGTGGTCACCAGCCTGGAACCGACGGGCGCACACTCCACGGCCTCGGTCAGCCCGGGGATCATGCTCGTGTCGCCGACGGTGATCGGGATGACGGAGCTGCCCGCATACCCGTTGCTGGTCAGCCGGGCGCCGCTCGTGCCGTTGTAGGCCACCAGCGCGACGTCGACCGTCGAGCCCTTCCTCGCCTCGGGGCCGGTGCCCTTGGTCACATAGCTGCGCTGCGTGCTCGTCGCCTTCAACGGCTTGTCGAAGGTCACGGTCGGCTCGGCGTCCTCGGCCCCGACGACGTCCACCGAGGAGGACACCGCACCCGGCTTCGGCGCGACGCACCCCTTCGATGTCGCCGAGGCGGATGCCGTCGCCGTGGACGTGCCGCCCCCGGATGGCTGTCCCGCGCAACCTGCCAGGAGGAGGGCGGTGGCGGAGACGGCGATGGCGGCGGAGATCTTCAGGCGCACGGAACTGCTTTCAGGATCGGGAGCGGGGACGGCCTCCAGTGTGCACCACACGCCTCGGTCGACGCTGGGAGGGCACCGGCCACCGGGCGCCCGGCCCCCGTACGATGGGGGCATGCCCCGCGAATTCTCCGTGCCGCAGTCCCGTGCCGTCGTGACGCCTCTCCCCGGACCCCGCTCCGTGGAGCTGCAGGGCCGCAGGAGGGCATCCGTCTCCCGCGGCGCCGGGACGCTCGCCGACATCTACATGGATCACGCCTCCGGTGCGATCCTCGTCGATGTCGACGGCAACCGGCTCATCGACCTCGGCTGCGGCATCGGGGTGACCACGATCGGGCACGCGCACCCGGCGGTGGCCGCCGCAGTGTTCGAGCAGGCGAGCAGGCTCACGCACACGCTGTTCACGGTGACGCCCTACGAGAACTACGTGCGCGTGGCCGAGAGGCTCGCCCGGATCACACCGGGCGATTTCGAGAAGCACTCGATACTCGTGAACTCCGGCGCCGAGGCGGTCGAGAACGCGGTGAAGATCGCCAGGAGGTACACCGGGCGGCGGGCGATCGTCTCGCTCGAGCACGCGTTCCACGGCCGGACGAACCTCACGATGGCGATGACATACCGCCCATGGCCGGAGCGGGTGGGCATGGGGCCCTTCCCCGGCGAGCTCTACAGCGTGCCGGGCAGCTACCCGTTCAAGGACGGCCTCACCGGCGAGGAGGCCGCCGCGCGCACCATCGACCACATCGAGACGCACATCGGCGCCGAGGAGATCGCGGCGTTCTTCGCCGAGCCCATCCAGGGCGACGGTGGCATCATCATCCCCGCCGACGGCTACCTGAACCGCATCGCCGAATACTGCCGCGAGAATGGCATCGTGTTCGTCGCCGACGAGATCCAGGCGGGCATCGCCCGCACCGGCGCGTGGTACTCCATCGAGCACTTCGGGGTCGTCCCCGATCTCGTCACCAGTGCCAAAGGCATCGCCGGGGGCCTGCCGCTGGCGGCCGTCACGGGTCGTGCCGAGATCATGGATGCCGTGCAGCCCGGCGGCATCGGCGGCACCTTCGGCGGCAACCCGGTCTCCACCGCCGCTGCGCTGGCCACCCTCGACGCGATCGAGGACGAAGGCCTGATCGAGGAGGCGCAGCGCGTCGAGCGGTCCCTGCTGGCTCGGATCGGCGACTGGGCGGAGCGTTTCGGCGTGGTCGGCGAGGTACGCGGCAAGGGCGCCATGTGGGGCGTGGAGCTCGTGGTGCCCGGGACGCGCACGCCCGATCCCGAGGCTCTCAGCGGCGTCCTGCGGCACGCGACCAGCAACGGCGTCGTGGTGCTCGACTCCGGCAGCTGGGACAGCGTGCTGCGTCTGCTGCCCCCGCTCGTGATCAGCGACGAGCTGATCGACGACGCGGCGAGCGTGATCGAGGTGGCACTGGCCGCCCAGTCCGTCTGAGGCCCGGCACGCGGCCAGGAGCCTGCCGTCCGGCGGCCGCAGCATCCGCTTCTCCCGTCGGCGATCGGCGCGGGCACGGCATCGCATCGTAGGGTCGAAGGCATGCCCGTACGCGATCGCGAGTCCGCGCGAGGAGGCGGATGGGCGGCAACGGCCCCGCCGGCCGACGTCGGGATCGTCGTCGCGGCCGTGGTCGCGCTCGTCGTCCTCATCGTGCTCGCCGCGTTCGCGCCACGCCCCGGACCCGTTCGCGAGCCGCCGGAGGCACGTTTCCAGCCCGGGCTGATCATCAGCGATGCGGCGTTCTACGACCCCGGCACGATGACGCAGCCGCAGGTCCAACGCTTTCTCGAGTCGCGCCGGTGCGCTCCCGTGGACGACTCGCCGTGTCTCGGCGACTACCGGCAGAGCACCCCGGACGAGCCCACCCAGTACGCGCACTGCGCCGCATACCACGGCGAGCCGGCCGAACGGGCGAGCTCGATCATCGTCAAGGTGGCGCGGGCGTGCCGCATCAGCCCCAAGGTGCTGCTCGTGCTGCTGCAGAAGGAGCAGTCTCTGCTCACGCGACCGAGCGCCTCCGGCTACCAGCACGCCACCGGGTACGGATGCCCCGACACCGCCGCCTGCGACGCACGCTACTTCGGCTTCTTCAACCAGCTCTACAACGCGGCGTGGCAGTTCCGCGAGTACACGGTGGGCGGCGCGTCGTGGCGATATCACGTGGGCGAGGTGAGGATCGGCTATCACCCGAACCCGGCGTGCGGCTCCAGCGTGGTCGACATCCGCAACCAGGCGACCGCGAACCTCTACAACTACACGCCCTACCAGCCCTCGCCTCAGACCGTGCAGTCCCCGGATGCGGTCACCGGCTGCTCCACGTTCGGCAACCTGAACTTCTGGCGCCTCTACCGTCAGTGGTTCGGCTCCCCGCTGAGCCGCCCCTTTCCACCGCAGTACGACGCGTGCCTCAACCTGGTCGGCGGGGCGCGCTGCTTCCCCGACCCGGTCACGGGACTCTGAGACCCATGCCGCAGCGGGAATACGAACGTTCGTAGGGTCGTGCCATGACCAGCCTGCCGCGGCCCGAGCTGAGCCGTGCCGAACGGAAGCCCAGGGCGGCCGGCAACGATCGCCCCGCGGGGTCATCGTCGCTCATGATGATGCGAGACCCCGGGCTGAGACCGGACGCCGGCCCGTCCGGCTCGGGCTCGTGGCGCGCCGGGCCGCCGTCCGCGAACGGGCGGGGCGTGGCGCTGGACTCGGAGACCACCGTGCCGACCCGGCGACGGCCGCGCACCGGGTTCGTCTACGCGTTCGGCCGCACCGTCGTCGCACCCCTCGCCCGGCTCCTGTACCGGCCGAGGGTGATCGGTCGCGACAACGTGCCGCGGTCCGGGGCGGTGATCCTCGCCAGCAATCACCTCTCCTTCGTCGACAGCGTCGTCATCCCGGTGGTCGCGCCCCGCCCGGTGCAGTTCCTGGCGAAGTCCCACTACTTCGAGGGACGGGGACCGAGCGGCTGGGTCAAGCGCACGTTCTTCTCCGCAATCGGGGCCGTCGGCGTGCGGCGCGGGGCGGGGCGCGACGCGCAGGAGGCGCTCGAGCTCGGCAGGGAGATACTGGCGGCGGGCAACGCGTTCGCCCTCTACCCGGAGGGGACCCGATCGCGCGACGGCCGGCTGTATCGCGGGCGCACGGGTGTTGCATGGCTGGCGCTGACGACCGGCGCACCGGTTGTGCCCATCGGCCTGATCGGAACGGAACGGCTGCAGCCGGTGGGCAGGAGACTGCCGTCGTTCGAGCGAGTCACGGTGAGGTTCGGCACGCCCATCGACGTCTCGGCGTTCGGGCCCGCGACCAGCGGCAAGGCGCGGCGGCAGGCCACCGACGCGATCATGGCGGAGATCCAGCGTCTCAGCGGACAGGTCGAGGCGGGCGTCTACAACGAGGCGCCGCCGGAGTAGAGCGGCCGCCGGACCGTCTCAGCCGGTCGGGACGCGAGCCGTCGGCGCCTCGGCGGCCCGAGCGGATCCGATCTCGCTGGTGGTAGCGCGAGCCGGTCGAACTCGACGGACCCGCCGCGCGTCACCTCACCGCGCCCGTGCGGTCGGCTCGTGACGCACGGGGAAGCTCACCGACGAGGCGATGAAGCACAGCCGCGACGCCTCCTCGTGCAGCTCCTGCGCCAGCTCCACCTGGGCCGGATCGGACACGACGACCTCCGGTCGCAGCGTCACAGAGGCGAAGCGGCCGCCTGCGTCGTCGGTCGTCAGCGTGCCGGATGCCTGGTCGGTGTACCCGGTGACGACAACACCGTGTCGCTGCGCCACGTGCAGGTAGCTGAGCATGTGGCACTGCGCGAGAGCGGCGACCAGCAGCTCCTCCGGGTTCCACCGCTCGGGGTCGCCGAAGAACGCGCGGTCGCTGGATCCCTCGATCGCTCGTCCCCCCTCGGCCCGCACGACGTGGTCACGGCCGTAGTCGCGATAGCCGCTGGTGCCCGTGCCGCGATCGCCCGTCCACTCCACCGTCAGCGCGTAGTGGTGATCGACGTTCATCTGCCCGGCCCTCCTTCTTCCGATGCGGGAGTCCCCACTCTGCCATCTCCACCCCCATCCCTGAGATCCCCGCCACCGTCTGGGCCTTCGCGCCCCGGGGGGGGCGGCTGGGCCCGCACCCGGCGGGCCGGTCCGGGCGCAGCGCGCTCGCTAGACTCGGATCACCATGAGCGATTCGGCGGGCGCTGCACGCGTTGGCACCTTCGGCGCAGCATCCGCGGTCGAGCTCGCCGTCGCCGAGCGCAGCGGCTTCATTGAGAACCGCCACATCGGCAGCGCGATCGTGCTCTCCCGGGACGGAGAGCGGATGCTCGCTCTGGGCGATCCGGACGGGTTGATCCTGCCGCGCTCGACGCTGAAGCCGTTCCAGGCGGTGGCATCCGTGACCGCGGGCGCCCGGCTGGACGGCGAGCAGACCGCCATCGCGACCGCGAGCCATGCCGGCACGCGCGAGCACGTCGCGGTGGTGCTGAGCATCCTGGCCGATGCGGGACTGGACGCCGGCGTTCTGCGCTGCCCGGCCGCCCTGCCCGCCGATCGCGGGGCGCGGGACGAAATCGTGCGGCGCGGCCGCGGGCCGGCAGCGGTGTACATGGAGTGCTCCGGCAAGCATGCCGCCATGCTCGCCGCGTGCGCAGCGAGCTCGTGGACGCTTCAGGACTACACGGATCCGCGGCATTCTCTGCAGCAGCACGTCAAAGACGTGGTGGAGAGGCTGAGCGGCGAGAAGGTCGTGCACACCGCCGTCGACGGATGCGGCGCCCCGGTGTTCGCGATCACGCTGGCGGGCCTCGCCCGCGGCGTGCAGCGCATCTCCACCGCCTCGGAGCGGTCTCCCTTCCCGCTGCACCGTGCTGCGGCGCTGGTGCACCGCAGCGCACGAGAGCACCCCTGGGCCCTGTCGGGGACGGGCCGGCCGGACACCGTGCTGACCCAGACGCTCGGCGGGTACGCCAAGGCCGGCGCCGACGGCGTGATGACCATCGCGACCGGCGACGGCGTCACCGCTGCCGTCAAGGTGCTCGACGGCAGCGTTCCGGCGGCGCGCGCGGCCGCCGTCGGCGCGCTCGCCCGGGCGGGCGCGATCGACCGCGCGTTGGCCGACAGGGCCCTGGAGCAGTCGGGCACGGTCATCCTCGGCGGCGGCGCCCCCGTCGGCCGGTTGCGTTCGGTTATCTGATCGATGGTCGAGGACTCCGGCAGGGCGCAAGGCGGTCCCACCGCGGACGGGCTCACGAGGCCCGGAACGACAACGGGCGCACCAGGCCCTCGGCAAGAGAATGGAGCACGATGAGAATCTCCGTACCGCGCGAGGTCAAGAACAACGAGTATCGCGTCGCCATCACCCCGGCCGGCGTGCACGACCTGGTGTCGAACGGTCACGAGGTGCACGTGGAGCGGGCGGCCGGCGTCGGCTCCTCCATTCCCGATTCGGCATACGCCCAGGCGGGCGCGATCATCGAGCCGGACGCCGAGGCGACCTGGGCCAGCGCCGAGCTTCTGCTCAAGGTCAAGGAGCCCGTGCAGGAGGAGTTCGCCCGATTTCGCAAGGACCTGGTGGTCTTCGCCTATCTCCACCTCGCCGCCGAGCCGCGTCTGACGCGCGCCCTGATGGATTCCGGCGTGACGGCGATCGCGTACGAGACCGTCCAGCGCCCCGACCGGACGCTGCCCCTGCTCGCCCCGATGAGCGAGGTGGCGGGCCGGCTCGCGCCGATCGTGGGGGCCAACGCCCTGCTCATGCCGCACGGCGGCTCCGGGCTCCTCGTGCCGGGCGTGCCGGGAACGCATCCGGCGAAGGTCGTGGTGCTAGGCGGCGGCGTCGCCGGCGCGAATGCGGCCTCCGTCGCCGTGGGTCTGGGAGCTGACGTGACCGTGCTCGACACCAACATCGACCGGCTGCGCGAGCTCGACGCGCTCTACGCGGGCCGGATCAAGACGATCGCCTCCACCGCGTTCGAGGTGGAG
>JAATFB010000097.1 GCA_015655415.1 Actinomycetales bacterium
CCGAAGATCGTCATCCAGAAGTTCAAGAACAAGACCGGCTACAAGAAGCGCCAGGGCCACCGTCAGGAGCTCACGCGCGTCAAGGTGACCGGCATCAAGTAGAGGGCGCGAGGAGAGACACTCATGGCACACAAAAAGGGAGCGAGCTCTACTCGCAACGGGCGTGACTCGAACGCGCAGCGCCTCGGCGTGAAGCGCTTCGGCGGTCAGGTGGTGAACGCGGGCGAGATCATCGTGCGCCAGCGCGGAACGCACTTCCACCCGGGAGCGGGCGTGGGACGCGGTGGCGACGACACACTGTTCGCGCTCGAGCCGGGCGCGGTCGAGTTCGGCACCAAGGGCGGCCGCAAGGTCGTCAACGTCGTGGCGGTCGACTGACTCTCCAGAGGTGACACAGCCGATGGGCGGGCCTGGTGCCCGCCCATCCGTGTCTCCGTGGGAGTCATCGCGGCCGGAAGGCGGCCGTGCCGGCGGCAGGATCCTCATCACCGACCGGTTTCGTAGACAGCAGCCCGCAATCCGGGCGAGAAGGGCATCATGGCGACGTTCATCGACACCGTGACGCTGCACCTGCGAGCCGGACACGGCGGCAACGGATGCGTGTCGGTGCGTCGTGAGAAGTTCAAGCCGCTCGCGGGCCCGGACGGCGGGAACGGGGGACACGGCGGCGACATCGCGCTGGTGACGGATCCCGCGGTGACGACCCTGCTCGCCTACCACCGGCATCCGCATCGCGCCTCCGAGAACGGTGGCTTCGGAATGGGCGACCACCGCAACGGCGCCTCCGGTGCAGACCTCGACCTGCCCGTGCCGGTGGGCACCGTGGTGAAGGATGCCGAGGGCAACCTGCTCGCCGACCTCGACGAACCCGGAATGCGCCTGGTGGTCGCCCCCGGCGGCCAGGGCGGCCTGGGGAATGCGGCGCTCGCCTCCCCGAAGCGCAAGGCGCCCGGGTTCGCGCTCCTCGGAACTCCCGGCTGGGAGGGCGACGTCGTCCTGGAACTGAAGACCGTCGCCGATGTCGCACTGGTCGGTTTCCCCTCCGCGGGGAAGTCGAGCCTGGTGGCGGCGCTCTCGGCCGCAAAGCCGAAGATCGCCGACTATCCGTTCACCACGCTGCACCCGAACCTGGGCGTCGTGCAGGCCGGCGAGATCCGATACACGATCGCCGACGTTCCCGGCCTCATCGAGGGCGCCAGCGACGGCAAGGGACTGGGTCTGGACTTCCTGCGCCACGTCGAACGATGCAGCGCGCTGCTGCACGTCCTGGACTGTGCGACGCTCGAGCCCGGTCGCGACCCGATCAGCGACCTCGACGTGATCCTGCGCGAGCTCGCCGCCTATCCGGTTCCGCACGGCCAGACGCCGTTGCCGGAACGGCCGCAGCTGATCGCGTTGAACAAGGTGGACGTGCCGGATGCCGCGGAGCTCGCCGACTTCGTGCGCCCCGAGCTGGAGGCCCGCGGCTATCGGGTCTTCGAGATCTCGACGGTGAGCCACCACGGGCTGCGTGAGCTGTCGTTCGCGCTCGCGCAGATGGTGGACGACGCCCGTGCGAGAGCGGCCGTCGAGGCCGAGGCGGCGGGGCCGCGGATCGTCATCCGTCCCCGCCCGGTCGACGATGCCGGGTTCGTCGTGCGCGTCGAAGGCGGATCCGACGGGCCGGTGTACCGCGTTCTGGGCGCGAAGCCCGAACGCTGGGTGGCGCAGACCGACTTCGCGAACGATGAGGCTGTGGGCTTCCTCGCCGACCGGCTCGCCAAGCTCGGCGTGGAGGACGAGCTCGTGCGCGCCGGTGCGATCGCCGGTTCGACCGTGGTGATCGGCGCCGGCAACGGCGTCGTGTTCGACTGGGAGCCCACGCTGACCTCGACCGCCGAGCTCGTGGCATCGCCGCGCGGCACCGATCCGCGTCTCGATGCCAACAACCGGCCCACGCGAGGCAGGAGGCGCGAGGAATACCACGAGCGCATGGACGCCAAGGCCGAGGCCAGAGCGGAGCTCGTGCGGGAGAGAGACGCCGGGATCTGGCGCGATGACCACGACGCCGGGTCGGAATGAATCCGATGGTGATCACCGATCGCTCCCTGGTGCCCTCCGCCCGCCGGATCGTGGTGAAGGTCGGGTCCTCGTCCGTCAGCGGGGAGAACGCCCATCAGATCGGGCCGCTGGTGGACGCTCTGGCCGCGGCGCATGCTCGAGAGACGCAGGTCGTGCTGGTGTCCTCGGGTGCCATCGCGACGGGCATCCCGTATCTGTCCTTGAACGGACGCCCGACCGATCTGGCGACGCAGCAGGCCGCCGCCGCCGTCGGACAGAATGTGCTCATCTACCGCTATCAGGACAGCCTCGATCGCTATGGCATCGTCGCCGGCCAGGTGTTGCTCACCGCGGGAGACCTGGAGAATCCGGTTCACCGGTCGAATGCCAGGCGTGCCATGGAGCGCCTGCTGGAGCTGCGGATCCTTCCCATCGTGAACGAGAACGACACGGTGGCCACGCAGGAGATCCGATTCGGTGACAACGATCGGCTCGCGGCGCTGGTCGCCACGCTGATCGGCGCCGATCTTCTCGTGCTCCTCTCGGATGTCGACGCGCTTTACACTCGGCCGCCGCATCAGCCGGGTGCGCAGCGCATCGACTTCGTGGCCCCCGGAGATCCGCTCCATGGGGTGGAGATCGGATCGACCGGACCCGCGGGGGTCGGGACGGGGGGCGCTGTCACGAAGATCTCCGCGGCCCGGCAGGCGGCGGAAGCCGGCAGTGCCGTGCTGCTGACCTCCACCCGGCTTGTGCGCGCGGCGCTCTCGGGAGAGCACGTCGGCACGTGGTTCGCGCCGGCATCGACCGAAGCCGGGTCGGGCCCTTCGGCACCGCACGGCTTTGACGCCGTGGCCGAGATCTAGACTGGACGGATGGCCACCACCGTTCTCGAGTCCGCTCCGGCGCCGACGGACACCGCCGCGTTCACACGCAAGCTGGATGCCGCCAAGACGGCGTCCCGCCCGCTCGCGACGGCGACCACCGCCCAGAAGAACGCAGCTCTTGAGGCCGTCGCGCGTTCCCTCCTGGAGAACACCTCCCGCATTCTGCAGGCGAACGCGGAGGATCTGGCCAGGGGACGCGACAACGACCTCTCGGAGGGTCTCATCGACCGGCTGACGCTGACCGACGCGCGGGTGGCGAGCCTTGCCCGGGCGGTGCGGGAGATCGTGGCGCTGCCGGATCCGGTGGGCACCTCGGTGCGGGGCAGTCGGCTGCCCAACGGCATCTTCGTGCAGGAGGTGCGGGTGCCGTTCGGAGTCGTCGGCGCGATCTACGAGGCGCGACCGAATGTGACGGTCGACATCGCCGCGCTCGCGCTGAAGAGCGGCAACGCGGTCGTCCTACGCGGCGGCCGGGCCGCGGAGTCGAGCAACCGGGTGCTCGTCGAGCTGATCCAGGACGCGATCGCATCGGCGGGAATTCCCGCCGATGCCGTGCAGACCGTCGACGAGTTCGGCCGCGAAGGGGGCACCCGGCTGATGCAGGCCCGCGGATACGTCGACGTCCTCATACCGCGCGGAAGCGCCGAGCTGATCCGCGCCGTCGTCGAGTCGTCCCGTGTTCCGGTGATCGAGACGGGTGCGGGCGTCGTGCACATCGTTCTCGACGAGAGCGCCAAGGAGGAGTGGGCGGTCGACATCGTGCGGAACGCGAAGGTGCAGAGGCCGAGCGTGTGCAACTCTGTCGAGACGGTACTCGTGCACAGCGCGGCGGCGCAGCGCCTGCTGCCGCCGGTGCTGTCGGCGCTTCGCGCGGAGGGCGTCACCGTGCACGCCGACGAGCGCGCGCGGCGGATCTTTCCCGACTCGGTGCCGGCGACCGAGGAGGACTGGTCGATCGAGCACATGAGCCTCGATGTCTGCGTCGGCGTCGTGGACTCTCTCGACGACGCGCTGGCGCACATCCGCCGCCACTCCACGCATCACACGGAGTCGATCATCACGGACGACTTCGGCAATGCGGAGCGCTTTCTCGCCGAGGTGGACTCGGCCGTCGTCATGGTGAACACGTCCACGCGCTTCACCGACGGCGGCGAGTTCGGGTTCGGGGCAGAGGTCGGCATCTCGACCCAGAAGCTGCACGCTCGCGGACCGATGGGCCTGCCGGAGCTGACCAGCACGAAGTGGCTGGTGCGCGGCATGGGCCAGATCCGCTCATAGGGGACTCGGCTCCGCGCGTCGTAGTGCGGCGCCGGCATACGCAGTGCCGTCAGCGGGTAAGCTTGAGTTCCGGCATCCGCCTCGGAGAGAAGGATCAATCGCATGTCGTTCGTCGCAGCAGCAGTCGCAGAGGCGTCCTCAGGCGGCGAGACGCTGCAGCCCTGGGTCCTCGGAGTCGTGGCCCTGTGCTTCTTCGCGGCGCTGGCGTTCGTGACGTGGACCTATCGCGACGTGGCCAATCGCCACGTCCACAAGGCCGAGCCGGATGCCGCGCAGCATGCTGGTGCCCCGGGCGCGCATCATCACGGGGGCGGGCATCCGACGGCTCAGGATCACTGAGCTCGAGGCGCCATGCGGTCGTCAGCGTCCACGGGACCGTCCGGGCAGCGTCGCCGCCGCATCGGAGTGATGGGCGGGACGTTCGATCCGATCCACCACGGCCACCTGGTGGCGGCCAGCGAGGTCGCGCAGTCGTTCCACCTCGACGAGGTCGTCTTCGTCCCCACCGGCCAGCCGTGGCAGAAGGGACGCGTGACCGAGGCCGAGCATCGGTATCTCATGACGGTGATCGCCACGGCGTCCAACCCGCGCTTCACCGTCAGTCGCGTCGACATCGATCGCGGGGGGCCGACGTACACGATAGACACGCTGCGCGACCTGCAGCGTGCTCGTCCGGATGCCGACCTCTACTTCATCACCGGAGCCGACGCGATCGCCCAGATCCTGAGCTGGCGGAACGTGGACGAGCTCTGGAAATTGGCCCATTTCGTCGCTGTGAGTCGACCGGGACATCTACTGGAAGTAACGGGTTTGCCCAACGGCGACGTAAGCTTGTTGGAGGTTCCGGCATTGGCGATTTCGTCGACCGACTGTAGGGACCGTGTCAGCAGGGGGTTCCCTGTCTGGTACCTCGTACCCGATGGAGTTGTCCAGTACATCTCCAAGCATCACCTTTATCGGAGTGTGGCATGACGTCGTGGCCAGACCAGCCGCCACAGACGCGGCGACAGGCGAGAGAACATCAGCGTGCCCTCGAGCGGGAGCTCGGCAACACGGATTCCGGGCGAGTACCCGTCTCTCGTCGGGCCGCCACGGCGACGCCGACCCCGGCCGGCGAGGTTCCGGATGTCGCCACGCCCTATTCCTTCGCGTCGGCCCAGCGCGAGGAGGCCTCCGAGCGGTCCGCTGCACCGGGCGATCACCCGCGGCTGCGTCCGCGAACGCCCCGATACGACGAGCTCTCGTTCGACAGCCTCCTGGCAGCATCGCACGCCGGCGGGACGAGCGCGGAGACGGACGGCGAACACGCGCCCTCAGCGGTGAAGTACGCTCCCGTCGACGGTGCCGGCTCCCCGGCCACCGCATCCGAGCGTCCCACCACGTTCCCGGCCCCGCCGCCGGTGTCATACACGCCCACGACCGCGCCGGGTCAGGGTTCGTCGCAGTCGGCCCCCGTGGCCACGTCCACGGCCGAGGAGCAGCCGAAGCTGCCGACCGTGTCACCGATCGACGGGCATCCGCTGACCCGACGCGAGCTTCGCGCGATGCTGCGGGCGCAGGCGACCGATGAGGCCGTCGCGCCGGAGACCGTGCAGCCATCCGGCAGGGCCGCGTCGGAGGATGCCGGGGGAGCGCCTGTCGCGGCGCTCGCGCAGGCCGCGCCGCCCGTGTCGGCGGCGCGGACGACGTCATCCGCTGACGCGGAGAACGACGAGGACGACGGCTCGACTCCGGCGTCGGGGCTTCCGGCGGACGCGCCGATGCCGGTCAGCGCGGTTCCGGTCAGTGCCGCTCCGGTCAGCGCAGTGCCGGCACCGGTGCGAAGCACCCGCTCCGGGTCGCCGTCGAACGTGGCCGGGGCGTCGGTCCCCGTCGTGCCCGAGCCGACGGCATCGACCGGAGCGGCATCGACCGGAGCGGCCGAGGCGAACCTGCCAACGGTAGCCGAGCCTCGGGTCGACTCGTCCGCACCTGCGACCGACCCGCAGCTGCGGGCTCGAGCGGCGGGGCATTGGTCGACCATGGACAGCGAGACGCAGACCGGCGAGACGCCGCGTTCGGTGGTGGCGACGGGCACCGTGACCACGGCCAACGCGCTGATCCTGCCCTCGATCCCGTCATCGGGTCTGGCGAACGGGCCGCTCACGAGCACCGGCGAGGTGATCGTGACGGGCTCGATCGAACTCCCCAAGTCGCTCGGGGCGACCGGGCAGCATCCCGATCACTTCGACTCATCGGACATCGACCACCTGTTCGAGGAGTCGGACGCCGGACCCGACACCTCCAGCGTCGCGCCTGTCCGGGCGAGCAAGGCGGTGGCGACCCACACGTCGACGCGGGGCATGATCACCCCGCCGAAGGCGAGGGGAGACAAGCTCCCGGTGGTCCTGGCCGTGACGGCCGCGGTGCTGGTGCTCGGTGTCGTCGCTCTGGTCGTGGCCGGCTACGTCTTCCATGCGTTCTGATCTCGCGGTGCGCGGGCGCGAACCGCGCCTGATCGCCTCACCACGCCCAGGGGCGGCGGCATGACAGCGTCGCCCCGCTCACACGACCTGGTCCAGCTTGCAGCCCAGGCAGCCGATTCCAAGGCCGCGACCGATCTCGTCGCCCTCGATGTCTCCGGGCCGCTGCCCCTGGTGGATGTGTTCCTGCTCGCCTCCGGCAACTCCGAGCGCAACGTGATCGCGATCGCCGCTGAGGTGGAGGATCGGCTGAACGAGGCGGGCATCAGGACCATTCGTCGGGAGGGACGTTCCGAGGGTCGCTGGGTGCTGTTGGACTTCGGAGACCTGGTCGTGCACGTGTTCCATCAGGAGGACCGTGCGTACTATTCGCTCGAGCGGTTGTGGAAGGATTGCCCGACGATATCGTTCGAGCTGCCCGTGGCCCGGAACGCCTGAGCCCCCTCGTACGATTCGTGACCGCGACCCGCGATGTAGTACTCTGATCTGGCTGTCTCCGCTTCGCGGAGCGGTCGGTCCGGGTCTGTGGCGCAGCTGGTAGCGCACCTGCATGGCATGCAGGGGGTCAGGGGTTCGAGTCCCCTCAGATCCACAATTTCAGACGTAGTCGAACCCCTGACATGAGTGTTCTGGCCTGTCGCGGCGGCGAAGGGTTCCGCGAGGCGGAGGGTTGCCTCCTCGTCTTCGTTGATGTCGATGCCGGTGGTGAAGGTCTGGTTCGCGAGGCGCTTTCCGTGGCC
>JAATFB010000095.1 GCA_015655415.1 Actinomycetales bacterium
CGCCATCGCTGTCGTGATCGCGGCGGCCTCGTCGACCTCGACCCGCAGCAGCCCGGCATCGGCGAGTCGTTCCAGCCCATGGCGCAGCTCGCGATCGGCCGCGGCGGCCGCCGTGGAGGCGCGAGGACCGTACATGAGCCCGTAGAGGACGGGGTTCGCCACCCCGAACTCCACGTGCAGATCCCAGCCGGCAGCGAAGTCAGCGAGAAGGTCGCCCGTGCGCAGCATCTCACGCTTGCTCTCCAGGTAGCGGGCGAACGCCTCCTCGACGACGGCGTCCAGCAGTCCCTCCTTGGTGCCGAAGTGGTGATACAGCGTCGGTGCCGCCACCCCCGCCGCCTCGTACAGCTCGCGCGTGCTCGGCTCATGATCGGGACGCTCGGACAGCAGCAGCCTGGTGGCATTGATCAGACGCTGTCGACCCGACTCCATGTATACCAACGATACACCAGTCAGATCATCATCGCTACCAGCGGTCTATTCCAATGACGCTGCGCAGGACCACGGTCCATCCGGAGTGACGACATCCTGATCGCTGAGACCTGTCGCACCCTCAGGCGTTGACGGCTGGTCGGGACAGCGCCGATAGGCGGCTCATCCTCGTCAGCGAGACCGCCGCCCGGGAGCTGCTGGCCGGCACCCGGCGAAGCCGGGGATAGCCTGTTCCCATGTCGCCCGACGCCTCGGTGAGCCTATGGCTGGACGGCCGGGCGCTCGGGGACCGCGAGGTGGAGGCGCTCGCGCCGGTCGGATATGGGCACTTCACAGCGATGCAGGTTCGTCGTGGCGCGGTTCGCGGTCTCGCGGAGCATCTACGCCGGGTCGACGCCGCACACCACGAGCTGTTCGATCACGGGCTCGACCTCCCGCCGGCGCGGGCCCGTTGGGCGGCGGCGGCCCGCGAGCGGCCCGATTCCTACCTTCGGGCGACCTACTATGACACGCCGGACGGTCGGACCCACGAGCTCATCGTGATCAGAGTGCCCGTCGCGCCTTCATCGGTGCCACAGCGGTTCCAGACGGTGCGGCACGTTCGGCCGTTCGCGCACCTCAAGCACGTCGGGACCTTCGCGCAGATCGCGTATGGTCGTCAAGCGGAGCGCAACGGCTACGACGACGCCGTTCTGGTGACCGACGACGGCGAGATCGCAGAGACCACCATCGCCAACATCGGCTTTCTGCGTGGCTCCGTGGTCGTGTGGCCGACCGCGCCCGCGCTGCACGGGATCGGGCAGCAACTGCTGGAATCTGCTCTCCCGGCAGCAGGCATCGCCGTCGAGCACCAACCGGTTCGCCTGGACGACGTGACGCGATTCGATGGTGCTTTTGCGGTCAACTCGATCGGAGTCGTTTCGGTAGCGCAGATCGACACCCATCGGTTCTCTTCTCCGAAGGAGCACGCCGCGTCGATCGTCGCGATCCACGACGCGCTTGCGTGGACCGCGCTCGAATCGGCACCGCACCTGGATCCAGACCGCCGAGCCTGACCCGGTTCCCTGCTCGCTCGAAGCCATCCAGCGGACGTCGACGAACGCGGCTGCGGTGACGGAGCGGTCACTGGCCTCGACCCCGCACTGGGCCCGACATGCGGCGCGGCTTCAGGTGCCACACTCGACGTGCGGCCCGCGACGAGAGGGCGTCCTCACGCTACCATCGCCTTTGACGGGCCCAGGAGCTCGGCCCGAGCGGTGCGGCGACGCAGTCCGGCTACGCGGTACGGCGATGCAGTCCGGCGACCCGGGCAGACCCTAACCTGTCGGCGGCGCGGCGATCGCCGCGATCCTCGAAAGCCGCCGCACCGAGATCGAGAAGCAGCTGGCTCGCGATGCCGAGACGCTGCACAAGCTCGATGAAGCCCTCGGAGCCCTCCGACAGGAGGCCGGGCAGGCACACGAGCCCCTCGCACGGTGACCGTCGGAGCCTTCGGGTTGCAGTTGACACTGGTGTGAGGTCCTAGCGTCGGTGGCGGCGCGGGCACCGGCGGCCTGCCGCACACGGCGGTTCTGCGCGGACCACCACATCGCACCGGATGTCGAGGTGCTGCCCTCGGCCCGGGTCGAGGAGGCGCTGGACCGCCTCGCCGGCGGCGACGTCCGCTACCGCTTCGTCCTCGACATGTCCGATCTGGACGCTCCGGCGGCATGAGCCTGGCGCGGCCTCGAGCGGCGATGCCTTGACGAGGCCACGAGCCCGATCGCTGCGACGAGCAACCCCTCAACGACGGGTCGGAGCCGCCAGCCGCCGGGCCGCCTCGACGACGAATCGCCGGCGCCGCGCGCGCTCCGGCCGGTCGTCCGAGCCGGCACCCGTGATCATCTCCGCCAGTTGCGGAACCGTCTGCCACCATGCCGCAAGCGCTATGAGGGCGAACATGAGGTGCCCCGGATCGAGGCCCGGATCGAGCAGGCCCTCGCGTTGCGCGCCGGCGAGGCGTTCCACTTTCTCCCGGTAGTGGCCGGTGCGGCCGACGGCGTCGGCCGGCCGGCCGCCCTGCAGACCCTCCCACTGCAGCAGCCTGCTCAGCTCGGGATGGGCGGCGTGGTAGTCGAAGGTCGCGCCGGCGAACTCCCCGATGTCGTCGAGCCCCGCGCCGGAGAGCGCGACCGCGGCGGCGAGCCGCTCCAGCTCGGTCCCCAGCACCAGCTCCCAGAGCGAGCGCTTGTCGCCGAAGTAGCTGTAGAGCCGCTCCTTGTTCACGCCGGCCCGAGCGGCGATCGCGGCGACCGTCGTGCCGTCGAACCCTCGCTCGGCGAACTCGACCAGCGCGGCGTCCCGAAGCCGGCGGCGCGTACCCTCCGTGTCCCAGGCCACCCCACCACAGTACCAACGCTCAGGTTGGATATCGGGCGCGAGGCGCGTAGCATTCCAACCACATCGTTGGAGTTGGAGGCAGCAATGGACGAGGCGGACCAGGCCGATCACCTTCCCACGGAGATCCCCTCACCAGCACCGGGCTCGCGCGCGCTGGTGACCGGCGCGAACAGCGGGATCGGATTCCACACGGCGAGGCAGCTCCTGGAACGAGGGGTCATGGTGTGGATCGGCGCCCGCGACCCGGAGAAGGGACGGCGGGCCGCGCAGGAGCTCGGACGCGACGCTCGCGTCGTGCACCTCGACGTCACCGATCCGACCTCGGTGGCCGCGGCTGCAGAGCGCATCGGGGAGCTGGACATCCTGGTCAACAACGCGGGGGTGAACCCGGGTGGCGGCGACATCCGCGGCACGACGATCCAGCAGCTCCGCGCTGCGTACGAGACCAACGTGTTCGGCCTGGTCGACGTGACACTGCGCCTGCTCCCCGCGCTGACGCGATCGGCCCATCCGCGCATCGTCAACGTGTCCAGCGGCACCGGATCGTTGGCCTGGAGCAGCGGCCCCAACCCGCAGTTCGACTGGGAACGGGGCCGTGGCAGCGGACTCGCCTATCGAAGCTCCAAGACCGCGGTCGATGCCGTCACCCTCTTCACGGCACAGGCACTCGGCGAGGGATTCAAGGTCAACGCGCTCGCGCCGGGGCTGCGCCGCACCAATCTCGTCGCCGGCATGGCAGCGGGAGGCGACCCCGCCGAAGCCGCCACCGGGGCGGTTCGCCTCGCGCTGCTCGCCGACGATGGACCGACCGGGGGTCTCTGGTCGTGGGACGGCTCACGAGTCCCCTGGTAGCCGTTGGTGCAGGTTCGGCAGCCTGACGGGTCAGCCGGCGGCCGGCGCCTTCGCGGACTCCTTGCCGCCCGCGGCCGGCGCATCCTTCGCCGAGTCGGCGGGAGGCTTCGGACGGGACGCGAACTCTTCGAAGACCGCGCGCGGGTTCTGCACCGCAGCCAGCGACACGTTGTCGCGCCCGAGCCAGAAGTCGAGCCACCAGTCGCCGAGCACGCGCCACTTGCGCTCCCAGCTGGGCATGGCCAGCCCGTGGTAGCCGCGGTGCATGAACCAGGCGATCAGGCCCTTGATGGCCAGCTTGCGGTACTGGTAGACACCGATGCCGAGGCCGAGCCCGGCCACGGCCCCCAGGCTCTTGTGCACGTACTCGTGGAGCCCCTCACCGCGCAGCGTGGCGACGACGTTCTTCGCCAGCAGCTTGGCCTGGCGCACCGCGTGCTGGGCGTTCGGCACGCAGTAGCCGCCGACACCCGCCCCGGTGAGGTCGGGCACGGCCGCGACGTCGCCGCAGCCCCACGCATCCGCGACCACCTCGTCGTCGGTGCCGACGCGCAGGTCGGCACGCACGCGCAGACGGCCGCGCTCCTCGATGGGCAGGTCGGTGTGGCGGACGATCTGCGGGTTGGCCATGACGCCCGCGGTCCACACGATGAGATCGGCGTCGAAGCTCTCGCCCGTCGACAACTCGATGTGCCCGTCCACCGCGCTGGAGAGCTGGGTCTCGAGGTGGATCTGCGCGCCCCGCTCGGCGAGGTTCTTGATGACCCAATGGCTCGTCTCGAGCGAGACCTCCGGCATGATGCGCCCCATCGCCTCGATGAGGTGGAAGTGCGTCTCCTCGAACGTGATCTGCGGGTACTGGCGGAGGAGTGCGCTGACGAACGAGCGCATCTCGGCGAAGACCTCGATGCCGGCGAACCCGCCGCCGACGACGACGAAGGTGAGCAGCCGCTCACGGTCCGGTCCGGGCGGAAGCGCGGCCGCCTTGTCGAAGTTGCCGAGGATGCGATCGCGGATGGCGACGGCCTCCTCGATGTTCTTGAGGCCGATGGCCTGGTCGGCGACCCCCGGGATCGGGAAGGTACGGCTGACGGCGCCCGCCGTGATCACCACCTGGTCGTACTCGAACTCCCACGGCTCGCCCAGGGCCGGCGTGATCGTGGCCTTCTTCTCCGCGTGGTTGACGTAGGTGACCTTCGCCGTGACGACGTTGGTCCTCTTCAGATGCCGGCGATGCGAGACGACCGCGTGGCGGGCCTCGATCTCACCCGCTGCGACCTCGGGAAGGAACGGCTGGTAGGTCATGTAGGGGCGGGGGTCGACCAAGGTGACCTCGGCCTCGCCCTTGCGCAGCCATTTCTCGAGCTTCCAGGCCGTGTAGAAGCCGGCGTAACCGCCACCGACGATCAGGATTTTGGGCACAGTGCAGCGTCTCCTTGGAACGAGAGGTATCTGTCCAATCTACCGCACCGAGTAGTCAGGACATTCACAGACGCTCGGTGACCAGCCGCCACGCTCCAGCGCGAGGTCGCCGATCGGGTTCACCCCGGGCCCGGCGGCCAGGGCGTGGGCGGCCAGAGCGTGCAGGCACTTCACCCGGTCCGGCATGCCGCCCGCCGAGAATCCGGCGATCTCCTCGACCTGCTCCACCCGGTCCCGGTCGCTGAGGTACGCGAGGTGGGCGCGCCGGTAGGCCGATCGCAGCTCCTCGTCCTGCTGGAGAAGCGCGGTGAGCTCTGACATCGTCCCGGATGCCTCCAGCCGCGACATCGCGGCGGTCCCGGCCGGGTGGCTGAGGTAGTACAGCGTCGGGAACGGAGTTCCGTCCGGCAGCCGCGGGGCGGTCACGACGACCGCAGGGGCGCCGCACGCGCACCGCGCGGCGATGCCGACGACGCCGCGCGCGGGGCGCCCGAGCTGTGCGGACACGATCGCGGTGTCGTGGTCGGAGGCCCGCTCGAACGAGGGTGTGGTCATGGGCGTCACTTCGAGAGCTGGTCGGCGGTCCGATCGGTCAGTCCGGCCGCCAGGAACGACCCCGAGACGGCGACGAGCCAGTTCGCCCTGGTGGGCTGAACGCTCGAGCTCACCGGCGCGGCGTCCTTCTTCGGCGCCGGAGGACGATCGTCGATCACAAGGTAGCTGGTCTCCCCCGGCATCACGAACAGGAGC
>JAATFB010000088.1 GCA_015655415.1 Actinomycetales bacterium
CGCCGCCCGAGGAGATCCGGGAATGGTCGAGCGTGGACTTCACCCCCGCATCGGGCTCGTCTGCCGACTGGGGCGTCGATGAGATGAACGGCAACGGCAACGTCTTGGCGATCGTGGACCTTCTCGATGCTGCACGAGGGGATCGCCCTCCGCTCTCGAGCGGCGAGGGGGCGATGAAGGCGCTCGAGATGATCCACGGGATCTACTGGTCTCACCTGACCGGTCGGCGAATCAGCCTGCCACTGGCCGATCGGCGGCATCCGTTGCTCGCCTGAGACCGGGCCGCATGGCATTCGGTCATGCTCGACCCTCCCACGGGGACGTCCCATCTCGCCGGCCGGCGGGACGCTCGCTGAGGGCTGTAGAAGATCGCACGGCCGGATCGGCCGGTGTCCGGCCGGCAGAGAGGTAGACATGAGCAAGGTACGGGTCGCCTACGTGGGCGCGGCATCCATCATCTTCACCTTCCACCGGGTGGTGCTGGAACGTGACGACGTCGAGGTCGTCGGCCTCAGCGACATCAACCTTCCCGCCGTGCGAGAGCGAGCCGATGAGATCGGCACCCGGGCGTTCTCCGATCACATCGCGATGATCGATGCGGTCGCACCCGACCTGGTCGTGGTGCTCACACCGCACCCGTTCCACGCGCGCATCGCGATCGACGCGTTGGAGCGAGGCGCTCATGTGCTCACGGAGAAGCCGATCGCCGTCCGCACGTCCGACGCGGATCTCATGATCGAGGCGGCGCGATCGGCCGGACGCCTCCTCGCCGTCAACTATCAGCAGAGGATGCGCTCCGATGTCCGCACCGTGAAGAGACTGCTCGAGCGAGGCGCGCTCGGCGAGATCCAGAGCATCGACCTGGTGTCGGCGTGGCCGCGCAATGCGTTCTATTACGGCATGGCGAGCTGGCGCGGCACCTGGGCAGGCGAGGGCGGCGGGGTGCTCGCCAACCAGGCTCCGCACAATCTCGACCTGATCACGCACTTCATGGGCCTGCCCGAGCAGGTCTTCGCGTGGACACGGACACGGCTGCAGCGGATCGAGACCGAAGACACCGTCCATGGCGTCGCGGAGTGGCGCAACGGCGCCCTGGGATCGGTGCACATCACGACCGCGGAGGGTCCTCGCCCGGAGCGGATCGAGATCGTCGGCACCAGGGGCCTCGCTCGGCTCGTTCGCGGGGGGCCCCACACGTCGCAGCGGCCTCGTATCGAGCTCTTCGACGCGGACATGCGTGAGTTCGCACGCTCGCAGACGGAGATCCCGGAACCCGAGGCATCGGTGGTCGAGGTCGATCCGGTGCCGGGGGAAGGCAGCCATCGCGAGGTGTACGACAACCTCCTCAGCGCCATTCGAAAGGGGACTGCGCTGTTCGCCGACGGCGAGTCCGCAAGAATGGCGACCGAGCTCGCGAATGCGCTGGCGCTGTCCAGCCACACGGGCTCACCCGTCGCATTCCCCATGGATCGCGGCGCCTACGATGAGATGCTCGATCGGCTGATAGCCCAGAGCTGAACCGCGTGAGCGCTCGCTGTCGTTCGACGGCGCCGTGAGGCGAACGGTCGCCTCACGCAGGGGGTCGTTCCGGTGCGGGCCGACCTCCCGCCCGCGGGCGCGTCCGGGACGTGCAGCGACCTGTCGGGATCCATCTCGTAGACTCACGGGACACGCCACCATCTCCGACGACTGCGAGGCCGCCGATGAGCGCTGATCGATCCACCACGCGAACCCGCTGGTACGGCCGCGTCGAGAGCGGCGGAGAACGGTTCCTCTTCGCCAGCCGTTGGCTGCTCGCGCCCCTCTACATAGGCCTGGTCGTCGGGCTCGTCGCCATCGCGATCAAGTTCTTCCAGGAGCTCTGGCATCTGGTCGCCGGCATCATCGACGCCTCCGGCGACGATGTGGTGCTGAGCATCCTCGCTCTGCTGGACCTCGTGTTGCTGGCCAACCTCGTGCTCATCGTGATCTTCGCGGGGTACGAGAACTTCGTCTCCAAGATCGCGGCGGCGCGCGGCTCGGAGGATCGGCCGCGCTGGATGGGCCACGTCGACTTCTCCGGCCTGAAGATGAAGCTCATCGGATCGATCGTGGCCATCTCCGCCATCGGCCTCCTGGCGGACTTCACGGGGCTCTCGGAGAAGAACGAGCCGATCGACGGGCGGGAGCTGACGTGGCGCGTCGTGCTGCACCTCACGTTCGTGGTGTCTGGCGTGCTGTTCGCCACCATGGACTGGCTCGGTGAGAAGCGCCTCCTGATCACGAAGGAGACGCACGGCCAGGTCGACGAGGGCGACTGAGCCCTCGGGCGCCTCGGTCAGGCGTCAGGGGCGTCGGGCACACCGTCGGATCCGGCGGCCGCGTCCTCCGGCTGCTCCTGCGCGGAGGCTCCGCCCGGTGCTGGATCCGGCACGGAGTCGGATGCGTACCGCTTGCCGGCCTCGATCGCCAAGGTGGAACCGACCGCGCCGGCCAGGAGGGCGAACGCCACACCCGCAACGCCCCACCTCGACCGTCCGAAGGCGGCGTCGACGGAGGTCCGGCCCGGTCGCTCCGCGAGCAGCGCCGCCGCGGCGATTATCACCAGATTGAACTCGGAGCCGCCCCTGGCGTTCCAGAGCCCGTTCTTCGCGTGCACCTTGCGGATGGCCGTCAGCATCGTGGCGATGAGCCCGGCCGATGCCAGCGGGGTGGCGGCCCCCAGCGCGAGTGCCGCACCGCCCGCCGCCTCCGCGAGTCCCGCGGCCCGGGCCTGGAGCTTGACCGGATGCATGCCGATGGCTCCCATCATCTGCTCGGTCTGCTTCAGGCCGCCCCCGCCGAACAGTCCGGCGAGCTTCTGCAGTCCGTGTCCCACGAACAGCAGACCGACGACGATTCTCAGGATGAGCGTGCCCATGCGGTTTCCCTCCGGCTCGGAACTCTGATCTATTTCCTACACTCGGCGCCGGCGATCGTGGCCCGATGCCCGCCATGTCTGTCGGGCTAGCGGCGAGTTCGAGCCTCGAACGCCTCGCGGGCACGGCGCAGATCGTCGCCGACGACCTCGGCGATCGGGCGCTGGAGGTCGTCGTACTGGGCGGTGAGGCAGACGTCTCCGCGGTAGCCCAGGCGTTCCAGCTCCGAGAACGTCGCATCCCAGTCGGCCATTCCCTCACCGCCGGGCACGAAACGCGGCCGCGAGATGCCGTGCCGTGCGGCGCCGGGGGCCTCGGCCGTGCAGTCGTATCGGGCGTCCTTGAGGTTGACCAGCCCCAGCTGGCGCGCCAGCTGTTCGAGCGAGAGGTCGACGTCCTCACCGGACAGGGCGTTGTGCGCTGCGTCCCACACGGCCACAACGCGTTCCGGCGGGTAGTCGTCGATGACGCGGCGCAGGCCGGCCGCCGTGGAGATGTATCGGCCATGATGCGGCTGGATGCCGATCGCCACGTCGAACTCCTCCAGGACGGGGAGCACGTCATCCAACAGCCTGCGAAGACGGCTCTCACCGGCGGCGTACCCGTCCGGCCCGATCTCGGCCATGATGCGGACGAGTCCGATGCCCGCCTCCCCGCAGGCCTCGATGATCTGGCGCGTGGGCTCGCCGGCGACGCTGCGGATGTCGATTCCGGAGTCGGCGAGCACCGTGCGGAACGGGGTCAACGCCGAGACGCTGGCGGGCTCCACCTGGAAGCCGTCACGAACCGGCAACTCGATGCCGCCGAACCCCAGCGAGGAGACGAGCGAGCCGAGAGCGGCGCCGTCCAGCGCGGGCCACGGCTTGGTGAAGAGAACCCAGAGCGGCTCCCACGGCGCTCGGGCGCCCTCGGGCTCATCGGACACGGGACGCCTCGCGTATGGCGTTCTCGTCGACGGTCACGCCCAGCCCGGGAGCGGAGGGCACCGCGACGCTGCCCTCCCGGATGTCCAGCCCGTCGACGAAGAGCTCGTCGAGCAGCTCGGGGCCGTTCAGCTCGGCCGGAAGGGACAGCTCGAGGGTGGCGAGAACGTGGACGCCGGCCGCGAAGGCGATCCCGCAGTCCGTGAGACCGCTGCCGAGCAGCTCGATGCCGTTCGCCTTCGCGACGGCGGCCGTGGCGAGCAGTCTGCGCAGGCCGCCCGATTTGCAGACCTTCAGCACCACGGCGTCGGGGCGGGCGAGCGCATTGAGCTTGGCGAGATCCGACGCGGTGAAGCATCCCTCGTCGACCGCCAGGGGCAGCGAGACCCTTTCGCGGATGCCGCCCAGCCCGAACCAGTCGGGGCTGGGGACCGGCTGCTCGGCGACCTCGACCATCCGGAGGTCGGCGATCGCAGCGGCAAGACGCCGGAACGAGAGGGGACGGTAGGCCTGATTGGCGTCGAGCCAGATCGGCTTGTCGCCCGTGACATCGACCACGCGCCGGATCCGCTTCTCGTCGAGAGCGGGATCGCCGGTGATCTTCACCTTGTACGCGGGGTATGCGCGGCTCTGCACGGCCCGGTCGGCCATGTGGTCTGGAGATGCCGCCCCTATCGCGGAGCACAGCGGAAGACGTTCGACGATGGCGCCGCCGAGGAGCTTGTGCACGGGCACCCCGGCGAGGATCCCGGCCAGGTCGTGGAGGGCGACGTCCATCGCGGCCCTGGCGAAGGGGAACCCGTTGGAGACCGAGGGCTTGAGCACACGCTCGGCCCTGGCGTGGAACCTCTCGATCTCGAACGGGTCGGTGCCGATGACCAGCGGAGCGAGGTCTCGCTCGAGCACGCTGACGATCGTGTCGGCGGTCTCGTAGCTCCAGATCGGCAGCGCGCGCTGCTCCCCCCAGCCGACGGCGCCCGACTCCGTCTCCAGCCGAACGAACACGACGTCGCCGGCGGCCGAGGCGCTGCCGACCGTCCCGCTGCCCAACGCGAAGTCGTGCCGGAACGGCACCTTCGCGTGGAACACCTCGACACGGGCGATCGCGTCGCTCATGCGCTCACCGCCCACCGCCTGGCATCCACGAACGTGGCGCCGCGGCGGCCGGACTCGAGCCACGCGGCGACGTCGGCCGCGACCACCATCAAGAGCGCCCGGTGCCCGTCGAGAGTGTCGCCGGCGATGTGCGGGGTGAAGATGGACGTCTTCACGTCGGCGAGGTCGCGCGGCAGCTCGAACGGCTCGTGCGCGAAGACATCGACGGCCGCGCGGACCCGGCCGTCCGCGATCCGTTCGAAGAGCGCGGCCTGGTCGACGACGGTGCCGCGCGAGGAGTTGACGAAGACGCCGCCGGGGGGAACCAGGTCGAGCAGCTCGGCCGTGATCATGCCCTCGGTCTCAGGCGTGGAAGACACGTGAAGCGAGACGAAGCCCGCACGCATCACCGACTCGAGATCGGCGAGCTCCACGCCGAGCGCGTCGGCCTGGGTGCGGTCGAGGTAGGGGTCGAACACCAGGATCTTCGCCTCGAAGGGTCTCAGGAGCGCGATCAGCGCTCGGGCCGTGGAGCTGGCGCCCACGATGCCGACGGTCGCCCGATGGAGTTCACGGCCTCGCTCGCCGCCGGCTCCCCACGTGCCGTTGCGCATGCGGGAATCGAGCGCGGGCAGACGACGGGCGAGCGCCAGCATGGTTGCGAGGCAGTACTCGGCGACCGACCCGGCGATTCTGGCCCCCGCAGAGAACACGCCGATCCCGCGGTCGAACGCCTCCGGCGGCACCAGGTGTTTGACGCTGCCCGCCGCGTGCGCGATGGCGCGCAGGTCGGGGGCGGCCTCGAGGGTCTCGGCGTCGAGCGGTGGTGTGCCCCAGCTGGTGAAGAGCACGCGCGCCTCGCGCACGCCCTCTCGGATGGCGTCGCGATCCGGAGTGGCCTCGAACGGTCCGACGAGCGTGAAGAGCCGGTGCAGCGCCTCCCGGTCCGTCGGCGAGCAGACGTCGTCGAATCGCTCGCGGCTCATCGCCAGGAATGCAGTCGGGCGCATGGGGCTCCTCCGGTAAAGACAGATCAGATCATGATCGAAATGAGCGAATGATCAATATATGCTCAGTCTAAGCATGTGTCGATCCGGAACGGCGTTCGCGGTGCGCGGGGCCCGGGCCCCATCCGAGTGCGAGGATGCTAGCGGCACGGATCGGGAGGAGCCATGCGCATCGACGTAACGAGCCGGCATGACCGCATCGTCGCGCTGCTCGAGGAGCGCGGCGCGATGCGCATCGCCGAGCTGGCCGACGAGCTCGGCATCTCACCCGTCACCGTGCGGCGAGACGTCTCGGAGCTCGCCGTGGAGGGCCGCATCGCGCGATCGCATGGCCGGGCGATGCCTCTGAAGGGCGCGAACGCCGTCGTCCGCGCACGAGACGTCACGCGCTCGGCGCCGCCGCCGTTCGCCGTCGGGGTGCTCGTGCCTCGCACCGCGTACTACTACGGCGACGTGATACGCGCGATCGGCGCAGTGGTCGCCGACGCGGGCGGGCGAGTCGTCCTCGGCGTCTCGAACGATCGGATCGAGGAAGACGCGCCCCAGCTGCGGGCGCTGCATGACGCGGGGGTCACCGGGATCATCGCGACGCCGAACTGGCCCGACGGCGGGGCCGACGACGCGGCGGCGGCCGATCTGCTCGGGCTGGACGTGCCCGTCGTGCTGGTGGAGCGCTACGGCAGGATCGGAAGCGCCGTGGAGAAGCTGGACCACGTGCGGTCCGACCATGCCTATGGCGCGCGACTGGCGATCGCGCACCTTCACGAACAGGGCTGGCGAGACATGGCCCTGGTGATGCAGCCGACTCCCACGTCGGTGCAGCTGCGTGTCGGCTACGAGGCCGCGATGCAGCAGTACGGGCTGCCGCTTGACCCGACGGCCGTCATCCAGTCGGTCCCCCCTGAGAAGGACCCGGCGGCCGGGGCGCAGATCGCGTCAATGCTCGAGGCGCGCCTGCGCGCATCCGGGCCGTTCGCGGCGCTGGTGCACAACGACCTGAACGCGATGATGATCATGCAGCGTCTGCAGGGGCGAGGCGTGCGCATACCCGACGACATCGGGTTCGTGGCGTACGACGACGAGACCGCCGACCTCGCGGACGTACCGCTGACCGCCGTCGCCCCGCCGAAGTACGCGGTCGGCCGGCTGGCGGCCGAGATCATGCTCGAGCGGCTCCGGCCGGACGGCGGCGGCGACGATCGCTCGCGTCCGCCGTTGCACGCCCAGCTCCTGCCGTCCCTGAACCCCAGGGCGTCCTCCCGTTTGATCGATTGATCGCCAAACGATCAATCGGTCTTGACATTGATCATCCGGTCTCGCAAGATGATTCGAGGTCGCCGCGGTCGGCGGCTGTCAACTGATCGGAGTTTCAATGTCGAATCAACGAATCGGCAGTCGGGCACGGCGGTCTCGGCTACGGAGCTGGCTCGCGGCGATCGCCGCGACGAGCGCCGCGCTGCTGCTCGCGGCCTGCAGCGGTTCCGGCGCGGGGCCGACGCCGGTCGCCAGCACGGCGCCCTCCAGCTTTCTCGTCCACGGAAAGCCGACCGAGCTCAGCTACTGGTCCTTCACGACGGGCAGTCAGCAGGCGATCGACGAGTTCAACAAGACGCACAAAGACATCCACGTCACGTTCACCGAGATCCCTGCGGGCACGAACGGCGGATACACCAAGCTGTTCAACGCGTTCAAGGCGGGCAGCGGGCCCGACGTCTTCAACGTCGAGTACCCGTTCCTGCCCGACTTCGTCAGCCAGGGCGACCTCGCGGACCTCACGCGGTACGTGACGCCGAGCCTGAAGAAGAAGTTCCTGCCGCAGTCGCTCGAGCTGACCACCCTCGGAGGGCACACCTACGGGATCCCCTACGACCTGGGCGTCCAGGTGCTCTTCTACCGAGCCGACCTCTTCGACAAGTACGGGCTGACCGTTCCGAAGACCTGGGCCGAGTACAAGGCCGACGCGCAGAAGCTCAAGGCGGCCGACCCCTCCGTGTTCCTCTCGCCGCTCGTCGGTGACGACGGTGTGACGATGGCGGCGCTGAGCTGGCAGGCCGGCGCCCACTGGTTCAGCACCAAGGGCGACTCGTGGCACGTGAACATCCCTGATGCGCCGACGAAGAAGGTCGCAGGATTCTGGCAGGGCATGATCGACGACGGCCTGGTCTCGCCGACGCCGAACAACACCCAGGCGGTCAACGCTGCGATCGCGAGCGGAAACATCATCACCCAGATCAGCGCGTCGTGGAACGCCGCGCACATGCTGGCCAACTTCCCGTCCCAGGCGGGGCAGTGGAAGATCGCCCCTCTTCCGTCGTGGAACGGCTCGCCGGCGAGCGGCATGAACGGAGGCTCGGCGTGGGCGATCTCGAAGAGCAGCAAGAGCGTCGCGGCCTCGGCCGTGCTCGCGACCTGGATGAGCACGAACGCCGATGGCGTTCGGGCGCGGGTGAGCAGCGGGCAGTCATCGCCCTACCTGTCGGTCGGCGCCATGAACGCGATCGCGTCGCAGTACGTGAAGACGGACTACTACTCGGGCCAGGACATCTACAAGGTCTTCGACGCCCAGGGCCACGGCCTCAAACCCTGGACGTGGGGGCCGACCATGACCGATGCGTTCAACGCGATGAACGATGCCCTCGGCGACGTCGGCAAGGGCGGGTCGATCGTCAAGGGCCTCGAGGCAGGACAGAAGGCCACCGTGGACGCGCTGCGGTCCCGGGGTGTCAAGGTGACCCAGGGCTGAGATGACTTCCATCCGCTTGACTCAGGACGTGCGCGCGGCGGGGAACGCCTCTCGCGCGCGCACGTCCGGGGCGCCGGGACGACGCGGGATCGGCCGCGCGGCGCTCGCACTGATCCTGCCGTTCTTCGTCCTGTTCACGCTGGTCACGATCCTGCCGATCGTGTACTCCCTGTATCTGAGCCTCTTCCGGGAGAAGCAGAACGGGCTCTACGGGGCTGGGGGAACGACGCAGGTCTTCGTCGGCCTGGCGAACTTCGTCCAGGTGCTCTCCGACCCGCAGTACGTCAACGGGTACCTGAACATCGTGGTCTACGTGCTCATCTACGTGCCCGTCCTCATGGTCGGCGCCATGGCGGTCGCGCTCTTCCTGGACTCCGCCGTCGCCAGGCTCAAGCGCACGCTCCAGTTCTCGCTGTTCGTCCCGCACCTCGTGCCGGGCATCGTGGCGTCCCTTCTGTGGCTGTACCTGTACATCCCCCAGATCAGCCCGTTCGCCAAGGCGCTGAGGAGCGTCGGCGTCGAGGGGAACATCCTCACACCCGGCGGGGTCTTCCCCTCGATCGCCAACATCGGCATCTGGGCCGGGCTCGGCTACAACATGGTGATCTTCTACGCGGCCCTTCAGGCCATCCCGCGTGAGCTGATCGAGGCGGCGCGGATCGACGGGGCCGGCGGGTTCCGCGTGGCGATCAGCGTGAAGGTCCCGCTCATCAGAGGATCCGTGGGGCTCGCGATGCTGTTCAGCGCGGTCGGCGCGCTCCAGGTGTTCACGGAGCCTCTCATCCTCCATCAATACTCGCCGGGCCTCGTCTCCAGCGGCTGGTCGCCCAACCTCTACGCCTACACGCAGGCGTTCGGCGGCGGGCACAACTATCCATTGGCCGCATGCGCGTCCCTCGTGCTGGCCGTGTTCTCCGCGCTCCTCTCCTTCCTGGTCACCCGATTCGCAAAGCCTTGGAGCTCACGATGAGCGCGAACATCGCCTCAGCCGACACGACCCTGCGGAGACGGCGGTTCCCAACCACCGGGCGGACCCGACGCTTCTCGTTCTCCGCCATCCCCGTCAACGTCATCCTGTTCCTCGCCGCGGCGTACACGTTCATCCCGTTGCTCTGGATGCTGTTCGCCGGCCTCGAGAACGCCTCGGCGATCAGCCAGGGCGACGTCTTCTCGTTCGCGCACTTCAGGGTCGCCGGCAACTTCGCCGACCTCTTCGGCCAGGACAACGGGATCTACGCGCGCTGGTACGCGAACTCGATCCTGTATGCAGGTCTCGGCGCGGTGGTCTGCGCCCTGGTCTGCCTGGCCGCCGGGTACGCGTTCGACAAGTACGACTTCAGGGGAAAGGAGACGCTCTTCGGCCTCGTGCTCATCGGCGTCCTGGTCCCTGCCGCCGCGACGACGCTCCCGCTGTACCTCCTCGCGTCCAAGGTGGGCCTGGCCAACACGTACCTCGCGGTGTTCATACCCTCCCTCGTCAACCCGTTCGGCGTGTACCTGGCGCGAGTCTTCTCCGCCAGCTACATTCCCGACGAGGTGATCGAGGCCGCACGGATGGACGGGGCCTCCGAGCTGCAGATCTTCAGGCGCGTCGGGCTTCGCCTGCTGTCGCCCGGGTTCGCGACGATCATGCTCTTCCAGTTCTCCGCAATCTGGAACGGGTTCCTGCTGCCGCTGGTGATGCTGACGGACAATCGGCTCTTCCCCGTGAGCCTGGGGCTCTACACCTGGAACACGCAGGCGACGGTGCAGAACCCCTCCCTCGTCAACGTCGTGATGATCGGATCCCTGCTGGCCATCGTGCCGCTCGTCATCGCGTTCGTGAGCCTGCAGCGCTTCTGGAAGGCCGGCCTCACGGCAGGAAGCGTCAAGTGAGTCCGCCTCGACCGCACGCGATCGGCCTGATATCGCCGCGGCTGCAGGAGCGTCTCTTCGCGTCCGAGCTGCTCGACCGGATTCGGGCCGCGGTCGAGCTCGTCGCCGTCGGCGATTCCGTTCCGGCTGCGGTGCCCTCGACCACGCTCGAACGCGTCGAGATCGCGCTCACGGGTTGGGGAAGCCCGCCCATCGATGAGCGCATGCTGGAGCGTCTGCCCGGCCTGCGCGCCGTCGTGCACACGGCGGGATCGATCCGCGGGGTCGCCACCGACGCGGCGTGGGAGCACGGCGTTCGCTTCTGCTCCTCGGCCGACGTCAATGCGATCCCGGTGGCGGAGTTCGTGATCGCCATGATCCTGATCTCCAACAAGAAGGTGCTGCCGCTGCGCGAGCGCTATCGGCGCGCGCGGGCGCCGATGCACGTGCACGACCTCGGCGACGACGTGGGCAACTTCCGGCGCACGATCGGGGTGGTGGGCGCGTCGATGGTGGGCCGCCGTGTGATCGACCTCCTGCACAGGCACGACTTCGAGATCCTCCTGCACGATCCTTACGTCGACGGGCCGGATGCGGCGAAGCTGGGGGTTCGGTCCGTCGAGCTGGAGGAGCTCTTCGGGTCCAGCGACGTGGTGACCCTTCATCAGCCGCTGCTCCCCTCGACCCGGGGGACGATCGACGGGCGTCTCCTCGCGCTCCTGAAGGACGGCGCGACACTGGTGAACACCGCCCGCGGCGGCCTCGTCGACTCCAGGGCCCTCGAGCGGGAGCTCGTCTCCGGTCGCCTGTACGCCGTGCTCGACACGACGGAGCCGGAGGTGCTGCCCCCCGACTCGGTGCTGTATGACCTTCCCAACGTGGTCGTGACCCCGCACGTCGCGGGGTCGCTCGGCAACGAGGTCAGGCGGCTCGGGGAAGCCGCCGTGCGGGAGGTGGAGCACTTCGCACGCCATCGCGAGCTGCGGCATCCCGTTCCCCGCGAGGCCATGGCATACCGCGCGTAGCGTGAGGCCGGGATCGGCATACTCACAGCCGGCGCTCGGCTCCGGGGGAACTTACTCGACGGACCCCGTGTTCTCCCTTATATAAGGAGCACACGATGAGCAACTACAGCAAGGACCTGACCGCCGTCGCCCGGTTGACCAGGAAGCAGTACCAGGTGACGCAGCATGGTGCCACCGAGCCGGCGTTCACGGGCGAGTTCTGGGACAACCACGACGCCGGACTGTATGTCGACGTGGTCTCGGGCGAGCCGCTGTTCGCCTCGACGACCAAGTACGACAGCGGGTGCGGCTGGCCCAGCTTCACCGCACCGCTCGATCCGGCGAACATCGTGGAGAACACCGACACGGCGTTCGGCATGGTCCGCACCGAGGTGCGGTCCAGGCACGGCGACAGCCACCTCGGCCACGTGTTCGACGACGGCCCGGTGGAGGCCGGCGGCCTTCGCTACTGCATCAACTCGGCGGCGCTGCGCTTCGTGCCGGTCGCCGATCTGGAGAGGGCGGGATACGGCGAGTTCGCGTCGCTCTTCGAGCGAGCGAATGCCGGAGGCCGAGCGGCGGGCGATGATCCGTCGCACAATGAGAACAACGACGAACAAGGGAGACCACGTCATGAGCGCTGAGCACGTCATGAGCACTGAGCGAGCCATCCTCGCGGGCGGATGCTTCTGGGGCGCGCAGGAGCTGCTGCGCCACAAGCCGGGCGTGATCTCCACACGCACCGGATACTCCGGCGATCCGAACACTCCGAACGCGACGTATCGCCACCACGGCGACCACGCCGAGTCCGTGGAGATCGTCTTCGACCCCGACGTCATCAGCTACCGGGAGCTTCTGGAGTTCTTCTTCCAGATCCACGATCCGACGACGAAGAACAGGCAGGGCAACGACATCGGGCGCAGCTACCGCTCGGCGATCTTCTACACGACACCGGAGCAGGAGCGCGTCGCGCGGGAGACCATCGCCGATGTCGACGCATCCGGACTCTGGCCGGGCAAGGTCGTCACCGAGGTCGAGCCGGCCGGCGAGTTCTGGGAGGCGGAGGAGGAGCACCAGGACTACCTGCAGAAGTACCCACAGGGGTACACCTGCCACTGGGTGCGCCCGAACTGGCGGCTGCCGCGCCGGCAGGCGCAGACCGCTCAGCCCGCATGACGAGCCGGCCCGGGGCCGGGCCGGTGGACCGCGGGACGCGCCTCGTCGAGGGGGCGGCGCGTCCCGTGGGGCCCAGGCCCGCGGCAGGCCGCACGGCGAGGTGGGACTGCGCGGCGTGACCGCGCGTCAGACGAACTCCAGTCCCCGCGTGAAGGCGCGGTGCTCGTTCAGCCATTCCACGGCCTCGCGCGTCGCCTCGAGGGAGGTGTGGGCGGGCGAGTAGCCCAGGGTGCGGCGTGCCTTGTCGATGCTCATCACGTGGCTGCGCGAGACGTGCTCGATCGTGGTCTGCGCATGCCGCGGAGCCGTCACCGACGCGTATTCCGCAAGCGGAATGTATTCGAGGTCGGCGTCCCGGCCGAACCATCCGGCCGCGGCCGCGGCGAAGCCCCGCAGGGTGAGCGCCCGCTCGGCGACCGCGAAGAACGCGTTGCCCGATGCCGCGTCAGGGTGTTCGACGGCGAGCTGGAACAGCTGGGCCACGTCGTCCGCGTGCACGTGGTTGAGGAGGCCGAGCCCCTGGTCCGGGAGCACCACGCGGTCTCCGCGAGCAAGACGCTCCCAGACCTCGGGGTCGAGATTGCCCGCGGGATTGATCACATGCCAGCCGGGTCCCGAGATGTGCCCGGGATCGATGACGACGCACGGCAGCCCGTCCGGCCGCGCGGACTCCTCGAGGAGGTACGCCTCCAGCTCGGCCTTCCCAGCGCCGTACTCGCCCCACCCGTCCAGCGGCGAGTCCTCGCGTCCCGGCACCTCGGTGAGGACGCCCCGTGACCAGATCGAGCCGCAGCCGGCCAGCATCCGCACCCTCCCGCGCAGCGCCTCGACGAGCTGTTGCGCGGATGCCCGGCGAAAGCAGATCATGTCGATCACGACGTCCGGCTCCAGGTCGGCGATGCGCTCGCCGAAGGTGCCTGCGGCATCCTCGGCCTCGCGGTCCAGATCGACCCGGCGCACCGACCGCCAGGCATCGTCGGCGCGGTATGGTTCGCGCAGCCCGCGCGAGATCGCGACTACGTCGTGGCCGGCGCGAACGAGCCGGGGAACCAGGTAGCCGCCGACATGCCCGGTGGCCCCGATGACGACAGTTTTCATGAAGTCCGTTCCTCTCGTACGGACCCCATGATGTCAGCGTGACCGCGAGCGCGGTGCCGCCGGGGCGTGACCGTGCCGTCGGCCGGGTCGTGCGCGTGCCGACGGTGAGCGGACCGGATCGCGTCCCCCTGGTGGGGCTGGATGCGTCTCTGGGTGCGAGCACCGGGTGCTCGGCCTGCACCCCGTAAGAGGGTAGTCAGATCGTGCTTGATTAATAACACTCTTGGTTTTATATTTTCGGGAAGTGCCGGACGCACCCCCGCGATCCGGCCGACAGTGCAGAGGCGCACCCCATATCACAGGAGTTTCAATGAAGAAACGAGCGGCCAAGATCGCCGTGCTGATCGCATCCATCAGCACCCTCGCGGTGCTGACTGCGTGCAGCGGCCCAGGATCGGCGGGCAACGCAGGCCAGGGCAAGGCGGACCCGAACGCGAAGGTGACCATCACCGTCGGCGACGAGCCCACCGCCGACAAGAAGGCCGACAGGGCCACCTTCCTGCAGCATGTGCAGGAGTTCGAGAAGGCGTACCCCAACATCACGGTCAAGCCGTCGACCGAGTACTGGCAGGCGCAGACCTTCCAGGCGAAACTCGCCGGGGGCACCCTTCCCGACACCATGAACGTCTCGCTGACGTACAGCAGGCAGCTCATCGACAACGGCCAGCTTCCGAACATGACTCCGTATCTCAAGCAGATCGGCCTGCTCGACGATCTCAATCCGCTGGCCCTGAAGAACGTGCAGGACTCCAAGGGCGACGTCTACACGATCCCCTACGGCCTGTTCTCCGTCGGAATCGCCTACAACCGCAAGATCTTCCAGGAGGCGGGACTGGATCCGGACAAGCCGCCGGCCACCTGGGACGAGGTACGCGAGTACGCGAAGACGATCCACGACAAGGTCCCTGACGTCGCAGGCTACGCCCAGCTGACCACCAACAACACGGGAGGCTGGATGCTCACCACCATGACCTACAGCCTCGGCGGCTCGATCACCGACAAGTCGGGCAAGAAGGCGAGCATGGGCCGGCAGACCCGGCAGGCGCTGCAGTTGCTGCACGACATGCGCTGGAACGACGACTCGATGGGCAGCCAGTTCCTCTACAACCAGGACGACATCCGGAAGGCGTTCGCGGCGGGCCAGATCGGCATGGTGCTGCAGGCCCCGGACGTCTACGACCAGGCGACGCACCTGTACGGCATGAACCCCGACGACTTCGGCGAGGGCGCCCTGCCCCAGGGGAACGGGCAGCACGGCACCCTGACCGGCGGCACCATCGCCATGTTCAACGCGAAGGCGACGCCGAACCAGCTGCTGGCGGCGGCGAAGTGGGTGAAGTACATGAACTTCCAGCAGTACTTCGACAAGGACCTCGCGGTGGAGAACGCCAAGTCCTCCGTGGCCTCCAACACCGCGGTGGGCACACCCTCCCTGCCCCCGGTGAAGGACTCCGTGTACCAGCGCTACCTCGGCTGGATCAAGGACGAGATCAACGTGCCCCTCGACCACTTCGCGGGATACACGTCATCGAAACTCCCGCTGATACCCGAGCCCGCGGACGCGCAGGGAACCTACGCCGCGCTCGATCCGGTGGTTCAGAAGGTGCTCACCGACAGGAACGCCGACATCACGCAGCTGCTCGATCAGGCGAGCTCCACCATCGACCGCAACCTGGCTCAGCAGCGCTGAGCCAGCCGGGAGCGGCGGGCCCGGCCCTTCGGGCCCGCCGCGCTCCTCAAGGACGAACGAATGTCTCGAACAATCGATCTCGACGTGGCACCGGTCAGGGCGCGCCGTCGCCGACGCAGCATCGTCGACTGGTATCGCTCCGGCGGGCTGACCGCGGTGCTCTTCGCCGTTCCGGTGGTGCTGATCTTCCTCTACTTCAGCTGGGGACCCGTCGTGCGCGGCGTGCTCATGAGCGTGGAGAAGACCAATCTGATCGGCCCCGCGCTCTGGGTGGGCCTGAACAACTTCACCTACGTGCTCACCGACCCCGGACTGCCGCAGGCCGCGCTGAACACCGCCTATTACGCGCTTCTCGGACTCGTCTTCGGGTTCCCCGTGCCCATCCTGATCGCCGTCTTCGTCAACGAGCTGCGGCGCTACGGATGGATGTACAACCTCCTCGCCTACCTGCCGGCGGTCGTGCCCCCCGTGGCGGGCATCCTGCTGTGGAAGTTCTTCTACGACCCGTCGAGCGGCGGCATCTTCAACGGCATCCTCGGATGGTTCGGGCTCGGGCCGTTGCCCTGGCTGAACTCCGAGGCGATGGCCATGCCCTCGCTGGTGCTCTACACGACCTGGGCCGGTGCGGGAGCGACTGCGATCATCTACCTCGCCGCCATCGGCGGCATCAGCCCGGAGCTCTACGAGGCCGCGGAGATCGATGGCGCGGGCATCTGGTCCCGGCTCTGGCACGTGACGATCCCGCAGCTGCGCAACGTGATCTTCATCATGATGCTGCTGCAGCTGATCGGCACGTTCCAGCTCTTCACCGAGCCCTTCCTCTTCACGGGCGGAGGACCGAACAACGCCACCCAGACGATCATGCTGAAGATCTACAACTACGCCTTCGTCAACGGGGACTACGGGGCCGCGACAGCCCTGAGCGTGCTGCTCGCGCTGTTCCTCTGCGTGCTCTCCGTCGTCTACCACTTCATCACCAAGCGTTGGAGTCCGTCATGAGTGCAGCAGGTCCGAGCATCGTCATCGCCCCCGCGGAGCTGAGCGCGATCGAGCCGGTCGTCGGCAGGCGACGCAGGCCGCGCGAGGCGAAGGAGCGCGGTGCCATCTCTGCGGCGGACCGCAAGCGCCCGATCGTGATGGTCAGCATGTGGATCATCCAGGTGGCCATGTTCGTCGGTCTGCTGGTGGCCGGACTGGGACCGATCGCGTGGTCGGCTCGCGCCTCGGTCTCCAGCAGCCAGGACATCATCAGCGACCCGATGGGCATCTGGACCGCGCCGCCGCGGTGGGGCAACATCGAGCAGGCCTGGAACGGCGCGCTGATCGGATCGTCCCTCGGCAACACGGTCATCGTCGCACTGGGGAGCACGGTCACCACGCTGTTCGTGAGCGCGACGGCGGCCTACCTGCTCAGCGTGCTGCGTCCCCGATGGAGTGCCCTCCTCTCCGGCGCCATTCTCGCCACCCTGTTCCTGCCCGGTGTGATCAGCCTGGTGCCCCTCTACCTCACGATCCTGCACATGCCGGTGCTGAACGTCAGCCTGCTGAACACGTTCTGGGGCGTGTGGCTGCCTGCAGGGGCCAGCGCGTTCAACGTCATCGTGCTCAAGCGCTTCTTCGACTCGATCCCCCGTGAGCTCATCGAGGCGGCACGCATCGACGGCGCCAGCGCGATGCGCGTGTTCACCACGGTCGTCATCCCGTTGTCGCGTCCCATCCTCGGCGTCGTCACGCTCCTCACCATCATCGCGTCGTGGAAGGACTACCTGTGGCCGATGCTGGTGCTCGCCGCCCCCAGCCTGCAGCCGGTGTCGGTCACCCTGGCGAACCTGCCGAACGGCTCCATGCCGTTCGCGGTGCAGATGGCGGCGGTGTTCCTGACCATCATCATCCCCGTCGCGCTGTTCGTCGTCTTCCAGAGACAGTTCCTCCGCGGGGTGAGCTCGGCGGGAGGTCTCAAGGGATGACCGGGCTGAGGGGGGCGCGAGTGCTGGTCACAGGCGCCTCGGGCCGGATCGGCAGCGTCGCCACCGCGCGCCTGGCCGACCGCGGGGCGCTGGTGACGGCCATGTGCGACCTTCGATCCGTGCCCGACGGGGCGGATCGCGCCGTCGGCGGCGACACGGCGTCGTTCGACGACGTGGCCCGGGCGCTGGAGGGCGCCGAGCTCGTCGTGCACCTGGCGGCGCTCGCCCACCGGGACGCCGGCACCCCGTACGACGTCTACACCAACAACGTGGTGTCGACGTTCAACGTGCTCACTCAGGCGGCGGAGCGCGGGGTTCGTCGAGCCGTCGTCGCCGGGAGCATCAACCGGTACGGGCTGCCACAGGGCGTCGACGCCGATGCCCTGCCCCCTTATCTCCCGATCGACACCGACATGCCCGCCGACGTGTCCGACTGGTACTCCCTCTCGAAGCTCAACGACGAGAACACGTGCCGCATGGTCTGGCGACGATGGGGGGTCGACATCGTCACGCTGCGCTTCCCGCACGTCAACACGATGGCCGCGATCGAGGCGCAGTCGGCCGAGCTCACCGAGCACCCCAGGCGCGGGGTGACCGAGGCATGGGCTTACCTCGACGTCAGGGACGCCGCGCGAGCGATCGAGCTGGGCCTGACGTCTCCGTCCCGGGGCGCGAACGCCTTCTATCTCGCGGCGCCGACCACCAGCATCCCCTATCGCACGGACGAGGTGCTCGACGCGATCGCTCCGGAGGTTCCGCGTCGACGGCGATTCGTGGAGCGCGAGGTGCCGATGGACCTCACCGATGCCCGCCGACTGATCGGCTTCGAGGCCGAGCACGTGCTCGACCGCCAGGTCCGCGACGTGCCGGCGGGCATCCGCTGACCGGCCGGGACAGGATGCCGCTCTCGCGGCCACGACAACAGAGAGAACGCATGAACACCTTCGACAACCCGTGGCGTCCGCGCACCGACCTGCGCATCACGTCCGTTCGCGCCATCGTCACCGCCCCCGAGGGCACCCCCCTCGTGGTGGTGCGGATCGACACCGACGAGCCGGGGCTCTACGGCCTCGGCTGCGCGACCTTCACCCAGCGCTGGATGGCGGTGCGCTCGTTCGTCGACGACCATGTCGCCCGACTCCTGATCGGCCGCTACCCCGGCGACATCGGCGACCTCGTCCGACTGGTCGGCTTCAGCGGCTACTGGCGGGGCGGCCCCGTGACGAACAACGCGATCTCCGGCGTCGACCAGGCGCTCTGGGACATCGCGGGCAAGCGCGCGGGCATGCCCGTGTACGAGCTTCTGGGCGGGAAGGTGCGCGCTGCGGCAGACACATACCTGCACGCAGCAGGCCGCACGATCGACGAGGCGCTGGACGATGCCGAACGTCTGATCGAGCGCGGCCAGCGGCACGTCCGCCTGCAGCTGTCCACCCCCGGCGGCGGCGGATACGGGGCGCCGGCGGTTCCGACCGAGTACCCGGACGCGCCGTACCGGAACGGCTGGAGCGCTCGTGACTACCTGCGTCGCACGCCGGCGCTCTTCGAGGCCGCCCGAGAACGGCTGCCCGAGCGCATCGAGCTGCTGCACGACGTGCACTCCAGACTGACGCCGAAGGATGCCGTGTGGCTCGCTCGGGCGCTCGAGCCATACCGGCTGTTCTTCCTTGAGGACGTGCTGCCGCCGGAGCACTGGGACCGGCTGCCGGAGGTCCGCGCCGCCAGCCCCGTTCCGATCGCGGTCGGCGAGCTGACCACGTCCTTCCAGGACGCCGCGCGGCTCATCCAGCGCGGGGGCGTCGACCTCATCCGCAGCCATCTCTCCGACGTCGGCGGCCTCAGCGCCGGTCGGAGACTCGCCGACCTCGCCGAGGCCAACGGCGTGCGCACGGCCTGGCACGGCCCGGGTGACACCTCGCCGATCGGCGCGGCGGCCAACGTGACGCTGGACGTGGTGTCGCCGGCGTTCGGCATCCAGGAGGGACACGTCTACAACGATGCGACGCACGAGGTCTTCCCGGGTACCCTACGTATCGAGAACGGCTGGCTGACGCCGAACGACGCGCCGGGGTGGGGTATCGACATCGACGAGAGCGCGGCGGCCAGGTATCCGGCCGGTCTCTCGGGGCACGATGCCTGGGCTGCGGGGGTGCGTCGACCTGATGGCGCGCTGGAGGCCCCATGACCGATCTGAGCGACGGACCGGCGGCCAGCACTCCCCGGTCCGCGCCGGGCCTGCTGCGACCGCGCACGGGTCGCCGTGTGCAGAGCGGCGCCAACCAGTACGACCTCGGCTCCTTCAATGAGGCGACGATCATCGAGACCATCCGGCAGGCCGGGGTGATCAGCCGAACGGAGGTCGCGGAGCGCACGGGGCTCACCCAGCAGTCGGTGTCGCGCATCCTTCGCCTGCTTCTGGATCGCGGACTCGTCGTCGAGGGCGAACAGGTGCGCACCGAACAGGTCGGCAAGCCGCGCACGACGGTGAGGCTGCGCCCCGAGGCGGCGCACGCGGCGGGGGTGCTCGTCGACCCCACCTCGCTGATGTTCGTCTTGTCGGACCTGGACGGGGGCGTCGTCGCGCGGCGCACCCTCCACCTGGGCGGCGACGTGTCACCGGACGAACTGGTCGACCTGATCGGCGACCGCATCGACGAGATGGCGTCAACGGCCGGCATCGAGCGCGAGTCGTTCCTCGGCGTCGGTGTGGCGACGCCGGGACCCATCACGACCGACGGCTCGCTGCTCGAGCTGCCCCTTTCGCGATCCTGGCGCAATGTGCCCCTGCGCGACCTTCTCGCCACACGCCTCGGCTGCCCCGTGATCGTCCAGAAGGACGGCGAAGCGGCTGCGGTCGGCGAGCGCTGGGTCGGGCGCACGCAGCGGGCCGGAGACTTCGTGTTCCTCTACTTCGGCACCGGCATCGGCTCCGGCCTCGTGCTGAACGGCGACGTCTACCGGGGAGTCAGCTCGAACGCGGGGGAGTTCGGGCAGCTGTGCGCCATCCGCACCGGTCGGGTGGACGCCGACGGGCGGCCGGAGCTCGTGCGCGAGTGCAATCCGACGGCGGCGCTGCCGCAGATAGCGGCCGAGCTCGGATACACCGGCTCCGCCTCGAGCTACCGCGAGATGTGCGAGGAGGTGGGCCGCGGCGAGCGTCACGCCGTCGCGGCCGCGGAGCAGATCGCATCCGTCATCGCTCAAGGGGCGGTGGCGCTGATCGACCTTCTGGACCTCTCGCTGATGGTGGTTGGTGGGCCGGCGTTCGAACCCGAGCTGCAGGATCCCGTCCTCCAGGTCGTCTCGCACGAGGTGAACGCGGTGCCCACGGCCCACTCCGCACGGCGCGTGCTCGTCGAGCGCTCCGTCCTTCAGGGCGAGGCGGGCGCCATCGGTGCCGCGTCCTCCATCTTCCACAACACGTTCGCCCCGAGAATGGGCAGCCTGCAGAGGGCCATGCCGCTATGACGGGATGCGGTCGCTCGCGTGATCAGCGTGCCAGCACGTCGGCGGCTGCGTTCACGTCCACGGGAACGCCCAGTCTGCGCAGCGCCGTCGCGTAGGCCAGCACCGAGGTCGCGACCGCGGCGCGGGACGCACGGGCCCCGGTGTGATTCAGGCGCACGAGGTCGCCGGCCGAGGCGCCGTGTGCGGGAGACACGGTCTCGTCGACCGTGCGGGCGATCGCCAGCAGCTCGTGCCGGGAGACGCCCTCGGGCACCGGCGCGAGCGTCACGAGACGCGAGGCCGCATCGTCCGCCTCCGGCATCGGGCGTATCGCGCGCGTCGCGCCCCCTCCGGAACCGAGCGCCCGTACCGCCGACCGGGCAAGCGCGGATGCGCGCGCATGGCGCTCGATCAGCGCGTCGAGTCCCTCGGCGAGCACAGCCTCCACGGCGGCGTCCATCGCCCAGAACGCCAGCGGGTCCGGCATCCCGGGCGGCGCTGTGCGGCCGGCATCCAGCCAGCCGCGTCTCAGGTCGAGCAGCGACAGCACGGAGGTCGGCTCCACGCGGTTCGGACGGTCGCCCCCGTCCCGCGCGTCGGGCCCCGCTCCGGGCACCGTACGACCGGGAGTGTCGGCGAGTCGCGCCGGGTCGCCGGTCCCGCGGGCCTCGATCAGCCGCCAGGCCGGCCCCGACACGGAAACCGCGGACAGGGACGCCGGGCCGCCCAGCGACTTCTGCGCACCGATCACCGCGATGTCGATGCCCCAGGCGTCGACGTGCAACGGATGCCCACCCACGGACGCCACGGCATCCACCACCACGAGCGCACCGTGCGAGCGAGCCACCCCGGCAAGCTCCTGCAGCGGGTTGACCACGCCGGTGGCCGCCTCGCCGTGCGTGATGCACACGACCTCGGCCGGATGCCGAGAGAGCTCGGAGGCCAGGGCGTCGGCCTGGATCGGCGCGATGCCCTCTGAGCGCAGATAGCGCACGTCGCTCCCGGCGCGCTCCAGCCAGCCGCCGAAGGAGTCGCCGTACGGGCTGGTCACCGCCACGAGCACGCGTCGGCCGGGACGAGCCACCGACTCCGCCACCGCTTCCAACGCCACGATCGCCTCGGCCTGCACGAACACCACGTCGCCGCTGGTGCGGAGGATGCCCGCGATCCGGTCGGCGAGACCCGCATACCGATCCACGGGGTAGGGCGGCACGGCGCCCAGGGGACTCCAGTTGCCCATGATCGCGCTCACCGAATGCGCCCGCGCAGTCGCAGGGTCGTGCGCAGCAGGGTCGCGGCCACGGCGAGCACGACGATCGTCGCGAGGAAGACGATCGTCGTCGTCGCGTACACAGCCGGCGTCGCTCCGTACTGGAGGGTTCCGTAGAGATACACGGTGAGCACATTGACCACGGGAGTGGAGAGGAAGTTCGCGATCACCACGTTGTCGAACGCGAACGTGTAGGCGATAAGGGCCGCCGCGCCGATCGCCGGCACCAGCTGCGGCAGCACGATGAGACGCAGTGTCGCCAGACGAGACGCGCCCAGGTCGGCGGCGGCGTCCTCGACCGACGGATCGAGCGTGAGCATACGGGCCCGGACGACGAACGCGACGACCGAGATGCTCGGCGGTGTCAGCGCCGCGACCAGCGTGAACTCGCTGAGCGGGATGCGAGTCTGGGTGTAGAACAGCAGCAGCGACACGCCGAGCACCGTCTCGGGAACGATCAGAAGGATGTAGGTCAGCCCTGCCAGCAGCCGTCGCACGACGCGGCTCGGGTTCCGCACGAGCTCGAAGCCGAGGATCGTTCCTATCACGACGGCGATGACGGCCGCCCAGAATGCGACCCGCAGGCTGGTCTCGGTGGCCTGTCGCACCGTCGGATCGGTGAACGCCTGGGCGTACCAGCTCCAGGAGAATCCGGTGAACGCGGAGGTCTGCTTGCCGGCGACGCCCTCGTTGAAGGAGTACGCGATGGCGGTCGCGATCGGAGCGAACAGGAACACCGCAGCCAGGCCGTACCACACCCACAGCGCTACTGCCGTGGCGAGGCGGGCCGCGCGTACGGAGGGACGCCGCACCGGCGCCTGCACGAGGGGCGCGGTCATCCCGCTCCCCGTTCCGCGCCAGCGGCGTCGAATCCCCTGGTGAGACGCACCAGGAGGGCGACGATCACTCCCACCGCGATGACCAGCAGCACGACCATGGCCGAGCCGAGCGCGTAGTTCTGCGATTGCGCGTACTGGGTCGAGATCGCCTGCGCGAGGAACAGCCCCTTGTTGCCGCCCAGCAGCACGGGGATCACCAGCTCGCCGAGCATGGGCACCGTGGTGAGCAGCGCCGCCGTGGCGACGCCCGGTCGGCTGAGCGGGACGATCACGGTCCAGAACGTGGAGCTGGGCCGTGCGCCGAGGTCCTGACTGGCCTCGACGACCTCCGGCGGGATGCGATCCAGCACGACGGTCAGTGCGATCACCGCGATCGGAAGATACACCGCGAGCGTGCCGATCACCACCGCCGGCAGCGAGTCGAGCACGGTGAGCGGTGAGCGGAGCAGTCCGACGGCCCGCAGGATCCGCTCAAGAGGGCCGCCCTGAGCGAGCAGGATCTGCCACGACATCACGCGGATCAGCAGACTGGCCAGGTACGGCACCAGGATGAGCGCGAACGCGACGACCGTGAACCTGCCGCTACGCCGGGCGATCGCGTAGGCGACGGGGTACGCGAACAGCAGGCAGGCGATGCTCGTGCCGACCGCGAACGCGAGCGTGCGGAGGAACGTCTGCAGGTAGAGCGGCCCGAGCGCCTGCGCATAGTTGTCGAGCGAGAACCCGAGCGTCACCGAGCCGAAGCCGCTGGTGCCGAACGAATACACGAGTGTGAACCCGAGCGGAACCAGGAAGAGCACGGCGAGCCAGGCGAGCGGCACGGCGGCCAGCACGTGATCGCCCGTGTTGCGTCTCACCGCGCCTCCTCCCGCCGGTTAGACCCTAGCGGCCCGGGGCGGTCACGCGCCGGCGGCCGCCTGCACCTTGTTCTGGACGTCCTGGAAGGTCGGGTAGGTCTCGGGGTCGACGACGAAGCTGGTGAGCTTGTCCAGGTCGACATCCGGGCCGCCGAAGATGAGGTCGGATTCCTTCACGTTCGACGGCAGCTTGTCCTTCAAGCCCTTCAGCGACGCCGGATATCCCAGGAACACCGTCTCGTTGACCTGCACGGTCGGGGTGAGCTGGTACCTCAGGAACTGGTACGCCCGCTCGATGTCGGGAGCGTTCTTGGCGATCGCGAAGCTGTCCACCCACAGTTCGCTCGTCGGGCCGGGCACGACCCACTTCAGCTTCGGATTGAGCAGGATCGCGTTGCGCGCGTACGCCTGGTTGGCCTGCGCCAGCACGATCGCACCGCTGGCCATCGCGTTCGCGTCGAACGCCGAGAACGTCTTCACGTGCTTCGCGAAGCCGGTGAGGAAGTCCTCGGTGCCCTTGATGTCGTCGAGGTTCTTGGTGTTCCAGTCCTTGCCCTGGACCCACAGCGCCGGGCCGACCGTCTCCTCGGCTGCGCTGGTCATGCGGATGCGGCCGCTCACCGCGGGCTTCGCGCCGGCGTCGAAGAAGTCCTGCCAGGTCTTGATCTCGCCCCCCGTGGCGTCAGGGTCGTAGACCACCCCCAGCAGGCCCCAGTCCTTGGGGATCGTGTACTTGTTGTGCGGGTCGTAGTTGCGGTTCAGCAGCGACTGGTCGAGGTTCTTCAGGTTGAGACGATCGAGGTCGAGCTCTTCCAGGAGGCCCTTGCCGGCGATCTGCTTCACCCAGCCCGACGAGGGCACGACGATGTCGTATCCGGCTCCAGCGGCCGAGTTGAGCTTGGTGAACAGCGTGTTGGAGTCGGTGTACGTGGAGATCTTCGGGGTCACCCCGTACTTCTTCGCGTAAGCGGCGAGGTCGTCCTTGGAGAAGTAGTCGGGCCACGTGTAGATGTTCAGCTGGCCGGTGAGCTTCGCGGATGCGGTGGCCGAGGACCCCGATCCGGTCGAGGAGCACGCGGCGAGGAAGGCCGCGACGGGCGTCAGCGCCGCGGCGCCGAGGACGGCTCGGCGGCTGACGGTGCGGGTGAGGAGGGCGGAATCGACGCCGGTGCGCGTGCTCATGACGGTTCCTTCGCTGTGGCGACCGCCGGCGGGCGCTGCCCGGGCGGAACAGGGGACGGTGGGGGATGCCTCAAGCTCAACGGTAGCCATCGGGCGCCGCGCCCATCTCCGGCGTGGTCACTCGGCGTAACCTCCGCGGCACGTGCGTGGACGCGCGAGCGCGTGTTCGCGGCCGCCGGGTCGAGGCCGTGACCTCGGAGGCGTGTGAAGGGTTGACCGGGGCGTCCGCGGGACCGGCACAATGGATCCTTCGGCGTCTGTCAAGGGAGAACCGCGTGTTGAGGACTCTGGCTCAGGTCACGTCGTTGGTGCGCGATCGCCCCGGCGTGCACGTGCGATTCAGTGGCGACATCGACGCCGACCTGCGACAGGGCAGCCTCGACGCCGAGAGCGGCATCCGCCTTCCCGGCGTGTCGGTGAACCCGCTGGCACCCGAGGACTGGTGGACGCGTCCCACCGAGGACTGGGTGGCGCGCCAGCTCTGCCAGTACGCCCACCTGCTCGACGAGGAGCCGGGGCGTCACGCATATCTGCTGGAGGGAACCGTGGTCGGCCGGGGCCCCGACCGCGAGCCGCTCCTGATGCCAGCCAGGCTCGTCGACCGGCTGGACGATTCCGTGCTACGGGAGGCGCAGCGCGTGTATGAAGAGCGGTTCCAACGGCGGTGACGGCAACCTCCTCCGCTGCGACGCCGACGTAGCACGGGCGGGCCGAATGTCAGACGTTCCTTCTGATGAACCTCACCAGCCCCAGGATCACGGCGACGATCAGGATGACGATGCCGATCCAGAGCAGGAACTTGGCGGCGCCGATGAAGACACCCAGGAGCAGGAGCACGATTCCGACGATCAGCAGGACGAGCGCGAGAGCAATCATGGCGGCCACATTTCCGGCCGGGACCATCGGAACGGTAGCCCTTGCGCGAACGCCGCCGGATGTGATCAGGCGTGACGCGACCGACGGCATGCCGGCGAGCAGCGCCGTCGGGATACGGCGCCAGAATCCGTCGGCGTCACGAGCAGGGTCAGCCGTGTCGCCACTCGTCGTCGTGGATGACGGCGCCGGCCTGGCTGCCCATCTGCAGCATGCCGCCGTCCACGACCCAGGAGACTCCCGTCACGTACGACGCCGCGGGCGAGGCCAGGAACGCGACCACGGCCGCCACCTCGCGGGCATCCCCCGGTCGGCCCAGCGGGATGCCCGCTCGGTGCGTCTCGCGCGCATCCACATCGGTCGCGTCGTTCATCGGCGTGGCGATCTCGCCAGGGGCAACGCAGTTCGACGTGATGCCCTGGTCGCCGAGCTCGAGGGCGATGGTCTTCATGAGGCCCCCGAGACCATGTTTGGCGGCGTCGTAGGCGGCGAAGCCGACCAGGGGCTGATGCTCGTGGACGCTCGTGACCGCGATCAGGCGTCCGCCCCGGCCGGCGTCGACCATGCGCCGCGCCGCACGCTGGATGCACACGAACGCGCCGTCCAGGTCGGCGAGCACGGTCGTGCGCCAGGTGTCCCAGTCCGTGTCGAAGAATCGGGGACCGCCGTTGATGCCCGCGTTGTTGACGAACACGTCGACGCCTCCGAGCCGGTCGGCGAGTTCGTCGACGACGTCCGCGCACGAGGGCGCCTCCGTGGTGTCGAGCCGGCTCACCTGGGCGGCACGACCCTGCTCCCGCACGAGGCGCGCCGTCTCGTCGGCTCCGTCGGCATCCGAGTGATACGTGATCCCGATGTCCATGCCGGCCTGTGCGAGCGCGACCGCCGTGGCGCGTCCGATCCCGGAGTCGGCACCGGTGACGATCGCGGTGGCCGGACGGAAGTCCTGCCCGGGCACCTCGCTGCGCGGTCCGTCTTGCGCGACGCCGTCGGCGACGCGACCCGCGTGATCCCCGTCGTGGTGCCGTGGCTCGGGTGTGCTCATGGTTCCTCCTTCGTCCGATGCCACACAACCGCCTCGCACGGTGGACGCGAAAGGGGTTGCCGAGCCGCCGGGTATCGGGGATGCTTCCGCGGCTCCGCCGCAGTCCTGGGCGCCCGCGAGCCGGCGGCGCAGTATGCGCCGCGCCGTCATGTCGCGCAACCGCTGTCCGCCACCGCGGCGAGCGGGTTGAGTGGTCTCGTCGCCGGGCGACGACGGCCGTGCCGGCGCACAGGGAACGACCGAGGCGGATCGGCCCCGTCCCGACACGGACCCCGAGAGCCAGGAGGACACGGCATCGGGAGGTCCCGCGGACCGACCGCACGAGGCTGGCGACTCGACGGCCGCGAGCGCACCGCCGACCGACCATGAAGGAGGAGTCACGATGGCGACGACCGTCAGCGATGTGATCATCGAGCGGTTGAAGGAGTGGGGCGTCCGCCGCGTGTACGGGTTCCCGGGAGACGGGATCGGCGCCTTCGACGGCGCCCTGGGCAGGGCCGAGCGACGAGACCGCGAGGCGGGGGCGGAGGGCATCGACTACATCCGGCCCACGCACGAGGAGATCTGCGCCCTGATGGCCACGGCGCACGCGAAGTGGACGGGCGAGGTCGGCGTGTGCATCGCCACGTCGAGTCCCGGCGGCTTCCACCTGCTGAACGGCCTCTACGACGCGCAGATGGACAACCAGCCCGTCGTGGCGATCGTGGGCCAGCAGGGGCTCGACGCGCTGGGCACGTTCACCCAGCAGGAGAGCAATCTCGAGCGCGTGTTCCAGGACGTCGCCTGCTACGTGCACACCATCGTCAGTCCGGCGCAGGCGCAGGCCGTCGTCGACACCGCGTTCCGCACGGCCAAGGCGCGCCTGCAGCCGGCCGTCGTGATCATCCCGCACGACGTGCAGGCGATGAAGGCGGTGATGCCTCCTGTGGCGCACTGGGTCTCGCGTTCGAGCCGGACACCGGTCTCCACCCGCATCACCCCCGATGCGGCCCAGGTGCGCAGGGCCGCCGATGTCATCAACGCGGGACAGCGGGTCACGTTCCTGGTCGGCGCGGGAGCCCGCGGTGCGACGGACGAGGTGTTGCGGGCGGCCGATCTGGCGGGCGCAGGGATCATCACGGCATTGCGCGGCAAGGACGTGATCCCCGGCGACGTTCCCCACCACTCCGGGCAGCTCGGCCTGCTGGGCACGCTGCCCAGCCTGCACCAGGTGAACGGATGCGACACCCTGGTCATGCTCGGCACCAACTACCCGTACGGCGAGTTCCTGCCGAAGAGCGGATCGGCCAGGGGCGTCCAGGTGGACATCAAGCCGGAGCAGCTCGGAATCCGGTATCCGACCGAGGTGAACCTCTGGGGCGACGTCAAGGCGACGCTGGAGGCACTCCTCCCGCTGCTGGAACCGAAGGAGGACCTGTCGTGGCAGCGCCGCATCGCCGATGAGATGCGCGGGTGGGAACGGGAGGAGGAGGCGGAGGCGATGGTCGGCTATCACGACGGCGCGAACCCGCGGCGGTTCTTCCACGAGCTGAACAAGCGGCTGCCCGATCGAGCGGTGGTGACGGCGGACGCCGGCACCACCGCCGACTGGTACGCCCACCACCTGCGGCTCAGGCGCGGCATGCGCGGCGACCTCTCGGGGCGCCTGGCCACCATGCTCGCCGCCATGCCCTACGCGGTCGCCGCGAAGTTCGCGTTCCCCGACCGGCCGGTGGTGTGCACGATCGGCGATGGCGCGTTCCAGATGCTCGGCATGAACGAGCTCATCACCGTGAAGAAGTACCTGAGCCGCTTCGAGAACAGGCAGCTCGTCGTCCTGGTGATGCACAACGACGATCTCGGCCAGGTCTCCTGGGAGATGCGCACCGAGGACGCCGATCCCGTGTGGCGCACGGCGCAGGACGTGGAGTCGGTCGATTACGCGGGGTACGCGCGGCTCCTCGGGTTCCAGGGCATCCGGGTGGAGAGGGACGAGGACGCCGCGGCTGCGATCGAGACCGCGCTCACGCACGACGGCGTGACCGTGATCGATGCGATCGTGAGCCGCAGCATCCCGCCCCTGCCGCCGCACATCACCAAGGAGTACGCGAAGAACACCGCCATCTCGCTGCTGCGCGGCGACCCGTTCGAGCTCGACGTCATCCGGGGATCGGCGGCGGCGCTGGCGGCCGAGGGGATCGAGCGGGTGAAGGGCGCGCTGCACCTCGGCAAGGACGGCACGGTGTGACGGAGGCCGCGCCCGCGAGGCGGACGGGCGCGGCCGCATCGGCGGACCGCTTATATGACAGAAGCGCTTCCACTGACAACCCCTGCACTCTCGCGCCGGAACGCCGTTGTCTGGATGATGTCCGGCCATTCGCCGGCGCCACCGCGCCACCAAGGAGTTGCCCATGTCCGCCCGTACCCGCGTCGTCGCGGCCGTCTCCGTTCCCCTGCTCGCCGCCGGGCTCCTCGCCGGATGCAGCTCGGCCTCCACAGGAGGCTCCGACTCGTTCTCCACGAACGCCTCGGGCACGCTGAAGGCGTGGGCGTTCGACAACGCGGACGACGTCGGCAAGGCCCGGCTCTCCTACGCCAAGAGCCGCCTGAAGGGCGTCGACATCCAGCTCGACCAGACGACGTTCGACGCTCAGAAGTTCACCACGCGTGTCGCCAGCGGCAACGTCCCCGACGTGGTCCAGATGGACGCTCAGTTCGTCGCGACCTACGCGGCTCAGGGCCTCATCGCTCCGCTCGACAAGTGCTACGCCGCGCATCACGTCTCGCCGTCGGGCACGTTCTACCCGTCGGTCAAGGACGACGTGACGTACAAGGGCCACATCTGGGCCGTCCCGCAGTTCTACCAGCCTCCGGCGATCATCCTGAACACCCGCGTCATGCAGAAGGCGGGCGTCACGCCCGAGGACATCGACACCGCGCAGCCGGACCGGCTGATCGCAGCCATCAAGAAGATGTACGTCGAACGCGGCGGCAAGCCTGTGACGCTGGGACTGGACCCGGTCGCGTCGGGCCAGCCGGGCCTGTGGATCCTGGGCTATGGGGGTCAGCTCATCGACGGCTCCGGCAAGCCGACGCTGGACGACCCGAAGAACGTCACGGGCCTTCAGGTGCTCAAGCGCATCTACGACGCGCAGGGCGGGTACGCGGCAGACAAGAGCTTCACCGACACGTTCGACACCTTCGGAAAGAAGAACCAGTTCGTCACCGATCAGGTGGGCGCACAGGTCGACAACCAGTGGTACGTGAACGTGCTCACGCCCTACATCAAGCAGGTGCAGATCAGCGCGGTGCCGTTCCGCGGCCCCGACGGCAAGCCTTTCACCGTCTCCAGCGGCTCGGCCTTCGTCATTCCCGCCGGCGCGAAGAACAAGGACGCCGCCTGCGCGTGGGCGCTCGACCTGGACGGCATGGGCGCCTGGAAGGCGGCCGCCGCGGCGAGGGCGAAGACGCTGAAGGCGACGCCCGGCTCGGTGAACACCGGCCTGTTCACCGGCGAGCCCGCCGCCGACAAGTACATTCGGCGCACCTATGTCGTCCCCAGCGGGAATGCCGGCTTCGACAAGACGATCGACACCTTCTACGACGTGGTCGCAAGCGGCAAGTCCATCGGCACCTCCCCGGCGGGGCAGCAGATCCAGACCGAGTTGCAGAACGCGTTGCAGTCCGCCCTCCTGGGATCCAAGTCCCCGGCGGCAGCGCTGAAGGACGCGCAGAGCGCTGCGATGACGGCATACCGTCAGGCCGTCAAGGACTCGGGCAAGTGATGTCCAGCTCCCAGGCGCTGCGGCGCGCCGCCTCCGCTCGCCGGCTTCCACCGGGCACTCGGGCAACGCGTCGTTCCTTGCAGCGTCGCAGGGAGGCCGTGGCCGGATACCTGTTCATCAGCCCCTGGATCGTCGGCTTCCTGGTGTTCACGGCCGGCTCGATGATCTACAGCCTGGTGATCTCGTTCACGAGATACAACCTGGCGACCGGATCGGTGACTCCTGCGGGCGTCTCCAATTATGCGGAGCTCTTCCAGGATCCGAAGGTCGCGCAATCCCTGGGCAACACGCTCTTCTACGCTGTGCTCGCCGTGCCGTCGGAGATCGTGTTCGCCCTGCTCCTGGCGCTGCTCCTCAGCAAGGTCGGGCGCGGGTCGGGGTTCTTCCGCACCGTGTTCTACCTGCCGAAGATGACGCCGGTGGTGGCGACGGCGTCGGTGTTCCTGCTGCTGTTGAACGGGAACACCGGCGCCATCAACGCCTTCCTGGGGGTCTTCGGCATCCGCGGCCCGCAGTGGCTCGTCGACCCGCACTGGGTCATCCCCTCGATCGTGCTGATGACCCTGTGGGGCGTCAGCGGCACCATGGTGATCTTCCTGGCGGCGCTCAACGACGTGCCGCGCGACCTGTATGAGGTGGCGTCGCTGGATGGCGCCGGCCCCGTGCGCAAGTTCTTCGCCATCACGCTGCCGATGATCTCGGGTGCGCTCTTCTTCAACATCGTGGTGCTGACGATCGCTGCGTTCCAGGTGTTCGACCAGGCGTACCTGCTGTTCTGGCGTGACCAGACGAACGCATCGCCGAGCTCGTCGCTGTTCTACGCCGTGTACCTCTTCCAGCAGGCGTTCCGGCAGTTCGACTTCGGGTTCGCCTCGGCGATGGCATGGCTGCTGTTCCTGATCATCATGGCGATCACCGTGGTCCAGGTGCGGCTCAGCAACCGGTTCGTGTACTACGAGGAGGGGCGCTGATGGCCGTCGACCAGGTCGCGCAGAGCGGGGCGACGGCGTCTGCGCTGACCGGGCGGAAGGCGGGCCCGCCGAGACCGGTGAGGTCGCGCTCACCCCTCCGACCCGGACGGATCCTCGGCAGGGCGTTGCTCTGGGCGCTGTTGATCGGCTTCACGTGCCTGTTCCTGTACCCGTTCGCCTGGCTTCTGGCGGCCAGCCTCAAGCCGCGCGACGAGGTCTTCGACAACTCGCTGATCCCGGCGACGTTCGTACCCCAGAACTACGCGGACGTGTGGGGGCGGCTGCCGCTCCTGTCGTGGATCCTCATCAGCATCGTGATCGCCCTCCTGGCGGCGAGCCTCGTCGCGATCTCGAGCTCGGTGGTCGCTTTCGGCTTCGCCTACTTCCGGTTCCCCGGACGCGGCGTCCTGTTCGGTCTGGTGCTCGCGACGATGATGCTGCCGACGGCCGTGACGATGGTTCCGCAATACCTCATCTGGCGCAGCATCGGGCTGGTCGGAACATGGGTCCCGCTGTTCGGCGCCAACCTGTTCGGCTCGGCGTTCTACATCTTCCTGCAGCGGCAGTTCTTCCTCGGCCTGCCGCGCGAGCTCTTCGAGGCAGCCCGCATCGATGGGGCGAGCTACTGGGGCCTGTTCCGCCGGATCGCGATGCCGTTGTCCGTCCCGTCGTTCATCATCGTGTTCCTGTTCGAGTTCCAGGCCAGCTGGAACAACCTGCAGGGCTCGTTGATCTACCTGAACGGCGGCAGCCCATCGGGCTTCACCGTGCCGCTCGGCATCTCGTATGCCATGACCGTGTTCAGCCCGACCAACGGCGGCCACGGCGACTACCAGTACGTGATGGTGGCGAGCCTCCTGGTCACCGTGCCCATGCTCATCCTGTTCGCATTCGGGCAACGGTTCTTCGTGGAGGGGGTGGCCACCCAGGCTCGCAAGGGATGAGGTCAGATCGTGGCGACGGAGCCCCCGTCGACGCGATAGTTCGAGCCGGTGACGAACGAGGCCGCGTCGGAGCACAGGAAGGCGATCACGGCCGCCACCTCCTCCGGCTCGCCGCGCCGCTTCAGCTCGAGGAACGGTCGCTCCTCGCTCAGGAACGAGGCGATCGCCTCGTCGACGCCCACGCCCAGCTGTTCGGCTCGTCTGCGCATCATGGCATCCGTCATCGGGGTGTGGACGAAGGCGGGCGAGACGCTGTTCACCAGCAGGCCGTCGTCCGCGTACGCGCGTGAGAGCCCCTTCGACAGCGCCAGGATGCCGGCCTTCGCCGCGCAGTACGGCAGCTCGTCGTCGTAGGGCTGCACGGCATCCTCGGACGCGAGGAACACCAGACGCCCCCAGCCGCGACGCAGATCGGCCAGGAACTCCCGGGTGACCCGCACCGGCGCGAGCAGATCCGTCTCCAGCGTCTGCGACCAGCCCTCGTCGTCGATCTCGTGGAACGGCCCCTGTGCGCCCGTGATCCCGGCGGAGTTCACCAGGATGTCGATCTCGCCGACGGCCGCAGCGGTGTTCGCGTGCAGGCGCGCCACCGCCTCGGGGTCGGTGAGGTCGGCCGCGAAGGCGTGCAGCGAGCCGGCCGGAGCGTCCAGGCCGGCGGCCGCGGCGTCGAGCGGACCCTGATCGAGGTCGGTGATCACCACGACGGCGCCCTCCCGAAGCAGGGCACGCGCCGTGTGCCATCCGATGCCGGAGTCGCCGCCGGTGACGAGCGCCTTCTTCCCCGCGATGCCGAGATCCATGCGGCAAGCCAACGGCATCCGGGACGCCGACGGCAGTCGTTGCGCGGCCGCACCGGTTCGTGCACAATGCGCCGCCGCCGCCGCCGCCGCCGCCGCCGCCGCCGCCGCCGCCGCCGCCGCCGCCGCCGCCGCCGTCGTCGCCGTTGCCGTTGCCGTTGCCGCCGCCGCCGTTGCCGTTGGCCGTCTTGCCGCCCTGTGGGCACCGAGGGCTGCGGACGCCGCCAGCGCAACCCCTTGCGAGCATCCCCCGGCTCGCGTTTCCTGCTGGCATGATTGACACGCAATACACCTTCGACAACCCCGTGACCCGCTACCCCAAGGTCTCCCCTCCCCAGGATCAGGTGCCCGAGCCGGGCAGCGACACAGACCTCGTGCCACCCGCCGACCATGGCGAGGACAGCTACGTCGGCACGAACCGGCTGACCGGGCGCAGGGCGCTCGTCACCGGCGGCGACTCGGGGATCGGCGCCGCCGTGGCGATCGCGTTCGCCAGGGAGGGGGCCGACGTCGCCATCGTCTACCTGCCCGAGGAGGAGGAGGACGCGCAGCGGGTCGCGGCCCTGATCCGGGACGCCGGACGCCAGGCGCTCACCCTCCCCGGCGACCTCGTCGATCCCGCCTTCTGCGCCGATGCCGTGCGACGCACGGCCGACGCCTTCGGCGGCATCGACATCCTGGTCAACAACGCGGGCAAGCAGATCTTCTGCAAGGACATCGCCGAGCTGCCCGACGAGCAGTTCGACCGCACGATGAAGACGAACGTCTACGCGATGTTCCACCTCACCAAGGCCGCGGTGCCCCGCATGCCGGCGGGATCCACCATCATCAACACCACCTCCGTGCAGGCCTACCTGCCCTCGGACGTGCTCGTGGACTACGCGACCACGAAGGCGGCGATCAACGCGTTCACCAAGGCCATCGCCGCCCAGCTCGCCCCGCGCGGGATCAGGGTGAACGCCGTGGCGCCCGGACCGATCTGGACGCCGCTGCAGCCGAGCGCCGGCCAGCCGCCGGAGAAACTGCCGGACTTCGGCTCGCAGACGGCGCTGGGTCGCGCCGGTCAGCCCGCGGAGCTCGCACCGGCATACGTCTTCCTGGCGTCGCCGGAGTCCAGCTACGTCGTCGGCGAGACCCTCGCGGTCACCGGCGGGATGCCGACGCCGTAGCGGGTGCCGTAGGGCTCACTCGCCCGTCAGCGCCTCGAGCTCCGCTCGGAGCGCGGCGATCTCGATGTCGCGGTCCACCGGGTCGAGCGGCGCCTCGGAGCGCGGCGTGTACTGCAGTGCATGGTCCACGAGAGACGCGCTCACCTCGACCCAGGCATCCCGTCGCGCCTTCTCGATGAGCTCGAGCAGGTATTCCTCCTCGCCGGCCTTCGCGCGCAGAGCCGTGGCTGCCTCGACGGCGACGGCGAGTCGGTGGCGCACGTTGGCCTCGTCCCCACGGCGGTAGTCGTGCACGTGCTCGGCCCGGCCCGGGCGTCCGATGACGCGGGCGAGCTCCTCGGTGAGCCGGTCGGCGGCATCCTGCGACTCCGCGGCGAGCTCCTCGAACGCCCGCGACGCCCGCTGCAGGTAGTTCCGGGGGTCGTACGAGCGCGGCGAGACCACCGCGTCGACGGCGATGGTGTTCTTCAGCCGGAGGCGCACCGCGTACTCGGCGATCATCAGGCCCTCGGCGACGGACTGCTCCACCGTGACCGGCGGCGGCACCACGACGGCGGCGTCGTCGTACGGCTTGAGGATGCGTCGCTCGCGCCAGCGCCCGAACCAGCCCACGCCGCCTCCTCCCGCCTCACCGTGACCCCCGTCGCCCCGGAGGCCGTTGACCACGCTACCGGGGTCGTCGATAGCGTGGACCGGGACGAGGGGGCGACGGTGATCGAACGGGATCTCGAACCGGCGGACGGTCGCACGGTGCGGTGCTGGGACACCGGCACCGGGGGCGCGCCCTCCCGCCTCACGGTCGTCTGGCACCATGGGACGCCGCAGACGGGCCGGCCACTGCCGCCGCTGGTGGATGCGGCCGCTGCGCGGGGCATCCGCATCGTGTCCTGTGCGCGTGCGGGGTATCCCGGCACGACCGAGCGCGCCGGGCGATCGGTCGCGGATGCCGCCGCCGACGTGGTCGCCGTCGCATCGGCGCTCGGGCTGGAGCGTTACGCCACGGCCGGCGCGTCGGGCGGTGGCCCGCACGCCCTGGCGTGCGCGGCGATCGACCCCGAGCACGTCGTCGCGGTCGTGACCTTCGCCGGCATCGCGCCGTACACCGACGCGTTTCCCTGGTTCGCGGGGATGGCGGCGCCGGGCGGGCTGCAGGCCGCGCGCCACGGGGGGCGCGATGCTCGCCGCCGCCGGGGCGAGACCGAGGAGTTCGACGAGTCGAGCTTCGTGGATGCGGACTGGGCGGCGCTGAGCGCAGAGTGGGGTTCCCTCGGCGCAGACGCCCAGCGTGCCTCCGCGCTCGCCAGAGCGGGCGGCGCGACGCCGTGGGGCGAGATCGACGACGATGTGGCGTTCACCCGGCCGTGGGGTTTCGAGCCGGCCGATGTCGCGTGCCCGGTTCTGGTCGTGCAAGGGGGACGCGACCGTGTCGTTCCGCCCTCGCATGGCCGGTGGCTGGCCGATCGGCTCCCGGCGGCCCAGCTCTGGCTGCGGCCGTCCGACGGGCATGTCTCCGTGCTCCGGGCGTACCCGGTGGCCCTGGACTGGCTGCTGGACCTGATCGCGGGCTGAGCGGCGTTCTCACCCGACACTGAATGTTCTTCCGGCTTTTCCCGAGCCGTGTCGTCTAGCCTGCCACCAGGGCCCGGGCGCCCATTCCGGTCCCGTCGTCTCCCGAGTCGGGCGCGGGACGTCCGGTGCGCCGCCGGATCGCGATCGTGTCGGGGACAGACCGCGCACACACGACGGGGTCGGGGGTCCCGCGGCGTCCGGCCGACCGGTGCGACCCGGCCGACCAATGCGACCCGGGCGAGCAGACATCGAGGGCAGACGGAGACGACGAGAGGCGGTGCACATGACGGACCGGCACAGCCGTCGCGCGGACGACGCATCGCGCGCGACGAGCGCTCGTCACACCCGCGCCGCCGCTCGAGGTGAGCGCTCGCCGGGCGGCATCGCGCGACACGGACGGCTGCGGTCGCATCCGTGGGCGACGTTCGGCAAGGTCGTGGCATCCGTGGTGGCCGTCGCCGTGGTGAGCGTGCTCGGCATCGCCGGAGTGGCCGCGGTGAACCTCGTGAGCGACACGAAGCAGTCGATCCACCTCGACGGGTCGCAGAAGGTGCCGGACATCGCCGCACTGAAGGGTGGAGTGAACATCCTGGTCGCGGCGTCGGACACGCGCTCCGGTCAGGGCGGTGCGTGGGGGACTCTGGACGACAGCTCCGGTGTGGGGAACAACGACGTGACGATGCTGCTGCATCTGTCGGCGGACCACACGCACGCCATCGTGGTGAGCTTCCCGCGCGATCTGATGGTGCCCGTCCCGGAATGCGGCGACAACGATGCGCGGGAGCTGGCCCAATTCAACACGACCCTCTCCGAGGGCGGCATGAGCTGCGTCGTCGACACCGTGGAGAGCCTCACCGGCATCACGATCCCGTTCGCCGGCCTCATCACCTTCCAGGGCGTTGTGGCCATGTCGAACGCGGTCGGCGGCGTGCCGGTCTGCGTCGGCGGCGACGGCATCGACGACCCCGACACCAGCCTCACGCTCTCACCAGGCGAGCACACCCTTCAGGGCCAGGACGCCGCGGAGTTCCTGCGCACGCGGCACGGGGTCGGCGACGGGTCTGACCTCGCCCGCATCAGCAACCAGCAGGTCTTCCTGTCGTCCCTGGTGCGCACCATCTTCAGCGACGGAACGCTCTCCAACCCCGTGAAGCTGTGGGGTCTCGCGAAGGCGACGGTCAGCAACGTGCAGCTGTCCGACAGCCTCAACAGCGTGACCACGCTGTACCAGATCGCGCTGGCGATGAAGGATCTCGACTGGAACGACATCACGTTCGTCCAGTACCCCACGGTGGAGGATCCTGACGACCCGAACCGCGTGATCCCCGACGACGACGAGGCGCAGACACTGGTGGATGCGATCAAGAACGACCAGAACGTGCAGCTCACGGGCGGCACCGGCGACGGATCCGTGACGGCCGACGGCCAGAGCACGCCGCAGCCGTCCGCTAGCGGCGTGTCGCCGAGCGACAAGGCGGCCAAGCCGGGCTCGACCCCGGCTCCGACGTCCACCCCGGTGCAGCTCGGCGACAACGTGCACGGTCAGACGGCGGCCACACAGACGTGCTCGAACGGCGCCGGTTGACTGGACCGCGCGGTGGCCCGGCGGCTCGGGCCCATGGCGCGGCGTGCGACGACGCGCGCGATGGCCGCGCCTCGTGGTCGAGCGCCCGTGTGCTTTCACGCGGGTTCAGGCGGCCCGGGTGCGTCCGTTATGATGTTGTTCGTGTGTCCGCACCGCGGCCGCACGAGGAGACGTCGCATAGTCCGGTCGAGTGCACCACCCTGCTAAGGTGGAGTCCCCGTAAGGGGACCGAGGGTTCAAATCCCTCCGTCTCCGCCAGAGACGCCTGGTATGAGCACGCATTCCATGAGTCGGCTGCTGCCGCGGGTGACCGGTCTGGTCGTTCTGTTTCAGTGTCTGGCGGCCTACTCGGCGACGCGGTTGTGAACGTCTTCGATGCGAAGCGCGGGGTCACGGTCTAGGGTGTGTCTTCGGGATGGGCCGCTCTGTCTGGGGCGGGCGGGGGAGGCTGACATCATGACCGAAAAGAGGCCGGGCGGCGAGCCGTTCGCCTACATGAGCTCGTCCAACTATCGGGGCCTGCGCTCGCCCTGGTCGATCCTGTTGCTGGCGACGGTCATGCTCGTCACCGGTGTTCTCATCGTGGCCGCCCCACTCTTCGCGCCAGGCGCCGGCCTCTGGGTCACCGGCTATCTGATAGGGGTCGCCGTCGCGCTCATCCCGCTGGGCATCGGGGCAGTGGCCTGCTACATCGGGATCAAGCGGCTCCGGTGGATGCGATCGGTCTCGATGTCCACGCTTCACCCCGACATACGTGACCAACGCTCGAGCTGGGGGCGGATGATCCCGCCGGACGATCAGCGGCCGGGGCGATCCGGCTAGCCGTACTGCCAGACCCCGCCGGGACGGCCGGCGTTCCGACACCGCCGACGCAGGGCATGTCGAGGACGCATGTGCCACTCGTCGCATACTGCGTGGAGTGAATGGCGAGCACGAAGCCGCCTGCCACCGCCGACGAGACGTCGGCACTGGCCCTCGCCTGATCGCAACGGAACCCGGCGGGTCAGGGCGCCGTGCTGCCGTGGTTCCGAGCGCGTGCGGACGACAGGCGGTGTCGTGGCTCGAAGGGTCGGTCCGATCGTCGGATGCCCCAGCGGGTCAGAGATCGCGCCAGGGGCCGGTCAGCTCGACGCCGATGTCTGCGATGTGCCCGACGGTGCGGGCCGCACGGCCGCACGCCGCCTGCTTCTCACCGGTGCGAGCGGCCTTGCGTGGCGAGTGCCGGGCTACCCGTGGCGTCCGCGCCCGCTGCGTGCGGAGACGAACGTCGGCTCAGCCGCTTCCAGGCGCGGGGCCGGGACGCCCAGGCGTCGTGGCTCGGCGAGGGTGTCGCGGCAGATCGCGCGTGGTTCTTCTGCGTCGGGATCCGTATGCGCTTGCAGCGAGAGGCCGGCGGCGGGGATGTGAGCCGTCGCCCACGCGAGGGCGGCGGAGGTCATACGGACCGGTGCGCGGAAGAGGAGCGTGTCTCGGCGGTGCTGTCGCAGGTCGATGCCGCGCGCCGTCAGGAGGGGCAGCAGCTCGCGGGTGGTGAGCAGCGCCTCACGCAAGCGGGCCGTCGATCCGACCAGTTCGGACAGGGAGCCTGCCTTCAGGCCTTGAGAGTGCATGCCCGCGTCGGCTGCGAAGTGGATCCAGAGCCAGCCGCGCAGGTCGGGCTCCTCGCGGATCCGGAATCCGGCTTGGCGAAGCACCCGTCGCACGTCGTGTTCGCGCGTGCTGGGCGGCTCGTGAAGGGGGCCGAGCACGACGGACCGCAGCAGCACGCCGTGGAGCACGTCGTTCCGGTCGAATCCGCCACCGGCCTGGGGAAAGCCCCAGGCGATCCGCTCGGCCGGCAGGGCGCTGACCGCCTCGAGCGGCTCGGCCCAGACGTTGCCGAGGACGAGCACGGTGGCGCGACCGGCGCGGGGCGCCAGGAACTCGGCAGCCTCGGTGAGACGGTGGTGCGCCACGCTCAGCACGACGAGATCGAAGTCGTCGTCCGCCGTGAGCGTCTCGCGGTAACGGACAGGCCAGAGCCGGCGGATGCGCTTTCCCCGCACGCCGTGCCGCGCATCGATGAGATCGAGGTCGATGGTGTCCCCGTAGATCACGGCGCGCCCGGGGCGAACGTAGAATTCGACGTCGTGCCCAGCCTCTTCGAGGGCCCAGCCGTAGATCGTCGAGACCACACCGCGTCCGAACATCAGGATCTTCATGGCACGCCTCTCGGTCCCCAAATCGTACGAAACGGTATCGTACACTTGAACCATGCCGAGCGAGCCGTCCCCACGTTCCCGTATGTCGCCCGCACGCCGTGCCGAACTGTTCAGCGTCGTGCACGAACTGCTGTCGGACGTCGGTTACGAAAGGCTGACCTTCGATGCGGTGGCGGCTCGCGCTCGAACGAGCAAGGCGACGCTCTACCGGCAATGGGGGAGCAAGTCCGGACTGGTCATCGCCGCGCTGACTCAGGACGACGCCCGGCACCCGCCCCTCATCCAGAACGCCGGCGCCATCTCCCTCGATGATGCGTTCGCGCAGCTGGCCCAGGCCGATCGCGTGTCCGATCGCGATCTGCGAATGGCATTCACGCTCCTGCAGGCGGCGTCGAACGACCCGGACTTCGCCGCCGCGCTGCGCAGGGCGATCATCCAGCCGCTCGTGGACGAGCTCGTCGCCGTCTTCGAGACCGCCGCCGATCGTGGAACCATCGTGCGTGACTCGCCGCTGTTCGCGCGGTTGGCGCACGTGATCCTCACCGACCTCGCCTTCCACCCCTTGCTCGACGGCCAGAAGGGGAGCCAGGCGAGCCGGGAGGAGCTGTTCCGGACCGTGATCCGGCCCGCGCTCAGCTTCGCCGACCGCGAGAATCCGTAGTGTCTTCTTGCGTCGGCGCGGGGCCGAGGTCTGCCAGGAGCCTGGCCATCGCCGCATATGCGCGATTCCGGTAGTCGATGAGCTCGGCGGTGCGTTCCGCAGGCAGATCGAGGTAGCCGGAGCCGGTCTTCGTGCCCAACCTGCCGGCATCCACCAGCGCCTGGAGCGACGCCGGGGTCGCGAAACGCTCGGGCCATCTGGTCTGAAGCGACCTGTAGCAGAACGCGTACACGTCGAGGCCGGCCATGTCGGCGACAGCGAACGGGCCGAAGAACGGAAGCCGGAAACCGAAGGTCGTTCGCACAATGGTGTCGACCTCCTCCGGGGTGGCGATGCCTTCTTCGACGACCTGTGCGGCCTCGTGGAAGAGGGCATATTGAAGGCGGTTCAGCACGAAACCGGTCGAGTCCTTCACTCGAGCCGACTCCTTGCCGGCACTGGCCACGACGTCCTCCGCGACGGCGACGGCGGACTCCGACGTGCCCTCGTGCGGGATGAGCTCGACGCCGGGGATGAAGGGGGCGGGATTGGAGAAGTGCACGCCGAGGAAGCGTTCGGGGTGCAGCACGGCGGGGGCGAGCGAACCGATCTGAATCGTCGATGTGTTGGAGCCGATCACGGCGTCGGGGCGGGCCGCAGCACTGATTCGCCGCAGCGTCTCCTCCTTGATCTCGGGCCTCTCGGGGACCGCCTCCTCGATGAAGTCGGCATCGGCGACGGCATCCTCGATCGAGACCGCCGCGTGAAGGTGCGATGCGATGCGCTCGGGCGCATCGTCAGGGAACAGTCCGTCTGCGGAGAATTGCGCGGCCTCGGCGAGCAGCCGGTCGTGGCTCGCCTTCGCCACCTCCTCGGAGACGTCGCTGATGCGTACGGTGTCGCCTGCCAGCGCGAGCACCTGCGCGATGCCCCCGCCCATGTAGCCGGAGCCGACGATGGCGACGATGGGATGTGTCATGGCATTCCTTCTGATCGGTCTTCCGCCGCGATGGCTCGGCCGCGGGGGAGGAGGGTGCGGATGTATCTCTGGTTGGTCGCGCAGACGCCCAGGCTGTCGCCTCCGTACTGCTCGCAGAGGATGATCCCGTCGAAGCCGAGGGCGACCGCGTCCTTGAACACCCTGCGGTAGTCGATGAGACCCGCCTCCATGGTCGAGGGAACAGAGGTGGCCCAGCTTCCATCGGCGGCCTCGTCTCGCGTGTAGTTCTTGACGTGCCAGTAATTGGCGTAGGGGAGTGTCTTGGCGTAGAGCTCTCGCCAGTCCTCGACAGGGCGGTGCAGGCGGATCAGGTTCGCGACGTCGGGGTTCAGTCCCACGTTGTCCAGTCCGACCTCCTTCACGAAGCGGACTGCGCTGTCCGCGGTGCCGAGGTAGGTGTCCTCGTACAGTTCGAGCGCCATCCGAAGCCCGAGGTCGGCGGCATGCCTACCCAGTTCGCGGATGCGTGACACGGCTTGCCGCCACACCTCTGGGTCATCCGGGTCGCGCGGCCCCTGAGCCGTCCAGAACCAGAGCGCCCGGCGTTGTGCGGGGCTGAACGGCTGGTGCAGGCCCGTCGAGAAGACCTCCATGCCCCACTCGGCGGCGGCGTCGATGGTGCGATGGGCATAATCGAGATTGCTCTCCTCGTGCCCCGGCATGATGACGCTCCTTCGCTGGAGATGCACCGAGGGGACGCCGATGCCGTGGGATTGGGCGATCGCGAGGAACTCCTCACGTCGTGACGGCTCCAGATCCGCGGGACGGATGTGGCTGTCCGCCAGCTCGATCAGGGAGAAGCCGACGCCCTCCACCTCGGCGAGCATCGCATCCCAGACCTCGGGCGGGGCGTCGTGCAGGGCGAGGCCGTTCTCGTCGACGGGCTGGAAGCCGTGCAGACACGTGGCGATCGGCCAGGTGTCCGCGGTGTATTCGGCTCGCTCGATTGACATGCTCACTCCATTCCGCTGCCGTCGCCGGATGGCCCGGCTCTCGGTCGCCTATTCCTGTGGATGCGTCGCGAGGAGCCGCTGATAGGCGCCCTCGAGATGCGACTGGATCGCCTTCGCCGCCAGCTGGGGATCGTGCTGCACGAGCACGTCGCGAAGCTCGGCGTGCTCCGCGTAACCCACCTGGAGGAAATCCCGGAAAGAGTCGTTGCGAGCGTTCAGGAAGAACTCGACCTGGCTCCTGATGTGCTCCCATGAGTTCTCCAGCCTGCGATGCTGCGCGCCCTTGTACAGAAGATCGTGGAACTCCAGGTCGAGCCGCGTCACGGCCTGAGCCTCGTATCCGTCATCGACGCGCTTCATCCGTTCCAGCACGGCGTCCATCTGCGAGAGCAGCTCGGGAGTCATCCGTTCCGCCGTGCGCTCGACCGCCAGTCGCTCCAACGCGAGGCGCAGCGTGTAGACCTCGATGATGTCCGAGCGGGTCAGTTCCACCACGAACGCGCCCCGATGCCGCCTCAGTTCGACGAAGCCTTCATTGGCGAGCTGGATCAACGCCTCTCGGACGGGTCCCCGGCTGACGCCGAGGGCCTGAGCGATCTCCGCCTCCTTGAGGTGCTCGCCCTGCTGGAGACGGCCCGTGCTGATCATCATCCGCAGGGCGTCGAGCACGTTGTGAGATAAAGCCGGTTGCACCACAGGGGCGATCCCGAACCCGGAAACCGTCATGCCGAAACCTTCCCACAAATGCGCTTCGAAGATTGTAAACAATTTACCGTTGACAGTTAGCAGTCAGCGAGACAGGATGGCTTCGCGGGTCCCAGCACCCGCTCGACGCGCCCCGGTCTGGGTGGATCGCTCAGGCACGGTCTCGAACAAAGGAGTTTCTCGCGTGAAGAAGAAGGCACTCATCGCAGCGGTGGGCGTGGCCATCGTGTCCCTGTTGGCGGGCTGTTCCTCGACCGGTGCTTCATCCGGCTCGACGTCGGCTGCGACGGACAAACCCCAGTCGCAGGCGGACAAGCCGTCGAACTGCGACAACAAGATCGTGTATCCCTCCGCCACCCGCGTCTCGTTGTGGGGATGGTCGCCGACGCTGCCGGTTGCAGTCGACGCATTCGACAAGGCGCACAAAGACGTGCAGATCTGCTGGACGAACGCCGGCGCCGGGAGCGCGGAGTACCAGAAACTCTCCACGGCCATCGCGGCGGGCAAGGGCGCGCCCGACGTCGTCATGCTGGAGACGGACCACCTCAACAGCTTCCTGATCAAGGGCGCGCTGGTGAACCTCAGCGACTACGGCGCCGACAAGTGGAAGAGCGACTTCTCGGCAGGCACGCTGAAGGACATCTCGAGCAACGGCGGGATCTACGCCATCCCCGACGACGGCGGACCGGTCGCGCTGATGTACCGCAAGGACATCTTCGACAAGTACGGCCTGACGCCGCCCAAGAGCTGGGCGCAGTACGCAGCCGCTGCGGCGAAGCTCAAGAGCGCGGGCGGGCCGGCGATCGGGGACTGGCCGAACGACACACCCGCGTTCACACAGGCCATGTTCGCGCAGGCGGGCGCGAACATGTTCGACTACAGCATCGACAAGAAGACCAGTCTCGGTGTCGACATCGACAACGCGGCGAGCCGAAAGGTGCTCGACTACTGGGACGACCTCGTGCAGAAGGGCGAGGTGATCACGACGGGGCAGTCCTCGACGGACTTCGTCAGCGAGCTCGCGTCGGGAAAGGTGGCCACCTTCATCGCCGCCTCGTGGGAGCCGGGTCACCTCACCGGGGCGGGCTTCACGCGAGGTCCGGAGAGCCCGTGGCGGGTGGCGATGCTGCCGCAATGGAACCCGGGCTCACCGGTCCAGGTGAACTGGGGCGGCTCGACCTACGCGGTCACGACTCAGTCGAAGGTGCCTCACGCCGCAGCCGAGGTGGCGCTGAACCTGTTCGGCCACGAGAACCAGCAGACCCTGGGCGCGCACTTCCCGCAACACTTGAAGGCGCAGAAGGCCTCGTGGTTCGTCGACGCCGAAGATCCGTTCTTCGGAGGACAGCAGGCCAACAAGGAGGTGTGGATCCCGGCGGCACACGGCTACAAGGGACAGGGCTACAGCCCGTTCCAGGATTACTACTACCAGCAGATAACGGCCATGCTCACGAAGACGACGAGCGGTGCTGAGACCTCGGCGGCCGGGCTCTCGAAGCTGCAGGCGACAATCGTGTCGTATGCCAAGGCACAGGGCTTCACGGTCAAGGTCAAGTGATGACTGGAATCGGCTCGTACGCCGTGCGGTCGTCGGCCCCTCGGGCGAGGGCGACCGCACGCGGCAGATCGGTACGGCCCAAGATCACCGGCTGGCTGTTCGTGGCACCGTTCGCCCTTGTGTTCCTGGTATTCCTGGTTGTCCCCCTGGCGTATGCGTTCTGGCTGAGCCTGTTCTCCAAGGGCCTCGCCACCGGCACGACCTTCAGCGGACTGGCGAACTACGTCAAAGCGTTCAGCGATCCGGAGTTCCTCGGCGGACTGCTGTTCGTCGTGGTGTTCTCCGTGGTCCTGATCCCGCTTCAGATGCTCGTCTCGCTCGCCGCTGCCCTCGTGCTCGACACCGTGACGACGAAGCTCGCCCGCTTCTCCAGGCTGATGATCTTCGTGCCTTACGCGATACCCGCGGTGATCGGTGCGCTCATGTGGGGCTTCCTCTACAGCCCGGGATTCGGACCGCTCGCCCAGGTGTTCGCGCTGTTCCACGCGTCGGCGCCCAATCTGCTGGGATCCCACGACGTGTTCGGGGCCCTGCTGAACGTGGTGACCTGGCAGTGGAGCGGGTACTACATGATCATCATCTATGCCGCTCTCCAGGGCATCGACAGCTCGCTCTATGAGGCGGCCAGGATCGACGGCGCCAACCAATGGCAGATCGCGCTGCGGATCAAGCTCCCGCTCGTGGCCTCGGCTCTCGTACTGATCCTCGTGTTCGCGCTCATCGGCACGTTGCAGTTCTTCACCGAGCCTCAGGTGCTCGCGCCATCCTCGAACGGCGTGATCACGCCGTCCTTCACCCCGAACATGTATGCGTACAACCTCGCCTTCGCGAACTCGCAGATCAACTACGCGTCGGCGATCTCGTTCGCGCTCGGACTCGTCGTGTTCGTGGGCGTCTACATCTTCCTCTTCGCGACCCGTAAGAAGGGACGGATCGTCTGATGACGGCCATCGGAATCAAGTCGGCTGACGCCGCCGTGCGGCCCAGGAGCGGTCGCACGCGAAGGAAGCCCCGGATGGGCGCGCACGTGTTCCTCGTGGTGCTGGTCATCTACTTCCTGCTGCCGCTGTGGTGGCTCATCGTGGCCAGCACCAAGGATGCGCACGGCCTCTTCTCCGGCACCGGAGGTGCGCTCTGGTTCGACAAGACCTTCGCACTGTTCGACAATCTCGGCCTGCTGTTCACATACAACGACGGGATCTACCTGAGATGGCTGGGCAACTCGGTGCTCTACGCCGTGAGCGGGGGAGCGGGCGCGACTGCGCTCGCGATCCTCGCTGGCTACGGATTCGCGAAATTCGCCTTTCCCGGCAGGCGCCTGAGCCTGGCGCTGCTCTTGGGCTCGGTGATGGTTCCCCTGACCGCCCTGGTGATCCCCACATTCGCGATGCTCTCGCAGGTGGGCATGACCAACACCATCTGGGCCGTCATCCTGCCCTCGCTGCTGAACCCGTTCGGGGTCTACCTGATGATGGTCTACGCCACCGACGCCATTCCCGACGAGCTTCTGGACGCTGCGCGCGTCGACGGTGCAGGAGAGCTCCGCACCTTCTTCACGGTCGCGTTGCCGCTGCTGCGCCCGGCAGCGGTGACGGTCCTGCTGCTCTCATTCGTCGGAACCTGGAACAACTACTTCCTGCCGCTTGCCGTCCTCTCATCCAACAACCTGTTCCCCGTGACCGTAGGACTCGGGCTCTGGGATGGGCTGGCCAACTCGGCGAGCGGCACCGGAACGACCTCGTTGTGGAGCCTCATCATCCTCGGCTCCCTCGTGTCGATCATCCCCCTGATCGTGGCGTTCCTGAGCCTGCAGCGATATTGGCGAGGAGGTCTCGCGGTCGGCTCCCTCAAATGACCAGCACCCGGCACATGACCAGCACCGGGCACGACACGACAGGTGTCGACGAGCCCCTCCAACATTGAAAGGATCGGCGTGACCACCCAAACTCCCGCCACCGCTCGACGCGACAAGAACCCCGGGGTGGAGTCCACACCCCTCTTTCCCGATGCCGCACCCCACGACCCAGCGGCCGCTCACGTGCGCAGCGCCTCGATCGAGGTCGATGCAGCGGCATCCGGTGAACGCATCGAGCCGATCTGGGCCAGCCTGGGATACGACGAGATCAACTGGACCTACACCACCACCGGGCGTCAGCTGCTGGACACCATCGCGAGCACGACGCACACCCCGTTCCATGTTCGTCCGCACTATGTCTTCGTGAGCGGCACAGGCTTCGGTCTTCCCCACCAAGGAAGCGGCAACGTCTATCACGAACGCGACGGTGTGCCGTTCTACGATTTCACCATCGTGGACCAGGCGTACGACGCCATCGTCGGGGCCGGGCATCACGTTCTCGTCGAGCTCGGGTTCACTCCGCGCGACCTCGTTCCCGAGCGGGCATACGAGGAATATCCACTCGTGGACAGCCCTACGGTCTACAGCGCGTACGAGGCCGGGCACTGGAGCTTCCCGCCGAAGGACTACGCGAGATGGGGCGCACTGGTTGCAACTCTTGCGCAGCACTGCCTCGAGCGCTACGGCGAGGAAGAAGTCTCCGGGTGGCTCTGGGAGCTGTGGAACGAGCCGGACATCTACTACTGGCGCGGAACCCGCGAGGAGTTCAACGCGCTCTACGACACGACGGCTCGCGCGGTGCGCAGTGTGCTGCCGAACGCGTCGGTCGGAGGTCCGACCGTCACCGGCGGTCCCAACGGCGTCGGGTTCCTCCGCCAGTTCCTCCAGCACGTCGCTGACAACGGCCTTCCGCTCGATTTCGTCTCGTTCCACACGAAGGGCTCGCGTTTCGTGCCATGGCGCACATACGGGCCCATCGGTTCGGAGGCGCCGCAGAAGCAGTCGCCGCAGACCACGAAGATGCTCTACGAGATCCGCACGCTCTTGCGTGTGATGGCGGAGTTCCCGCAGTTCGCCGACCTGCCCGCCATCGTCGACGAGTGCGACGCGGGCGTGCCGGCGCACTGGGGCGTGTACGACAACTCGAACTTCCGCTTCCAGAACACCGAGTACTACCCGGTGTTCCAGGCGAACCTCATGAAGAAGATCCTCGACCTCAACGCGCTCGAGAAGGCGCAGGTGCGTGAAGCCACGACCTGGAGCTTCTACTTCGAGGGGGAACGCACGTTCGAGGGCACCCGATCCTTCATCACCGCCAACGGTGTGGAGAAGCCGTTGCTCAACGCCTACCGCATGTTCGGCAGGCTCGGCACCACCCGGCTTCCGGCCGTATCGGACAGCACCTGGAGCGTCTCCGAACTGGATGCCATCGTGCCCGAGCTTCCACCCGAGGAGGTCGACGCGCTGGCCACGCGCAGCGATGACGGCGAGATCGCGATCCTCGTCTATCGCCGCACCGACGACCAATACAGCACCGACGACGTGCCGGCCGAGGTCGCGGTGAAGGTGCGGGGTCTGGAGTCGGGCCCTTACGTCGTCGAGCACTATCGGATCGACGAGCGGCACAGCAACGCGCATACCGTCTGGACCGAGCTGGGCAGGCCGTGGCATCCGACCGCGCACGAGATCGACCTCATGCATCGCAGGATGGGGCTCGAGGAGTTCGAGCCGAGGCGGCAGATCGACGCGTCGGCGGGAGTCTGCGACATCCGGCTGAGCCTGCCGCTGCAGTCCGTGTCCCTGCTCGTCATTCGCCGATCGGTCGCGAGATGAGCCTTCCCTCGAACCGCAACACGCCCTCGGTGCAGCTCGAGGACGGCGTGCGGATCCCGCAACTCGGGTTCGGCGTCTTCCAGATCTCGCCTGATGAGGTGCAGGCGAGGGTGGAGGAGGCACTCGATGTCGGCTATCGCCACATCGACACGGCCGCCGCCTACAACAACGAGCAGGGCGTCGGACGAGCCCTGACCGCGTCCGGACTGCCGAGAGACGAGGTGTTCGTCACCACGAAGCTGCGCAACGGCGAGCAAGGCCGCACGTCCGCCGCGGACGCCCTTCGGGGAAGCCTCGACCGCCTCGGACTGGAGTATGTCGACCTCTATCTCATCCATTGGCCCTCGCCCGCGCGAGACGCCTACGTGGACAGCTGGCGGGCGATGATCGAGGCCAAGCGGGCGGGTCTGGCTCGCGCGATCGGGGTCTCCAATTTCCTTCCGCACCACCTGGAGCGCGTGATCACCGAGACCGGGGTGGTCCCCGCGGTCGACCAGATCGAGTTGCACCCATACTTCGCGCAACCCGGGGTGGTCCGCATCCTCGGCGAACGCGGAGTGGCCGTGGAGTCGTACAGCCCCCTCGGACAGGGCCGGGATCTCGCCGATCCCGTGGTGCTGGAGATCGCGGCCGTTCTCGATCGGGCGCCGGCGCAGGTCATCCTGCGTTGGCATCTCCAGCATGGCTACATCGCCATCCCCAAGGCCTCCGCGCGCCCACGGATGGCCGCCAACCTGGATGTCTTCGACTTCCATCTGACCGAGGAGGACATGCGCAGGATCGACTCGCTCGACACCGGCGAGCGCATCGGCGGGGACCCGGACACCTTCGAGATCAGCCAGATCCGGTAGCGCCGACCCTGGTGCTCGGGACTCCATGCGCTCGCCGCGTTGCTCCTCGCGAACCGGCATGCGCACCGCGGGCACGAGCCGCCTCTGCGGCTCGTGCATCACTCATCAGCAGTTCGAAAGGAACATCCCCTCATGACATCTCGATATCCGCAGTCGCCGACCGTTGTCCTCACGGGGGCTGCCTCCCCGAGGGGGATAGGCCAGGCGACGGCGAACTACTTGGCCGAACGGGGATGGAATGTCGGGGTGATCGATCTCGACGACTCGGAATCGAAGACGGTCGCGCAGACCATCGCCGCGACATACGGCGTGAAGGCCTTCGGCGTCGGCGCGGACGTCGTCGACGACTCGGCCGTACGTGCGGCGTTCGACGTTCTCGAGTCGGAGCTGCCGCAGGTTGTCGCGCTCGTCAACCTCGCCGGGGTCTCCTCGCCCGACCCGTACCTCGAGGTCAGCACCGAGGAGTGGGATCGCGTGATCGGCATCAACCTCACGGGGGTTCACCACGTCACGCGGCGGGCCGCGCAGACCATGGCGAGACACGGTGTCGGGCGGATCGTGAGCCTGTCATCGGTCTCCGCGCAGCGCGGCGGCGGCACCTACAGCAAGGCTGCGTATTCGGCGGCGAAAGCCGGCGTCATCGGACTCACACGTGCCGCCGCCAGGGAGCTGGGCGCATTCGGAATCACGGTGAACGCTATAGCTCCCGGTCCGATCGACACGGACATCATGGGCGGGCCGCTCACGGAGGAGCGGAAGCGGAGGATGGCCGCGGACGGTGTGCTCGACAGGATCGGGGAGCCGCGCGACGTCGCGGCGGCCGTCTCGTATCTGATCAGCGAGGATGCGGGCTTCGTCACCGGCCACACGCTCAACGTGGACGGCGGCCTGTACATGCACTGAGTGCGATGACATGCAATGAGTGCGATGCGGGTGCAAAAGCGGAGGCTTTCCGCTAAACCTGCCGATGTGAACGGGTGCGCGCCCGGGCTCGGGGCCATCGCGGCGTCGTCGACCCGGCATCCGTCGGTCGAGTTGCCCACGATCGAGTCAGGGACCATGAGCAGGTCGAACATCGGCATCATGAGCAAGCTCGAGGGGAAAGCGTGAGTCAGAGACCGAGCCAGGACATCGCCATCATCACCGGCGCCGCGAGCGGCATCGGATACAGCACCGCCCGATACTTCGCAGCTCGGGGCGCACGCGTGGTCGGTGTGGACCTGAGCGAGCGGGTTGTCGAGCTGATGTCCGAGCTTCCCGGTGGCGCACATCTCGGCATCGCACGGGACCTCACCGATCCGACTGCCGCCGACCGCGTCATCGCGCAAGCCGTCGCCTTCGCGGGGACGCCGACGATTCTGGTGAACTCTGCCGGAGTCGCTCTCCTCGACAGAGCAGTGGACGTCACGCCGGACCGGTGGCAGACGACGCTCGATGTGAATCTGAGCGCGACCTTCTACATGTCCCAGGCCGCCGGACGGGTCATGCTCGGCGCCGGCTATGGCCGCATCATCAACCTGGCGTCGCAGGCAGCCGTGATCGGTCTCGACGAGCACGCGGCCTATGCGGCCAGCAAGGCGGCGATCGTGGGACTCACCCGCGTGCTGTCCAAGGAATGGGCGCCGTCGGGCGTGACGGTCAATGCAATCTCGCCGACCGTGGTCGAGACGCCGCTCGGCAAGGTCGCCTGGGCCGGGGAGAAGGGTGAGCGGGCGAAGGCCGAGATCCCCGTCGGCCGATTCGCGCAGCCGGAGGAGATCGCCTCCCTGATCGGGTACCTCGCCAGCGCGGACGCGGCCATGATCACCGGCACGAATGTGCTCGTCGACGGCGGACGGACCGGCGTCTAGCGTGTGCTCCCCTGCGGCTGAGCCCGAGTGCGACTGCTCGTGGGACGGCACGGCCGCGGCTGGTGCGGGCGAGTTCGTCGTGGGGTCTTGACCATACGGCAGGGAGGCTGCGCCGGTCCTCACCGTCCGAAGCGCTCTTGTGCCTCGCCGGTGGCCGGCGTGAAGAAGTTGACGAGGTTGCCGTCCGGGTCGCGGAACAGGAGTGAACGGTTGCCCCACGGCATCGTCGTCGGCTCGTTGACGAACGTCTCCACGACGCCCTGGAGCGCGGGATAGACCGCGTCGACGTCATCGACGAGGAAGTCGAACGTCACGGATCGATTGGCGTGCGCCTCGGCGGCGTTCTCGCCCATCAGCGCGACGGTGGCCGAACTCGCGATCGCAAGGGTGCCGGAGTCGGTGCGGAGCTCCGCGAACAGAGGATGCAGCCGGACGGCTGTCAGGCCGGTGATCTTCTCGTAGAAGGCGACGAGGTCATCGACATCGTCGGTGATGATACGGGTGGCTGCGAACTGCATGAGCGTCTCTCCTCGGTATGCGTTGCGCCCTCGTGAGCCGGGGCGTGATCCCTTACGCTACGACTGATACCGGGCGAATCCTGCCCGGTATCGGAGGGAGGCTCGGCGCATGGGCTGTGTGAGGTGAACACCCCGACGTCGCGTGTGCTGCAGCTTCTTGAACTGCTGCAATCCGCGGAGATCCGGAGCGTCGGCGAGCTCGCCGATCGGCTCGGGGTGAACGAGCGCACGGTTCGCCGATACGCGCAGCAGCTGCTGGACCTGGACATCCCGGTCGAGTCGGTGAGGGGCCGCTACGGCGGCTACCGCCTCGCCGCCGGCTACAGCATGCCCCCGCTGATCCTCAGCGACGAGGAGGCCGTGGCCGTGTTCCTGGGCGTGACTCGGGCTCAGTCGGCCTCGGACACCCCGGATGTGGCAGCACAGATCGCGCTGGCCAAGATCCAGAGATCACTCCCTGCGAAGTCGGCCGGCCTGCTCGCCACGCTCCTTAAGACCGCGGCGCTGAGTCCGCCCGCCCTCGACGGCGTTCCGGACGCCGGCATCCTGCTCACGGTCGCCGACGCCGTGCGAGAACGAAGGCCGCTTGAACTGCGCTACCGCGATGCAGACGACACGCCCTCACGGCGCACGGTGCATCCCTGGGAACTGGTCGTTCACGGTGGCCGCTGGTATCTGACCGCGCTGGATGCCGATCTGCATGAAGGACGCACCTTCCGCATCGACCGGATCCGGACCGCCCGAGCACTGCCGGGCGCCTTCGTCCCGCCGGCCACACGAGACGCGCACTCGCGTCTCGTGGACGGCTTCGCGGGCGCGGACTATCCCTGGCGCGTTCGGCTACGCGCGCGCGCCACCGAGGAGCGGATTCGCACACGCCTTCCGGCGAGCATCGCCGTCGTGGAGCCGCTCGATGCTCCAGACGGCGAGCGCGCGGATGCCTGGCACCGCGTCGAGATCCGCGCGAAACGTCTCGACTGGCTCCCCGCCGTCATCGCGGGCCTGGACTGCGATGTGATCATCGACGAGCCTGACGAGCTCCGGGAGCTCTTCAGGGACACTGCGTCGACGCTGCTCCGCATCGCCGATGCCGCCGACGGCGGGGCCTGATCGCGTCGTGTCCGGTCCGCGGGCCCGCCTCTCGCGCGTTCATATTCCGGAGGCAGGCCCCAGCCGCAGCTCGGAGTGCGGGCCGAGTCCCACACTCTCCAGCCCTGAGTTCGTCTCGAGGATCGGCACCGGCGCATCGGTCCTGGTCCCGGCGATGTGCCCGTTCGCGTCTCCGATCGCCCGGCCCCAGTCGTGGTGGGTGGTGAGGCTGCGATAGCCGGTGACCTTCATCGATGCTCCCGGCGGGACGGGGCGTCGGGCCGGCCCGCCATCGCGCCGGCCCGCCCTGGCCTACTTGACGGCACCACCGGTCACCCCGCTCGCTATGAAGCGCTGCGCTGCGAGGAGGAGCGCGATCGCGGGGATCGAGGCGAGTCCCGCGGTGGCCATCACCTGGCTCCAGTTCTCGTTCGTGGAGCTGAGGTACTCGAAGATGCCGAGCGTGATCGGCCGCACCTTGGGTGTCGTCGTCAGCGTCAGGGCGAACAGGAAGTCGCTCCACGCGAACAGGAAGGTGAACAGGCCGGCGGTGACGAGCGCGTTTCGCGACACCGGGATGACGACCGACCAGAAGGCGCGGAACGAGCTGGCTCCGTCCACCCACGCGGCCTCGATGATTTCGGTCGGGATGTTCGACATGAACGCCCGCATCAGGATGATCGCGAAGGGTATCCCGGCGCTCGCGTCGGCGAGGATCAGTCCGGGTATCGAGTCGAGCAGCCCGAGGTCGTTGAACGCCGGGTACAGCGCGTTGGCCACGACGATCCCCGGGATCATCTGGGTGATGAGGATGAGGAACAGCACGATGTCGACCATGCGGCCCGGCGACCGCGACAGCGCATACGCCGCTGGGGTGGCGATGGCAAGGCTCAGGACGACGCTCCCGATGGCGACGAGCAGGCTGGTCACGAGGTTCGGTCCCTGTGCGCCGATGACCTCGATGTAGGCGGAGAGCTGCGCGTTCCACGGGAACCAGTTCGCCTCGATGGCGCCGTTGATCGGCTGCAGCGACACGTTGATCATCCAGTACACCGGGAAGAGCATGACGACCATGATGAGGATGCCGATCACCAGGTTGGCCCAGCGCCGGCCCCTCGGCCGCTGCCGGTGCGGCGCGTCGCCGCGCCTCTGCCCGCCGAGCGGACGACTGGCGGTGAGCTCAGACATTGCTGCTCCTGCGGCTGAGTCGGAGATAGATGACGGCGAAGATCAGGCTGACCACTAGCAGCACGTTGCCCATGGCCGACCCCTGCCCGAAGTCGAACAACGAGAACGACAGCTGGTACGAGCGGGTCGCGATCGTCTGGGTCGCGTTCGCCGGGCCTCCGTCGGTCAGTCCCAGGATGATGTCGATCACCTTGAGGGTGTAGACCACGCCGAGCACGAGCACGACATCGGTGACGGGGCGCAGCAACGGCCAGGTGACGTGTCGGAACGCCTTCCACCCGGTTGCGCCGTCGAGTGCCGCCGCCTCGTACAGCTCCGTAGGGATCTCCTGCAGGCCGCCGTAGAGGATCACCGCGTTGAAGGGTATGCCCACCCAGATGCACACCAGGATCACCGAGCCGAGGGCGAGGCTGGGACTGGTGAGCCAGGAGACCGGGCCCGGGGTGATGTGGAGACCGACCAGGAACTCGTTCAGCACGCCCGAGTCCTGGTCGAGGATCCACTTCCACACCGCGCTGGAGACGATGAGCGGCAGCAGCCACGGCAGGAGCAGCAACGAGCGCAGCAGTCCGTTCAGCGGGAACCTCTGCTTGAAGAAGAGGGCGAGGAGCAGCCCCAGCCCGAACTGGCCGACGATGCACCCGACCGTGAAGATGGCGGTGTTGACGATGGTCGTGCCGAACACCTGCGACTGGATGACGGCGATGTAGTTGCTCAGGCCCACCCACGGCGCCTCGCCCGTGTAGAACGTCGCTGTCGTGTAGTGCTGGAAGCTCATCGTGATGTTCTTCACGATGGGATACCCGAAGAACAGCGCGAGGTAGACGGCCGCAGGCAGGAAGTAGATCCAGCGGACGGTGAAGGTGAGGAGCGTGCGCCGTCGTCGCCGGACCACCTCTCGGGGTCCGGCGACGACGCCGTTCACGCCCGCCTGTGCGGTGCCCACCGACATCCGTTACTTGATGCTCTGCGCGGCGCTCGAAAGGGCGTCCGACGGCGAGCTTTTCCCGCTGAGCGCCGCCTGGATCGCCTGGAACAGCGCGGCCTCGGTCTTCGGCCACGCGTCGCCCAGCTTGGCGGTGCGGGAACGCCACCCGGAGGATCCCTCGGTGAACGACTTCAGCTCGGGGTTGTCATTTCCGAACTTCTCGAGCAGTGCTGTCTTCGCCGGCACCGAGTTCTCGGCCTTGGCCAGGCTCAGCTGCGTGGTGTCGCCGACGATGCAGCTGACCACCTTGCTGACCGCCTTCTGATTGCCGGTGTCCTTCGTGCGAGGTGCGGTCGCGACGACTCCGCCGAGCGGCAGCTGCACGGTCTGCCCGGCTCTCGGCGTGGGGATGGGCACGACGCCGTAGTGCAGGTCGGGCTGCTTGGCGAGGACGGGGATGTTCCAGGCGCCGTTCACCTGCATGGCGGCCTTTCCGGCCATGAACTGGCTGTTCGCGTCCGACTGGCTCCAGTTCACCACGCCCTTCGACGCCGACCCGTCGTCGACCAGGTCGGTCCAGTACTGCAATGCCTGCACGACCTGCGGCGAGTCGATCTTGGTCTCGCTCCCGCCGTTGGTCCACATGAAGGGCAGGAACTGCCACGGCGCCTCGGTCTGGGTGCCGCCGGAGAACGCGACCCCGTAGGTCGACCCGTTGGTGAGCTTCTGGGCGTCGGCCTTCAGCTCGTCCCAGGTCGTCGGCGGCTGCAGGCCCGCTGCGCTGAACAGGTCTTTGTTGTAGAACAGCGCGATGCTGGCCGCCGTGGGCTGCAGCCCGTAGACCTTGCCTTTGTATGTTCCGGTGGAGAGGATCCCCTTGGGGTAGCCGGAGGTGCTCACTCCGAGGTCGGTGAGCGGCTGCAGCGCACCGGCTGCGGCAACCTGCTGCAGCGTCGGGTTGTCGAGCATCAGGATGTCGGGGAGGGTCTTGGCAGATGCCTGCTGCAGCACCTTCTGGATGATGGAGGTGGGTGCGACGGCGGTGCGCTTGATGGTGACCCCGGCCTTCGCGCCGCAACGCTTCATGATGTCGTCGTAGGCGGTGTTGTCGGGATCGGCGGTGAAGTAGTCCTCCTCCGTGAGGGTCACCTTTCCGCCCGAGGAGCCGCCGCTGCCTCCGGACGACGAGCACGCCGTGAGCAGGCTGGGCAGCATCAACGCCGCCGCAGTCACCACCACGAAGCGCGTCGTCTTCCTGCTTCTACTCATCATTGGGTAGATCTCACTTTCTCTCGGTACGAGAGCGCTGACGATGAACCGATCCGGGGGAATCGATCCGCGCGAACGGACGACCAGCCCGGTGGGCGACATCGCGGTGGCAGCGCTGCCATCTGCGATGAGGCTACTTCTCGCCCTGTGGTTCGTCAAGAGAAGACATCCGATGAAAGCCGTCCCCATCGGCGCGCCCGGCATGCTCACGCGCTCTGGCGCAGAACGACCTCGAAGCCCACGTCGATGCGCTGCGGCATGAAGTCGGGCTCGGTCATCCCGCGCAGTAGCAGGCGCCCGGCCTCCGTCCCGATCGCACGGTTGGGAACGGCGACGGTGGTGAGCGCCGGCGAGATGTGCCTGGCGATCTCGAAGTCCCCGAAGCCGGTGACCCCCAGCTGCTCCGGCACCTTGACGCCCGATTGCTGGAACTCGAAGAGGGCGCCCGCGGCGAAGATGTCGCTCGAGAACATCAGCACGTCGGTCTCCGGATGCTCGGCCAGCACTCGGCGCGAGAGCTCTCTGCCCGTCTCGAACTCGACCTCGCGTGCGCCCGCGTTGACGATGCGCACGGGCTCGCCAGGGAGGAGTTCTCGCACGGCGAGCTCGAAGCTCTTGCTGCGCTCGACCGCCCGGGTGTCGCCCTCCCGGATGGAACCGGCGAAGGTCGGATGACGATAGCCCTTCTCGACGACCGCCTGCGTGATCGCGTGGACCGCCGCGATGTTCGAGAACCCGACGACGCTGCCGATCGGGTTCGGCGTGAGGCTCCAGCCCTCGACCACGGGTATCGCCGACTGCAGCAGGAGGTGAGTCGTCGTCTCGGTGTGCGCCGTGCCGACGATGAAGAAGCCGTCCGGCCGACGTCCCAGGAACGTGCGGGTCAGCTGCTCCTCCTGGTCGAGGTCGTAGTCCGTCGATCCGATGAAGAGGTGGTACCCGTGAGGGCTCAGCACCTCGTCGAGGCCGTGCAGGACATCGGCGAAGATCGAGGTCGAGATCGCCGGGATGAGCACCGCGACCGTCATCGAGCGGTTCGATGCGAGGCTGCTCGCTGTGAGGTTGGGCACGTAGCCCGTGGCGGCGATTGACCGTTGCACGCGCTCGTAGGTCTCTCGCGAGACGAGGTGCGGGGTCCGCAGCGTTCGTGAGACCGTCTGGGGTGCGACGCCGGCGTGGCGCGCCACGTCCGACATCGTCGGCCGCAGCGTCGACCTGCTGGTCAGCCGCCGTCGGTCGCCGGCCTCGCCGTCCGACGAAGGCGCGCCGTGCGGTCCCTCGCCTCTTCCGGTCACGAAACCCCCTCTGCGACTCGCCAGCCCACTCCGGCTTGGGGAGAGGATACTGCCCGGTCCGCCTTCCTCTGCGACCAGAAAAGTACGCGACCCATGGCAGCGCTGCCAATTTGTGGCTAGATTGAAGCCCTATGGCACGCGAAGAAGCGCATCGGCCGCCCGGCCAGGCCACCGGACTCGTTCCCGAGCCCGACCCGCCGGTGCGGGTGCGCTCGCATGCCATCGGGTGCATCGGTGCCGGCATGATCATGGCGGACGTGCAGCTGGTGGCCTACCGCGAGGCCGGATTCCCGGTCGTCGCCATCGCGTCCAGGAACCCGGCGCACGCGTCCGCCGTCGCCGCGCGACACGGGATCGGGACCGTGCACCGCACACCGCGCGAACTCATCGCCGACGAGCGCGTGGAGATCGTCGACATCGCCTTCCCGCCCGATCGGCAGCCCGAGCTGGTCCGGCTGGCCCTGCGTCAGCCGCACGTGAAGGCGGTGCTCGCTCAGAAGCCCTTGGCCCTGACCCTCGCTGAGGCCGTGGCCCTGAGGGATGAGGCGGCTGCGACCGGCACCGTGCTCTCGGTGAACCAGAACATGCGCTACGACCAGTCGGTGCGGGTGCTGGGGCAGCTGCTGGAGGCGGGCATCCTCGGGGATCCGGTGTTCGCGAGCATCGACATGCGCGCCGTCCCGCACTGGCAGGGCTTCCTGGCCGGGTACGAGCGCCTCACCATCGCCAACATGAGCGTGCACCACCTCGACGCGCTGCGGTACCTGTTCGGCGAAGCGGTCGAGATCTCCACCATGGGACGTCCTGATCCGCGCACGGCGTTCCCGCACAGCGACGGCATCGTCGTCTCCTCCATCCGCTTCGCCAGCGGCGTTCTCGCGTCGTCGATCGAGGACGTGTGGGCGGGGCCGAGGTCAGGACGAGCGGCCCCGGCCGACTACATCCGCTGGCGGGTGGAGGGCACGGACGGCATCGCCGAAGGCACGCTGGGCTGGAGCGCCGACGCGCCGTCCACGCTGCGCTACATGTCGCCGACCGCCACCGTCGGTGAGTGGATCACGCCGACGTGGACGGGCAAGTGGTTTCCGCAGGCGTTCATCGGCGTCATGGAGCAGCTGCAGTTCGCCGTCGAGACGGGTCGGGAACCGGCCCTGAGCATCGACGACAACCTGCGGAGCCTGGCTCTCGTCGAGGCGGCCTACCGGTCGCTTCGCGAGGCCCGGGTGGTGCGGTTGAGCGAGTTCGACGATGCGGTGGGTGCCGTACGAGGAAGGGATCGATGAGGCGATGAGCGCGATCGACGATGGCAGCAGGGCCGGCATGGCACGAGGGACCGTCCTCGTGACGGGCGCCGGAGGCTCGCTGGGGCGGGCGATCTGCCGGCGTCTCGGCGCCGACGGATATGCCGTCGCGGCCCTGGGGCGCCCGAGCGCGCAGCTCGAGGCGACAGCGCAACTGCTGACGGACGCGGGCGTGCGCGCGACGAGGCTCGATGTCGACCTTCGTGACGCCGATCGAATCCGGTGGGCCGTGTCCGAGGCCGAGAGCCGGCTCGGCGCTCTGGAGGCCGTCGTCAACAACGCCGCCATCTACCCGCCGACGCCCTTCCTTCGCATTCCCCTCGAGGAATACGAAGACGTCGTCGCCGTGAACCAACGCGCCTACTTCGTCGGCTCGCAGGCGGCAGCTGCGCTGATGGCGCCGCGCGGCCGCGGAAGCATCGTCAACGTCGGATCGATCACGTGGCACGGCGGGTGGTCCAACCTGGCCAGCTACGTCTCGACGAAGGGCGCGGCGGTCGGCCTGACCAGAGCCCTCGCACGCGAGCTCGGACCGGATGGCCTGCGCGTCAACGCGGTGTCTCCTGGTGCCTTCCCGACGAAGGCGGAGGAGATTCAGGGCGACCCCGAGGAGTACACGCGCTTCGTGCTCGACCACCAGGCGGTGAAACGGCGGGGCCGACCCGACGAGCTCGCCGCGGTGGTCTCCTGGCTGATCGGGCCCGATTCGAGCTTCGTGACAGGGCAGACCATCAACGTCGACGGCGGATGGATCATGGAATGAGCGACGAAAAGCTCCTCGTCGCCGGGCGCCGCCTCACCAGAGCTCAGCTCGAAGAGCGCACCGGCGACCTCGCCTCGGTCGCGGGAATCCGCACCGTCGTGTTCGACGACGGAGTCGAGCGCGGTGTGAGGGCGATCGTCGTGCGCACGTCCTCCGGCCTCGAGTTCGAGGTCCTGGCAGACCGCGCCTTCGACATCGGCTCCGCTCGATACCGTGGTCGCCCGTTCGGATGGCGGTCGGGTAACGGATTCCGTCACCCGGGCCTGCACGACAACTGCGACGAGGACGGCCTCTCATGGCTCAGGTCGCTCGACGGCCTGCTGGTGACCGGAGGGCTCGACCATACGCTGTTCGGGGCGACCGTCGACGCCAGCGGCTACCACTACCCGCCGAAGCCCACGGTCACGCACGGACTCCACGGAAGGCTCACCGGAATCCCCGGCCGGATCCTCGAGGCCCGGGAGGTGAGCGTGGACGGGAGGCCGGTGCTGCGGGTGGTCGGCGAGGTGACGCAGGCGACCTCCTTCGGAGAGCATCTGAGGCTCACCCGGACCATAGAGGCGGATCTGGACGGCACCGAGATCCGGTTCAGCGACGAGGTCGAGAATCTCGGCTTCGAGTCGACGCCGCACATGCTCCTGTATCACCTCAACGTCGGCTGGCCGTACCTCGACGAGGGGGCCGAGCTGGTCGCACCGATCCGCTCGCACCTGTGGCGGTCGGACTCGGTCGTCGAGCAGGGCGTGGGATACCGGGTCATGCCCGGCCCACGGAAGGGGTTCGTCGAGCAGGTCACCGAGCATGAGCTGATCGCCGCCGATGACGGAAGGCACCGCGTCGCGCTCGTGTCGGCGGACCGCCTCGACGGGGTGGAGATCTCCTGGGACGCGGCGGGGATGCCGTGCTTCTTCCAATGGCAGAACCTGCGCTCCGGTCAGTACGCTCTCGGCTTCGAGCCGTCCACTCACCACGTCGGCGGGGATCAGACGGCGCGCGACGACGGCTCGATGATCTGGCTCGAACACGGCGACACGGCCTCCTACCGCACGACCGTGGCCGTGCTCGACGGCGAGAGCGAGACGGCGTCCGCGGTGGCGCGCATTCGCGCCGTGGGAGATCAGCCGTGACGGAGGTCCGCGACGGCATCGGCCCGGCGGAGAAGGGCCGGCGATGAACGACGACGAGCGCACGCAGCGCGGGATCCTCGACGGGGTCAGGGTGATCGACTGCTCGATCGCGATGGCCGGACCGTTCGCCGCGCAGCGGCTGGGTGACCTCGGCGCCGATGTGATCAAGGTCGAACCGCCGCAGGGCGAATGGCAGCGGTATTCCGCATCAGGGGGAGCGACGGGCAACCGCATCAACGTCTCGTTCCTCTCCCTCAACCGCAACAAGCGATCCATCGCGATCGACCTCAAGAGCGAACGCGGACGATCGGTGCTGCTCGAGCTGGTGAAGTCGGCTGACGTGTTCCTCCAGAACTACCGGCCGGGCGTCGCGGCCCGCCTCGGGATCGACTACGACGCGCTGCGGGCGCAGCGGCCGGACATCGTGTACGCCTCCATCTCGGGATACGGCGAGGACGGCCCCTATCGCGACCGGCCTGGCCAGGACCTGCTGCTGCAGGCCATGAGCGGCGCGATGCTCTCGGCCGGGCGAGCGGGCCAGCCTCCGCAGCCGGCCGGCCAGTACCTCGTCGACGCCGTCACCGCCTCGACCGCGTTCGAGGGCATCCTCGCCGCGCTGTTCCACCGTGAGCGGACCGGCGAGGGCCAGTTGGTGACCGTGAACATGCTCGACGCGATCACCACCCTGCAGATGCAGGAGCTGTCGGTGTTCACCGTGGGGCACGTCCCGCAGGTGCGCAGCGCCGAGCCGCACGCCCACGTCTACATCCGCGCGCCGTACGGGGCTTTCGCCACCACGGACGGCTTCATCGTCGTGGCCATGCCGAGTCTTCCCGAGCTCGGTCGGGCCATCGGCGAGCCGAGCTTCCTCGAGATGGACGCTGAGGTGCACGGCTGGACCCATCGCGACGAGATCTACCGCAAGACCGCCGCTCGGCTGAAGGCCGAGACGACCGAGCACTGGCTCGGGCTGTTCGCCGGCACGTCGATCTGGGCCGGTCCGGTCTACGACTACGAGCGGCTGCTGAACGATCCGCAGATCAAGCACAACGGGACCTTCGTCGAGTACGAGCATCCGACTGAGGGGGTCGTGGTCACGCCGGGATTCCCCTACGGGTTCTCGACGACCCCGCCCAGGGTCTACCGCGGGGCTCCGCTCGCCGGGGAGCACACACGCGAGATCCTCGCCTCGATCGGTCTGTCCGATAACGAGGTCGATGACCTGGTCGCGTCCGGCGCGGTCGTCGAGGGCGAGCCCGCCGTGCTGGACGAGTGAGACGAGGTCGGAATGGCTCTTAAAGGACTCACCTGGGACCACCCGCGCGGCTGGGCCAGCCTGCGCGAGGCGTCCCGCCTGCCCGAGTGGTCCGACCTCGGGCTCACCTGGCAGGCTCAACCCCTCGAAGGCTTCGAGTCCGCATCTCTGGAGGCGCTCGCGGAAGAATACGACCTGCTCGTGATCGACCATCCCCATCTCGGCGAGGCCGACTCGAGCGGGGCGTTGCGTCCCCTCGACGGGCTGTTCGATCCGGCCACGTCGTCAGCGTGGCGCGTCGGGACCGTGGGCGCGTCGTACGACTCCTACCGCCTGGGCGGCCGGCAGCTGGCGCTCCCGATCGACGCGTCGGCGCAGGTCGCCGCGTACCGGCGCGACCTCGTCGCCCGTGACCAGCTGCCCGCGACGTGGGACGAGGCCGTCGTGTTCGCAGGGACGCATCGCGTCGCGCTCTCCCTCGCCGGCCCGCACGCGCTGCTCAGCTTCGCCTCCATCTGCGTCGCCCTCGGCGAGCGCCCCGGAGGCGATCCTGAGCGGTTCATCTCTCGTTCGATGGCGCTCCACGTGCTCGGACTGATGCGATCGCTGAACTCCGCCACGGAGGCCATCGACGACAACCCCATCGGCCTCCTCGAGCGCATGTCGCGTGACCCGTCGCCCTCCGGCATCTCCTACTGTCCGCTGGTCTTCGGGTACGTGGGCTACAGCCGCGGGCGCCTGCGATTCGCCGATGCTCCGGCCGGGGCCGGCGGTGGTCGTGGCTCGACGCTCGGAGGCACCGGCATCGCGCTGTCGCACCGCTGTGATCCGACGCCGGCGCTCCTAGGGTTCCTGAGCTGGCTCATGGGCGATGAGGCCCAGGTGGGCTTCATCCCTCGGCACGAGGGACAGCCGGCATCGCGAGCGGCATGGGATGACGACCTGGTCAACCGGGCCGCGCACGGCTTCTACCACGACGTCCTCAGCACGGTCGAGGACGCCTGGGTGCGGCCGCAGTATGACGGCTTCGTGCGCTTCCAGTCCGCCGCCTCGCAGGTGATCCGCGCCCACCTGTGCGATGTGATCGAAGCCGACCGCGCGGTGGAATCCATCGAGTCGGACTATCGCCGGTCTCGCAAGGGGGTCATCTCATGAACGGCGTCGCGCTGCCCGACCACCCCGTCGAGCTCGGCATCGAGGTGGACGGCGCCGTCCTCACGATCACGCTCAACCGTCCGCGGAAGCTCAACTCCGTCACCGAGGAGATGTCGGCCGCGCTCGTCGCGGCCGCGACCTGGGCGAACGAGCACGACGCGATACGGGCGATCGTGCTCACCGGGGCCGGGGATCGAGCCTTCTGCGCCGGCTCGGACATCGCCGGGCTCGATGGATACGAGACGCCATGGCAGTTCGACCGACGACACGACTACTGCGACGCGTTGCGACTCGTCACCAAGCCGATGATCGCGGCGGTCAACGGCTACGCCTTCGGCGGCGGCCTGGAGACGGCGCTGTGCTGCGACATCCGGCTCGCATCGGAGACCGCGAGCTTCGCGGCGTCCGAGATCAAGCTCGGCTGGATCGGCGGAGGCGGGGTCTCGTCGTTGCTCGCCCACTCGATCGGCCCGAGCAACGCGGCGCTCATGCTCATGACGGGGGACCCGATCGACGCCAGACGCGCTCTCGGCTGGGGACTCGTCACCGAGATCGTCCCGCCGCAGCGGCTGCGGGCCAGGGCCGCGGCACTCGCCGCGACGATCGCGTCTCGCCCGCCGATAGCCGCAGAGATGGCCAAGGCCAACCTGCGCGCGGCGTTCAACATGCCGCAGAGCCAGGCGCTCGAGTTCGAGCGGCACCTGCAGACCGTCGCGTTCGCCACACAGGACGCCACGGAGGGCCGGCGAGCTTTCGCGGAGCGGCGCGACGGTGTCTTCACGAAGCGTTGAGCAGCGTTCCACCACCCCGGGAGCAGACGATGGCAGTGCATGAATGGTTCGGCGATCCGGCCGACGCCCTCCCCGATGACCGATTCGCGGGCACCCTCGTGGGGCGGGCCTGGATCCCCGACGCCGGCGGTCCCTCGCCGGTTCTGATCGCCGAGGACGGCGTGCTCGACCTGAGCCGGGACTTTCCCACGGTGAGCGACCTGCTGGCGTCGCCGGACCCCGCCGGCGCCGCCCGGTCCGTGGCGGGAGCGCGGATCGGGGGAGTGGAGGAGCTGCTGGCAAACACCCCGGTGCATCTCCGCGATCGGCGACGGCCGTCGCTGCTCGCGCCGGCCGACCTGCAGGTGCTCAAGGCCGCAGGCGTCACCTTCGCCGAGTCGATGGTGGAGCGGGTGATCGAGGAACGGGCCAGGGGAGATGCGGACGCGGCGCTCGCGCTGCGGGCGACGATCGCGCGCGAGATCGGCACAGAGCTCTCCTCGATCCGTCCCGGCTCCGACCACGCATCGGCCCTGAAGCGCCTGCTGATCGACCAGGGCGCCTGGAGCCAGTACCTGGAGGTGGGGATCGGCCCGGATGCCGAGATCTTCACGAAGGCGCCGGTCCTCGCGGCCGTGGGGACGGGAATGGACGTCGGCGTCCTGAGGGCGTCCGAGTGGAACAACCCGGAGCCGGAGGTCGTCCTCGCGCTCGCGCCCGACGGGACTCCCGTGGGCGCCACCCTCGGCAACGACGTCAACCTCAGGGACGTCGAGGGCCGTTCGGCACTGCTGCTGCCCAAGGCGAAGGACAACAACGCGTCCTGTGCGCTCGGACCCTTCATCAGGATCTTCGACGACGGCTTCACCCTCGACGACGTGCGCGGCGCGGCCGTCGATCTGCTGGTGCTCGGCGAGGACGGCTACCGGCTGTCCGGGCATTCGGACATGACGAGGATCAGTCGCGATCCGGCCGACCTGGCCGCGCAACTCGTCGGCGACCACCACCAGTACCCCGACGGTGCGGTGCTCATGCTGGGAACGTTGTTCGCACCGGTCGACGACCGCGACGTTCCCGGCCGTGGTTTCACCCACAGGCCCGGCGACGTCGTGACGATCAGCTCGCCCCGCCTCGGCACGTTGCGCAATCGGGTACGGGCGAGCGAGGACTGTCCGCCCTGGGCGTTCGGCATCGGCGCGCTCATGCGCAATCTCGCCTCGCGACGTCTGATCTGACCGGCACGCACCTGACCGGCGAACCCGAAAGGAGCCGATTCGCCATGCTCATCACGACCGACCCACGCACCGGCACGACGGAGGAGACCGGCCTCGAGCCCTCCACGTCCGAGCAGGTCGCGGCCGCCGTCGCCGCCGCCGTCGCGGCGCACGAGACGTTCTCTGCGGGCAGCCGTGCCAGCAGGGTGGCCCTGCTTCGTGCGATCGCCGAGGTCGCCGAGCGGCAGCGCGCGCCCCTGGTGACCGCGGCGGCCCGGGAGACGGGCCTCTCCGAGGCGCGGCTCGACGGCGAGCTCAGCCGCAGCGCGTTCCAGTTCCGGATGTTCGCCGAGGTGGTGAGGGAGGGGGCGTTCCTGGAGGCGGCCATCGATCACGCCGGCGACACCGTCCTCGGCGCCGCTCCCGATGTGCGGCGCATGCTCATCCCGGTGGGCCCGGTCGCCGTCTTCGGGTCGAGCAACTTCCCCTTCGCGTTCTCCGTGCTGGGCGGAGACACGGCCTCCGCTATCGCGGCGGGCTGTCCCGTGATCCTCAAGGCGCACAGCTCGCACCTGCTCACCTCCGTCGCGTCGTTCGACGTGCTGCGCACGGCCGCCCGGGAGGCCGCGGCGCCGGAGGACACGTTCGGCATGGTGCTCGGCCAGGCGGCGGGAAGGTCGCTCGTGCAGCATCACGGTGTCCGGGCCGCCAGCTTCACGGGGTCGCTGGCCGCCGCGCGCTCGCTGCAGGCCGCGATCGACGAGCGCGCCGACCCGATACCGCTCTTCTGCGAGCTCAGCAGCATCAACCCCCTGGTGGTCACGCCAGGCGCGGCAGCGGCCCGAGGGGAGGCGATCGCGCAGGGGCTGTGCGGGTCGGTGACGGGATCGGCCGGCCAGCTGTGCACCAAGCCGGGCATCGCGTTCGTGCCGACGGGCGCCGATGGGGACGCGGTGGTGGCTCGGCTCGCGCGCCTCTTCGCGTCCAGCACCGCTCAGACGGTGCTCAACTCTCGCATCGCCGACGCGTTCGCGGAGATCTCGGGCCGTCTGGAGGCCTCCGGGGCGGCCGAGGTCGCCAGGGGCGCCTCGGCGCCGGACGGCGGAGGCATCACCGCTGTGCCGACCCTCCTGCAGACCGATGCCGCCTCGCTCGGCGCGGACCTCGCGGAGGAGTGCTTCGGCCCGCTCGTCATCCTCGCGCGGTATTCGACGATGGCAGAGGTGGTCGACGCGTTCCATCGCATCCCGAGCTCGCTCACCGCGACACTGCACTCGGAGCCCGGCGAGGGAGCCGAGCTCGGCGGGCTGCTCGCCGCGATGACGGCCACCAGCGGACGACTGGTGTTCAACGGGTACCCGACCGGCGTCCGGGTCGGCTGGGCACAGAACCACGGCGGCCCGTGGCCGGCGACCAACTCCCAGCACACCTCGGTGGGTGCGACGGCCGTCCGCCGCTTTCAGCGGCCGATCGCGTTCAAGGGCGCGCCACAGGAGGCGCTGCCGGCCGAGCTGAGGGATGACTTCCACGCGATCCCCCGGCGAATCGACGGGGTGCTCGTGTCGCCGTCCACGCCATGAGGGGCTCGATGCCGTCCGGGCCCCTCACTCCCGCCGGGCCCGCTCGGCAGGGTTGACGTCTCGCGTGACCGGTCGTATGCTGCAATGGCAGCGCTAACACGACGAAGTGGTCGCCGGGCGTTCGCGGAAAAGGACGACGCCGTGGCAGCGCACGAGATTGTGGACTATCTCCCCGACACCAGCGCGGCGACGCTGGGCATCGGCATGATCGGGTGCGGCAGCATCGCGCAGAAGGCGCATCTGCCCGCATACCGCAAGTACGGGTTTCAGGTGGTCGGCGCGTTCGACGTGATCCCCGCGGCACTTCGATCCGCGGTCGATCGGTTCGACCTGCGGCCCTACGACAGCCTCGATGACCTGCTCGCCGATGAGGCCGTCGCCGTCGTCGACGTCGCCGTGCGCACCGAGGACCGCTACCCGGTGATCCTTCAGGCGCTGCGTGCGGGCAAGCACGTGCTCAGCCAGAAGCCGTTCGCGAGCACGATCGAGCAGGCCCGCGAGATCGTCGAGCTCGGCGAGCGGCTCGGACTCACCGTCGCGGTCAACCAGAACGGCCGGTGGGCTCCGTCGTGGCGGGCCGCGACCGTCTGGAACCAGTCGGGCGCCGTCGGCGAGGTGCAGGCCGTGAACCACACGTTCACGGTCTCGTTCGACTGGACCGTCGGCACCCACTTCGACGGCATGGAGCACTTCGTGATCTACGACTATGCCGCGCACTGGTTCGACATCACCCGATGCTGGCTCGAGGGCAAGCGGATCACCGAGGTCCGCTCCTGGGACACCAGGGCTCCTCGCCAGCCGGCCGAGTCCCACACCCCGTGGAACATGGTCGCCCAGATCCTCTGCGCCGACGGGACCTCGGCGTCCATCCTCGGCACCGGCGCGGCGACGGCCGACACCCGCAACCAGCACGCATTCGAGATCGTCGGATCCGATGGCACCATCCGTGGCGAGGACCTGAACCGCGAATGGGTCGAGCTCGATCGGGGATTCGATCGGGTCCGCCTGGACCCGACGCTCACGTGGTTCCCCGACGGCTTCGCCGGCACGATGGGCGAGCTGCAGGCGGCCATCGCGGAGGATCGCGAGCCGTACAACTCCGGCCGGCACGTGCTGCCGTCGCTGGAGATCGGGCTCGCCGCGGTCGAGTCAGCAGACCACGGCGGCGCGCCCGTGGCGGTCGACATCAACGCCTGAGATCGAGAGAGAGCACATGTACCCCAGCATCTTTTCCAACGTCATCAAGGGCCGCGACCCCGAGGAGGCCGCGGCCAAGACACGTGAGCTCGGTCTGCGCTCGGTGCAGTTCGTGCCGGCGGAGGTCTCGGTCGGATTCGGGTTCGACGCAGAGACCTCGGGCTACAGCCGGGACTTCGGACGATGGGCGGCGGCATATCGGGCCAACGACATCGAGATCTGCGCGATCGCGGGGTATGTCAACCTGCTGCACCACGACGGGGCGCGTCGGGCACAGAACATCGACGCCTTCAAGCGGTTCCTCCACGACATGGCCGGGATCGGGGTGACCCTGATCAGCACCGAGACGGGCAGCCTCGCGACGACCGGCGACTGGCACGACGACCCGGCCAACCGCACGCCGGAGGCATGGGACGCGCTGAAGGCCGTGCTGGCCGATCTCGTCGCGGTCGCCGAGCGCGAGGACGTCACCATCCTCATCGAGCCGTATGTCGTCAACGTGTGCTACCGACCGGAGCTCGGTGTCAGGATGCTGCGCGAGATCGACTCGCCCCACCTCCGTCTCTGCATGGACCCCACGAACTTCTTCAGCAACGCCGAGGCCAGGCCCGAGCTGGTGGCGGCGACAATGCGCGCCGGATTCGAGGCGGAGGGCGAGGACTTCCGTCTCGCGCACGCCAAGGACGTGACGCCGCCCGCACCGGGCGCAGCCGTTCCAGGCCTGCCCGGGCCCGGGCAGGGGATGCTCGACTACCCGCTCTATCTGGACCTGCTCTCGGCGGCGGGATACGACGGCCCGCTCGTCATCGAGCACCTCACGGAGGCCGAGGTCCCGGCGGCGCTCGAGTTCGTGAGCGGGCAGATCCGGCTGCACGAGTCCGCACGATGACTCGTCGGTACGGCTCGTCCCGCGGGCTCGCGGACTGGGCGCCGACGCCATGACGGCACCGCTGGAGGGTCGCTCGGCACTCGTCACTGGGGCGAGCTCCGGCCTCGGCCGCGCGTTCGCCCGCGCGCTGGACGCGCAGGGCGTCCGTCTCACGGTGACGGGTCGCTCGGCCGAGAGGCTCGACGCGCTTCGCGACGAGCTGCGCGGGAGGACGCACGTCGTTCCCGCCGACATCCGCGAGCCGGGCGAGGTCGAACGCTTGGTCGCGGAGGCGGAGCGGCGCTGGGACGGACTCGACATCCTGCTCTCGAACGCCGGTGTGTACGCGCACGGCGAGTTCGCGGCGAGCTCCCAGGACGAGATCAGGGAGCTCGTGGACATCAACGTCTACGCGGCGATCGCGCTGGTGCGAGCCGCCCTCCCCGCCATGATCGAGCGCGGGGGCGGGGATGTCGTCCTGACGAGCTCGATCGCGGGGAGCCACGACCTCGACTGGGAGCCCGTCTACGCCGCGACCAAGCATGCCGTCCAGTCCTTCGCCCACACCCTTCGGCATCAGCTGGCCGGCACCGGTGTACGGGTCGGCGCGATCAGTCCCGGCGTCGTGCTCAACGAGCTCTGGGGATATCCCGAGGGCGACCCCGGGACGGCCGCGAGGGTGGCGGAGCGCGTCGCCGACGGCACGGGCATCCGATCCGAGGACGTCGCGGATGCCGTGACCTGGATGCTGACAAGGCCGCGTCACGTCACGATCCGCGACGTGACGATCCTTCCCTCGGCGCAACGGATCTAGCCGTAGGCCCGTCACTCCGGCCGACGCACGCGAGCCGTCCCTCGCCCTGCCACGTTCCACCGTCCGTGGGCAACCTCTTCCGTCACACACCGCCGACGAGGCATGGTGCAGGTATGACCGAGCCGGCCGGACGCGGATCGGGCGCGACGTCGCCGGGCCCCTGCGCGGGCCGGTGGGTGGCGACCGTCGTCTCGCCGGTGCGCCCGGTCGTCCGCGGCCGCCGGCGACGGGCTCGCCGCGCACCTTAGCGGGGGCTCCGCCGCACGATCCGAGGAGGGAACCGCATGCCGGAGAAGGAACGCATCTCGCAGAGGGGGCTGAGGCATCGCTCGCACCTCCGTCTGGTGGTGATGGCGGCAGTCGGGGCCGTCGCCGGAGTCGCCTCCGCCGTGCTGGGCGCGTCCGCGAGCTCGGCCGTGATCGGCTGGGACGCCGCCTGCGTCGTCTACGTGGTGTGGAGCTGGCGATCGGTGCGACGGCTTGACGACGAGGCGACGCGGCGGCACGCCACCCGCGAGGATCCCTCCCGTGCCTCGGCGGACGTGCTGTTGATCGTGGCGAGCATCGCGAGCCTGGTCGCCATCGGCATCACCCTGATCGACGCGCGTTCCGGAAACGGGGCGGAGCGTGTGCTGGCTCCCGCGCTCGCGGTGGTCAGCGTCGGCCTGTCGTGGCTTCTCATCCACACGTTGTTCACGCTCAGGTACGCCCGGCTGTACTACCTGGATCCGGTCGGCGGGATCGACTTCAACATGGACGAGCCTCCGCACTATCTCGACTTCGCCTACCTCGCCTTCACGGTCGGCATGACATTCCAGGTCTCGGACACCGACATCGGCTCCAGGGCGATCCGCGCAGCGGTGCTGCGGCACATGCTGCTCTCCTACCTGTTCGGCTCGATCATCGTCGCTACCACGGTGAACCTGGTCGCCGAGCTCTCCACGTCTTCGTGAGCCCCGCGGCGCGGGAGGACGGGAGCCCCAGCACGAAGGCTTTCGATGACGCCCTCGGCGATCCAGGGCACCTGTGGTCCGAGATCAACGGCTCGCGATCCGTCAAGGCCTCGATTTCGCCGGTCGGAACGCGAACGCTGATGTCATGCGGCGAATCGTCTATGCAGGAACGGTCTTCTACACCGGCGACAGCCTCGCGGCGGCACTCCTCGAGTATGCGCGCGCGCTCGCCTCACGAGGCATGGCCGATGCCGTGCACGTGCCCGGACGCCTTCCCAACAGCGAGGCCGAGGAGATCGAGGTCCTCATCGGCCCCGCCAGCCAGCTGGTGAGCGAGCCGGTGCACGATCTGGGACCGGACATCGTCGACGTGGAGGCGCTGGCCGAGCTCCGCTCGCGTGCGGAGCGCGTCTCGGCGCTGCCCGATCACCGGTGAGATCGGCTGTGCCCTGCCAGGGACGAAGGTCCACCGGGTCAGGGTCGACGCCGGTGTGGCGACACTCCGCGATTCAACCTCGATGAGGCGGCACTCGACCTACCGTGAGCTCATGGACGCCATGGAGCCGACACCCGAGCAGCTGCTGGCAGCCCTCGACGCCAGCGAGCTGGTCGAGTCGGTCCAGGCGCTCACCGAGGCGCAGCGCGGAGATCTGCTCGAACGGATCGCATTGCTCGTGGGCGCGAACCGTTCGGTCAGCGTCGCGGAGTTCCGCGGTGAGCTGGCGGACATCCTCGCCTCCGCTCCCACCTTCCACGCGGTGCTGCACGGCGGCCGCTTCGACGGGCAGGTGATGGAGCTCGATCCGGAGGACTTCGACACCGACGTCGTCTGTGCCGCAGCGGACGAGACGGATGCCGCCGGCGGCGACGGCGAGGCATCCGGCGTGCTGCACTCGCTCTACCGGCTCAGCGCGGGGGAGCCGGCGCCGGGAGCCACCGTGCACTACGAGTTCCGCGGTCTCGTCGCCGCCGACGCGACGTAGGCCCCGGGCCGATGCCGCCTGGGAACGGGCATCCGAGGCATACCTTAGGGTGGACCGATGGCAGGAACGACGGGCTCGCGGCGGGGAGGAACCGGCCGGCGACGCGCCTCGACGACCGGCGCCCCACCCGCCCAGTCCGGGTCCGCAACGGCGGACGCGGGTCCCCACGGATCCGAGGCGCTCGCGTCCCCGACGGACGCCCTGCCGCTGCGCCGCCGCGTGACCACCCGCGGCTCACGTGAGCTGCGCGCCATCGCCAGGCACGGCCGCCTGAAACGGCGGCCATGGATCACGGCCGCCAAGGTCGTCGCGTCCGTCGCCGTGGTCGCCTTCGTCGGCGTGCTCGGCATCGGAGGCGTCGCCGCGGCGAACCTCGTCTCCGACGTGAAGCCCACCGTGCACCTCGTGGGCGAGGAGAAGCTGGGCAAGGTGCCGGACATCGGCGCGATCGAGGGCGGGGTGAACATCCTGCTCGCCGCGAGTGACACCCGCACCGGTCAGGGCGGCTCATGGGGCACGACCGACGACAGCTCCGGCCAGGGTCTCAACGACGTCACGATGCTCGTGCACCTGTCGCAGGACCACACGCACGCGGTGGTGGTGAGCTTTCCCCGCGACCTGATACTGCCCATCCCGAGGTGCCCCGACGGCGCGGGCGGATGGAACAGTGCCATGTCGGCCCAGCCCCTGAACACCACGCTGTCCGACGGAGGCGTGCCCTGCACGGTGCTCACCATCGAACAGCTGACCGGCCTGAAGATCCCGTTCGCGGGCGTGGTGGACTTCGAGGGCGTCGTCGCGATGTCGAACGCCGTCGGGGGCGTCCCGGTCTGCGTCACCGGCGGGGGCATCCACGACGAGCACACCGACCTCGACCTCCCCGACGGCACCTCGGTGCTGCAGGGGATGCAGGCCGCCGAGTTCCTCCGCACCCGCTACGGCGTCGGAGACGGCTCCGACCTCGGACGCATCAGCAACACCCAGGTGTTCCTCTCCTCCCTCGTGCGCACCGTCATGACGAAGTCCACGCTGACGAACCCGCTGAAGGTCTGGGGCCTGGTGAAGGCGGCGCAGCAGCACATCCAGTGGTCCGACTCGCTGAGCAACGTGACCACGCTCTACCAGATCGCGATGGCGGCCAAGGACCTGAAGCACGAGGACATCGTCTTCGTGCAGTACCCGGTCGGAACCGACTCGGACTACCCGGGCAAGGTCGTCGCCGACCACGAGTCCGCCGACGCCCTGATGGATGCCATCAGGAACGACCAGCCCATCCAGCTGACCGGAGGCACCGGAGTGGGCTCCGTGGCGTCGACGGACACCCCGTCGCCGCCGGACGAGACGTCGACGCCGGACCAGGCGTCGTCTGGCGACGCGGCATCGTCCGCTCCGCCGCAGGCATCGCCGGGCACGACCGCGGTGCTGCCTGAGGACGTCAAGGGACAGACGGCCGCAACGCAGACGTGCTCCAAGGGCAACAACTGACGCAGGGCGACGCAACGCCCTGGTGACGCGGGGCCGCTCGGGAACCTCGAAGCGGCGTCGCGACGAGGGTTGTCCATACACTGGGACGACCATGCAGACAGCGCCGCGCCCCCAGGGCTCCGCCGGCAGGGCCGCCCCGATCCTCATCGCGATCTACTCCGCATGCATCGTCGGAGGCGGGATCCTGGGGTATTGGGTCTTGGGGTTCGTCGCCCCGTTGGACGATGACTGGAGGGTGGGCGGCGCAGTCGGAGCGCTTCTCGGCGCGTTGTCGGGCCTCCTCGCCGCCGCCGGCGTCCACGGCGGACGCGTGATGAGCGGGAGCTGGTGGGGCGCAGGGCCTGGTCTCGGGATCGGCGTCGCGATGTTCGGGATCGTGGCGTCGGCGGAGGGCGCAGGGGACGGGCTGTTGATCCTCGGCATCGCGGGCCTGGTGGTCGCACTGGTCGGCTTCTACATCATCGGGATCCTCACCGGCAGCGTGCCCGGGTACCTCCTGGAGGGCTTCGGCAGCTTCGGGAGCGTCATCAGCGGCGTCATCCTGCTGGTGGTGGGGCTCTCGCTGCACCTGACGATGGTGCTGGTGCTCGGGGTGTCGTTCGTCGTCGTCGGAGCGACGATCCTCGCAGCGCGCCGGTACGCGGCGGTCCACGTCCGGAATGATGCGGCGACGCGCCGCCGGCCTCCGCCACCGCCTCCACGTCGTGGGCGTCGCCCGAAGAAGGCGCGTACGCGGCGCCGTTAGTCCGCACGCGACACCGCTGGTCCGCACGCGGCACTGGCAGCACGGCGCATGGCGGTGCGGTCGCGTCGGGCGGCGACTCGCTCGTGCGTGAGTCCTGGCATTCGGTCCGAGACGGCATGCCTCTCCGTCCGCCTCGTGCCACGGATGCGGCCTCGCGGCGGTGTCGGTCGCCCGGTGCCACCCGGTCCGGCTCGGCGCCGGTTCCTTCTCGGCCGGCTCAGAACAGCGCGGGAGCCGGCTCGGGAAGCGCGCCCTCCAGGCGGAGCAGGAACCGCTTGCGTGCGATCCCGCCCGCGTACCCGACGAGATCGCCGTCGGCGCCCACGACCCGGTGGCACGGCACCGCGATCGAGAGCGGGTTGCGGCCGACGGCCCGTCCCACCAGCCTGGCGTGCGCGCGGCCGCCGAGTCGCTCGGCGATGCGGCCGTAGCCGAGGGTCGTCCCGTATGGGATGTCGCGGAGGATGTCCCACACCCGCTGCTGGAAGGCGTCGCCGCTCGCCTGCATCGCGAAGTCGAACGTGCTGCGCTCTCCGCGGAGGTAGTCGCGCAGCTGGTCCGTCGCCGCAGCGATGACCTCGTCGGACGCCGCGACGACTCGGGGACCGAACATCGATCGGTCGGGCCTGGTCGAGTGATCCGGGTAGTAGATGCCGATCACGGCGTCGCCGTCGGCGACGACGGTCACCGACCCGATCTGCTCCGGGACCTGCGGCATTCCGATGGTGGCGTGGCGGATGCCCACGTCGGCTCCTGGTCTGATGCTCACGTCCGCTGCCGGTCTGATGCTCGTGTCTGCTTCCGGTCTGATGCCCATGCCCGCTCCTTCGTGCGTCGATGCCTCGTGCCGTTGGTCGATCCTTCGTGCGTCGATGCCTCATCCTGCAGACGTCCGGCGCGGCGCGAACGTGAGATGGCCGACCGGGCCCGGGGTGTTCGCGTCCCGCGGCGAGCAGGACGCCGCTGCGGGCGTCGTAGGGTTCCCGTATGGCATCCGATCGGTACGAGACGGCGTTCGACATCGTCGCATCCTGGGTGGAATCGGGCCGGATCCCCGGCGCCGTGCTGGGCGTGCTCGATGCCGCTCACCCCGGCGGCCAGATCCGCGCGACGGGTCTCGCGCAGCGCGAGCCGTCGCAGCGCCCGATGACGACGGACACGTGGTTCGACCTCGCGTCACTGACCAAGGTGATCTTCACGACGCCGCGCATACTTGACGCCGCGACCGCCGGCGTGCTCGATCTCGACGCGCCCATCACGCAGGCGCTGCCCGAGCTGCGACAGTTCGACCCGGATGCCTGGCAGCGCCGGATCACGCCGCGCGACTGCCTCGTGCACGCCACCGGCCTGCCGGCGACGTGGCCGATCTACACCTATGGCGACGACCCCGATCGGCTGCGGGCGTTCGTGATCCAGCGCGACTGGCCGCACGGCGCTCAGGTCTACTCCGACCTCAACTACATGCTGCTGGGATTCGTGCTGGAGCGGCTGGCGGACCTGCGCCTCGGCGACCTCGATCCCGGCGAGGGCTTCGCCTGGTCCGCCGAGCCGGCGCGGGCGGCCGCGACCGAGTACTGTCCGTGGCGCAGGCGGATGCTCGTTGGCGCCGTGCACGACGAGAATGCGGCCGCATTGGGAGGCGCCGGGCACGCCGGTCTGTTCGGCACGGCGACGGCCGTGCTCGGGTACGCCAGCGCCCTGCTCGACGGCTCGGCGGCGACGGCAGAGGCGATCGCGCTGATGCGCACGCCGGTCGGGCCCCGGCGCACCTACGGCTGGGAGCATGCGTACGAGGGATGGTCCGGCGGGGATGCGTGCGGCTCGTCCACAATCGGGCACACCGGCTTCACCGGCACCGGCCTGTGGATCGACTTCGATGCGGGACGCGCGTGGACGCTGCTCACGAATCGTGTGCATCCGACGCGCTGGTTCGATAGCGGCATCGCCGAGCTGCGTCGTCGCGTCGGCGACGCGCTCGCCGGTTGACGACCATGGCGCCTGATCGTGACGGCGCCTGACGACCCCGGCGCCTGACCGTGACGGCGCCCGATGACCCCGGCGTCGAGCCCACACGGTGTCGTCGAGTCGGCACAGAATGGGCGTCCGTTTGCTGTGGGCTAGACGAGTGTGGGTGGGTTCGACGAGTGTGGGTGGGCTCGACGAGAACGCGTGGATCGAGAACGCATGGGGTCGATGACACGATGTGGGCTCGAGGAGAACACGTCGGATCGACGCGGGTCTATCGACGCGGGTCCATCGACGCGGGTCTACAGACTCGATGCGGAAGTGCGGTCCGGGAGCTGTGGCGCGGCGGGATGCGTCTCCGGGATGCTCCTCCGCGGTGCGCCTCCGGTGCGCGCCACCGGGACGCCTCTCCGGGATGCGCTACAGCGCCTCCAGCACCACGGCGGCGCCCTGCCCGCCTCCTCCGCACAGCGCGGCGGCGCCGACACCGGCGCCCTCGGCTCGTTGCAGGCGCCGCGCGAGGTGTCCGACGACGCGGGTTCCAGAGGCGCCGAGAGGATGCCCGAGCGCGATCGCACCGCCGTCTGCGTTCACGATGGCAGGATCGATGCCGAGCTCGCGCGTCGAATGGATTACCACGGCCGCGAACGCCTCATTGATCTCGACCGCCGAGAGCGCGGACGCCTCGAGCCCGGCTCTGCGCAGCGCCGCCGCGATGGCGTTCGACGGCTGCGCGTGCAGTGACGTGTCCGGACCGGCGACGAACGAGTCGGAGACGATGCGGGCCAGCGGCCGTACGGGCAGGTCGACGTCGTCGCCCACGACCACGAGCGCCGCAGCGCCATCGGTGATCTGCGAGGAGTTGCCGGCCGTGATCGTGCCGTCCCCGGCGAACGCGGGCGGCAGTGCGGCGAGACTCTCGCGGGTCGTGTCCGCGCGCAGCCCGTCGTCGGCGGAGTAGGTCGTCGAGCCAGTGCGTGCCTGCACCTCGTAGGGCTCGATCTCGCCTGCGACGAAGTCGAGGGATGCCGCCAGCCGGCGGTGGGAGGATGCCGCGAAGGCGTCCTGCTCCTCCCGCGTGATCCCGAGCCGGGCGTTGTACAGCTCCGTCGACGCGCCCATCGAGACGTGCTGGAAGGCATCCGTCAACCCGTCGAGCTCGAGCGTGTCCACGAGCTCGATCGCCCCGTATCTGCGTCCCGCGCGCGATCCCGGCCAGGCGTGCGGTGCCAGGGACATCGACTCCTGGCCGACCACGGCCACGATGTCAGCGTCGCCGTCCTCGATCAGGCGTCTCGCGGCCGCGATCGCAAGGGCACCGGAGAGGCACACCGCGTTCAGCGTGATCGCCGGCACCGTCATGGGGATCCCGGCGAGCACCGCGGACTGACGCGCCGGGTTCTGCCCCGTCGCCGCCTGCAGCACCTGGGCGCCCTGCACGACGTCGACCCGATCCGCCGCGATGCCGGCGCGCGACAGCGCGGAACGCAGCGCGTGGGCGCCGAGCCGCACCGCGGGCTCCGAGGCGAAGCCGCCGGTGAAGCGAAGGAACGGGGTGCGGGCGTACGAGGCGATGAGCGCCGAGCGGCCGGTCGGATTCGTCATTGAACGTCCTCATGGGTGGATGCCGATGCCGAGCGGATCGCCTCGCGCGACCGCGGCCTTCGCCTCGAGGATACCGGGGCGCCGGAGCGGTGGTCCGCACGCGGTGTCGCGCGCTCCGGTGCACCGGGCCGCGGTGCCCCGTGCTGCTGCGCACTCCGCGGGGCGGTACGGCACGAGGCTTGCACCCCGCCGGGCTTGCACACCGCTGCGTCGCGCGGGCATCCTCGACCTCGTGGACACGTCGGGCACGAGCATCGTCAGCATCGTCGGAGACCTGTTGGTGCTCGTCCTGTTCGTCAGCTGCGGCGTGCGGATGCTTCCCGCGGCCCGCCCGTTCCCCTGGCCGGCCGCGGCGTTCGCGGTAGTCATCGGTGTGCCGTCGTTGCTGCAGCCGCTGGTGCCGCAGATCGCCCGGTCCCTCGCCCGCGACCCGCACGCGACGCTCGCGCAGGGTCAGTGGTGGCGCATCGTCACCGCACTCCTCGCCCAGGACGGGGGCGAGGCGGCGGCGATCTTCAACCTCGTCGTCTTGGCCGTGGCGCTGGCGTTCGGCACGTGGATCTGGGGACCGTGGCTCGCGATCGTCTTCTACCTCGTGCCGTCGATAGTGCTCAACCTGCTCGCGGTCGCCTGGAACAGGCCGGGCGGGGGAAGCTCGTTCGCCGATGACGGGCTGATCTTCAGCGTGTTCGCCCTCGCGCTGCTTTTCGGCACGAGGGACGCCGCCCGGGGGTCGGCCCGTTCCACCGTGTCGGTGCGCGTCCTCGCCGCGGCCGCGGTGGTCGTCGCCGTCGTGCTGGTCGTCACAGGGGACGCGCACGGCGTGGCGATGCTCGTCGGACTCGCGCTGGGTCTGGGAGCGGGGTGGGGCCTGCGCCGTCCGGGTCGGGGCCGACGGGGGATGCCCGTGGCGACGCCCTGACGGTGGCGCCGCTCGCACGTTCCCGCGGCTACGCCGTGCGGGCGGTCAGCAGGCTCGCGCGCTCCGGATGCTGCTCGAACCACTGCGCGACGTACCAGCACATCGGCACCACGTGGTAGTTCGTGTTCTTCTCGATGTCGTCCACGGCGTACTCGACGATCTTGCCCGCGAGGCCGCGTCCCCGCAGGTCGGGGTTCGTGAAGGTGCGCGTCATCGACAGCGCGTCGCCGAGCACCGTGTAGTCGACGACGCTCGCGATCCGGCCGTCGATGCGGAGCACGTAACGGCGGGCATCCGGTTCGTGTGCGTATTCCTCGGCCATGATCTCAGAGTAGGCCGCTCGCCTCGCCGCGGATGAGCGACCCGACTGTCCGGTGCTCCTGCCGGGGCGCTCGTGCGCGGGTGCGGCGGCGTAGCCTTAGGCCGGCATCCGAGACTCAGGAGGACACGATGACCGACCTGCCCGCGACCCACGAAGCGCTTCTCGCCCAGGTTCCGATCCCCGACGGTGCCCGGCTGGAGGCGTCCCCGATCGCCTATGGGCACGACGGGACGGAGCTCGAGGGGTACGTCGCCCACGATGCGGCGGCCGAGGAGCCGCGGCCGGGCGTCCTGGTGGTGCACGACTGGCTGGGCGTCGGGCCGAACGTGCAGATGCGGGCACAGATGCTGGCGCGGCTCGGATACGTGGCGCTCGCCGCCGACGTCTACGGCGCGGGCGTGCGTCCCGCCCCGAACGAGGCGTCCGAGCTCGTCGGCCGCTACTACCAGGACCTTCCGCTGATGCGCGCCCGGGTGCAGGCCGGATACGAGACCCTCGCCGAGCTGCCCCAGGTCGACGAGTCGCGCATCGCCGTGATCGGCTACTGCTTCGGCGGCTCGGCGGCGCTCGAGTTCGCCCGCACCGGTGTCGACATCCGCGGCGCGGTCTCGTTCCACGGGAGGCTGATCACGCACGACCCGAGCGACGCCGACGCGATCCGCGCCAAGCTGCTCGTGCTCACCGGCGGTGCGGATCCGGTGGTGCCGGACTCCGACGTGCACGCCTTCCAGGACGAGCTGCGTGCCGCGCCGCACGTCGACTGGCAGGTCGTCACCTACAGCGGAGCGCCGCACGCGTTCACCGTCCCGGGCGATCACTACCGGCCGCTGGCGGACGCCCGCAGCTGGCGTGCTCAGCTCGACTTCTTCGACGAGGTGTTTGCGTGACTCCAGGCCACGGCGCGCGTCCGGACGGCCGCGAGGTCGAGTCGGCGCGGCCGGAGTCGTCCCGCGCCGCGTACTCGGAGCGCGGGACGAGAAGGCCGTGCGCGTTCTGTGCGATCGTCGCGGGCGAGGCGTCCGCCCGTGAGGTGTATCGGGACGATGACCTCGTGGCTTTCCTCGACGCCCACCCCGTGTTCCCCGGTCACGTGCTCATGGTGCCGACGCGGCACGTGCAGACGTACGACGAGCTGCCCGTCGAGCTCGGCGACCCGTGGATGCGGGTGTCGCAGTCGCTGGTGCGCGCCGTGGAGTCGGCGATGGGCGCCGACGGCTCGCTGCTCATCGTGAACAACGTGGTCTCGCAGTCGGTGCCGCACCTGCATCTGCATGTCATCCCGCGTTCCCGGGGCGACGGGCTGCGGCTCTGGCTCGGACCGCGGCACGGGTACGCGTCCGAGGGCGATGCGGATGCCGTGGCCGAGCGCATCCGCGTAGCCCTCGTGCCGCGCCCGTGACGCCTCGGCTCCTGATTCGGGTGAGCCGGCTCCTGATTCGGGCGAGAAGCCAGAAAACGCTCGTCTCCGTTCCGGATTCCAGCGCGTTCTGGCTTCTGGGGTAGGCGGAGGTGGCTTCTGGGGTAGGCGGAGGCCCGGTTGCGGAGGGCCGAACAGGGCGATTCCGGGGCCACCGCCACAACTGATATAGTCAACAGGTTGATCGGCCGGCGTTCGCAGGTCGACGCATCCCGCGCCATTAGCTCAACGGATAGAGCATCTGACTACGGATCAGAAGGTTGGGGGTTCGAATCCCTCATGGCGCACAGCAGCCCCGGCTTCGGCCGGGGCTTTTTCGTTCTGTGACTGTGGAACGGCCTGAGCGAACCACTCCAGGTCAATGCCAGTGACCCGAGCTATCCGCACCATTGCCGAGTACGAGGGTTCTCCTCGCCCGCTCTCCCAGTTGCTGATGGTGTTGCGGGCGACGCCGACTGCAGAAGCGAGCGTCGTCTGATCGAAGCCGCCTAGTAGGCGGGCGGTCTTGATCAGCTGCGAGAGCGGTACGCCCGCGTAGTCGAGTGGCGGGACGCTTGGCCTTGACGATGGCGCGATGGTCATGGCGGCAAGCCTACGACTGAATGCCCAATATCGCGACACGCCGCACGAATTATCGCCAGTCTGCCGAAGTGCATCCTCTGATGTGATGCATGCACAAAAATGCGACGCGATGCCCAGTTGAGCGCCCTCCACCATCGCGGCCACGGGGACAACTGAACACGTGACGCAACCCGTACATGCGCGGGGGACACGCGGAGGGCTACCGCGGACCACAGTGCCACCCCGAGCGGGCCGCTCGGCGCGGTCAAGGCATGTCCGGGCGCGCAATCCCAAGAGACAGGGCGGCCCGCACAGCCCGACCATGACGCCTATTGGCGTGCAAGAGACCAGCGACGCCGACGCGAGACGCAGACGATCCCTTGCCCCTCCCGCTGCATTCCTCGCAGTAGGGGGGGGGCAAGTCCCTCGCTCAACCTCAACGATCCGCAGGCAGGAAACCACATGGGCCGCTGGCAACAGAAACCGCCCGAGGGATGCCCCGCCAACTTCGGGCACCCGCACGACTTCGATCCGGTCTCCGGGTGGTGCGTCGCATGCGCAACTGCACGCGATCCGAACCCGGCAGAGCCGAACCAACTCAGATTCAACCTGGAAGGACTTCCCACATGAACGACGACGACCGCCGAACCGCTGCCCTATACGCCGAGGTAGCCGACAAGGTGGACGCCGAAGCCGAGCGGTTCGCGAAGGCAGCGCTGGGCATCCCCGACGCCGCCCACTTCCTGTCACTGGACATGTCGAAAGCGGCCCTGTTCGTCTACGTCGGCGACGACGGTGTGGCACGGGCGCACGCTCGCATCCCGAAGAAGACGGCCGCGTGGGCGCTCCGCGAGCTTGCGAAGCAGTGGGAAGCCGAGGCCGCTGGTGAGTGAGCGCCCTGCGATCGTGTGTGCCGTCGCGACGCTCGTGCTGGGGGCAATCGACCTCGCGATGATCGTGCTGCTGTGGGTGGTGGCGCGATGAAGTGGTTGGTGTTCAAGAAGCAGCCGTCCGGCCAGGGCGTGTCCTCCGCGTGGTTCGCGCTGCACGAGGCGAACGGTACGGGTGCTCTGTTCACCGGACCCGACGCTTGGGCGAGAGCCATCGCGTTCGCCGACCTGATGTCCCGGCGCGATCTGGCGGCGTCCGGGGCGCTCATGGAGCCGACATGCTGACGCCTGACCTCGACGTGCCGCCCGTCGTCCTGCTGATCGGCGCGGGATTAGCGTGGGCCGCTCTCGGAGCCGTCGTGCTGCTGCAGAAGCGCCGTGAACGAGCCCGTGCCGCCTCCCGAATCCAGGTGTGTCCGTCGAGAGCTCTCAACACGCCTGGCTTGTTCCTCAGTGTGCTGACGCAGCGCGGCGAGCACGGCCGACTTGATCACGGCCCGTGCGATCACGATCGCGAGAATGATGCCGAGCGCGAGAGCACACACGGCTATGACGAGCGCCAGGATGCCGGTGGAAGGGTCAACGGTGGGCATTTCCACAGCGTACCGACAGCCGGGACCGTGCCCGTCTACTTCACGCCCGATGAGATCACGAACTTAGCTCGGCACTGCGCCGGTCAACGGTATGAGGCGCTCGCATACGTGCGTGCAGCGGACAAGGTGAGCCGAGCTGCGCTGGATCTCGTCTACGGAGAACGCGCCGCACGCCGCGCCGGGCAGACAGCGGGCTCACGATGAGCCGCCGGCACGGCTCGGCAGTGTTCGCGACCGCAATCGCCGAATGGCGAGCTATCCGAGCTGATTACGAGTTGTATCTGCAGGCGGCCTTCCTCGCAGCGGAGGAAGCGACTCGCGGCAAGCTGCTGAACCGCCGTGGTCGCCGAGCTGGCGTCGATGCGTACACCCTGTTCATGGGCCCTGCTGTGAGGGCTTACGCCTACGCGAGCGACGAGTTGATCGAGCATTGGCGCACCCACCCCCGCGTCACGTTCGAGCAGTTCGAGGCGCAGCAGCACCAGGCGGTGCGTCATGGCTGGTGAGCAGCGGAAACTCGCGACGCCCGAGGAAGTCGCCGAGTGGCTCCAGGTTCCCGTAGACAGGCTCAAGCGGTGGCGGAAGGAGCGACGCGGCCCTGCCTACATGCGTGTCGGCCGTGACGTGCGCTATGCCTGGGCCGACGTGCATCGGTGGTGCCTAGCTTCACGGAGCGGCGACCATGGGTAGCAACCGTGGCGGGCGCGCGAACTCCAAGATGACGCAGCTTGTGCTGGAGACCTACGGTCGACAGTGCTGGCTGCGACTCAAGGGCTGCACGGGCTTAGCGACGACGAAAGATCACGTCATCCCGTACAGCCTGGGCGGTGACGACAGCCTGGAGAACTTCCGGCCTGCGTGCCGGTCGTGCAACTCCAAACGCCAGAACATGGTGGTGTCGGGATACGGCGCCTCCGTCGTGATCGTCATGGGGCCGCCCGCCGCGGGCAAGTCGACTTACGTCCGCGAGCATGCGAGCGCCGCCGACATCGTGATCGACCTGGACGAGATCGCGCGGGCACTCATGCCGGTGCGACCCGAGCAGACACACGTCTACCCGGCACACGTGCGGCACGTGGCGATCAAGGCACGGCAAGCAGCGATCAGCGCTGCTCGCCGGCTGAAGGAGCGAGTCACCGTGTGGATCATCCAGGCCATACCCCGGCCGGACGATCTCGCCGACTGGCGACGCCTCGGCTACCAGGTGGTCACCATCGACCCGGGCCGCGCCGTCGTGGAGGACCGAGCCCGGCGCCTGCGACCAGAGATCATGCGGCAACAGGTGGCCAGGTACTACGCGACCTACGGCGAGCACACCGCCCCTGCTGTCCCCGCGCCATCGCCGCTCGCATCCGTCGCGACCGGCCACGAGACAGAGCCGGACTGGTGAATCGTGGATCGCGTTTTTCTGACAGCGACGGCGCGGACACCTCCGCGCCCACCGTCCCCCTCTCCCCAAAAACCGCCCGAAAAATAAAGCTGATCACGGAAGCAAAATGGCTGCTCAACCCGCCCTGCAGGGGCTCGAGAATACGCCCGAAACCGAGGTGTTTCTCGGCGGCTTTGGTGCGGGCGCGACCGAAACAGAGACACGGGCGGCCATTGCCGAGATCGAGCAGCGCAAACCCCTAACGGGCGCCCTGCGCACCATCAAGCAATTGGCGATCTCTCTGGCGATCTCGATCGACAAGGGCAACCGGAAAGGTCGAGCGATCGCGAACGAGGCGGCACAGCTTTTCGCGATGATGCAGCAGCTCGATCCGCTCGACCCCGACGACCCGACCCCTGACCAATACCCGCCCGAACTCCGAGAGCTGCTCGATGCGTTTGCTTCTCCCCCCCGACTTGACACCGCCCCGAGCGGCGACGCCGCGTAACTTCGACCGACGCACCTACGGTGGCCACGTCGCAGCGGTAGCCGCCGGTATGGGCCGACCGCTGCTGCCGTGGCAGCGGTACGTCGCCGATGTCGCGCTAGAGGTGGACGACGAGGGCGTGCTGGTCTACTCCACGGTGCTGATCACGGTGCAGCGGCAGGCGGGCAAGACGACGCTCGACCTCGCCGGGAACATCCAGAACGCGCTTCTTGGGCCCCGCCGCCGAGCCTGGTACACAGCTCAGTCGGGGCAGCACGCGAACGAGAAGTTCCTGGAGATGCTGGACGAATGGATCGTCTCGCCGCTCAAGCCCCTGGCGCCGAAACCGCGCCGCTCGAACGGGTCGGCCGCGCTCCCGTTCGTCAATGGCAGCCGGTTCGCGCCGTTCCCGCCTATCGAGGGAGCTCTCGACGGCAAGCAGGTGGACAAGCTCACGATCGATGAGCTGTGGTTCTTCACGGCAATGCAGCTCTCGCTCATGCGAGCAAGCTTCAACCCGGCCATGACCACGCGCCGTCAGCTCACCGGCCAGCGACCGCAGACATGGCTGATGTCCACCGAGGGCACCGTGGAGTCAACCGCGCTCAACGGACTACTCGATGAAGCTCGCTCCACGACGCCCGACCCGCACACCGCGTTCTTCGATTGGGGCATCGGTGACGATGTAGACCCGACCGATCTGCAGGCCGTGCTCGATGCCCACCCCGGCAAGGGGTTCCTGCTGAATCTGGATGACCTCGCCGGATTCGCCGCCCAATACCGGGACGAGCCGGGAGAGTTCGCCAGAGGTTTCGGGAACCGGCGCACCGGCGCCACCGAGCGAGTGATCCCCGCCGAGCCGTTCAAAGCTGCTGCAGTGCCGCAGCACACCGTCGCCCCTCCCGGACCGGTGTGCTTTGGTGCAGCACACGGGGTGGACGGGGTGGACACCACGATCACTGCGACGCAGCTCTACGGCCCTGGCACCCTTACCGCCGTGGTCAAGCGAGGCCACGCCCCCGGCACCACATGGGCGCTCGACAGGCTCGTGGAGCTCCAGGCGAACCACCGCGAGGCGGCGTTCGCGATCGACCGGTTCGGCCCGTCAGCGTCGCTCCACGACGCGGCCGAGCGCGCCGGGCTCCGTCTCGTGAAGCTCGACGCCGGCGCAGTGATCACTGCGACGCAGAACACCATGGCCGGCATCACCAACCCTGCGGGCCCCACGTGGCGATACAAACCGCATCCCGCCCTCGACACGGCCGCGCAGCTCGCCACGAAGCGGTTCACCGGAGACGGGACATGGGTGTTCGGTCGCCGGGCCTCCGTGGGCTCGATCAGCGCGTTGGAGGCGGCGAACCTCTCCAGCTACGGCATTCACCACATGCCGCCCGTCGTCGGATTCCAACTGGGCTGACCGCGCGCACCGTAGCGGCCCCGATCCGCCTGCATCGGCCCCTGCAGGTACCCGAGCCTTGGTCGCCGCCGCCGCACTCGACCACGGTGGGAGCCATGTCGTTCGCCAGCGCGTTTCTGTCGTGGGTCTCGGGGCCGTTCGAGCGCGCTCACCGGCTCAGCGCCGCCGCAGCGCCGGCGGCGGTCCCGCCGGCCCGAAGCCGCCGCGGAGGGCGCGCCGTCGAACCGACCGCGGCGCTGAGCCTGTCCACTGTCTACCGCGGCATTCAGATTCACGCGACCGCCGTCTGCCAGCTCTCGATCGACGTCGAGCGTGGCGGGACACAGCTCACGGAGACGCCGGCCCTCGTCCTCAAGCCCGACATCGACGAGACGCGCAGCGCATTCCTGGAGTACACAGTCGTCTCCCTCTACACGGACGGAAACGCCTTCTGGAAGATCACTCGCGGCCCTTCAGGCGAGGTCGTCAACCTGAAACCGCTCAATCCCCGCGAGGTCTCAGTCAACGTCACCCGCGACAGCTTCGGAATCGACCACATCACCTATTGGTACGCCGGGACCGAACACACGGCCCGCGACATCCAACACCTGAAGCTGCTCCGCGTTCCGGGCCTGCACCGCGGTCTTGGCCCCATTCAGTCAGCGCAGATCGAGCTTGCCGGCGCGCTGGATGCGCGCGACTACGGGGCAATGTGGCTGTCCGACTCGAACATGCCTGACGGCATCCTCACAACGGACCAGGTTCTCGGACCCGGCGACGCCACGAAGTACAAGAACGTCTGGTACGGACGCAACCAGGACGGCACCCCGATCGAGGGCGACAAGAACCCGCACGAGCGGTTGCGGGTGCTCGGCCAAGGCCTCCACTACTCACCGTTGCTGCTCAAGCCCTCCGACGTTCAGTTCCTTGAGACACAGCAGTTCACCACCACCCAAATCGCTCGCCTACTCGGCACACCGGCCTCACTGCTGCTGGCCGCCGTCGAAGGCAACTCGCAGACCTACCAGAACGTGGAGCAGGACTGGATCGGCTACGTGCGATTCAGCCTCATGAAAGCGCTGCGCGAGATCGAAGAGGCGTTCACCGCCCTGCTCCCGGGAAAGCAGACGGCCCGATTCAACCTCGCCGCCCTGCTGCGCACGGACACCAAGACCCGGTACGAGAGCTACGCCTTGGCGCTCGACCCCCAGCACGGCTGGATGACACCGGACGAAGTACGGCAGATCGAGGGACTACCGCCCCTCACCGATGCCCAGCGGGCCGTCCTCCGCCCCGCAGCCACACCGACGAAGGAGACCACCGATGCCTAAAACCCCGCGACAGCGGTTCGCGGCCCTGGCAGCTCACACGAGCCCGCGCTGGAGCCTCGACGCAGAGGAATCCACGGCCAAGCTCCACCTGTACGGAGCCATCGGCGGGTGGTGGGGTGACATCGACGCCGCCCAGATCGTGCCGGCGATCCGCGATCTCGACGTGGACACCATCGAGGTATTCGTGAACTCGCCCGGAGGCGACGTCTACGACGGGGTCGCAATCCGCAACGCGCTGCGCCAGCACAAGGCTCGCGTCGTGGTCACGATCGACGGCCTCGCCGCTTCGGCCGCGAGCTTCATCGCCGTAGCCGGCGACGAAGTGATCATGGGCGAGAACGCCGAGCTGATGATCCACGAGGCATGGAGCATCGCGATCGGCGACGCCGCAGACATGCGAACCGCCGCCGACGACCTCGACCGGATCAGCGACAACATCGCCGGCATGTACGCCGCCAAAGCCGGCGGCGACCCCTCCGCATGGCGAGCACTCATGAAAGCCGAGACCTGGTACTCCGCCCCCGAAGCAGTCGCGGCCGGGCTCGCCGACCGCCTCGACAGCGACGACACCGACACGGCCAACCTGTTCGACCTCTCCATGTACGCCCACGCCGGCCGAAAGGCCGCACCCATCCCCGCCGCAGCACTGGCACTCTCCCGAAAGGACACCACCACCATGCCCGACGCGCTCACCCGTGAGCAGCTCGACACCGCCCTGGACGAGCGGTTCGACGCATTCACCACAGAGATCAACCGCACCCTGGAGACCAGACTGGCATCGGTCGGCGCCCCGGCCGCAGCGGGACCGGCCTGGACCAGCTTCGGCGACTTCCTCAAGGACTACGTGCGCGGCGACTCCGCCGCCACCGACTTCTACCAGAGGCTCGCTGAATACGGTGGCGCCAGCACCGGCGACACCGGCCAGGGCAACACGTGGGTGGACGACGCCATCCACCTCGTCGCCAAGATTCGCCGCGTGCTCGGCACCTTCACCCATGAGACTCTGCCCTCCGACGGCATGACCCTGGAGTACCTCAAGCTCTCCAGCAACTCGATCACAGTCGGCAAGCAGGCCCAGCAGGGCGACAAGCTGCCGTTCGGCAAGATCGTGCTGAACAGCGACACCGCATCGATCAAGACCTACGGCGGCTACACCACCCTCAGCCGGCAGATCATCGACCGCGCCAAGGCGCCGTACCTCAACACCGCCTTCAAGGCGATGGACATCGAATATGCCCGCGCCACCGAACAGGCAGTCCGCGACCTGCTCGAAGCCACCATCGCCGCGCAGATCGCGGCCGGCAACAAGCTGCCCCTGTCCGCGACCGCCGGAGCCTACGACTGGCTCGACCTGATCGTGGACGCGGCCGACCGGTACGACGACACCGGGTACACGATCGACGGCGCCTACGTCTCCAAGGACGTGTTCAAGAAGCTGCTGCGCCTGGAGGACTCCGCCGGCAACTCACTCATGCGCGTCTACGGCGCCGGCGTCAACCAGGTCGGCGAGATCGACCTGACCGGCCTGCAGGGCAACCTGGCGTCCGTCACCTTCCGCCTCCTGCCTGGTGACGCCGCCAACACGGCCGCGTTCTACGACTCGCTCGGCATCACCGTGTGGGAGTCCGCCGGCGCGCCGTGGCAGCTCCAGGACGAGGACATCACCAGCCTCACCGGCGACTTCTCCAAGTACGGATACCTGGCCGCCGCGTCGCAGTTCCCGGACGCGATCCTGCCCATCGACATCGCCGCATAGCCCCATGCCCTACAGCACGCCGCCCGCCACCACCGCCCTCGACTGGTACGTCCAAGCTCTCGGCGAGGACACGGATTACGCGTCTCAATGCCACGCCCAGGCACAGCAGATGGTCACCGACTTCATCGGCGGGGAAAGCAACCCGTTCAGGGTGCCCGACTCGGTGGTGGCGCGCGCCGTGCTGGAAGTCGGCGCCGACCTGTACTACCGCAAGTCGAGCCGCAATGGCGTCGTCGGACTCGACGGCGTGGACCCGCAGCCGTTCCGACTCAACCGCGACCCCATGGCAGCCGCGTACCCGCTGCTGCGCCGCTACCTCGTGACAGGACTGTAACGATGCCTAACACCCCGCGGATCGACGCAGCTCGGGCCCTCGCGGCCGACGTGCAAGCAGCGCTGGATGACGCCGGGCTGGAGGGCGCGATCGCATCCGTCGACCCGGCCGCCATTCCCTCCGGCGCCCGCCACGGCGTTGTCCTGGTGCAGGTTCCCGAGCTGACCTTCGTCAACTTCGCGTTCACGGAACCCACCTGGGAGCTGATCATCGTCGCCGGCACCCTCACCAACCCGCTCGCGGCGTGGGAGCGCATCGACCAGATCATCGCGGCGCTTGAAGCGGGCGACCTCAACATGGCCACCGGCCACTCGACCGCCTACGAGTCCCTCGACCCGACAGCGCCGGCACTACCCGCCTACTCGATCAAGCTCAACCCCATCTAAGGAGATACCCATGACGATCAAGTCTCGGCCGCTTGGCCCCGGCAGCCTCAAGATCGGCGAAACCGGCACCGCCCAGGAGTGGGCCGCCCAGCTCACCAAGTGCGCGCTCACACCGTCCACCGACACGGAGGACGACATCGACGTGCTCTCCGGGGAGACCCTCGACGGCGACGACACCACCACCTTCACCCTCGACGGCACCCTGCTGCAGGACTACGACCTTGAGTCCCTGGAGCTCTACTGCTTCGACCACCGCGGCGAAGATGTCCCGTTCGTATTCACGCCCTCACGCGAGGGCGCAGTGCAGTGGTCGGGCACCGTCCGGCTCCGACCCGTCACAGTCGGCGGGGACGTGAAGAAGCGCAACACCAGCGACTTCAGTTTCCCGCTGCAGGGTGACCCGACCCACGGCGAGATCGTCGCATCCTGATGGCCAACGCACAGTACGAGGTTCAAGGCGGACGGGAGCTGCGCCGCACCCTGAAGGAGGCCGGCATCGACCTCTCGAACCTCCGGAACGTGCACCGGCAAGCGGCCGAGGTGGCAGCTCTCGCCAGCCGCGGTCAAGCGCCGCAGCGCACCGGCAAACTCGCCGCATCGATCCGAGCCGGCGCCACACAACGCGCGGGGATCGTCCGCGCCGGATTCGCCCGCGTTCCCTACGCCAACCCGATCCACTGGGGCTGGCCCGCCCACCACATCACCGGCAACCCGTTCCTGACTCGGGCCGCACAAGACACCGAAACCCGCTGGGTGCGTCTCTACCTCGACTACGTGGAAAACGCGCTCGATCACGTGAAAGGCATCTAGACCATGGCAATCCAGAAACTCCGCGTCACCCTTGCCGACGGCACCACACACGATGTCGTCCCCACCCTGGAGGACACGCTCACCTTCGAGACCACGCTGCGCAAGAACCGCGGCTGGGGGACGCTGCAGGACAACGCTCTAAAGCTCCAGCCCTTCCGAGCGTGGAACGCACTCCGGCGCAGCGGAGCCACAGACCTCACATGGGAGCGCTTCACCACGGGCCCGACCGCTGCGCTCTCCGTCGAAGTCGTCCGCGACGATCCCGAGGACACCGACACCGACGAGGCCGCACTGGGAAACGGTGGGAGCGCGGATCAGTCCACGAACTGATCTGCGCGCTTGCCCTCGCCACCAACCGCCTGCCCTCCGAATGGGCGCGCGAAAACCCCGACGACATACAAACCGTGCTTGAGCTGATGCGCGAGCATCAAGAGGAACTGGAGCAGAACCATGGCCGGTAAGACCGCGATCCTCTCGGTGCGGATCATCGGCGACGCCGTGGAGGCGGTCTCCGCCCTCGAAGCCACCGACTCCGCCGCAGGCCGATCGATCTCGACCATGGACAAGGCATCCGTCGCTGCCGGCGGCGTGCTCGCCGCGATCACCGCCACGGCCACCATGTTCGGTCAGGCGGCGTCGGAGATGGAGCAAGCCGGCGGAGCCGTGGACGCGGTATTCAAAGGCAACGCCGATCAGGTGCACGCGTGGGCCGAGTCCGCCGCGACCGATGTCGGCCTCGCTTCCGACGAATACTCCAACATGGCAACCCTGATCGGCGCCCAGCTAAAGAACATGGGCATCCCCATGGATCAAGTCACGGACAAGACTCGGGACCTGATCCAGCTCGGCGCCGATCTCGCCGCTCAGTACGGCGGCAGCACATCCGATGCGGTGGAAGCGCTGTCCTCACTGCTACGCGGTGAACGTGACCCAATCGAGCGATACGGCGTCTCCATCAACCAGGCCGCCATCGACGCGGAGAAAGCCGCGCTCGGCCTCTCAGGCCTCTCGGGTGAGGCCGACCGAAATGCCACTCTACAGGCCACCCTCGCCCTGCTCACCAAGCAGACCGCCGACGCGCAAGGGGCCTTCAACAGAGAGACCGACACCACCGCGCACAAGCAGCAAGTAGCTAACGCCGAATGGCAGAACGCCAAGATCGCTCTCGGCGAGGCGTTCCTGCCCGCGCTCTCCGCAGGCGCGGACCTGCTGGGCGATGTGGCGAGCCTTCTGCAAGACAACGCCGGCGCCGTGGACACGCTCGTCGCCGGCGTCGGTGGTCTCGCCGCCGCAATCCTGCTCGTCAACGGCGCCCTGAAGGCATACGAGGCTGCCGCCACGGTGGCGACCGCCGCCACCTGGCTGTGGGACGTGGCCATGGATGCCAACCCCATCGGCCTCATCATCATCGCGATCGGATTGCTCATCGCGATCATCCTCGTGCTGGTCGCCAACTGGGATCAGGTCGCCGCGACCGCCTCCGACGTGTGGGGCGGCGTGGTCGGATGGGTGCAGCAGGTCGGAGCCTGGTTCCAATCCACCTTCGACTCGATCGGGCACTGGTGGGACGGCCTGGTAGACGACTGGCACTCCGGTATCGATGGCTTCATCGGCTGGATACAAGACGCCCTGTCCTGGCTCGGGCAGATAACCGGCTTCACCGCCGTGTCCGACTGGATCAGTGGTGCGACCGGCGACAAGCGGGCCGCCCGCGCGACCGCCTCGCCCCGCGAGCTGCTCGACGCTACCACAACCACGAACCGGCTCATGGTCGCGACCGCCACGCTCACCCCGACCACGATGCGCACCCTCGCCGCGCCCAGCAACGCACCGTTGGCCGCCACCCGCCAACCCGTGGGCGATGTCTACTACATCACCGTCACTGGAGCGCTCGACGCCGACGCGGTGGGCGACCAAGTGGAGAGCATCCTCCGCCGGCGCGGTGGGCGGCGCGGATCAGCACCCGCAGCAGGAGCCTACTGATGCCCCGACACATTCCGACCGTCACCGTTGGGGGCACCCCGATCCCGGCATCGTGGTCCGGCGACAAGCTGGCGGCTCTCGCCGGGATCACGATCACGTGGGGACGCAGCAGCGTGTACGACCAGACCGGGCCCACCACCGCCCGCGTTCAGATCATCGACCCCACCGGTACATGGGCTTCCGATCCGTCTCGGTACGGCGAGCAACTCGCGATCACCATCGACACGGGCCGCGCCCTGTTCCGTGGATGGGTGGACGAGCTCACCGTGAAGCAGCGCCGCGTGCAGAACCCGGATGGCAGCGGCCCGGTCCAGGTGTGGCTCGCGACCCTCGACGCCACCGACCGCCTCGGCGCGTTCGCGAAAGCTGCGCCGCCCGCCCCGTCCACCCGTACCGTCACACCCAACCGGGAATACTTCGAATCCCGCTACGGCGCCGGCTTCTGGGACGACGCGTACGTGATCCACACCGACCCGGCATTCGGGCGCATCAACGCGGTGCGCACAGCCGCCGAATCGATCGGACTCACCAGCACGATCGCAGACCCGCCGGTCAGGTCCCTCGCCGACAAGACATGGTGGATGCTGCACCAAGCGGCCGGTACGTCGCTGTACGACCTGATCGCGCAGTGCTACATCCTCGCGGCCGCGCACGTGAACTACAACGCCGCGACCGACACACTCGAACCTGGGTACCTCGCCCCTGCGACAGGCGAGAAACTCACCTTTGACGGCACCACCGTACGCCTGACGGTGGATGGCGCCGGCGTCTCGATCGACGCCAGCCAGATCGTGATCGACCGCGACGCTGAGACCAAGAGCACGATCGCCCAGAACATCGCCGCCCTTCGCCTCACCACCGCGCAATACACCCCCAGCAACGACCAAATACAGGTGAACGGGACCACCTACTGGATACCGTCCGAGCCGGCGGCCATCGGTGTCGAGGTGCCCGTCGCATCCACACCGACCTCACCGCTTGCAGCTCACAACGTCTATCAGCCCCCCTTCGGCGCTCAAACCATGAACCCCGCCAACAGCGCCGACGCATACCCGCGCGCCGAGACGTACGTGCAAACCGTGTGGCAGGACACCATCCGCAGCATCAACGGCCGACTCACCGCCCCGCCTGCCACGTTCGATCTCGAACGATTCGACTACGGGCCGGACGCGGAGGCGATCCTTCTCGACACCATCGACCACCCGGCCGCGTTGCACTTCCCCAACGCGAAGTATGCAACCCTCACCGGCTTCGGACCCGCGTTCCAGCTCATCGGGGGAACCCTCACCTACGACACCGGCTGGAAGCTCACCAACGCTACGCTCGCGCCCGCCGCGGCGACTGCATCGACCCTGACCCTCGCCGACCTGTCGCAGAACGACACCGCAGCCCTCGGCATGTGCGACGACCCCATCACGGTCGGCTCAATCGGCTACCTCACGAAAGGACTCACCGCATGACCGGCAGCACACCCGTCTACGGCATCCGCTACCCCGACCAGGCCACCAAGCTCAAAGCGCTGGGCGGCGAGCTCGCGCAGATGGGAGGCGACATCGAGCGGGCGCTGCAAACCGCCGCGATCCCTCCAGTGTCGAACCCGCAGATCGTCACCGCACCGTCCGCCGCCGCCCGCGATCAGTACTGGGGTGTGCCCGCCACCGAAGCTGACCGTCTCACCCTGCAGGCCAAGGGTGCGCAGACCGTGCGCACCGACCTCGGCACGACGGAGCAATACTTCGCGACCTACGACGCCACGACGAACCCTGTGGGCCGGACCCCTGCAGGCTGGTACCGGGTCGCCGGTGCCCTGTATCACGCGGAGTTCACGGCGCAGCTGACTGCTGTCGCGGAAGGTGGCCCGGTTCAGATCGGTGTGTTGGCCCCGGACGCGGCGATGACGCCGAGGGCAGGGTTCGCGACTCCTGGCGCGTCCGGTGTGCTCACCCTTCAGGCCGGGCTCTACGCGATCTCGTTCTTCATGGCATTCGTGATGTCGGACGGGACCACTGCGCAGCCCGCCACGGGCCGGACCTTCATCGACGTTCAAAACGCCGCCGGCGTGCCTCTGGCGCGCGCGAACATGGTGCCGCCGGAGGACAAGGTACTGGTCGGCGTCCCGAACCTGTACATGCCGTCATCGGGGAGCGTGCGGTTCGCGCTCTACAAGACGACAGGCGGCTCGCTGGGCTACGCCCGCAGCCGCATCCGAGTCACGCAGCTCTACTAAGGAGGCGCCCTATGCCTGCACCGATCCGCACACTTACCGACACGATCGCGTGGGAGCAAGCCCGCCTCGGCCAATCCCGTCTCACCCAGAACGACTGGGCGGCGGGCGCGTCGATCGATGACTGTGCCCTGTTCCAATCCACCGCCGTGTTCGGGCAGAAGGCCGCATGGAACGTGGACGTGTTCCGGGCCATCGACGGCGGCACCTACCACCCCGGAAAGGCCGGCCTGCAGCGCGGCGATGTCGTGCTGTTCGACTGGACCGGCAATGGCATCGCCGATCACACCGAGATGGCGCTGAGCGCCCCGGACGCCGCCGGCAACTTCCAGACCATCGGTGCCAACGGGTCCGACACGATCGCCGTCGCCTACCGGTGGCGCAACGGATACGTCCTCGGCTACTTCCGCCCCAGCTACCTCCCGGCCGCGACCACGGCCGCGACCACCACACCCGCACCGATAAGGAGACGAAAGAAAATGATCGATATCGTCGGCATCCCCACCGGCCACGCCAAGGACCAAGACTTTTACGTCCTCAACATTGACGACCACACCGGCTGGCACATCGCTTCCGTGCAGCAGCTTGTCTGGCTCCGCGCACTCGCGACTCAAGCGGGCACCCTCGCCGGGTACCACGAAAACCAGTCACCCGAAGTGCTGACCGGATTCCTCGACGCGCACTCCGGCACCGCCCTCCGGTGACCGAGGGCGAGGTCGTCGCGCTCATCAGCGGCGCTTTCGCCACCGTCGCCGCGGTCATCGCGGCATGGCAAGCCGTCCTAGCACGACGCGAGAACCGCGTGGGGGCGATCGAGGCACGCCTGTTCGGCCTCGAGCGGGAGAACCGTCTCATGTGGTTGTGGTGCCGTCAGCTCGTGGATCACATCTACCGAGGCAACCCGCCACCGCCGCCCCCAGCACCCACAGGACTATTCGACACCGACGAGAAAGAAGGCAACAGATGACCGTCCCCGAGCCGGCCGACGCCGGACCGACCTACTACACGCCCACCGCGCCCGCAGCGGCCGCTGGTACGGACTCCGGTGTGGGCCTCTCACCGAAAGGCCGACGCATCGTCTACTGGACGGCCACCCCGATCGGTGCGGTGTCCTCCGCGCTGGCCGGCACCGGCTCCGCAGCGACCCTCGCCCACATCGAGATCGTGCCCCCGCTCGTGCTCCTGCTCTCCGGGCTCGTGAGCGTGCTCTGCACATCCCTACTCGGCGCACTCGCACTCAGCAACACGCCCCGCTGAGCTATCGGCGTGACCAACGGGCGTGAGCGGCTTGCTTGCTCACGCCCGTTGCGCGTGCGATGTCCGCCCACGATCGGCCGATCGCCCGTTGCCCCTCCACGGCGCGGGCGATCGCTTCGTGCAGCTCGTCCTCCAGGCCGATCAGCTCGGCCAGCTCGATCTCGTCAGCGTCCGCCACACGTCGCCCAGCGGCCCGGAGCATCCGCCGCAGCATCGCGAGGTATTCGCCCGTCTCGACGCTCACCCTGCACCACCCGCCGACCGCAATTCGACCGTCAAGGCAGGCTTGACGGCTTCACCGCCCGCGGCCGCGAGCACGATCCGGCGTGCTTTCGCCGCGCTCGCTCTGGGCACGTACCGTCGTGTCGTCGCCGGTGAGGCATGTCCGAGAAGCTCCTGCACCACGAACAGGTCGGCGTCGATCGCGTAGGTGCGGGCAGCAAACCGGTGCCGCAGCGTGTGGATCGTCCACTTGCCCTCCAGCGCCTTGCTGGCTTGCTTCCCCACCCACTCGGGCGACACATGCCCGTCACGCTCACCGGGGAACGCCGCGCCGGTCTCGAGCGTGCGCAGCTCGGCGGCGATGCCCGGTGTGAGCGGCACCACACGCTCCTTGTTGCCCTTGCCATGCACGAGCAGCGACCAGCCCACGAGGTCCTCGATCAGGTCGTCGGAGTGCACCTGCGCGATCTCGGCCCGCCGTAGCCCCAGCTCGGCGGCGAGCCTCAGATACAAGCGCACGCGCGGCTTCGAGCGCATTAGCGCTTCCAGGTAGACGCGATCCGGCGCCGGCCGAGCTATGCCAGGCTTCGACTTCACACGCGGCAGCGCAGCGGCCGCGTCCACGTCCGTGAGCCCCATCGCGATCGCCCACCGGTAGAAAGACCGGAACGTCGTCCGCCGCCCCCGCCGCGTCTCCTGCGCCCACTTCTGCCTGCCCGTCCAGAGCACAAGCTGAGCCGGCGTGATCTCGAACGGCCCCGCACCGATCCCACGCGCCAGGTTCGCTAGATGCTGCCTCCTGCACCGGATCGTCGTCTCCGGTGCTCCGCCAGCCCGCTGATCGATCAGATACGCCTCGATGACCTCATTCCACTGTGCTGTGAGAATCTTCATAATCATCAGACGATCGCACGGCGTGACTCTCGGGCTCCGGCGCTACGAACACGCTCGGAATGGAGGTGATGTTCCGGTACACGCGCGACGGCACGATCACCGTCCCCTCGGGCGGCGGCGGCACCACAGCCGTCAGCCTGTCCTCGAATGGCTCGCAGACGCACGGACCCTCGGCCTCACCCCAGGCAACGCCGCACGTGCATGTGCCCTTCACGAGCGCACCGCCGCGAGCATCGCCGCGAGGATCATCACGCCGGCAGCGGCGGCACCGTCCCCCAACCAGAAGGTTGGGGGTTCGAATCCCTCATGGCGCACCGAACGCATGAGCAGCGAGCCTGCGGTCCGAATCGTCATCGGCAGAGGCGGGGTCCCGAAGGCTTCCGCGACGCCCGCGTCGACCGTGAGGTCGGGCAGCGGCCGGAGCGAACCGCGTTCTCGAGGCGGCGGGAGCGGTCGTCTTCCGCGTAGGCCTGGAGTGGCCCTGTCCGCGAGCATCCTCGGCGATCCAGACCGTTCCGCACGTCTCGATCTCACGACGGATGTCCGACGTCCGCTCGCCGCTCGGCGGATAGCATCGACCTCACCGGCACATCCGTGCACGACGACGCGGGGAGGGGGAGCATGCGATGGCGCTTGTAGCGGCGGACTCTCCCTCCGGCCTCGCAGACCAGCACTACCGGCGGCTCCGCGACGAACTGCTCGCCGGCCGCTTCCCGCCTGGCAGCGTGCTGCTGGAGACGGCGCTCGCCGAGCGCTACGGGGTCTCGCGGACGCCGATGCGGGAGGCGCTGGGGCGACTCGCGCAGGATGGCTACATCGAACGCTCCGGGCGCGGCTTCACGGTGCGGGTGCGCACGCCCGAGGAGATCATGAACCTCTACGACACCCGCATCGTGCTGGAATCCGATCTCGCCCGCCGCGCCGCCGAGCGCCGCACCGACTTCGACCTGCGCAAGCTCGAACACGTCCTGGACGAGCGACGGGAGTGCAGCGATCGCACGCAGTTCGCCGCGCTCAACGACCGGTGGCACCGCACGCTGCGCGCCGTCGCTCGCAACGACGTCGCGGAGCGCATCCTGACGCAGCTGGACGGCCTCATCATCATCTACCGGCTGCCCAGCTGGGACGTCAGCGTCGAAGACCCGTCGGTGGAGGAGCACGGTGCCGTGCTGGAGGCGGTCGCCGCCCGGGACGGCGCGCTGGCGCACGAGCGGATGACGGCTCACCTGCAACGGATGCAGCGGCTGCGCCTCGAGGCGCTCGTGCGCGCATAGCCGCGCCTTCGTCACGGCGGTTGCGGGCATCGGTCGAACGTTGAGGCGTGTTACGACGCCGCTGGCCGCCGTGAACGCGTGTGTATACGGTACGTATACGCGGTCGGCGGCCCCGAGATCCCGCCACGGTCGGATCCGAGACCGGGCCCGCGGACCCGCGACCACGAGGAGACCCACATGGCAGACGAGCGCCGGCAGCTCCATCTCGGATTCACGATCTGGCCGACCGGGTTCCACCCGGCGGCATGGCGCCTCGACGGCGCGCAGACCGACGGCAACTCCAACCCGCGGCTGCTGCGCGAGGCGGCGCGCACCGCGGAGCGCGGCAAGTTCGACTTCTTCTTCATCGGCGACCGCGTCGTCGGGCTCACCTCCTCGCAGTTCGCCGCGCCCAACGAGGTGCTGCGTCCCGAGGCCCTCACCCTCGCATCGCATCTGGCGGCCGTGACCGAGAACCTCGGGTTCGTCGCGACGGTCAACACAACCTACGCCGAGCCGTACAACGTCGCCCGGTCGCTCGCGACGATCGACCACCTCTCGGGCGGCCGCATCGGCCTCAACGTCGTCACCGGCAAGAACGAGGAGGCCGCGCGCAACTTCAGTCGCGAGCACCATTGGGACAACGACCGCCGCTACGACTGGGCGACCGAGTTCATCGAGGTGCTCCAGGGCCTCTGGGACAGCTGGGAGGACGATGCGCGCATCGCCGACCGCGCGAACGGGATCTTCGTGGACGAGAACCGCGTGCACGCCCTGAACTACGCCGGGGAGTTCCTGCAGGTCGCCGGCCCGTTGAACGTCGAGCGGCCCGTGCAAGGGCAGATCCCGCTCGTGAACGCGGGCGCCTCCGAGCGCTCGCGCGAGCTCGGCGCCCGCTTCTCCGACATCAAGTTCACCAACTCCTCGACGCTGGGCCTCGAGGGTGCGATCGCGAGCTATGCCGATCTGAAGTCGCGGCTGCCGAAGTACGGGCGTGCGCCGCAAGACCAGGCGATCATCCCCGGCACGGCCGTCTACGTGCGCGAGAGCGCTGCGGCGGCTCACGAGCACTATCGCGAGCTGCAGTCGCTGTTGCTCGCGCGCGGGAACGTCAACGTCGAGAAGCTCGGCGCCGAGCTCGGGCTCGACCTGACGGGCCTCGACCTGGAGGCGCCGATCGACGATGTCGCCGACGTTCGCCAGGCGTCCGACCAGGGCCGCATCATCATCGACAAGGCACGCGAGCTCTTCGGCCACGAGCGCGTCACGGTGCGCGAGGTGAACCTGTCGTTCACCCGCGGCAGCTGGTTCCTCGAGATCGTCGGCGACCCCTCGCACGTCGCCGACACGCTCGAGGAGTGGTTCGAGCGCCGGGCCGCAGACGGTTTCATGATCTTCCCGCCAACCATGCCCGAGGGCCTTGACGCCTTCGTCGATCTCGTGATCCCGGAGCTGCAGCGCCGTGGCCTGTTCCGCACCGAGTACACCTCGAGCACCCTGCGCGGTCACTTCGGGCTGAAGCGGCCGGCCAACCGCTACGAGCTCGCCGCCGAGGGCGCCCGATGAGCGCCCTGCCGGCCTTCATCGCCGTCCCCGAGCTCGTCGCGCTGCAGCGAGAAGGCGCAGACCTGGTCGTGCTGGATGTCCGCTTCGATCCCCATCATCCGGCCGACGGCCGCGCTGGGTGGGCCACCGGGCACATCCCCGGCGCGATCTACGTCGACCTCCCCACCGAGCTTCAGGCCAAGCCCGTGATGGGCAAGGGCCGGCGCCCGCTGCCTGAGATCGAGGCGCTCCAGGCGACGGTGCGCGGATGGGGCATCGACGCGGGCACCCGCGTCGTGCTCTATGACGACCGGTTCAGCGTCTCCGCGGGCCGCGGCTGGTGGGTGCTGCGCTGGGCCGGACTCGGCAACGTGCAGCTGCTGGACGGCGGCATCACCGCCTGGACGGCGGCCGGCCAGCCGCTGAGCACGGATGCCGGCGCCGCTCGCACCCCGACCGACATCGTCCTCACCGCCGGACACCTTCCGGTGCTCGAACTCGACGACGCCGCGGCGCTGGCCGACGCGGGTCGTCTCGTGGACGCCCGGGACTTTCGCGAGTACGAGTCCGGCCACATCCCTTCCGCGTTCAGCACTCCGGTGCGTGAGCTGTTGGACGAGAGCGGCCGTGTGCCGACGCCCGCCGAGCTGCGTGCTGCCTTCGCTGCACGGGGTCTGGGTGATGCGACGACGGTGGGCGCGTACTGCGGCGGGGGCGTCGCCGCCGCCTTCACGGTCGCCCTGCTCGAGCACGCCGGCGTCGACGCCGCCCTCTATCCCGGCTCGTGGTCGCAGTGGAGCACTCTGCCCGATCGCCCGCGTGCCACCGGCCCGAACCCCGCCGGGGTCGTCGCCTGAGGCCTCCGCGTCGTCCGGCCGCTCTCGAACCGTCATCTCCGAGCCCCCGCGCTGTCACTCCTGAAAGGACACGACAACCCCCATGTCTCCTCGCACTCGTGCGCTCGCCGCGGTCGCCCTCGGCGCCGCCGCCGCACTGACGCTGGCCGGCTGCGCCGGCTCCGGTTCATCAGGCTCCGGCGGTGCCGAGGCGGCCTCGAAGGCCGAGCCCACCGTCACCGTCGGCGTCTTCGCCGGCAACCTCATCCCCGTCGAGGTCGCGCTCGCCAAGGGCTACTTCGACCAGGTCGGCGTGAAGGTCGAGCTCAAGACCCTCAACGCCGGGCCCGCGATCGCCGCGGCCGCCGAGTCCGGCTCCGTCGACATCGGTTATGGCGACACGCTCGCCTGGGCGGCGGCCGTCGGCAACGGCTTCACCGATCTCGATCTCGTCCAAGGAGGCTCGCAGGCCTCTCCCGACCTGGGCTCGGACGAGCACATCCTCGTCTCCGCGAAGTCGGGGATCACCTCGCCGAAGGACCTGACCGGCAAGAAGGTCGGCATCATCCCCTACCCCGAGTTCAACGTCGCCACCAAGCTGTGGATCAAGGCCGCCGGCGGTGACCCCTCGACCGTGAAGTTCGTGACCATCCAGGACGGCACACAGGCCGCGTTGCTCGCCAGCGGCGACGTCGACGCCGTCGAGGGGCGCAACCTCGTGGAGGATCAGACCCTCACGAAGGAGAACGGGGCGCTCGACCTGGGCTACGTCTTCGGGCCGATCCCCGACAAGGCGATCAACACCGCCTACTTCGCGAAGAAGAGCTGGCTGACGGCCAACAAGGGCACGGCCGAGAAGGTCGTCGACGCCATCCGCAAGGGCGCCCGGTATGTCAATACCGCCCCCAGCTCGGACCTCGCGACCATCGCCGAGAAGTACGCCGGCATGGACTTCACCTCCCTCGAGAAGAAGTACCCGGGCATCACCGACAAGACTGATTGGGGCCGTCAGGACCCGCCGGTGTTCGACAAGGCCGCGATCGCGGCGACCAACGAGTGGGTGAAGGACGCCGTCGAGCAAGGCCAGATCAAGAAGGCCTTCGACATCGCCCCCTACGTCTGGCCGACCGCCAGTGCGTCCGACAAGTAGTGGACGGGCGATGAGACCATGACGCAGAGCAGCACGCCGCCCCGCGCTGCGACAGAGGTGCGCGAGGCATCCGGCCTGGGGGCGATCGGCCTCTCTGTGCGCTTCGGCGCCGGCCGGGGTGCTGAGGGGCACTGGGCCCTGCGGGATGTCTCGATCGACGTCCGTCCCGGCTCCTTCACGGTCATCGTCGGGCGATCCGGCTCCGGCAAGTCGACGCTGCTGCGGACCCTCGCCGGCCTGCAGCAGCCGACGGCCGGCCGAGTGCTCTACGGAGCCCTGCCCGTCGCCGTGGGCAAGCGTGAGCTGCGCTACGTCTTCCAGGACTACGGGCAGTCGCTCTTCCCCTGGCTGAGCGTGATCGGAAACGTGCGCTTCGGCGCGACCCAGGGCGGTGTGCCCCCCTCGGAGCGCGGCGCCGTCGCCACGGAGGCGCTGACGCAGGTCGGTCTGGCGCACGTCGCTGCCAAGCGCACTTGGCAGCTCTCCGGTGGGATGCAGCAGCGCGTCGCGATCGCCCGCGCGCTCGCCTCCCGGCCACGCGTCATCCTGCTGGACGAGCCCTTCGGCGCTGTGGATGCCCTGAGCAGGGCCTGGCTCCAGGACGTGCTGCTCAAGGTCTGGGAGCAGACCGGGCTCACCGTCGTCTTCGTCACCCACGACATCGATGAGGCGATCTACCTCGGCGACCGGGTCGTCGTCATGGATCCGGCCGGTCACGGCCTCGCCGCGGATGTCGACATCGCACTCGACCGCCCGCGCGACCAGCTCGCGACCCGATAGCACCCGGCATTCTCCGACTATCGCCGCCGCCTGCTGCGCGAGGTCACGGGAGAGAGCCGATGAGCGCCTCCGCCGTCGAGAGCCCGTCGGCGACCCGGACCCCTGCCGCGCGCAGCCGCGTGCCCTGGCGGCCGGTCGGCTGGGTCGTGCTCATCGCCCTCATCGTGCTCTGGCAGCTTGCGTCGTCCCTCGGCTGGTACACATCGCCCATCGTCCCGCCGCCGGCGCAGATCGGCAGCCGCTGGCTCGCCCTCGCGCGCGAGGGGACGCTGGGGCCCGCGGTCGCCCAGACGCTCGTGGACATGCTCGCCGGATTCGCGATCGGCGTCGTCGCCGGCGTCCTGCTCGGCGTCCTGATGGCCCGCGTACCCGCCATCTACGGCCTGCTCGAGCCGATCGTCGAGATCATCCGGCCGATCCCGGTCGTCGCGATCGTGCCGCTGCTCATCCTGTTCCTCGGCATCGGGGAGCAGCTGAAGGTGTTCTCCGTGGCCCTCGGCGCGCTGTTCCCCGTGCTGATCGCGACGCTGGCGGCCGTCGGATCGGTGCCGCTCACGATGCGGCAGACCGCCGACACCTTCGGTCTCGGCCCGGTCTCGGCCACCGTGCGCGTCTATCTCCCCGCCGCGCTGCCGACCATCGCCGTCGGCGTGCGCACGGCGTTGTCGCTGTCGATCGTGATCGCCGTGCTCAGCGAGATGATCGCGGGAAACACGGGCGTCGGCTACCTCGTCATCAACGCACAGCAGACCCTCGACGTCTCCGCGCTCTATGCTCAGGTGGTCACGCTCGGGGTCATCGGCTACGTGCTCAACCTGCTGCTCGCCCTGCTGCTGCGTTCCGTCGTGCCGTGGAGCCCCGACGAGCAGGCGCGCCGCAACCGGGGCTGAGGGCTGTCCGGCCTTCCCGTCAACCGATCTCGATCCGGAGGAACCGTGTCAGTCCCCTCATCCGCCGTTGTTCCCGTAGCCGCGCCGGCCGTGCGCATCCGTCGTTTCGGCGGCCCCGAGGTGATCGAGCTGGTCGATGTGCCCGTGCGGCAGCCCGGCCCCGGCCAGGTGCTCGTCGAGGTGCGCGCCGTCGGCGTCAACCCCGCGGACGCCAAGGTGCGCCAGGGCAAGCGGCACGACGGGCCGCTCGCCGAGCCGATCGGCCTCGGCAGCGACGCCGCCGGTGTCGTCGTCGCCCTCGGAGAGGGCGTCGAGGCCGGCGTTGGTTCCGGCGGCATCGAGAACGCCGAGGGCCTGAGCGTCGGCGACGCCGTCATCGGCCGTGGCCTGAGCGGCGCCTATGCGACATATATCACCGCGCCCGCGGCCCAGTTCACCCGTGCGCCCGAGGGGCTCTCCTTTCAGCAGGGCGCGGCGATCGGGATCCCGGTCGGCACTGCCTATCAGGTGCTCGCCTCGCTCGGCCTGGACGCCGGGCAGACGCTGCTCGTCCATGCCGGCGCCGGCGCCGTCGGCCAAGCCGCCATCCAGCTGGCGCGTGCACGCGGGGCGCGGGTCATCGCGACCGCGAGCCCGGCGAACCATGCGCGCATCCGGGAGCTGGGCGGGGAGCCGGTCGCGTACGGGGACGGGCTTCTGGCGCGACTGCGAGAGCTCGCCCCGGACGGCGTCGACCGCGTGCTCGACGCCGCCGGCACCCGGGAAGCCCTCGAGGCATCCCTCGCCCTCGTCTCCGACCCGGCTCACATCGGTGAGATCGTGAACGTCGAGTGGGCGGCGGCGTACGGGGTGAGCGCGTACAGCGGCAGCCGCCCCGGGTTCCTGAACGCCGAGCAGAAGGCCTTGCGCGCCGAGGCCGTTCCGTACGCGGCGCGGCTCGTCGTCACCGGCCAGCTGCAGCTGGAGATCGCGGACGTCCTCCCGCTCGCGGAGGCGGCCGAGGCGCACCGGCGCATCGACGGCGGGCATGTGCGCGGCAAGCTCGTCCTGCGCCCTTGAGCGGGCGGGTCCCGCGCGGGCCGGTGCGGTCCCGAGTGGCTTTCGCGAACGTGGGCCGACGACGTCGTTCCCTGTTCGCGGTATTGGGAGGGGCGCCGAGGATGCTGCGCCAGGCGCCTCGTGTCACATGATGTGACGGGCGGAGGTCTGTGGTGGTGGCGCGCAGCTGTCAGAGCCGGGTCGCACTCGATTCGCGCATGACCAGCGACGGCTCGATGAGCGTCAGTCCGGATGGCAGGGGAGCGCCGTCGATGACGTCGATGATCATCGTCGCCGCGCGTTTTCCCAGCTCCGTCTGATTGAGGTCGATGGTCGTCAGCGGCGGGCGGGATGCCTCGGCGATCACATCCCAGTTGTCTGTTCCGACGACACCGACCGCATCCGGCACGGCCACGCCAGACTCGCGGAGGCCCGTCACGAAGCCGCGCGCGATCTGATCGCTTCCGCAGTAGGCGCCGTCGAACGGCACGCCCTCACGAAGGAGCCGGAAGGCCGATTCCCGACCCCAGCGCTCGGACCACTCGCCGTGCTGCGGAGGCATCGCCCAGGCGAGGCCGCGCTCCGAGAGCTCCGCAGCGGCACCATGCTGTCGGTCCTTCGTCGCTGTCTGCGATTCCGGGCCCGTGATGTGCACGAGTCGCTCGCGACCGCTCCCGAGCAGATGCTCGATCGCGAGCGAACCGACGCGTTCGTTGTCTGGCACGATCGAGCAGTCGTCCGGATCGGTCGAGGGCGCGTACGCGTAGATGACGGGAATGGACCCGGTGTCTCCGATCGGCGGCCGCGGATCATTGCTGCGCCCGGTCACGATGATCCCGTCCACCCGGCGCCGGATCAGACTGTCGATGTAGAAGCGCTCGCGCAGCGCGTCTCCTCTTGAGTCGCACATCAGGACGGCGACGCGGCCGGGTCCGAGCGTGTCCTCGGCGCCGAGCATGATCGGGATGGTGAATCGTCCGAAGCTGTCCGATGTGAGGACGCCGACGGAGTAGGCGAGGTCGCCCGCCGCGCGCAGCTCGCCCCTCCGTGAGCGCGGCGTGAAGCCGAGGCGCTCAGCCTCCAGGACGACTCGCTCCCTGGTCGTCGCGGAGATGCGTCCTGTGCCGTTGAGCGCCTTCGAGACGGTGCCGGTGGAGACACCCGCGGCCCGCGCCACATCGACGATCGTCGCTCGAGTCACCCGTTCCTCCTAGGGAAAATCGCACTTTGACATTTCCCATTCTTTCTCATACCGTACCGGAGGTAGCGCCCGATATGGCGTTTACAACGTTGTTATTTTCCCATAATTTCCTTCATTGGAGAAGCGCCGCATGCCGACACGTTCGACCGAGACGCGAGGCCCCCTCGGCTTGAGCCCCTCCAGCCGAGTCTCGGTCGCCCCGCTGCCTCGCGGCAGCGTCAGATTCGCCGAGGACGGCTTCTTCGGCGCATGGCAGGCGCTGAACAGCACCACCACGATCCCCCACTGCATCCAACAGCTCGAAGCGGCCGGCACGATCGACAACTTCCGTCGGCTCGTCGGTGAGAGCGAAGCCGCGTTCCGCGGCCCGCTGTTCGCGGACTCGGACCTCTACAAGGTGCTGGAAGCGGTCGCGTGGGAGATAGGGCGCACAGGAACCTCCGCGTACGACGCGTTCGCCGACTCGATGATCGACCTCATCGCGAGGGCGCAGGCGGACGACGGCTACATCAACACCTGGGTGCAGGGAGGCATGTCCGACCAACGGCTCACGGCCCTGCGCTGGTCCCACGAGCTCTACTGTCTCGGTCATCTCGTGCAGGCCGGCATCGCGTTCGCCCGGGCCACGGGCCGGCGGGACCTGCTGGAGACGGCGATCCGCTTCGTCGAGCTGGTGGACCGCGAGCTCGGCGAGGGCGGCCGCAACGACATCGACGGCCACCCGGAGATCGAGACCGCCTTGGTCGAGCTGTGGCGCGTCACCGGCGAGCGGCGGTTCCTGACGCTCGCCGAGCGCTTCCTGAACGAACGAGGTCACAGGACCGTCGGAGAGGATCACCTCGGATACGAGTACTTCCAGGACCACCAGCCGATCCGCGAGGTCACCGAGGCGACGGGACACGCGGTCAGGCAGCTCTACCTGGCCACCGGTGCCGCCGATCTCGTCATCGAGCAGGACGACGACGAGCTGGAGTCCGCGCTCTGGCGGATCTGGGGCAGCGTCCACCACCAGAAGATGTACGTGACCGGCGGACTGGGCTCCCGGCACAGGGACGAGTCGTTCGGCGACCCCTACGAGCTGCCGAACGATCGCGCCTACTCCGAGACATGCGCCGCGATAGCCAACTTCATGTGGAACTGGCGCCTGCTCCTTCGCACGGGTGAGTCGCGCTTCGCCGACGAGATGGAGCGCGGCATCTACAACGCGATCGCGGCGTCGACCTCGATCTCCGGCACCGAGTTCTTCTACGCGAACCCGCTTCAGCTGCGGGAAGGGCACCGGTCGGAGGAGAACGCGCCGGCCGAGCGGCGCAGCTGGTACAACTGCGCGTGCTGCCCACCCAACCTCGCCCGGCTCGTCGCATCGATCGACGCATACGCCGCCACCGGCGACGCGACCGGTACCCAGCTGCATCTCTACGGCGGTGGAACGATCGCAGTCGGGGACGCCACGGCAACCGTCAGGACCGAATACCCGTGGAACGGGCGGGTCGTCATCACTCTGGACCGCCCGCTGGAGACCGAGCTGCGACTGCGGGTGCCGTCGTGGAGCACCCGCCTCACGGTCGTCGTGGACGGCGCCGAGGCGCATCCCGCCATCGAGCGTGGCTACCTGGTCCTGCCTGCCGGTGGGGTGACGTCGCGCATCGAGCTCGGGTTCGACGACGAGATCGTGACGGAGCATCCCCACCCGCACATCGACGCGTCGCGCGGCACCGTCGCCATCCGTCGCGGCCCGGTGGTCTATTGCCTCGAACAGGCAGACCTTCCCGACGACGTGCGCGTTCAAGACGTCTACCTCGCCGAGTCGGCGACGTTCAGCCCCGCACCGCCTCAAAAGGGCCTCGACAGCCCGTCGATCCTCGTGCGCGGGGCGCTCGTGCGCGACTCCTCCCGCCAACCGCTCTACTCGAGCTCCCCGCGGCACCCGGTGGGCCAGCCGGAGCGCGAGCTCGAGACGGTCGGCCTCGTTCCCTACTTCCGATGGGGCAACCGTCGGCAGGCGGCGATGCGCGTGTGGATCCCCACATGGTGACCTCGCGGATCCCGTAGCACCCAGGGTCCGGGGACCACCGGACCACAACCACGACAAGTGAGGAAGCGCAACGATGCGTAAGAGAAGGCTACTCGCCGCCTTCGTCGCCGTCGCGACCGCCGGAACCGTGCTCGCCGGATGCTCGTCGGGCGGCAGCTCGTCCGACAGCTCTGGGACCGTGACGGTCTGGGTCCGCGACTACGAGAAGGCCCTGGTGCAGCCGTTGGCCGACGCGTTCAACAAGACGCACAAGACCCAGGTCAAGGTGACCCTGATACCGGCGGCCGATTTCGTGCAGAAGCTCGGCACGGCGGCCTCGTCCGGGACGGCACCGGATGTGGCGGCCAACGACCTCGTGTTCACCCCGTACTTCGCGTCGGTGGGCGCGTTCGCGGACATCACGAAGAAGGTCGACGCGCTGCCGTACAGGGACGCCCTCGATAAGGCGCACATGAAGCAGGCCACCTATGACGGGAAGGTCTACGCCGTTCCGTTCACAGGCGACGTGTCGGTGATCTTCTACAACAAGGACCTCTTCAGGCAGGCCGGTCTCGACCCCGACAAGCCCCCGACCAACTACGCGCAGATCGAGGCCGACGCGAAGGCGATCTCGGCGCTCGGCGGCAAGGACAAGGGCTTCGTCTTCTCCGGCGCATGCGGCGGCTGCAACGTCTTCGAGCTCGCGCCGCACGTCTGGGCGAGCGGCGGATCCATCCTCAACTCGACGGGCACGAAGGCCAGCCTCGACACGCCCGAAGTGACGGACATGCTCCAGCTCTACCGCAACATGTGGACCGACGGCTCGATGCCATCGCTGGTCCAGACGGACAACGGGCCGAACGCGGGGACGGCGTTCCAGGGCGGGAACATCGGAATGAAGGCCGACGGAACATCGTTCCTCGGCACTCTGATCAAGCAGAAGAAGTTCGACTTCGGCGTCTTCCCCATCCCCGGCAAGGACGGCGGGTCGGCTTCGTTCTCCGGCGGCGACAACATCTCCGTGATGGCCAAGGCCAAGAACCCTGCCGGAGCCTGGCAGTTCGTGAAGTGGATCACGAGCGAGCCCGCGCAGACGATCCTCGCGAAGTCCTCCGTTCTACCGACCAGGACCGACCTCGTGGACAAGATCTACACGCCGCTCGACCCCAGGTACGGGGTGTTCGCCGAGGCGCAGAAGGTCGGCCAGACCCCGTTCAGCACGCAGGAGAATGCCATCTTCAACGACAACAACGGCATCTGGTCGAAGCTGATCCAGTCCGCGGTGTTCAAGGGCGATATCAAGAGTGCCCAAGCCACGGCGCAGTCCTCGGCGCAGGCCCTGCTCGACAAAGGCAACTGACGAGAAGACGGCAGGGGGCCGGCGCCCCCTGCCGTCGACTACCGGACGGATCGATCGATGACGACAACAGGCTCCGCACCTCTGATGGCCGCCGTGACGCCGCGGCCGCGACGCCACGGGCCCAGGCTCATGAGACGACGAGCCAGACTCGGGATGCTCCTGCTCCTGCCGGCCGCGGTGATGCTCGGGCTTTTCTTCTTCTGGCCGCTCCTGCGCACGATCTACATCTCGTTCTTCGATTACCCGATCCTTGGCAGCCCGTCGTTCATCGGCGTGAGGAACTACGTGGACGCGTTCGGCGACAAGGACTTCGGCCAAGCCGTGCTGTTCACCCTGCTGTACACGGTGATCATCACGCCCGTGCTCTTGATCGTCGGCTTCGCGCTTGCCGCACTGGTGCGCAGGAACACGCGAACGGCGCGAGTCTTCCAGACGATCTACTTCATCCCGGTTGTCATCGGCCTGGCCTCGGCGAGCTATCTCTCGCTCTACATCTGGCAGCCGGGCATCGGCCCTCTGCCCAATCTGCTCGAGCATCTGGGGCTGGGCAGCGCGTCCACCAACCTCTTCGCCGACCCCGTCAGCGCCTTCCTGATCGTCACTGTGACCGTGGTGTGGAAGGTCGCCGGGCTCCAGATGCTGCTCCTGCTCTCGGGCATGCAGAGCATTCCGGCCGAGGTCAACGAGGCGGCGAAGATCGACGGTGCTGGCGCGTGGCAGACGTTCAGGCACATCACGCTGCCCCTCCTGCGCCCGACTCTCGCACTCGTGCTGGTGTTCTCGGTGGCGGGCTCGCTGCTGGCGTTCGACCAGTTCTACATCATGACGGGCGGGGGACCAGAGAACTCGACGATCACCGCCGTGTTCCAGATCTACCGGGTGTCGTTCATCCAGTTCCACCTCGGCTACGGATCGGCGCTGTCGATCCTGCTCATGCTCGTGCTCGGCGTTGTGAGCGCCGCACAGATGCTGCTCCTCAGGAATTCGGACAACTCATGACCTCGACATCCATCAGCCGGCCACACGCCGCGCGAGCCGGCAAGGCCGCGAGCCGCCGTGGCATCCTTCCCACCGGCGCGTGGTGGGTGGTGAGCGTCTGTCTCGCCGTCATCTTCCTCTACCCGCTGTACATCCTGGTCACGCAGGCCATCAAGTCGCCTGCGGAGGCGGCCGCGACGCCGCCGACGGCGTTCCCGCAGACCTTCTCGCTGCAGAACTTCGTCGACCTGGGCGTCAGCCAGGGCGGCCTGAGCCTGCTCTCCAGCCTCGGCAACTCGGCGCTCGTGAGCATCCTCACGACGGTCATCACAGTGGTCGTCAGCACATTGGCCGGATACGCCTTCGCCCGACTTCCGTTCAAGGGGAGCCGCGTGCTCTTCTTCGTCACGCTGATCACCTTCATGGTGCCGTTCCAGGCGATCATCACGCCCCTGTACCTCACGCTGAAGGACATAGGGCTCCAGAACAACCTGGTCGGGCTGTCGTTGGTGCTCGCGACGTTCAACCTGCCGTTCGGCATCTTCTTGATGCGGAACTCGTTCTCCGCCATACCCGCGAGCCTCGAAGAGGCCGCGATGATCGACGGTGCGACGGCCTTGGGAGCGCTACGGCGCGTGATGCTCCCCATCGCGGTGCCCGGCATCGTCTCGACGGCGCTTCTGACCTTCTTCGCAGCGTGGAACGAGTTCTTCGCCACGCTGATTCTCATCACCGACCAGTCGAAGTACACCCTTCCGGTGAGCCTCGGGATCCTGTCCGCTGGGCAGAACAACTCCGTCGACTGGGGGCTGCTCGAGGCGGGCGTCGCGATCACCGTGGTCCCCTGTGTCGTGATCTACCTGATCCTGCAGAGATATTACGTGGCCGGCCTGCTGAGCGGCGCCGTCAAGTGAAGGAGCACACATGAACGATCAAGCCGGCATCCAGCAGGCCCGACCGGACCGCGTGACGCTCGACCCCGCGGAACGGGTCGCGGACTTGAAGCCGAGGCTCTTCGGCTCCTTCGTCGAGCACCTGGGCAGATGCGTCTACAACGGGATCTACGAGCCGGGGCATCCGCTCGCGGACGCACAGGGGTTCCGCCGCGACGTCGTCGAGCTCGTCCGCGAGCTCGGAACAACAACGATCCGGTATCCCGGAGGCAACTTCGTGTCGGGCTACCGGTGGGAGGACGGAATCGGCCCGCGAGAGCAGCGGCCCGTGCGCCGCGATCTCGCGTGGCATTCCCTCGAGACCAACCAGATCGGCGTCGACGAGTTCGCCGCATGGTGCAGGCTCACGGGGAGCGAGCTCATGATGGCCGTCAACCTCGGCACCCGCGGCGTGCAGGAGGCGCTCGACCTGCTCGAGTACACGAACCACCCATCGGGGACCACGCTCGCGGATGCGAGAGCAGCGAACGGTTCCCCGGAGCCCTACGACATCCGGATGTGGTGCCTCGGCAACGAGATGGACGGTCCGTGGCAGGTGGGCCACATGAGCGCCGACGAGTACGGCGCGCTCGCGGCCCGGACCGCCTCGGCCATGAAGATGGCGGATCCCTCACTCGAACTCGTGGTCTGCGGGTCGTCGGGGTCGAGCATGCCGACCTTCGGAGAGTGGGAGCGGGTCGTGCTCGAGCACGCGTATGACTCTGTGGACCTCGTCTCGTGCCACGCCTACTATCAGGAGCGGGGCGGGGACCTGAAAAGCTTCCTCGCCTCGTCGCTCGACATGCAGTACTTCATCGACACGGTCGTCGCCACCGCGGACCACGTCAAGCACAAGCTGCGGCGCTCGAAGTCGATCGACCTCTCCTTCGACGAATGGAACATCTGGTACCTCGACGAGCACCGCGAGTCCGGCGAGATCACCGAGGGGTGGCCCTACGCCCCGCGTCTGCTGGAGGACGTCTACAGCGTTGCCGACGCCGTCGTGTTCGGAAATCTGCTGATCACTCTGCTCAAGAACAGTGACAGGGTGGCCTCGGCATCGCTCGCACAGCTCGTCAACGTGATCGCCCCGATCATGACCGAGCCCGGCGGCCCTTCCTGGCGTCAGACGACCTTCTTCCCGTTCGCGACGACCCGCCGGCTTGCGCGCGGCGACGTGCTCAGACCGAGGATCAGCACCCAGCGGTACGACACGGCCGCGCACGGGGAAGCGGATCTGATCGACTCGGTCGCCACCTTCGACTCCGTGTCCGGGAAGGGCGCCGTGTTCCTGGTGAATCGCGATGTGGAGGCGTCCCGGAACGTCGCGATCGACGCACGGAGCCTGCGGGCGACGCGCGTCGTCGAGGCCAGCACACTCGCCGACGACGACGTGTACGCCAGGAACACCCTGGCCGACCAGACCAGGGTCGGGCTCTCCCGGAACGAGACGGCCACGGTGACCGACGGCGTCATCGAGATCACGCTCCCGCCCGTGTCGTGGACGGCCGTGGCGTTCGCCTGACCGGCGTGCGGGAGCGCGCTCCTCGAGGGTCGAACGTCGATGCCCGGCGGTCTGGCCGCATGTGCGCCATCGCAGCCCGACGGTGAGGCCATGAGGATGGAGCGAAGGGACGACACCCGGCGCGCCGGGTGTCGCCAGCCGGTCCCACGACCGTGTGGCCCCTCAGGCGGAGGGCACCGTCGCGCCGCCGAGATGCCGCAACCGGGTGCCGGCGTGCCGGGATGCGCGGAACGCCAGCCAGATCAGAGTGCGCCTGCCACCCTTGTCGTAGGCCCGGTGCGGCACGGACCGGGCGCCCGGTTCCGGGTATCCCGCCGCGGCGCGGACGCTCGGCAGCAGCACCTCCGCGGCGTGCGTGTATCCGAGGCCGGACGGGTGCAGCCGATCCAGCTGGGAGAACATCGACGCCGGGTCGCGCCGGAACAGCGGGCCGAGAGCATCCCCCAGCGATACGGTGCGAGCGCCCGCCCTGAGGGCGACGATGGTCTGGCTCGTGGCGAGGAGACGGCTGATCCAGTGCGCGAAGAGCCGCAACGGCTGGAAGAAGGTGCGCACGGTGCCGAGATCCGGGCACGTGGCCACGACGACACGTGCGCCGAGCCTGCGCAGCTCGGTGATCGTCGCGCGCAGCGGGCGGAGCGAGTCCGCGAGCGGTCGCAGTCGCATGGCGTCGTTGGCTCCCACGACTATGACGGCGACGTCTGGCGGAGTCTGGAGCCTGCGCACGACCAGCAGCTGCGCGATCAGGTCCATGGACTCAGCACCGACCTCGCCGACGTTGCGCAGCTGCACGGGACGTCCGGATGCCGACACGAGGCCCTCGGCGAGCTTCACGCCGACAGTCTCCGCGGGCGAGTCGGCACCGTACCCCACCGCCAGCGAGTCGCCCATGATCACCAGCTGGAGCGGAGAGCCGTCGTGCTCGGCGCCGAACAGGCCGGACGCGGCGGTCGAGGCGGCGACGCGGGTCGGCGTCAGCCGCCGACGGGCCACGACGCCCTCTCCGGCCGTCAGCGCCACGGTTCCCGCTGCGGCCGTGAGCACACCGCCGGCGACCACGGCCGTCAGCCGGGCGAGTCGGATCCACAAGGGTGCTCTCGCGGGCCGCGGGGACGCTGATTCAGGAATGGTCTTCATCGGGTGCAGGGGTGCCGCGCTGTGCGCGGCGAGTTCGGATGCATCCGAAACCTTACGCCGCGTGCCACATCTCGTCGGGGCATCCAGACGGGGCGACGGCAGGTGCGGCAGGATGGGTCGGCGTGGAGTACTGCATCTTCGTCGAGCCGCAGCTCGGCATGACCTGGAACCATCTGCTCGCAGCCGCACGGGCCGCCGAACGGCTCGGCTTCGACGGCTTCTTCCGGTCCGACCACTACATCGGACCAGACCGGGCGCTGCCCGGGGATCCTGCCGTCTCCGATGCCTGGACGACTCTCGCCGCCCTCGCCGTGGCGACCGAACGGGTGCGCCTGGGCACCCTGGTGACGCCGGTCACGTTCCGGCATCCCGGCGTGCTGGCGGTGCAGGTGGCCAACGTCGACGCGATGTCCGGCGGCCGCGCCGAGCTCGGACTCGGGGCCGGCTGGAATGCGCCGGAGCACGAGGCATACGGCATCCCGTTCCCGGCTAAGCGGTTCGGCATGCTTGAGGAGTCCCTGGCGATCGTTACGGGCCTGTGGGCTACGCCGGCCGGTGAGATCTTCTCCTTCGAGGGCGAGCACTACAGGCTCGATCGCGCCCCGGGCGCGCAGCGTCCCGTGGGCGATCGGATCCCGCTGATCATCGGCGGCCACGGACCGAGGCGCACGCCCGCGCTCGCGGCACAGTACGCGACCGAGTTCAACACCGGATTCGTGTCGAACGAGGTGATCGCGGAACGGTTCCGGCGCGTGATCGACGTCACCGAGGAGTCCGGACGCGACCCGGGGACGCTGCGGCTGTCCGTGCCGCTCACCGTCACCATCGGTGCGACGAGCGATCGGGCGGATGCCCGTGCCCGTGCGCAGGCCCTCGATCCCGCCGAGCAGCGCGTGAGCGGGCTGCACGGCACCCCGTCAGACGTCGCCGAGCGGCTCGCGGCCCTGCGCGGGCTCGGGGCCCATCGGGTGTATCTGCAGCTGCTCGACGTCACCGATCTGGAGCAACTCGACCTTCTGGTCGAGGCGACGCGACTGGCCGGCTGACCGTCGGGTGGATGCTTGCGTCTCCGCGCCCGCACGGGCTCGCCTCCGCGGCTTCGTCGGCGACGAGCCGCACATGGATCCGGCGACGAGCTGCACGTGAATCCGGCGACGAGCTGCACGCGGGTTCAGTGTGCGAGCGTGCCCAGCCAGATCACGATGAGTCCGATCACGCCCGTGACCAGCGCGCTCGTCAGCCGCCGCCAGAGGGAGCGGCGGTTGCGCCACGCCGCGATGTAGCCGATCGCCACCAGCGACGCGACGCCGACCCAGAGCGCCACGTAGTACGCGACGTACTCGTCGAGCACGTGCACCGCGGCGAGAAGCAGGAAGAGGGCGGGCAGCAGCATCGCCAGGAGCATCCCGCTCGAGTGCCGCACCGCATCGCGGACCGCCGCCGAGGCGCTCACCGGTTCGCCCGACTTCTCGTCGTGCGCGACCACGGCCCGTGCATAGACGTGCGTCACCCAGAAGATGAGCGTCGCGGTCAGGATGAAGATCAGAACGTCGAGGTCGCTCTCGCGATCCCATCCGACCGCGATCAGCGCGCCAACCAGCACGATGCCGTACACGGTCGCCTCAGTGCTGAACGCGTTCACGACGTGCTCGGCGGCCCGCGTCTGCGGCCTCATGCGGGAGGGCGTCCCGTCCGCCCTGGCGTCGTGCGGATCGGTCGTGTCGTGCGGATCGGTTGTGTCGTGGGGTTCGGTTGTGCGGGTCGTGTCGTGGGGTTCGGTTGTGCGGGTCGTGTCGTGGGGTTCGGTTGTCTCGGTCGTGTCCTGCGTGTCGTTCAGGTCGGCTGTGTCGGTCGTGTCCTGCGCGTCGTCGGGATCGGTCGCGTCGGTCGCGTCCATGTCGTCTGCCATCGTCTCCCGCCTCTGAAGCGAACCTACCGCCACCCCGTCGGCTCGCGACAGGCTCCCCCTCCGCACGCTCTGGATTTCGCCGCCAGCTACGTGCAGCAGCGCGTTCGCTTGAAGCAGGCGGTGAGATCCGAAGCATGCGGAAAGACCGGTGGGGGGAAAGACCGGTGGGGGGAAAGACCGGTGGGGGGAAAGAGCAGGGGGCTGGCGGGTCAGAGCCGCTTCGCGCCCTCGACCGTCACGCGGATGCCGTAGAGCCGCGTCGTCGCGGTGATGTACAGCACATTGCGCTGCGGGCCGCCGAACTCGAGGTTAGCGGCGGTCTCGGGCAGGCGGAGCACGCCGAGCAGCACGCCGTCGGGGTGATAGACGTGGATGCCCTCGCCCGTGGCGGCCCAGACGCGCCCCTGGGTGTCCACCCTCATCCCGTCGAACCCCGCGTGGCTGGACGCGAACTCGCGCGCGTTCCGCAGTTCAGCCCCGTCGACGTCGAATGCGGTGATCGTGCGGCGTTCGCTGTCGCTGACGTACAGCAGTGACTCGTCGGGCGAGAAGACCAGGCCGTTGGGCTGGGTGAGGGCGTCGCACACCGCGGCGAGCGGCTCGTCCGGAGCCCATCGGTACACGTTGCGGCCACCGACCTCCTCGGTGCCGCGATGTCCCTCGTACTCGGTGAGGATGCCGTAGGTCGGGTCGGTGAACCACACCGATCCGTCCGAGCGTGCCACGACGTCGTTCGGGCTGTTCAGCCGGCGCCCCCGGTAGGAGTCCGCCAGCACCGTCGTCGACCCGTCGTGCTCGCGGCGCACCACCCGACGATGGCCGTGCTGGCACGAGACGAACCGGCCCTCTGGGTCAACGGTGCGCCCGTTGGCGAAGCCCGCCGGATGCTCCCACACGTCGGCGCGGCCGCTCACCTCGTCGTAGCGCAGCACTCGGTCGTTGGGGATGTCGCTGAAGAGCAGAAGACGTCCCTGGGGGGAATACGCCGGCCCCTCCAGCCATCGGCCGTCGTCGAAGAGGATGCGCAGCTCGGAATCGCCTCGGATGCCGTCGAACCGCGCGTCCCTGCGCTCGAACACGGCGGGTATGCGATCAGTGGTCATGCGACCATTCCATCGCATCCCGGGCCCGCATCGTCGGATGTGGCGAAAAATCCGCCACCGGGCGCGAACCGGCGTGGGCCGCACGTGGAGGCGACCCAGCGATCGGGCGGGGATCCTCCGGGTGGACGAGGATGGTGGTCATGATGGACACCGTGACCCAGCCCCGATACGATCGCAGCAGGCTGCGGGTCGGCATCGTGCACTTCGGCGTCGGCGGGTTCCACCGCGCACACCAGGCGATGGTGCTCGACCGGCTGATGAACGACGGCGAGGCGCTCGACTGGGCGATCTGCGGGGTCGGAGTGCTGCCAGGCGACCGCGCCATGCGCGACGCGCTGGAGGCGCAGGACTGCCGCTACACGCTCGTGCTCAAGCATCCGGACGGAACGCGCGAGGCCCGCACGATCGGCTCGATCGCCGAGTACCTGTTCGCGCCCGAGGACCCTGCGGCGGTGGTCGAGCGGATGACCGACCCGGCGGTGCGCATCGTCTCGCTGACCATCACCGAGGGCGGATACAACACCAACCAGGTCACCGGGGAGTTCGACGAGGGCGACCCGGCGATCCGCGCGGACCTCGACGACGACACGCCGCCGCGCACCGTGTTCGGGCTGGTCGTCGAGGCGCTGCGGCGCAGGCGGGAGCGCGGCGTCGCGCCGTTCACGATCATGTCCTGCGACAACATCCAGGGCAACGGACACGTCGCCGCGCGCGCCTTCACCCGCTTCGCACAGCTCAAGGACCCCGCCCTCGGCGACTGGATCGCCGCGGAGGTCGCCTTCCCGAGCTCGATGGTGGACCGCATCACCCCCGTCACCACCGAGGAGGACAGGCGGATGGTCGCCGAGGAGTTCGGAGTGCGCGATGCCTGGCCGGTCGTCGCCGAGCCCTTCTTCCAGTGGGTTCTCGAGGACTCGTTCACCGCCGGGCGTCCGCCGTTCGAGCGCGCCGGGGTGCAGGTCGTCGACGACGTCGAGCCGTACGAGCTCATGAAGCTGCGACTGCTCAACGCGGGCCACCAGGGGATCGCGTACTTCGGCCGGCTGAGCGGATACACGTATGCGCATGAGGCGGCGCGCGACCCGCTCATCGCAGACCTGCTGCGACGGTACTGGCGCGAAGAGGCCAGGCCGACGCTGCGTCCCGTGCCCGGCGTCGACCTCGACGAGTACACCGAGACCCTCATCGAGAGGTTCTCGAACGAGCACGTGCGCGACACCCTCGCCAGGCTGTGCGCGGAGTCGTCCGATCGCATCCCGAAATGGCTGCTGCCGGTGGTGCGTGAGCAGCTGGCGGCGGGGCGAGGCGTGCGACGCTCGGCGGCGATCGTCGCGAGCTGGGCGCGCTACGCGGAGGGAGTGGACGAGCACGGGCACCCGCTCGAGGTCGTCGACCGGCTGCGGGAGACGGTGATGGCGAACGCGGCGCGGCAGCGCGATGACGTTGTCGCGTTCCTGCGCGAGAAGTCGCTGTTCGGCTCGCTCGCCGACGATGAGCGCTTCGTCGCCGACTACACCTGGGCGCTGCGCTCGCTGACCGACGACGGCGCGCAGGCCACGCTGCGCGCGCTCGCCGCGAGCTGAGCGGCGGACGCCGGGCTGCTGGGTCCGGGGCGGACCGCCTACGATCGACGCGTGCGCAGACCGGGTTCGCGGATGCTCAGCGCGGCCGCCGTGGTCGCGCTGTCCGTCCTGCTGAGTGGCTGCGCGGCATCCCCGCCGGCCCGGCAGCACACGGCCGCGGCCACGCAGCGGCATGGCCCGGCGGAGTCGCCGACGGCGGCGCCGCGGTCCGAGTCGCCGACCCCCGCGCCGTCGGACCCGTTGGCGGGCATGACCCTCGAGCAGAGGGTGGGCCAGCTCTTCATGGTGGGCACGGAGGCCACCGAGGCCGACGCCACGACCGCGAACGCAGTGAGCTCCCTGCACGTGGGCAACGTCTTCCTCGCCGGCCGCTCCCACGGGGGCACGGTCGCGACGAACGCCGTCGTGTCGAAGCTCACGTCCCTCGCCACGCCGGAGTCGACGGACGGCCTGCCGCTGTTCGTCGCCACCGATCAGGAGGGCGGGGAGGTGCAGGTGCTGAACGGGCCGGGGTTCGACGACATGCCGACCGGGTTGGAGCAGGGCGCCATGACGCCCGACGAGCTCAAGGACGCGGCCACGCGCTGGGGCGGCCAGCTGCGCGCATCCGGGGTGAACATGGACCTCGCTCCCGTGGTGGACCTGATCCCGTCGCCGCAGCTCGCCGCCGACAACCCCCCGATCGGCGGCTACGACCGGCAGTACGGCTACGATCCCGAGACGATCGCAAGCCACGCGGATGCCTTCCGTGCCGGCATGGACACCGCGGGCGTCGTGCCGGTCGTCAAGCACTTCCCCGGGCTGGGAGACGTCACGCGGAACACCGACACGGACTCGGGCGTCACCGATACCGTCACAACGGCGACGAGCCCCGGCGTCGGGGTGTTCGGCACGCAGATCCAACGGGGGACGCGGGTCGTCATGGTCTCGTCCGCGATCTATGCCCAGCTGGATCCCACGGTCCCTGCGGTGTTCTCCACGCCGATCGTGACCGGGCTGCTGCGCCAGCAGCTGGGTTTCACGGGAGTGGTCATGAGCGACGACCTGTCGGCCGCGGCGCAGGTGTCCGGCTGGTCGGCGGCGGACCGCGCCGTGCTCGCGCTGCAGGCGGGGGTGGACATCGTGCTCGTGTCAGCCGACCCGACGCTCGCCGCGCCGATGGTCTCCGCGGTGGTCGCCAAGGCGCAGTCGGATCCGGCGTTCGCGGCGGTGGTGGATGCCGCCGCCCGTCGCGTCGTCGCGCTCAAGCACGAGCAGTTCGGCTGACGTGCCGGACGGCCTCCCGTCGAGCCGACATGTTGCCGTCGAGTCCCTACGGCGCTGCCGGGCCCGCACGGCGCTGCCGGGCCCACACGTTGCTGCCGAGCCCACATCGCACGGGCGTTGATTCGGTGGCGGCTCGTCGGTTCGATGGTTGCTTGTCGGTTCGGCGGCGGCTCGACGACGCACCCGCGATCATCCCCGAGCGCCGGTCGTGACCCGCAGCGCCGCCCACACCTCAGCGCGGTCGGCGAACGATTCGAGGTCGCGCCCGAGCGCCCTCTCGGCGGCCCGGATGCGGGCCGTCAACGTGTGCCGGTGCACCCCCACGGCGCGCGCCGCCGCGTCGTACACGCCGTTGTGCTCCAACCACGCCAGCAGCGTCGTGCCGAGCGTCCCCTGCGGATCGCGCGCCGTCAACGGGGCGAGCAGGTCGGCGGCGCGGCGCGGGGCATCCTCGTCATCCAGTGCCGCGAGCAGAGGTCCGCGCACGATCGGCTCGGTCGACGCCTCGCTTCGACGGATCGCGGCGTCCACGCCCGCTCGCGCCCGGCCGAGCGCCGCGGCCCCCGCCTCGGACAGCCCGGAGAGGGCGCCCAGCTCGGAGGCGAGCGCCTCCCCGTCGTCGAGCGCCCTGAGCAGCGCCGCCCGCAGCGCCGACCGCGCCGAGTCCAGCGCACGACCCTGGTAGAGCGCCAGCCCCGCCAGCGCCACCACGCCCGTGACCACGTGCTGTGCGGCCTGGTCGACGTCTCCCGGGCCACCGTGTGCGAGGACGCCCAGCAGACGGTCGCTCGCCCCGATCGTCTGCAGCGACACGACGGCGTCTCCCTCGGCGAGCGTGGATGCCGCGCGCCGCCGGGCGGCAAGCATCCGGCCGGCCTCGGCCTCGACGACCTGCCGCGTGGACGCCGTCAGCGCCCGGGCGGGGAACACGCGTTCCACCGCGCCCGCGGCGTTAACCAGCACGACCCAGCGATCCAGTTGCCGGGCGAGCTCGGCGAGCGTGGCCGCCAGGCCGTCGGGACGCAGTGCCGCGAGAGAGATGGCGCGCTGCGCCGAGAGCGCCCAGGTGTTGCGCGCGTACTGCTGCTGGGCGACCAGATCGGCGGCGTACCGCGCTATCGCGATGAAAGGGGTGCGATAGGGCACCTCGATGAGCGGAAGGCCGGCGCGCAGGCACGCGTCGAGCAGAGGCGGCGGGGTCCCGCTCACGACTTCCACGCCGAACCCCAGCCCCACGACGTCGTGAGCCACGAGCCGGCCCGCATAGGCGTCGTAGCCACCGCCGTCGCCGGCCCCGCTCGCGCCCGAGAACTGCGTCCCGGCGGTGAGCAGCAGCTGTCCGGGGATCAGGAACGGGCCGGGGTCGGCGAGGTCGGAGCTGTGCACCCAGGAGATCTCGGCGTCGAGAGCGCCGAGTGGAAGGGCATCCTCGCGGGTGAGCAGCCCGAGGCCCAGCTCGCGTCGCGCGAGCAGCAGGCGAAGAGTGGGGACGGCCACGGCTCCGATGGTACAGTCTGGCCAACCTGAGCGTCAGATCTGTACACCATGTACAGAACGATGTGCACGCGGCAGACCTATGGTGGGTGCGAGCCGGTGGAAACGCCGACCGGGCGCGAACCGGTGGAAACGCTGGCGCAGGATGCCGACGCAAGATGCCGACGCGGCGCATCGTGCGTCGACAGCTTCTTCCGCGACGGATCTCGCCGAATGCCTCTTCCGCAACGGATTTCAGCGAATGCTTCATACGGACGACGTTTCGCATGAAGCACACGGTGAAATGGCTCGCAGTCGCGACCGGTGCCCGCCGGCCACGGATGCGGGCGGGAGCTGCCACGGACGGCACGGCCACTACGACGGCACGGCCACTACGACGGCACGGCACGGCCACCGGGGCACGGACGGCACGAGCACCACGGCCACACGGCACGGACGGCACGGAACGACGGCACAGACACGACGAATCGAGGCGAGGATGACCACTCTCGACACGCACGACGCCCCGGCCGGGGGACCGCGGCTGCCCCAGGAACGTCGCCTCGTGACCGAGATACCGGGACCGGAGTCCCGCCGCCTGCTGGAGCGCAAGGCCGACGCGGTCGCGAGGGGCGTCGGGCACACGATGCCCGTTGCAACCGTCGCAGCCGGCGGCGGCGTGCTCGTGGACGCCGACGGCAACTCGCTCATCGACCTGGGAAGCGGCATCGCCGTCACCGGCGTCGGCAACTCCGCACCTCGAGTCGTCGAGGCGGTGCAGCGCCAGGTCGCGCAGTTCACGCACACCTGCTTCACGATCTCGCCGTACGAGTCCTACGTGGCGGTGGCGGAGGCGCTGAACCGGCTGACCCCGGGCGAGTTCGCCAAGCGCAGCGCCCTGTTCAACTCCGGGGCCGAGGCCGTGGAGAACGCGGTCAAGATCGCCCGGCACCACACGAGGAAGCAGGCCGTCGTCGTCTTCGACCACGCCTACCATGGGCGCACCAACCTCACGATGGCGCTGACCGCGAAGAGCATGCCGTACAAGAGCGGCTTCGGACCGTTCGCGCCCGAGGTGTACCGCGCCCCCCTGTCGTACCCCTACCGGGACGGGCTGAGCGGCGCGGATGCCGCCTCCCGCGCCATCGCGCAGATCGAGTCGCAGGTGCGCGCCGAGAACCTCGCTGCCGTCCTCATCGAGCCCATCCAGGGCGAGGGCGGCTTCATCGTCCCCGCCGACGGGTTCCTCCCCGCTCTGCAGAGCTGGGCGAACGACAACGACGTGGTGTTCATCGCCGATGAGGTGCAGACCGGCTTCGCCCGCACCGGCACCATGTTCGCCAGCGAGCAGTTCGGCGCCGTGCCCGATCTCGTGACCACCGCCAAGGGCATCGCCGGCGGACTGCCGCTCTCCGCCGTCACCGGGCGCGCCGAGATCATGGACTCCGCGCAGGTCGGCGGCCTCGGCGGAACCTACGGCGGCAACCCGATCGCGTGCGCCGCCGCGCTGGCGACGATCGAGACGTACGAGCAGGATGGCCTCGCCGAGCGTGCGCAGCGGCTCGGCGCCATCCTCTCCGCCCGGCTGGAGGAGATGCGGAAGAGGGACGCCCGCGTCGGGGACGTCCGCGGACGCGGCGCGATGATGGCGATCGAGCTGGTCGACCCTGCCACGGGGGCACCGGATGCGGCGCTCACGGCGCGCGTGACGGCATCCGTGCACCGGCGGGGCGTGGTGCTGCTCACCTGCGGCACCTGGGGCAACGTGATCCGGTTCCTGCCTCCGCTCGCCATCTCGGACGAGCTGTTGAACGAGGGACTGGACCTCGTGCGGGACGCCCTGGCCGAGAGCTGACCGCACGAGGGAACCACGAGGGAACAATGAGAGGAGACAACGGATGCTGAACGAGAAGGAGCTGCTGGCCGACGTCCCGGCCGGCCTGTACATCGCGGGCGAGTGGGCCGAGGGCGAGCGCCCGGCCGGCCTGAAGGTCTTCGACCCGGCGACAGGGGAGCTGCTGAAGACCATCGCGGACGGATCGCCCGCTGACGGCATCCGCGCCCTCGACGCCGCCGTGGCCGCGGCCGACGACTGGGCGGCGACCGCGCCGCGCGCCCGTGGCGAGATCCTGCGCCGGGCGTTCGATCTGCTGCAGGAGCGGGCGGACGACTTCGCCCTGCTGATGACGCTGGAGATGGGCAAGCCGCTGGCGGAGGCGCGCGGCGAGGTGACCTACGGCGGCGAGTTCCTGCGCTGGTTCAGCGAGGAGTCCGTGCGCATCACCGGCCGGTACGGCACGAACCCGGAGGGCACCGGACGCATCATCGTCACACAGCACCCTGTGGGACCGTGCTTCTTGATCACGCCGTGGAACTTCCCGCTCGCGATGGCCACCCGTAAGATCGCCCCGGCCCTTGCGGCCGGCTGCACGGTGGTGATCAAGCCGGCCGCGCTGACGCCGCTGACCACTCTGTACTTCGCGAAGCTGATGGCGGATGCCGGCCTCCCCGCCGGCGTGCTCAACGTGGTGACCACCACGTCGTCCGGCGCGGTGTCCTCTCCGATCATCGCCGACCCGCGGCTGCGCAAGCTGTCGTTCACCGGCTCGACGCCGGTGGGGCGCGCGCTGCTGAAGGAGGCGTCCGAGAACGTGCTGCGCACGTCGATGGAGCTGGGCGGGAACGCGCCGTTCGTCGTGTTCGACGACGCGGACCTCGACAGGGCGGTCGACGGGGCGATGCTCGCGAAGTTCCGCAACATCGGAGAGGCGTGCACGGCCGCGAACCGATTCATCGTGCACGAGTCGGTCGTGGAGGAGTTCGCCGACAGGGTGACCGATCGCGTGCGCCGGCTGAAGGTCGGTCGTGGCACGGAAGACGGGGTCGCGATCGGACCGCTCATCGACGGCAAGGCGGTGGCGAAGGCATCCGAGCTGGTGTCGGATGCCGTCGGCCGCGGCGCCAGGCTGCGCGTCGGCGGCTCGGCCATCGATGGTGCGGGCTCGTTCTTCGAGCCGACCGTGATCTCCGACGTCGCACCCGGCAGTGAGATCCTCAGGGAGGAGATCTTCGGACCCGTGCTCGCGATCGTGCCGTTCCGCGACGAGGACGACGCGGTGCGCATCGCCAACGACACCGAGTACGGCCTGGTGAGCTACGCGTACACCCGGGACCTGGCACGCGGCCAGCGCCTGATCGAGCGGCTGCAGACCGGCATGATGGGCCTGAACGTGGGCGTCGTGTCGAACGCGGCCGCTCCGTTCGGGGGCGTCAAGCAGTCCGGGCTGGGCCGGGAGGGCGGGTTCGAGGGCATCCACGAGTACCTGTCGACCAAGTACACGCTCACCCCCGACCCGTTCGCCTGAGCCCCCTGCCCCTCCTCCTGCCCCGCGCGTCCCCGCGCGTCGCCCCAGTGTCCGCCTGGGTCCCCGCGCGTCCCCCAGGGTCGAGAAGCCACAAGCTGCGGGAATGAACATCCCGTGACGACGCCTACTGGCTTTTCGGCGCTCGGGTGCGGCGTGGCGGGCGCGGCCGGACGGGCACGGGGGTAGGCGCGGCCGGGCGGGCACGGGGGCGCCCCGGGCGCCGGGACCGGCGGGTGCGGGGCCGGGGCTCAGCCGCGCAGGAACAGCTCGATCACCGGCACCGCGGCATCCGGACGCCGCACCGGCAGGTCGAGGGTGAGCGTGGCGGCCGGCTGGCCGCCCTGGATCGTGTTCTGCGCGCCGGTGCCGGGCTCGATCACCCGCATCCGGATCTCGCTGCCGTCGCACAGCAGCTGCGCGTAGTCGACACGGCCCGCGAGACCCGGCAGGTGCAGCGATCCGAACGGCCAGGCGAAGAGGTGCGCGTAGAGCCGGTCTCCGCGCTGCGTGTAGCGCACGTCGGTGGGCGGGACGAAGCCGCTGGCCCCCGCGCCGTACACGGCACGGGAGTGCAGTCGCATCCACTCGCGCACGCCGTCGAGGGCGTGCCGGGCGTTCGCGTCGAGCTCGCCGCGACCGTTCGGGCCCACGTTCAGCAGCAGGTTCCCGTTCTTGGACACGCCGTCCACCAGCATGCGCACCAGCAGGTCGACGTCCTTGTAGTCGTGGTTGTCGCGGTCGTAGCCCCAGCTTCCGTTGAGGGTCTGGCACGCCTCCCAGAGCACCGGATGCCCGTCGACCTCCATCGGACGATCCGGCTGATACTGCTCCGGCGTGACCAGGTCGCCCGGGATGCCGAGTCGATCGTTGACGATGATGCCCGGCTGCAGCTCCCGCACCATCGCCATCAGCTGCCGCGCTCCCCAGTCGTCGGCGCCCTTGGCGCCCCAGACCTGCGGTGTGTGACCCACGGCGTAGGAGAAGTCGAAGAACAGGTAGTCGACGCGGCCATAGCCGGTGAGCAGCTCCCGCACCTGCCCGTGCAGATAGGCGCGGTAGCGGGCCATGTCGCGGCCCTCGTTCAGCTCGGCCGCATTCGGCTCGTCGCGCTGCGGGTGGAAGCCGTCGATGGTGAAGTCGGGGTGGTGCCAGTCGAGCAGCGAGTGGTAGAAGCCGACCCTGAGCCCGGCCTCCCGCACGGCGTCGACGAACTCGGCCACGACGTCCCGGGCGAACGGGGTGTGCATGACGGTGTAGTCGGTGAGCGCGGAGTCCCACAGGCAGAAGCCGTCGTGGTGCTTCGTGGTCAGCACGACATAGCGCATGCCAGCATCCCGAGCCGCGGCGGCCCACTTGCGGGCGTCGAAGAGATCGGGATCGAAGTGCCGTGCGTACCGCTCGTACTGCTGGGCGGTCATCCGCTCCCGGTTCATCAGCCACTCGTGGCGCGCGCCCAGCGCGTAGAGGCCCCAGTGGATGAACATGCCGAAACGGTCGTCGCTGAACCACGCGGTCTCGGCCTCTGGCACGGCAGCGGGGACAGGAGGCGGGGCGGACGGCATCATTCTTCTCTCGTGAGGCGCGGTGGCGGCGGGACGCGGGCGGGGGCCGTGTGACGAAGGACGTCGGCATCCCTCTTCTCACGTTACGGCAGCATTCGCCTCGCGCCCCGGCACTTGCCTCGGGCCGCCGCGCTGAGGATGCTGCCCTCCGCTGGAATGCCCCTCCACCGGGGATGCCCCCCCGCTGCGACGCCAGGACCCGTCAGTGCAGGCGCACCTGCTTCGGCAGGGCGAAGACGAGCAGGAACGCCGCGACCGAGAAGATCGCGCTGGCCAGCATGGCCAGTGCCGCGCCATGGCCGAACCCGACCGCGAGCTGGTGGTCGACGTACTGCTGGATGGCGTGCTTGACGGCATCCGCACCGCCCGCCGCGTGCTGCTGCGCGATCTCGGCGGCCTTGGCCTTGCTGGGCGCGAACGAATCCGGCAGCTGGCTGAACAGCACACTGCCGATGAGCGCTATGCCGATCGCCGATCCGATGCGCTGCATGGTCTGGATGACGCCGCTCGCGGCACCCGCCTCGGAGTTGTCCACCGTGGCGATGATGAACCGGGCGTTCGGTGCGATGAACAGGCCGCTGCCGAAGCCCGCGACCACCAGCGGCGGCAGGAGATCCCAGCTGACGAGGTCGTGCGTGGGCGCCAGCCAGAAGATCAGCCAGAGCGCGATCAGCCCCAGTGCGACGAGCCCGGAGCCGACGCTCAGCACGTTGCGGCCGAGCCGTTTCGCGAACCGGTCGCTGAGGGCCGCGCCGACGATGCTGCCGATCGAGAACGGCAGCGACACCAGCCCGGACTCGAGGGCCGTGTGCCCGAGGCCAGCCTGCCAGAGCAGTGAGATGGTGAAGAAGATGCTCGTGAACGCCGCGAAATAGACGAACGCCAGCAGCACTCCGCCGGTGAACTGGCCGTGTGAGAACAGGTGCGGAGGAACGAGGGGCTCGGTGCCCGTCGTCGCGACGTGCCGTTCCCAAAGGGCGAAGAGCGCGAGCAGCAACACGCCCGCGATGAGGCTGAGCCACGTCCAGAGCGGCCAGCCCTGATCCTGGCCCTCGATCAGCGGCACCAGGAGCGCCACGAGGGCGGCGATCGCGAGGAGGAGGCCGACGGCGTCCGTGGAGAGCCGCTTGCCCTCCGCCCCGCCGGGAACGAGCAGGAACGCGGCGATCACCGTGAGCACGCCGATCGGCGCGTTCACGTAGAAGATCGACCGCCAGCCCTGATCCTCGCCGAACGCCTGGATGAGCAGGCCGCCGACGAGCGGGCCGAGCGCGGTGGAGATGCCGATAACGGCCCCCATCACGCCGAAGGCGCGGCCCCGCAGCATCGGCGGGAACATCAGCTGGATGAGCGAGGCAACGGCCGGCACGTATATGCCGCCGCCGACGCCCTGCGCCACCCGGGCGATCACGAGCTCGGTGCTGGACTGCGCGAGCCCGCACCACACGCTGGCCAGCGTGAAGACGGCGACGCCGACCACGAAGATCCACTTGTGGCCGAACCTGTCGCCGAAGCGTCCCGCGGGGATGAGCAGCAGGCCGAACGCCAGCGCATAGCCGGAGATCACCCAGGAGAGGGTCGCCTCGTCGGCATGCAGTCCAGTGCGGATCGCCTGCAGCGCGACGTTGACGATGCTGGTGTCCAGCAGCGCCATGAACATGCCGGCGAGCAGCACCACCAGCGCCCACCATGCGCGCCTGTGCACGGTCGTGGCGGACGGGTCGGGCGAGAGTGCGAACGTCTGCACTGTGGCTCCTGTCTGTGCGGTCGTGTGGTGCGGTGGTGTGGTGTGGTGTGGTGCGGTCGTGTGGTGCGGTGCGGTCGTGCGGTGTGGTGCAGTGCGGTCGTGTCGTGTCGTGTCGTGGTGCGTCGTGCGGTGTGGTGCGGTGGGACGGGCAGCCGGCGACCGGCGCTCGGGTACGGGCAGCTGCAAGGCGGGCACGACGACGTTGTGCGGCATCCGGATGCCGAGAGGGGTGGCGATGCCGGATGCCATCGGATGCCATCGGATGCCCCGGATGCTATCGAAGGCCAGAGACAAGTTGACCATGAACGGGCGTGATCGCGCACGTGCACGGCCGTGCGGAGATCATGACAGGGACGCGGTGTGCCGGACAGGGACGCGGTGTGCCGGGCGGCCGAGGCCGACGACGGGGTGCCGCGTAGAGTCGCCTGCATGATCGGAACCTGGGACGTGCTCGTGATCGACTGCCCCGACCCGGCCGCGCTCGGCCGCTTCTACGCCGCCCTGCTGGGCATGCGGGTCGTGTCCGAGGACGCGGGTTGGGTGGAGCTGGCCTCGGGTCCCGGCGCGCGGCCGCTGATCGCGTTCCAGAAGGTGAGCGGCGAGTACACGGCCCCGATATGGCCCGGCCAGGACGTGCCGCAGCAGATGCACATCGACGTCAAGGTGGACGACATCGGCGCGGCAGAACCGCAGGTGCTTGCTCTCGGCGCGACCACGACGGGCCGCGGCACGGACACCTTCCGCGTGTACCTTGACCCGGCCGGTCATCCGTTCTGTCTCATCACTCCGAACGACTGACACCGCCCGGGTGCGGGCGGAGCCTCGCGTCAGTACCGGGTCTCGATCGCCATGCGCACCGTGTCGCCGAGATCGACGCCCTCGCGCTCCCGGATCGCCCTCTTGATCGCCACCACGTAGCAGCCATCGGCCTCGGGGAAGATCGACGTCGGCCACCGCGACGACCCCAGCGTGGCCGTCACCTTCACCGAGTCGAAGCCGGCCGGCGGGTGCGGCGCGTCGCGGATCTCCTCCGACACCTCCAACGGCACCCGTGCGAACACCCACAGCTCTCGACGAGCCGCCCAGCGGAACAGCGTGGACTCGAACTCGTATCGGATGCCCGCCATGAGATCAACGGTACGCGGCGCTGGCGGTGGGCGGACGGCATCCGGTGCAGGGTCACTGTTGCGGCGTCGCGCGCCCGATGGGTCTGCGCCGCCGCGGGATGACGCTGATCACGAGGCCCGCGATGGTCAGCAGCGTGCCGAGCACCGTCACGAGCTGCAGGCTCGTCCCCGGCGCGGGGAACAGCGCCTCGATCACGAGCGACGCGATCAGCTGCCCGCACACCGCGGCGAGCCCCTGCAGCAGCACGCCGACGATGGGCACCACGATGGCGGAGCCCATGATGAAGATCACGCCGAGCACGCCGCCGATGTACAGCAGCGGGTTGCCCGGCAGCGGCGCGGGAGGCCCGGCGACCGCCACGTGCACCAGAGCGACGATCCCCAGCAGGAGGGTGCCGCCGATGAAGTTCACGAGCGTCGCCGACACCGGCGAGCCGATCGTGGTGCGCACCTGGCCGTTCACCGCCTGCTGCCAGCCGGTGAGGCATCCGGCGATGAGCGGCATGAGCAGCACGAGGAACGGGGCATGCGCGTTCACCTGCGGTGAGACCGAGACCGCGACAGACGCGATCACGACGACGGTGCCGACCACCCTGGTCGCCGTGATCGGCTTAGGCGGCACCTTGCCCATGCCGTGCGCGTCGATCACGAGGCTGCTGACGGTCTGGCCGGCGACGGTTGCCACCGTGAACAGGGCGATGCCGATCAGCGTGACCGCCAGGCCCTGGGACAGCACGAAGAGGCCTCCGGCGAAGCCGCCGAGAAGCGACCACCAGGGAAGCTCGCGGCGCCGGACCGCGGCCGGGATCGCGCGGATCCCCCGCCGTGCCCTCGGCGACGCGACGGTGACGACCGCGATCACGACGAGCCCGACGAAGAAGGAGATGAGCGCCGCGGTGTACCCGTCGCCGAGCTCGAGCGAGAGCTGGCCGTTGATGCGCGCCTGGGTGGTGATCAGCGTGCCGGCGATGCCCGCCAGCACCACGGACGCCACCGTCACGAGGAGCCTCGGCGACGCGCTCAGCGACGGCCTCTCGAACTCGCGCTCCACCTCGTGCGCGTCATCGGCTATCTCCCGCTGCAGGCTCCGCGACTCCGACTCTTCCGGCACGTGCTGGTTCAACTCGTCGATGCCGCGCCTCATTCCCGGCCGGGCACGGCGCGGATCACGACGCCGCCACGGAAGCCGGGCCGCCGCCGATCGAGGTCGGCTGCCCTGCGTCTGCGGCCTCGTGCACCGCGGACCCCGGTGTGGCGTCGAGCACGAACGCGTGTGCGGGATCCCAGGTGAGCACGACAGGGTCCCCGACGCGGAGACGCGACGACTCGGCCAGATTCTGCGCGAACACCGTGAGGTGGGCGCCCCACGGCACGGACACCTCGTACTCCGTGCTCGCGCCCAGGTAGACGGCGCGGGTGACGGTGCCGCGCACGGTGTTCGCGGCGAGCTCGTCGCCAGCGACATCCGTCCGGGCCACGACGAGCTTCTCGGGACGGATGCCGATGCGCGCGCCGGCGGGCAGTCCGCTCTCGAATCCCGCCACGCGCAGCGGCGTTCCGTCGGGCAGTCGCGACGTGCCGTCGTCGTGGGGCGCGATCACGTTGCACGCGCCGAGGAACTCGGCGACGAACCGGGTCGCGGGGCGGTCGTAGACGCGATCGGGCGCGCCGACATCCTCGATGCGGCCGGAGTTCATCACGGCGAGTCGGTCGGCCATCGACATCGCCTCGGCCTGGTCGTGCGTCACGTACAGGAACGTGATGCCGACCTCGCGCTGTATCCGCTTGAGCTCCAGCTGCATGGACTTGCGGATCTTGGCATCCAGGGCGCCCATGGGCTCGTCGAGCAGCAGCACCTTCGGCTCGTTCACCAGCGCCCTGGCAAGGGCGACGCGCTGCTGCTGACCGCCGGAGAGCTGCGACGGGCGGCGCGTGCCGTATCCGCCCAGGCCGACCATCTCGAGCATCCGGCCGACCCGATCGCGGATCTCGGCGGAGGGCACCTTGCGGCGACGGAGGCCGAAGGCGACGTTGTCGAGCACCGAGAGGTGCGGGAACAGCGCATAGGACTGGAAGACCGTGTTCACGTCCCGTCTATACGGCGGAAGCATCGTGACGTCGTGGCCTTCCAGCCAGATCGTGCCGCGACTGGGCAGCTCGAACCCGCCGACCATCCGCAACGTCGTCGTCTTGCCGCAGCCCGACGGCCCGAGCAGCGCGAAGAACTCGCCTCGCGCCAGCTGCAGGTCGAGGTCGTCGACGGCGAGCGCGTCGCCGAACCGCTTGGTGACGTGTCGGAGCGCGATGGCCGCACGATCGGTTCCGGCGGAGGGGTCGGAGGGACCGGGCGTTCCCTCCCTCGCCAGGGTCGTCATGGTTCTCCTTCGGGACGCGCCGTCATCCGGCGAGGCGGGACCGCGCCGCGACGACGGCCGTCGCCGCGGGATCCCTGTCATTCTGCCAACCCGCGCCGGGTGCCGCTCGCGCCGGCTCGGGAGGCGTGACCGCGTGGAGCGAATGGCGGAGCCGACGATCGCACCGTTTGTCGTGTCGTCTCGTCGATTCACCAGCCGCTATCGAGTCGATTCACCAGCCGCTATCGATTTGTCTCTGCGCTTCACGCACAGGCGCGTGTGCGTGAAGCACTCGGGAAAAAATCCGGTTGCTGGTTGCTGGTTGCCGGTTGCTGATTGGCAGTTGCCCGATGGCGGGCGCCGGCCGCCTCCGGACGCCGTCGTGGGCGGGGGAGTCGCACGTCGCCGGCGAGGCTCGAGGTCCGAGCACCGCGGTCCGCCGTGCCGATTCGACGCTGCGCCGGTGGTTCGCTCGCCGCTATCGAGCCGCGACAAGCCGCTATCGATTTGTCTCTGCGCTTCACGCACAGGCGCGTGTACATGAAGCACTCGGGAGGAACGCCAGGCGCCAGGCGCCAGGCGCCAGGTGCCGGACGCCGGATCCGGCGGAGGGGACGCCTCGGAAGACGCGTCGGGCGGTGGGCGCTCCAGCACCCGCTCAGCAAGACCCACGAGAGTAGATGCGTGGAGCTCGTCGTCGACATCGTGCTCGCGCTTGCCGCGATCGCGGCGGTCGTCGTGGGGTGGCGGCGCGGCGCCCTCGTGACCGCGCTCTCCATGGTGGGCCTGATCGCAGGACTGTGGATCGGCCTGATGCTGGCGCCGCTCATCGTCGGCTGGGCCATGCCGCATGGCCGTGGCGGCATGATCGCGCGCACGGTCCTCGCCGCCGCCGTGGTGCTCGTGTGCGGATCGATCGCGTACGGAGCGGCGTCCGCCGTCGCCGTCGTGGTCCGCGGTCGCATCGGCCGCCGCCGTGCCATCAACGGCATCGACGCGATCGGCGGAGCCGCGATCGGGATCGTGGCCTGGGTGGCCGTGGTGTGGCTCTTCGCCGGCTTCGTGCAGTCCTCGGGCTTCTACCCGGCGTCGCAGCTGGCTTCCGAGTCACGCATCGTCGGAGTGCTCGACAGGCTCGCACCGGTGCCGCCGTCCACGGCGCTCGGGGCTCTCGACGACGTGCTCGCCGGCGCCGGGCTGCCGGAGGTGTTCTCGGGCACCGAGACCATTCCGGATGCCGCGCCGCCCGACCCCACGATCCCGGCGGCCGTGCGCGCGGAGTCGCAGAGCGTGGTCAAGATCGAGGCCGTGCAGCCGAGCTGCTCCATGGAGTCCAGCGGAAGCGGATGGGTGGAGGCGCCCGGCGTGGTCGTCACGAACGCGCACGTTGTCGCCGGCTCGTCCACCGTCGAGGTGATCGACCACGACGACAGGGACCACGACGCCACCGTGGTGGCGTTCGATCCGCGCCGCGACGTCGCCGTGCTGCGCGTGCCCGACCTGATAGCTCCGACCCTGCGCCCGGGCACCACACTGGCTGAGGGCGACCCCGCCGTCGTCGCGGGATATCCGGGCGGCGGCCCGTTCACGCTCACCGTGGCTCGGGTCCGCGGCGAGCTCACGGCGGCCGGGTCGGACATCTATCAGCACGACACCGTGGTCCGCGACGTGTACTCGTTGCGTGCGATCGTGCGCCCGGGCGACTCCGGCGGCCCGCTGTTCGACGGCGGCGGCGGCGTCGCCGGCATGGTGTTCGCCCGGTCGGTGACGGATGGCGACACCGGCTACGCCCTCACGCTCGCCGAACTGCGGCCGGTGCTGGCCGCCGCCGGATCGACGCCGGTCGCGACGGGAGTCTGCGCCGCGGAGTGAGCCACGGCCGCGGGGCCGAGGGATCCCGGCGGACAGAACACCCGTTCGGCCCCCGCCGGCGGGCGGCCCGTCGACGAGCGGCTGAACTCTGGGTGAACTCGATGAGCTCGCCATGGATCCGCCCGAATCCGGTGCCAGCATGGCATCCGGGCCCGGTCGATGCCGGCGCGTGACAGCCCGGGGATCGGCTCGAGACGACCGGCGCGCCCCGTCGAGCGGGACACCGGGCCCGGAGGCGACAGCGGTGATGGCGAGGCGGGAACGGTGCGACGAGCGACGGGTTACGGCCTGCTGGCGGGAGGGATCGCGGCGCTCATCGCGGTCGAGGTCGTCGTGACGCTGGCCACGGCTCCCGGCGCCCGCGACGCCGCCGCGCCGGACGCCCACACCGTGACGGCCGGCATCTCGGGCTGCGGGCGCGGATGGACGCACGCGACCGCCGGGACGCAGACGTTCCGGGTGCGGAACACGTCGATCGCCGGCATGGAGGTGTACCTGCAGTCCGCGGTGCGCGGGGAGGTCGTCCTCGACCTGGAGTCCCTCGGCGCCGGAACCACGACGCGGGCTCAGGCGACCATTCCGGCCGGCCGCTACCGCTTCGTCTGCCTGCCCGCGGACGAGGACCCCGTCGCCGGCCCGGTGGTGGCGGTCTCGGGGTCCCGGCACGTGGCGAACGCGACGCCGGGCATCCGGCCGGTGACGCAGAACGACCTCATCCCGCCGTCCAAGCAGTACGGCGCGTGGATCCAGAGCCGGCTGCCGGTGCTGGAGAGCGATGCGGAGGCGCTGAACGCCGACGTGGCATCCGGTGATCTGGCGGCAGCGAGGGCGGACTGGCTCACCGCCCATCGGGAGTACGAGTCGCTCGGCGCCGCCTACGGCGCGTTCGGCGACGCGGACACCGCGATCAACGGCATGCCGGCCTCCGGCCGCACCGCGCTGGACGACCCCGAGCTCACGGGCTTCCACAAGATCGAGGCGCTGCTGTGGTCGGGCGCGCCGGCGAACGCCGTCGCACCGTTCACCTCACGACTGGTCGGCGACGTCGACGCGATGCGCAGAGACTTCGCGACGGCCCGCATCGACCCCCTGGACATCGGCCTTCGCGCCCACGAGATCCTGGAGAACGCGCTGCAGTTCGAGCTCACCGGCAAGGCGGATGCCGGCAGCCACACCACCCTGGCCACCCTCGACGCGAACCTCACCGGAACCCGCGAGGCCCTTGACCCGATCCGCGGCATCCTGAAGACCAGGTACGCCGACCTGGCGAAGACGGATGCCGCCGTGGACTCCGCGCAGCGGCTCGTGGAGTCGTATCGCGCGCCGGACGGCTCATGGACGCCCCTCGCCAGCCTCACCACAGCGCAGCGGGAGCAGCTGGATGCGCAGGTCGATGAGACCATCGAGCTCCTCGCGCCGATCGCCGCCATCTGCGACATCAGGAGGGCGGCGTCGTGACCGCCGAGCGGGAGCGATCGCATCCGGCCAGCGACGGGGGAGCGCGCCGGCTCGACGCGGGGTCTGCGCCGCACGCCCTTCCCCGGCGCGGGTTCCTGCACGGCCTCGTCGGCGCCGGCATCGCAGCACCGCTCGCCGCCGCCGTCCCGGCGCCGGCGGCCGCTGCCGGCCGCTCCACGGCGGCTGCGGCGTCGTACTCGTTCCACGGCGCGCATCAGGCGGGCATCCTGACTCCGGCGCAGCGCAGCGCCGCGTTCGTCTCCTTCGACCTCACCGCCGACGATCGCGGTGCGCTGACGGAGCTGATGAAGAGCCTCACCGCGCGCGTGCGGTTCCTCACCGCGGGCGGGACCCCCGAGACGGTGGGCATCACGGCGCCGCCGTCCGACTCCGGCGTGCTCGGCCCGACGGTCCCCGCCGACGGGCTCACCGTGACGGTGTCTCTGGGCGCGTCGGCGTTCGACGATCGGTACGGTCTTGCACCGGAGAAGCCGCACCGGCTGCGGACCATGGAGGACTTCCCTAACGACGACCTCGACCGCGCGGCCTGCGACGGCGACCTGCTGCTGCAGATCTGCGCGCACCACCCCGACACGGTGACGCACGCCCTGCGCGACATCGCCCGCGCCACCCGCGGCGCCATGCAGATCCGCTGGCGCAAGGACGGGTTCGTCTCCCCGCCGCGCCCGTCCGGGACGCCGCGCAACCTGATGGGCTTCAAGGACGGCACGTCGGCACCGGCGCTGGCGACGGCATCCGCTCCCGACGAGCTGGTCTGGACGCACGGCGGCGGCCGGGAGCCCGGCTGGGTCGAGGGCGGCTCGTACCACGTCGTGCGCGTCATCCGCATGCTCGTGGAGTTCTGGGATCGCGTCTCCATCCACGAGCAGGAGAACATGCTCGGCCGTCGTCGTGACACCGGAGCGCCGCTGACGGGCACGCACGAGCACGACGACCCGCACTACGAGACCGACCCGACCGGTGACGTCATCCAGATGGATGCCCACATCCGGCTGGCGAACAACCGCTCGCCCGAGCAGGCCATACAGCAGATGCTCCGTCGCCCGTACAACTACGACTCGGGCGTGGACGTGAACGGCAACATCGACGCCGGGCTGATCTTCGCCTGCTTCAACCAGGACCTCGAGCGTCAGTTCGTGACCGTGCAGAAGCGGCTCATCGACGAGCCGCTCGTCGACTACATCTCGCCGACCGGCGGCGGCTACTTCTTCGCGCTGCCGGGCGTGCGCCACGGAGCCGACTGGTTCGCCAGCGGGCTGCTGGCCTGAACGGGCCGACAGCGTCTCTTCCCGAGGAAAGGATCACGAATGCCGACGGTGTTCGGGCGGCGCGCTCTGCGCGTCGCCGCCATCCCGGTCGCGCTCGCCGCGATCGCGACGACGGCAGCCCTCGCGGCTCCGGCGTCGGCCAGCCAGCCGGACGGCTCCGGCAACACGACCACGCCGATCAAGCACCTGGTGGTGCTGTTCGACGAGAACATCTCGTTCGACCACTACTTCGGCACCTACCCGAACGCGGCGAACACCGACGGCACGCCGTTCACGGCGGCGCCGGGAACCCCGTCGGCGAACACGATGCAGAAGGCGGGGCTGATCGCGACCAACCCCAACGCGTACGCCCCGCAGCGGCTCACCCCGGACGAGGCGGTCACCTGCGACCAGAACCACAACTACGGTCCGGAGCAGAAGGCCGAGGACGGCGGCGCCATGGACAAGTTCGTGGAGAACACGAGCAAGGACACCTGTACCGGCATGTACGGCAGCCCGGGGCTGGCGATGGACTACTACGACGGCAACACGGTCACCGCCGAGTGGAACTACGCGCAGAACTACGCGATGAGCGACAACGCGTGGGACACCGTGTTCGGGCCCTCCACGCCGGGAGCGCTGAACCTGGTCTCCGGCCAGACCCACGGCGTCACGTCACACGACCCGAAGACCGGCGCCCAGACGGCGACGCCGGACTCGTACACCGTGGCGTCCCCCGACGCCGCCGGCGTCGGAACGGTGATCAACGATCCCGACCCGCTGTACGACGACTGCGCCGACAACAACCACACGTCGACTAACGCGCTCGCCTCCATGTCGGGCAAGAACATCGGCGACCTGCTCAATGCGAAGAACGTGACGTGGGGTTGGTTCCAGGGCGGCTTCGCGCCGACCACGAAGTGGGACGGCAAGGATGGTGACTACGCCGTCTGCGGCGCGACGACGGCGAACGTGGCGGGAGCGGCATCCGTTGACTACTCGCCGCACCACAACCCGTTCGAGTACTACAGGTCGACGTCGAACCCGCATCACCTTCCCCCGTCGAGCGACGCCGCGATCGGTCACACCGACCGGGCGAACCACCAGTACGACCTGTCGGCCTTCGACACGGCCCTGAAGCGCGACAGCCTTCCGGCGGTCTCCTTCCTCAAGGCGCCGGAGGCGCAGGACGGCCACGCCGCCTACTCCGACCCGCTCGATGAGCAGAAGTTCCTCGTCAAGGAGATCAACGCCATCGAGCAGTCGTCGTCCTGGCCCAGCACGGCGATCGTGATCAACTACGACGACTCCGACGGGTGGTACGACCACGTGGCGCCGACGATCCTCAACGGGTCGAAGGACGCCGCGAACGACGCGGCGATCTGCAGCACGGCCCCGGCGCCCGCGGCAGGCGGGTACGCCGACCGCTGCGGGCCGAGTCAGCGGCTTCCCTTCCTGGTGATCTCGCCGTTCTCGAGGCAGAACCACATCGACCACACCGCCATCGAGCAGACCTCGATCACGAGGTTCATCGAGGACAACTGGCAGACCGGACGCATCGGCGACGCGTCGTTCGACGCCCGTGCCGGCTCGCTCGACGGCTTCTTCGACTTCGCCCACCCGCAGCAGCGCGCCGTCGTGCTGGGAAACGACGGAGCAGTGGCGAAGGTCATCCCCGTGCACGTCGGAACGGGCACCGGGCCGGGTCAGGGCTCCGGCGGCGATCACGGCGGCGGGCCGGGGAACGGTGGCCCCGGCGGGCCTGGTCACGGCATCCTCGGCGTCATCCAGTGGGTGATCGAGCGCATCGCCTCGCTGCTGGGGCATCCGTTCTGATCGACTCCGGCGTCCTCGCCGGTCGGGTGTCGCCACTCCACCCATAGCGCCGCCCACCGCGAGACCGGGCCGTCGCGACGAGACCGGGGATAACACCCCGGTCTCGTCGCGGGCACGCGGTCTCGCGACGGCTGGCGACGAATCGTCACGGGGCCTGGACCCGCCGGCGCGTTCCGTCCGCGATCATGGAGACATGAAGACCTTCACACTCCCGAACACGACGATCGATGGCAGCAACGTCATCCTGGGCCTGATGCGCATCCGCGAACTCGACGACGAGGCGATCCGCACCCTCGTCGGCGTCGCGCGCGACGCGGGCATCAACTTCTTCGACCACGCCGACGTCTACGGCGGCGACCACGGATGCGAGCGGCGCTTCGGCGACGCCGTCAGGTTCTCCCCCTCGGAGCGCGAGCAGGTGTACATCCAGTCGAAGGTGGGCATCCGCGACGGGTACTGGGACTTCTCGAAGGAGCACATCCTCGAGTCGGTCGATGAGTCGCTGAGGGCGCTGCGCACCGACTACCTCGACGTGCTGCTGCTGCACCGGCCCGACACGCTCATGGAGCCGGAGGAGATCGCGGATGCCTTCAGCACCCTGCACGACGCCGGCAAGGTGCGCCACTTCGGCGTCTCGAACCAGACACCGGGGCAGACCGAGCTGCTGCGCCGCTCGGTGAGGCAGCCGATCGTCGTCAACCAGGTGCAGCTGAGCATCACGCACGCCAACCTCCTGGCCCAGGGCATCGCCGCGAACATGAACGCGCTCGACCAGTCGATCGACCGCGACAACGGCATCCTCGACTACGCCCGGCTGAACGACATCACGCTGCAGGCGTGGTCGCCGTTCCAGAAGGGGTTCTTCGACGGGGTGTTCCTGGGCGACCGGGAGGACTACGCCGAGCTGAACGACGCACTCGACGAGATCGCCGCCGCCTACGGCGTGACGCCGATCGCGATCGCCGTGGCCTGGATCACCCGGCACCCGGCGAACATGCAGGTGGTGCTGGGCACGACGAACCCGCAGCGCGTGACGGATGCCGCCGCCGGTTCCGACCTGCCGCTCACCCGGCCGGAATGGTATCGCCTCTTCACCGCGGCGGGGCACGCCCTGCCGTAGGCGGTCGGCGGCGCGCGGGTGGGACGCGGACTGCGGAGCCCACGTCCTAAGATGGTTCGGTGGTCGAACCAGTTCACGCCTCGGGGACCCCAGAGCGCACGCGTGCCGCGGTGCACGCGCTGACGCGTCTCTCGCGCATCCTCGAACGTTCCCTGCCCGCCGGGCTCACCCTCGCCGACTTCCGCGTGCTGTCGGCGGTCGCCGAGGGCGAGGCGAGGGCGTCCCGTCTCGCGCGCCGTCTCGCGCTGGGCAAGCCCGCGATCAGCTCGACGGTGGACTCCCTGGTGCGGCGGGGCATGCTGCGCAGGGAGCAGGCCGGCGCCGACCAGCGCGCCGTCGACCTGGTTCTCACCCCCGGCGGGGATGCCGCCCGTAGACAGGCGGAGTCCGCCCTTCTCGAGGTCGTGGTCGCTCTCGCGGCGGGGACAGGTGACGAGCGCGGGGTGCTCGACGCGCTCGCCGAGCTCGGCGATGCGATCGAGCGGCGGCAGGCCGCCTTCGCCGCGGCCCGGGCGGCGGAGGACCGTCGGTGAGCGCCGGGGAGCGCCCGGCGTCCCGGGCGGCCGGCGTCCCGGGGCCGGCAGACGGGGAGCGGTCGCCGGGCCGGTCGGGCGGCTGGCTTCGTCGTCTCGGGGGCTACCTGTGGCGGCACCGGGCCAACGTGCTGATCTCGGTCATCGCCGCCGTGCTGGGGTCGGCATGCCAGGTGGCGACTCCGCTGATCGCGCGCCAGATCGTCGACGGCGTCATCGTCGCGAAGACGGCGCCGCTGCTGCCCTGGCTCGGACTTCTGATCGCGCTCGCGGTGATCGCGTTCGGGTTCTCCTATCTGCGCCGCTACCGCGGGGGCCGGGTCGCCCTCGACGTGCAGAACGACCTGCGAAACGAGATGCACGACCACCTGCAGCGGCTGGATGCCGCGACGCTCGACACGATGCCCACCGGGCAGCTGGTCGCGCGTGCGAACTCCGACTCCGCCCTGGTGCAGGGGCTGCTGAACTTCCTGCCCCTGGTCACCGGCAACCTGCTCATGATGGTGCTCTCGCTCGTGGTGATGTTCGTGCTCTCGCCGCTGCTGGCGATCGTCAGCCTCGCCGTGGTCCCGGGCCTTCTCGTCGTGAGCTACCGGATGCGCCGTCGTGTCTTCCCCGCCACGTGGGACGGCCAGCAGAGGGAGGGGGACCTTGCCGAGATCGTGGACGAGGACGTCGGCGGTGTGCGCGTCGTGAAGGCGTTCGGGCAGGAGCGTCGCGAGCTGGAGCGCCTGACGCGCACGGCATCCTCCTTGTACGGCTCGCAGATGCGCGCTGTGCGCATCCAGTCGCGCTACCAGCCGCTGCTGGAGGCCGTGCCCGTTCTCGGTCAGGTCGGCATCCTGGCGCTGGGCGGATGGCTGGCGCTCAGCGGCGACATCACGCTGGGCACCTTCCTCGCGTTCTCCACCTACATCGCGCAGCTGATGGCGCCGGCCAGGCAGCTGGCGGGCGTCTTGACCATCGGCCAGATGGCCCGCACCGGGCTGGAGCGCATCTTCCAGCTGCTGGACCTGAAGCCCGCCATCGACGACGAGCCCGACGCCGTCGACCTTCCCGAGCGGCCGGGGGCGATCGAGTTCCGCGAGGTCACCTTCGGCTACGAGCCGGATGCCCCTGTGCTGCGCGACTTCACGCTCACCGTCCAGCCCGGGGAGCGGGTGGCACTCGTGGGGGCGAGCGGCAGCGGCAAGTCGACGGTGGGCCGGCTCCTGGTGCGCTACTACGACCCCGAGTCGGGCAGTGTGTCGATCGGGGGCCAGGATGTGCGCGGCATCCGTCTGGGCTCGCTGCGGCAGCGGGTCGGCATGGCCTTCGAAGACGCATTCCTGTTCTCCGAGTCGGTAAGGGACAACATCGCCTACGGTGCCCCGGATGCCACGCACGAGCAGATCGAGGCGGCCGCCCGGGCCGCGCAGGCGCACGACTTCATCACGGAGCTGCCTCGCGGCTATGACACGGTGGTCGGGGAACGCGGGCTGAGCCTTTCGGGCGGTCAACGGCAGCGGATCGCCCTCGCCCGGGCGATACTGCGCGATCCGGCGATCCTCGTGCTTGACGATGCGACCAGCGCGATCGACGCGCGCACCGAGCAGGTCATCCACGATGCGCTGCGCACGGTGATGGAGGGTCGGACGGTGCTGCTGGTCGCGCATCGGCACTCCACCCTGCACCTCGCCGACCGCATCGTCGTGCTCGAGCACGGCCGCGTCGTCGACCAGGGCACGCACGATGAGCTCATCGATCGCAGCGTCACGTACCGGGCGCTGTTCGGCGCCACGGATGCCGCCCGCAGGGGCGACATCGATGCCCTCGCCGCCCTTCCGCCGTCGGCCGAGCCCCGCTCATCGTCGGCCGAGCCTGTCGAGGCCCGCCTACCGTCGGCCGAGCCTGTCGAGGCCCCCCTACCGTCGGCCGAGCCTGTCGAGGCCCCCTCATCGTCGGCCGAGCCTGTCGAGGCCCCCTCACCGTCGGCGAAGCCCGTCGGGGTCCGCCTCCGACGCTCCGCAGGCGCGCCCGGACTGGGCATGGGGCTCGGTGGGGGAGGCGGCGGCATGCGCGGCATGGGCGCCAGCCTCGCGCCCACCCCCGAGCTGCTCGCTCGGGTCGCCGCGCTGCCGCCCGTGCGGGACTTCCCCGAGATCGACCTGGATCGCGAGGCCCGCCACGAGCGGGACTTCTCGCTCGGCAAGGTGCTGCGGGAGTTCCGTCGCCCCCTCACGGCGGCCTTGGTGTTCGTTGTGATCGATGCGGTGATCGGCCTGTTGGGACCCGCGGTGGTCATGACCGGGATCGACGACGGCGTGACGAGGGGCGTCGCAGCGGTGCTGTTCGCGGCATCCGCTCTCTACCTCGTGATCACGGTGGCCGACCTGTTCAACGGCATGGCGGAGTCGTTCATCACCGGTCGGGCCGCGCAGCGCATCATGCTGTCGTTGCGCATCCGCGTCTTCGCGCAGCTGCAGCGCCTGTCGCTGGACTACTACGAGCGCGAGATGGCGGGCCGCATCATGACCCGCATGACCACCGACATCGACCAGTTCGAGTCTCTGCTGCAGAACGGTCTGCTCGGCGCTCTCGTGGCCTTCGTCACGTTCGTCGGCGTCGGTGTTGCCCTGGTGATCGTCGACGCCCCGCTGGGGCTCGCCGTGCTGACCGTGGTGATCCCGCTTGCGCTGGCGACGGTGTGGTTCCGTCGCCGCTCCTCGCGGCTGTACGACCTCTCCCGGGAGCGCATCGCGATCGTCAACGCCGCCTTCCAGGAGAGCCTGTCAGGCGTGCGCGAGTCGCAGGCGTTCACGCATGAGGAGGCGACGATGCGCCGTTTCCACGGATACGGCAGCGCCTACCTCCACTCCCGTGTCGGGGCGCAGCGCCTGGTGGCGCTGTACTTCCCGTTCGTGCAGTTCCTCTCCGCCATCGCCGACGCGATCGTGCTGGGCCTGGGCGCCGCGCTGATCGCGCACGGGCAGCTGACGGCGGGTGCGCTCATCGCCTTCCTGCTCTACATCGACATGTTCTTCTCACCGATCCAGCAGCTCTCGCAGGTGTTCGACGCCTGGCAGCAGACGCGGGTGTCGGTGTCGCGCATCTCCGACCTGATGCGACTGGAGACGCTGACGCCGCAGGCGGAGCATCCGGTTCCGGTCGAGGATCTGAGTGGCGACATCGCCCTCGACGACGTGCATTTCGCGTATCCGACGCGTCCGGTGTCCACCGAGGTGCGCGGGCCGCGAGATGCTCGCGAGGCGGTCTCGCGCGACGCGTCGGCTCGCAGGCCCATGGAGGCTCTCGCGGGGATGGCGTTGGGCATCAGGCCGGGCGAGACGGTCGCCCTCGTGGGCGAGACGGGAGCGGGCAAGTCCACGGTGATGAAGCTGCTGGCGCGCTTCTACGATCCGGACCGCGGCGCCGTGCGCGCGGACGGGCACGATCTTCGTGAGCTCGACCTCGGTGGGTTCCGGCGTTCCCTCGGCTATGTGCCGCAGGAGTCCTTCCTGTTCACGGGCACGGTAGCGGAGAACATCGCCTACGGCAGGCCCGGGTCGCCGGGCTCCGACATCGAGGCGGCGGCGCGTGCCGTTGGCGCGCACGAGATGATCCGGGCCCTGCCGTTCGGCTACGACACCGAGATTGCCGAGCGCGGCAAGTCGCTCTCGGCGGGACAGCGGCAGCTGATCGCGCTGGCGAGGGCGGAGCTCGTGCGGCCGGCCATCCTGCTGCTCGACGAGGCGACGAGCAATCTCGATCTCGCCAGCGAGGCGCGTGTTACGGATGCCATGCGCCGCCTCGCGCGCGACCGCACCACCGTGCTGATCGCCCACCGCCTGCAGACCGCGATGGGGGCGCATCGCATCGTGGTGCTGGATCACGGGCGTGTGGCCGAGGTCGGCTCGCACGATGAGCTGCTGGAGCGCGACGGGGCGTACGCCGCGATGTGGCGCGCGTTCGAGCTTGCGACGACGTAGCCGCGTGCCGCGTGCGATTCGTTTCGTCTCGTCGCTGGGATGGGGTGTGTCACTCGCCCTGGACCGGGTCGGCCCCGTGCTCGGCGCGGCAGCACCTGGATGCATGCCCCGAGAGGCATGTCCCGGCGCGGCGCCGCGTTCCCGCCTGGAAGGCGGTCAGCCGAGCCGGTCGAGCTCCTGTGGGGTCAACTCGATGTCGACGGCGGTGACGGAGTCGAGGATGCTCTCGGGTCGTGAGGCTCCCGGGATCGGTATCACGTTCGGGGCCTTCGCGAGCTCCCAGGCGAGGGTGATCGCCTGCGGGCTCACGCCGCGGGCCTCCGCGACCTCCTGGAACGCCTCGAATCCCTCCCCGACGCCGGAGCGTCCGATGCCCCCGAGCGGGCTCCACGGCAGGAAAGCGATCCCCAGCTCGGTGCAAAGCTCGAGCTCCGGCTCGCTGGAGCGAAACCGTGGCGAGAACTGGTTCTGGACCGACACGAGGCGGCCCTCGAGCACGTCCTGGGCGATGCGGATCTGCTCCGGGTTCGCGTTGGAGATCCCGGCCATCTCTATGACGCCGTCGTCGAGCAGGTCGCGCAGCGCCCCCACCGACTCCCGGTAGGGCACGGCGGGGTCGGGGCGGTGGAACTGGTACAGGCCGATCCGCTCCACGCCGAGCCGCCGCCGGGATGCCTCGGCCGCGGAGCGGAGGTGGTCGGGGGTGCCGTCGACGATCCAGGTGCCGTCGCCGGGGCGGATGTGGCCGCCCTTCGTGGCGACGAGCACGTTCGAGGTGTCGCCGTCGTACTCGCGTAGCGCCCGCGCGATCAGCTCCTCGTTGTGGCCCACCTCGTGCGCGTGCACGTGATACGCGTCGGCGGTGTCGATGAACGTGACGCCGGCGTCCAGTGCGGCGTGGATGGTGGCGATCGATCGGTTCTCGTCCGGGCGGCCCTCGACGGACATCGGCATGCCGCCGAGTCCGATCGCGCTCACGGTGCGGTGTCCGATGGTTCGCTGCTGCATGGTCGATTCGATTCCCTTGTTCGTCGTCGCCGAGGCGTCAGGCCCCTGGAGTGCCTGCCGGTCGCTGTCGGTCCACGGCGAGGCGCAGTTTGTCGCAGAGCCGCTGCAGCTCGCCGAGCTCCTCGGGCGCGAGGGCGCTGCCGACGTGGTCGATGATGGATCGCCCATGCTGCACGGCGCAGCGTCGATACAGGTCGTAGCCGGCGTCGGTGAGGCGCACGAGCGAGCCGCGTGCGTCGTCCGGCTCCGGGCATTTCGAGGCCAGACCGCGTTCGACGAGTCGCTCGACGAGTCTGCTCACGCTCGGCTGGGTCAGGAGCACCTGGGTGCGCAGGTCGCGCATCCGGATGCTGCGATCCTCCTGTTTGGAGATCGTGAAGAGCACGTCGTACTCGGTGAGGCTGAGCCCGGCGTCGCGCGGGAACTCGGCGGTCAGCGTGCGCATCACGGTCACCTGGGCGCGGAACAGCGACTCCCAGGCGCTGATCGCCGACTTTCCGGACACCCTGCTGCTCCCTCCAGGCTGCGGATGGACATCGCCCTCCAGGGTACGGTGCGGTCGCCGGGCACGTTAGCCTCGGAGGCATGGAGGATCGTCACCCCACCTATCCCGCCCGTACCGGCGCGTCCGGAGCCTGGCTCTGGACGGCGATCGTCATCGCCGTGGTCGCCGCCGCAGGCTTCGTCGTCACGCTGGCGACGAACGGTCACTACGGCGGCTGACCCGCCGCCCCCGCCGGCTGAGCCTGTCGAAGCCTTCCGTCGGCTGAGCCTCTCGAAGCCTCGCCTCCGCTCCCGCCCCTTCGGCGTGCGAAGTCACATCGAGCCACCGTGGCCGGCACCCGGCGTTCCACACAACGGCTGCATCCGGTCGCTGCAGACAGGACGAGGGCCGGTCGTAGAGGCTTACGACCGGCCCTCTCCCTTGCACCAAGAGTGTCCTGCAATCACATTCCACACCGGCCGCCACAGCAAACAACCGGTGCTCTTGAACTATATAACGAACTGGTAACGGCGCGCCAGTGATCGTTTCGTTATGTTTCCTGTGAGTCGGGCAGAGGGTACCGCCTTGTGAGTCGGGCAGAGGGTACCGCCGCCATTCACGGGCATGGGAGCTCGGCGATCTTGAGCAGTCGCAGTGCCCACGAGGTCGAGCCGGAGAACGGCCGGGATGTCTTTCACAGCCCGGGGCGCCGCTGCCGAGGCCGAGCGCCTCTGCCCGAGCGTTCCCCGGGCGACAGGAGGGGCGCGTGCGGGGGCCGCTCGATCCGCTCCCAGAGCCGGGACCGAGCGTCGGGTCCCGGCTGGTGCTGACCGGGGTCGTGAGGGCGGTTTCTCCCGTCGCGCCGCGACCGAGCCCAATGTTGGCGCCGGCAGGCCTCCCGCGAGGTCTCTCGACGTAACAGTGTCAAGACCTGCGCGGGAATCCCGTAACATTATGTAACGCAACGAGTTCCTCCACGGCATCAGTCAACTCGCAACAGCGATAACGAAACGGGAGACCGAGATGAACACGATGGAGATGATGAAGTCCATGTCCGTGGGTGACATGCCTATGGACATGGGCGCGATGCAGGAGTGCATGGAGTCCATGAACGCCTGTTCGATGGCCGCCACGATGTGCGCGGGCGCCGACATGGGCATGGGCATGGAGATGGCCAAGTGCGCCGCGATGTGCTCGAACATGGCTGACATGGCGGATGCCACGATGCGGATGATGATGCGTCCCGCTGGCATGGAGCCCGATGTCATGAAGGCCATGATGATGGCCTGCATGACCATGGGTAAGGCGTGTGCCGCCGAGTGCCGGATGCACGCCGACACCGACGAGATGTGCCGCTACTGCGCCATGGCCTGCGACGACATGGTCATGAAGTGCGAGGCCATGATGGCCACGATGCCGGCCTGACTCGTGTCCGCCTGATCCGCCGCGAGGCGGTCAGGCGGAGATCCTGGCGGTCGTCGCGAGACGGCTGGTATCGAGGATCTCCGCAACCGGGTGATAGGCCACCGGTTCGCCTGCAACGAGCTCCACGGCAGGGCCTACCACCCGGAGTCGCGAGACCGACCCGTCGAGGTGTGCGACCGTGACCTCGGCGCCGGATGACCCGATGACGAGACCGTCCCACCACGCCGACGGATTCGCGGTCGCAATGGCGCGCTGGATGGGGAGAACGGCCTGCGAGATCGTGCGAGACATGGCGTCACCTTCTTCCAGCGGTGGGTCGATGAGACGACCGTACCCGGCCGCGCGGCCCCCTCGGTGGCCTGAAGTCGCAATCCGTAACACACACTCGCTCGGCTGAACCCCTCCGCCGCCGACTGAGTCGCCCCTTTCGCCGGCCGAGCCGTACGTTCCGCCGGCTCGGCCTGTCGAAGCCGCTCGCCGCCGGCTGAGCCTGTCGAAGCCCTTCCACCGCCGGCCGAGCCTGTCGAAGCCCCATGACACCGGAAGCCGATCACAGTTCCCGAGGATATGTGGTCGCCCGGACGCGCATGACGTTCGGAACCGCGGATATCCTCCGGAACGGTCGCCGGGGACGATTGGTGAATCCGGAATGGTTGGTGTCTCCGGGTCCGGATCGGTTGGTGCCTCCGGAATAGCCAGCGTTCCGAATAGGTCGGTGTTCCGGGCCGCGGCCGGCGTGTCCTGCCGGTTGGTGCGTGACCCCGGTCGCCACGGTTACAACCCCAGGCGACCCGCACCCTTCCGGGACTCCGTCTCCGCGCACCAATCCCGCCCCAGCTTCGCGCACCCTGAGTCCGAGGCACCGATCGGACTCCGAGCCACTTCGGGTCCTCGCCCATGGGATCGAGGTCGCACGCCGCATGCTACTCGGCCCCACCGCCTGATGCATGCATCAATGCATCCATGTCGTATGGTGGTCGGGTGACGAATCGGATCGAGCTGCCCTGGGAGGGGGACGGGCGGTCCGTCGCCGCGCGGATCGCGGGGCAGACCGCTCGACGCATCGCAGAGGGCTCGCTGCCGGCCGGCGAACTGCTGACCGAGGCGATGCTCGCTCGGGGTGAGAGGGCGAGCCGCACCCCGGCGCGAGAGGCGATGCTGCAGCTGCAGGCGTGGGGGCTTGTGCGGCTGATGCCGAAGAAGGGCGCGATCGTGACGGCGGTGTCGGCCCGCCAGCGGCGGGATCTCCTCGACGTGCGCACGACCTGGGAGATCCGGTCGGTCCAGGTGGTCGCGGACCGCCCGGTGAGCAGGCGCGCGCTCGCCGACGAACTGCACGCACTGATCCGCTCCCAGCAGGGTGCGTTGGACGAAGGGGATCGGCTGGGATTCGCGGCCCACGACTTCGCCTTCCATCGCCGCATCATCGAGGCGGGACAGAACGAGGTCGTCGACGCACTGATGAGCCAGCTCGGTCCACGATTCGCCCGGCTGACTCACATGGCGGTGGCGGCCGCCCCCGGAGCCGCTGCGCTGTTCCGCGACGAGCACGAGGGGCTGGCCGAGCTGATCGCCGCCGGCGACGCCGCGGGATTCGCCGCGTCCGTCAGATCGCACGTGTCATCCGCCCACCTGCTCGTGAGTGATTGGTGACGCGCCTGCCGCCGTGGGCGCGGGTGGCGCCCACCGTCTTCGTCCTCGCGTGGGGCGGCAATCACTTCACGCCGCTGCTGCACCTGTATGAGAACCTCGACCACTACTCGGTATGGCAGGCCAACCTCCTGCTGGGGATGTACGTCTTCGGACTCATCCCCGCCCTTCTCGTGGCCGCCGCCATCTCGGACCAGCACGGCCGACGCCCGGTGCTCGCCGCCGGGCTGGCGGCAGGCCTGCTCGGCAGCACGCTGCTGGCGCTCGGGATGCACGCGTTCGTGCTGCTCTGCGTCGGGCGTGCCCTCGCGGGAATGGGGGTGGGGGTGGCGATGTCGGTCGGCACCAGCTGGATGAAGGAGCTCTCGGCCCCGCCGTTCGATCCGGCCCCGCCGTCCGGGGCGGGATCCCGGCGACCCTCGCTGACGCTGACGCTCGGGTTCGGCATCGGTGCCGCGGTGACCGGCCTGCTCGCCCAGTCGGCGCCGGCCCCCGCCCAACTGCCCTATCTGGTGCACGTGCTCCTCGGCGTGCTCGCCGCTGTGCCGCTCGCGACAGTCCCGGAGACGTTGACGCCGGACCAGCGCGCATCCGGGCCCTGGTGGCGCGACCTGCGCGTTCCCGCGGCGGGACACGTGCGCTTCACCACGCTCGTGATCCCGGCGGCCCCGTGGGTGTTCGCCGCGGCGGGCGTCGCGTATGCGATCATGCCCGCGATCGTCGCACCGCGCCTGGGAGCGTGGACCACTCTGTACGCGACCGTGCTGACGGTTCTCACTCTGGGCTCCGGCGCCCTGGTGCAGCCGTTCGTGGCGCGACTCGACGCCCGCACCGGCGGACGCGCGCTCCCGATCGGCCTCGGACTGATGACGCTCGGCATGGGACTCGCCGTGGTTGCCGGCATCGTCGCCGAACCCGGATTCGCTCTGGTGGTCGCCGTCGTTCTCGGCCTCGCCTACGGCATCACCGTCGTGGCCGGCCTTGCCCACGTACAGGCCATCGCCACGGCCAGGGATCTCGCCGGGCTGACGGGTGTGTACTACTCGCTGACCTACTCCGGGTTCCTGCTGCCGACCGTGCTGGCGGCGCTCCTGCCGGTCGCGCCCTACGCGCTCTCGCTGGCGGTCACGGCCCTCGCCTGCGCGGCGTGCCTGACACTCGTCGTGATCCGCTCCCGACGCGGCACCACGGCCTGAGTCCGACGAGGCTCGCCGCGCCCGGCTCACTGGGTGTCGACGGTGACGGCCCTCGGCCGGCGGCTGACGTTGCTTGGCGGATCGGGAGGGGGGCGGCCGTCGGCGGACGACCGGACTCGTGCACCGGCCGTTCCCAAGGACATCCGCCGTGTGGAACGTCATATGCGGCCGGGTGGTCGCATGTCCTCGGGAAGCGTGATCGGATCCCGGTGCCAGGGGGCTCGACCGGTTCGGCGGTTGGGGCTTCGCTCGGCCGGCGGGTGGGGCCCGTATCGTGGGACGGCGAGGTGAGGAGTTCCCATGCAGACGGTCATCCAGTACCGGAGCCTCGGCGGTCCCGAGGTGCTCGAGGTCGCTGAGTATCCCGATCCGGCGCCGGGCGCGGGCAAGGTGCTCGTCGAGGTCAGGGCGGCCGGGGTGAACCCGTACGACGTCAAGGTGCGCAGCGGCGTGCGGCCCTCGGCGCCGATCGACGGGCCCCGCCGCATCGGATCCGACGCGTCCGGCGTGATCGCCGCGCTCGGACCCGGCGTGGGCGACTGGTCGGTCGGAGACGAGGTGGTCGTGCGCGGGGCCAGCGGGGCGTATGCGAGCGAGCTGGTGGCATCCGTCGGCAAGCTGGTGCGCAAGCCGGCCGCGGTGACGTTCGAGCAGGCGGCGGCGCTCGGCGTCCCGGCCGGAACGGCATACCAGGTCGTCGTCTCGATCGGCGCGGGCGATGGCGACGTGCTTCTCATCCACGGCGCGTCGGGTGCCGTGGGGCAGGCGGCGATCCAGTTCGCCCGGGCTCGGGGTGTCACGGTCGTCGGCACGGCCGGCGCCGCCAACCTCGGGCGGGTCAGCGAGCTCGGCGCGATCGCGCTCGAATACGGCGACGGGCTGGTCGAGCGCGTGCTCGAGGCGGTCCCTCAGGGCGTCGACTATGTGCTCGACATGGCGGGAACGGATGCCGCACTGCAGGCCTCCTTCCGACTGGTCGCCGACCGCTCCCGCATCGGCACCATCGTGGTCGGCGACAGGGCCGCCGAGCTGGGGATCAGGGCGTGGTCGGGCGGGAGCCCGGTGCCGTTGACCGCGCACGAGGAGGCGTTGCGGGCGGAGGGGCTCGAGGTCGCTCTCGCCGGCATCGCCGACGGCACATTCCAGGTGGAGATCGGCGCCATCTACCCGTTGCGGGAAGCCGCGGAGGCACACCGTGCGCTGGAGTCCGGCGGGGTGCGCGGCAAGATCATCCTCGTTCCCTGAGCCTTCGCCGGCCCCGCTGGCCGCGTCTGTCCTCCTTCGCCGAGGCGTGGTGCCCTCGCGGCGGCAGGGTGGGCACCAGCGCGGAACACTAGGCTCGATGGCCATGAGCGGCGACGACTCCCCCCGGCCCGCGGACGGGGCCCTCCACGGGCGCGCCGCGCTCGTGACCGGCGTGTCCCGGCGCCGCGGCATCGGTTACGCCATCGCGAGACGCCTGGCCGATATGGGTGCGAGCGTGTTCATCCAGCATCACGCGCCCCACGACGACGACCAGCCGTGGGGGAGCGACGATCTGGATGCCGTCCGCACCGGCATCCGCGAGCGGCTCACGCGGGGAGCGCGGTTCGGCGATCTCGGTGCCGACCTCGGCGATCCAGACGCGGCGGCGCACGTGGTCGACGGCGCCCGGGATGCGATCGGCCGCCTCGACATCCTGGTGTGCAACCACGCCAGGTCGGGCGGCGACGGATCGATCCTCGACATGACGGCGGAGCGCCTGTCCGGGCACTTCGACGTGAACGCGCGCTCCACCCTGCTGCTGACCCGGCGCTTCGCCGAGCAGTTCTCGGCCTCCGACGGCGACGCCGGGTCGCCGGAACCGCCCCCGCCGGTGCGGCCAGGCGACCGGCAGCGTGCCCGCGTCCCTCTCGACGAGCTCGCGACGGGTCGGGTCATCTGGATGACGTCGGGGCAGCTGGCCGGTCCGATGCGGGGAGAGGTCGCCTATGCCGCGAGCAAGGCCGCGCTCGCCGGCGTGACCGCGACGGTGGCCGCGGAGCTGCTTTCGCGCGGCATCCTGCTCAACACCGTGAACCCGGGGCCGGTCAACACCGGCTACCTGGATGCCGACACCGCGGATCGCTCGCCGGAGACCATCGCGGAGGCCCTCCGCTCCATGCCGTTGGGTCGGTTCGGGAGACCGGACGACGCCGCGCGTCTGATCGGCTGGCTCGTGTCACCGGACGGCCGCTGGGTGACCGGGCAGGTGATCACCTCCGACGGAGGCTTCGGTCTCTCCTGAACTGGCTCAGAAGAGGTCGGGGCTGGGGGCTCCGGCATGACGGATCACGACGTCGGCGTGCCGATCGAACCGATACCCGATGCCCCGCACGGTGCGCACGATGTCCTCGTAGCGTCCCAGCTTGGAGCGGAGCCGGCGGATGTGCACGTCGATCGTCCGCTCGTTAGGCGCGTCATCGTCACCCGCCTGCCAGAGCGAGGAGATGAGCTCGGCGCGATCGATGGTGCGGCCCTCTCGCAGCACGAGGTACTGCAGCAGCTCGAACTCCTTGTAGGTGAGGCCGACCGGCTCGTTGTCGAGCAGCAGCCGCTTGCGGGATATGTCGACCACGACCCCGGTGACGCGGTCCTGCGCCGGGTCCGAGGCCTGGCGGCTGCGTGCAACGGCGGCGGGGTCCTGCAGGGCGAGGCGGACCACGTCGATGTCCCGCCCGCCTGCGGCCTCGGGTGCGAGCGCCACCGCAGCGTACGTCTCCGACCCCGGAGCGATCTCGGCGGCGAGACGCTTGAGTGCCTCCACCACGTGGCCCAGGTCGGTGCCGGCGGCGGTCGCCTTGTCCTCGTCGAAGCCCACGTACAGCGCGAAACCGCGGGCACGCGTGCCGCTGGGGACGGCGCGGATGCGCACCTGACCGGCATCGGCGGCGGGAGCGGCCTGGGGGGCGGTGCGCTGTTGGACGGGAAGCGGCTGGACCGGCTGGGGCTGTCCAGGGTGCACGCGACGCGGGTGCGCCGTGCGGGTCGGGGTGCTCTGTACGACGGGCGCGTCCGCGACGGGGCGCACCGTGGTCCGCGGAGCGTTTGCTCCCGGATGCAGGCCCTCGGTGGCGCGGAGAGCGGGGCGGTCGGAGACGGGGGGGACGGTGGCGAGTGACATGGGAGTCGAATCCTTGAGGGTGATGATGCGGTGAACCGGGTGTGCGTCCGCGTCAACGGGCGAACCCGTTCGGGTGTCGAACTGGGCCGCAGTTGCGGCCGGTGCAGAAGCCGACGTGAAGAGCACGAGGCTTCGGAGCGTCGCGGCGCGGGTCTCGCGTTCCGGCTGATGGGATCCGGAAAGGTCCCGACTCGACCTTGACGGTCAGCCGACGGCGACGGGGCGAACGGTCGTCAGATCAGCGGCACATTCGACAGCACATGACGGCAGCGCGGCCGGGCATCATCATGCCGGCGTGCCCAAGGGCCTCGAAGGAGGTCAGGGTGCGCGTGGATCCAGTCATGCATGCAAGTAAAGCGGATGCCCTCGGCGCTGTCAACGTGCTCAGACGAGCCCGTAGAGCCGATCGCCGGCGTCTCCGAGCCCGGGGACGATGTATCCGTGTTCGTTCAGCCTCTCGTCGACCGCTCCGACCACGAGGGTCACGTCGCGGCCCTCGGTGAGGCGCTCGACCGCGGCGATGCCCTCAGGTGCGGCGAGGATGCAGATGGCCGTGACATCCACGGCGCCACGGCGGAACAGGAACTCGATCGCGGCGCTGAGCGAGCCGCCGGTGGCGAGCATGGGGTCGAGCACGAAGCACTGCCGATTGGAGAGGTCATCGGGAAGCCGCTCGGCGTAGGTGGCCGGTTCGAGGGTCTCCTCGTTGCGCACCATGCCGAGGAATCCGACCTCGGCGGACGGCACCAGCTTGACCATGCCCTCCAGCATCCCGAGGCCGGCTCGCAGGATCGGGACGACCAGGGGCTTGGGGTCGGCGAGCGTCACACCGGTGGTCGGGGCGACCGGTGTGACGATGTCGATCGGCTCGACACGCACGCCACGGGTCGCCTCGTAGGCGAGCAGGGTCACGAGCTCTTCCACGAGCGCACGGAAGATGACCGCGGGAGTCTCGCGGTTGCGCAGCACGGTCAGCTTGTGGGTGACCAGGGGGTGATCGGCTACGTGCACTCGCATAGGCTCAAATCTAGGGCACGGCGGGTCCCGCGCCGCCGGGCCTGGGCGGTTCGGCGAGCGAGTCGGGCGCCCGTGGGATGAGCCGGGGCCTGAGCGAGAGGGGACGCCGTGCCGATCGATCAGGCGGCGTGGATGCGGCGTGCGATCGCCGACGCGCGTCTCGCGCTGGCGACCGGCGACGTGCCGGTCGCGGCGATCGTGATCGGGCGGGACGGTCGCGTACTGGGCACGGGTCGCAACGAGCGGGAGGCACGACAGGATCCCACTGCGCACGCCGAGGTCCTCGCGCTGCGGCGGGCGTCGGAGGCAACCGGTGACTGGCGCCTGACGGAGGCCGTGCTCGTCGTCACGCTCGAGCCCTGCGTGATGTGCGCCGGCGCGATCCTCTCTGCACGCGTGCCGACGGTGGTCTTCGGCGCCTGGGACGACAAGGCAGGGGCGGCCGGCAGCGTGTACGACGTGCTCAGGGACCGTCGGCTGAACCATCGAGTCGAGGTCTACGGCGGCGTGGAGGCGGATGCCTGCGCGGCGCTCCTGGGGGAGTTCTTCGCCGGCCGCCGCTGATCGCCCGTCTCCTGCCGGCCGAGCCCATCTCCGTCGGCTGAGCCTGTCGAAGCCTCACCCGTCTCCGCTGGCTGAGCCTGTCGAAGCCCCACCCGTCTCCGTCGGCTGAGCCTGTCGAAGCCCCACCATCGCACCTCCCGAGGACATATAGCCGGCCGACCGCGGATGGCGTTCCGCTCGGCGAATATCCTTCGGAACCGGCGGGGCCGGCTGCGGATCAGGGAATCGGGGAAGTGGGGAACCCGGAATGTGGGGAAGTGGGGAACAGGGGATCGGAGAAGAGGGGAACAGGGAACCGGGTGAGGGGATCAAGGGAACAGGGAACCGGGTGATGGGGTCAGGGGACCAGGCACCCGGGTGAGGGATCGGAGAAGAGGGGACCAGGCATCCGGGTGAGGGAATCGGGGGAACCTGGAAACCCGGGATCCGGCAATCGGGGATGCAGGATCCGGGCATCAGGGACCTCGGGATCTGGGTAACACGGGGTCGGGGGAACCCGGGATCCGAGTAACACGGGGTCGGGGGAACCCGGGATCCGAGTAACAGGGGGTCAGGGAGCTCGGGATGCGGGTCACAGGGGGTCAGAGGAACACGGGATCGGAAACCCGGGAACCCTCGACCCGGGAACAGCCGAATCCGGGCGATGGTGGAACCGCGGCCCGTGGGTTCACGGGTGGCGACCGGGATCGCGCGGGGCGCGGTTTCGGGCACGTCCTCCCACTGAGGGATCTGCGGCTGAGGGCTCGTCGGCTGAGGGCTCGCTCACTGAGGGCTCGCTCACTGAGGGATCTGCGGCTGAGGCCTCGTCGTCGTGGAAGACGTCCGGCTCGAGGTAGATCACCCGGGCGACCGGCACGGCCTCGCGGATGCGCGCCTCGATGGCATCGATGGACGCCGCGACCTCGCCGAGGCGGCGACCCGACGGTTGCGCGATCTTCGCGGCGACGAGCAGCTCGTCCGGCCCGAGATAGAGCGTCCGCATGTGGATCACGCGTTCGGTCTCCCCGCCGGAGAGGATCGCGCGCTCGATGGCCGCGCCATCCGCGTCGCTCGCCCCCTCGCCCACGAGCAGGCTCTTGGTCTCGATGCCGAGGACGATGGCGACCACGACGAGCAGCGCGCCGATGAAGACCGTGCCTATGCCGTCCCACACCCCGTCGCCGGTCAGGATCGTGAGCCCCACGCCGATGAGCGCGAAGGCGAGACCGGCGAGCGCGGCGACATCCTCGAGCAGCACGACCGGCAGCTCCGGCGCCTTCGCCCGGCGGATGAACCCGAACCACGATCCGGATCCCTTGTGCGGCCGGGACTCCCTCACGCCCGTGCGCAGCGACAGCGCCTCCAGCACGATCGAGACGACCAGCACCGCCAGCGGAAGCCACCACACCTCCAGCGGATGCGGGTGGGTGATCTTCTCTATCCCCTCGTAGACGGAGAACACCCCGCCGACCGAGAACAGGATGATCGACACCACGAACGCGTACACGTATCGCTCGCGACCGTATCCGAACGGATGCTCGCGGTCGGCCCTGCGCCTCGCCCGGCGACCGCCCACCATGAGCAGGACCTGGTTGCACGAGTCGGCCAGCGAGTGCACGCCCTCGGCGAGCATCGACGATGAGCCGGAGAACACCCAGGCGAGCAGCTTCGTCAGTGCGATGCCGAGGTTCGCGGAGAAGGCCGCCAGGATCGCCTTCGTACCGCCCCCGTGCGGTGACGTTCCCTCGGGCAGCGACGCCTCGCCGTGTTCCGTCCGCGTGCCGCCGCCCTCTGCCACGGGCTCCATCCTAGGGACGGGCGGGTCGCAGTGACGGACGGGTCGGCAGCCGATGCGCGGCGGACCCGGAACCGGCGGTGCGGCGGCTTCAGCGCTCGAACCGACCCAACCCGACTCGACCCAACCCGACTCGACCCGCCACGACTCGACCCAACTCGCCCCGCCTTCGGCCTCGCGCCCCCATAGGCTTGAGGGGTGACCGAGCACTCCGTGACACTGCCCAGGATCGCGATCCTCGGCGCGGGATCCATGGGCCGGGCGATCCTGAGCGGGCTCCTGCAGCCGCAGGTGCGGGTCGACGGCGGCATCGTCGTGACGAACCGGAGGCGCCGACCGGCGGCGCACCCCTGCGGCGACGAGAGGGTCACGGCGCTCGCGACGGAGGAGAGCCCGACCGCGAACCGCCTCGCCGTCGCCGGTGCGGGGATCGTGCTCGTCGCGGTCAAGCCTGCCATGGTCCCCGATCTGCTGACGGAGATCGCGGGTGCCCTCGATCCCGGGGCGATCGTCGTCAGCGTGGCCGCGGGCGTTCCCTTGTCCCGGCTCGAGGCGCTGCTGCCGGCATCCGTCGCGGTGCTGCGGTCGATGCCGAACACCCCGGCGGTCGTCGGGCGTGCCGTGACCGGCCTGAGTGCAGGCACTCGCTCCTCGCCGGAGCAGGTGGCGCTGGTGCGCAGGCTGTTCGAGACCGTCGGCCGGGTGGTCGAGGTGCCCGAGCCGCAGCTGGACGCCCTCAGTGCCGTCTCCGGCTCCGGCCCCGCGTACTTCTTCTTCCTCGTCGAGCAGCTGACGGCCGCGGCGGTCCGGAAGGGCTTCACGCCGGAGCAGGCCGCCGAGCTGGTCAACGGCACGTTCATCGGCTCCGCTCGCCTGCTCGAGCAGTCCGGCGCCACTCCGGCCGAGCTGCGCATCCAGGTCACCAGCCCGAAGGGCACCACCGAGCGGGCCCTCGCGGTGCTGCAGTCCGCCGACCTCGGGTCGGTCTTCGACAGCGCCACCGACGCCGCCCTGGCCCGTGCCCGTGAGCTCGCCCGCTGACCGGATGCCGCCCGCGGGTCTCCGGCCCCGGGGCGGGCGTCACTCCAGGGTCGCGAAGCGCTCCACGTCGGAGCTGGCGCCGGAGACGATGATGAGGTCGTGGTCGGAGACGACGGTGTCCGCCGTGGCGTAGGTGAACGGCTTGCCCGGCGTCTTCACGCCCACGACCGTCACGTCGTATTTGCGGCGCACCTGCGACTGGGTCAGCGTGACTCCGCGGATCACCTTCGGCGGGTACATCTTGACGAGCACGAAGTCGTCGTCGAACTCGATGAAGTCGAGCATCCGCCCGGACAGCAGGTGGGCGATCCGCTCACCCGCCTCCGCCTCCGGATAGATCACATGGTTGGCGCCGATGCGTTGCAGGATCGTGCCGTGCGACTTGGAGATCGCCTTCGCCCAGATCTGCGGGATGCCCAGATCCACGAGATTCGCGGTGATGAGCACGGATGCCTCGATCGAGGACCCCACGGCCACCACGGCGATCGAGAAGTCCTGCGCCCCGATCTGCCGCAGGGCGTCGGCGGAGCGGGCGTCCGCCTGCACGGTGTGCGTGACCCGCTCCGACCACTTCTGCACCAGCGTCAGGTCGGTGTCGACGGCGAGCACCTCTCGGTCCAGCCGGTCGAGCTGCCCCGCGGTCGCTGCGCCGAACCGGCCGAGGCCGATGACGAGCACGGGGGCGTCGTGTTTGATGTGGTCAGCCAACGATCGGCCTCTCTTCCGGGTGCTGGTAGTACTGCCAGCGCTGCTGCTGGGCGAGCGCGGCGGCGAGGGTGACGGTTCCCACGCGTCCGAGGAACATCGTGATGGCGAGCACGTACACGGCCGCCGTCGGGGCGTGGCGAGCGAGCCCCGTGGAGAGCCCGCAGGTGGCGAACGCGCTGATCACGTCGAACAGCACATGACCCAGCTCGTCGCCGGTGATGGCGAGCACAGTCACCGTCGACACCGCCACGATCGTCGCGCTCCACAGCACGACGCTCACCGCCACGCGCAGTACGTCGTTCGGCACGCGGCGGCCGAACGCCTCCATGGAACGCACGCCACGCGCCTCGGCGGCCGCGGCGAGGAACAGCACCGCTAGCGTGGTCACCTTGATCCCCCCGGCCGTGGAGGCCGAGCCGCCGCCGACGAACATCAGCATGTCCGTGACCATCAGGGACGACTCGTGCATATGGTTGACGTCGATGACCGAGAAGCCGCCGGAGCGCGCCATCACAGACAGGAAGAGCGACTGGAACACGGCGTCGCCGGTTCCGTGCGCGGCGAGGGTGCGCGAGTTGCCGCTCTCCAGCGCGAAGTAGAGCACCCATCCGGCGATCATCAGCAGCGCGAACACGAGAACGGTGAGCTTCACGTGCAGGGTCCAGAACCGTCGGCGCGCTCGCCGGCGCAGGTTCTGCGACACGGCGTAGATGACGGGGAACCCGATCGCCCCTGCGACCACTCCCGCCATCAGCGCGGTGAGGAACACGTAGTCGTCGGCGAACGGCGCCATTCCCTCCTCGTTGGGCGCGAAGCCGGTGTTCGTGAATGCCATGGCGGAGTAGTAGAGCGAGTTCAGCACGCTGTCGTAGAGCGAGAAGCCGTGCGCGAGCATGCGGGGGAAGATCACGATCGCGATGATGAGCTCGATGGAGACGGCGCTGAGGGCGACGGTGCGCAGCAGGCTGCCGATCTCGCCCAGACGGATCGCCTGGCCCTCCGCCACCGGCCCGGCGTGCACGCGCAGCGGATTGCTGTCGCCGGCGGCGATGAGCTTGGCGCGCAGGCCGAGCCGGCGGGTGATGACCATGCCGAGGATGGACGCCAGGGTCAGCACGCCGAGACCGCCCACCTGCACCCCGAGGTAGACCATCACGTGTCCGAAGCCCGACCAGTGCGTGGCCATGTCGACCGTGGACAGGCCGGTGACGCAGATCACGGAGACCGCCGTGAACAGCGCGTCGGCCAGCGGCGTCGCCGAACGGGCCGCGGTGGAGATCGGCAGCGAGAACAGCAGCGTGAAGACCAGGATCAGCCCGGTGAACACGATCAGCGCGAAGCGCGAGGGGCTGGCGCCGGCGAACTCGTTGACACGCAGCTGCACTCGCCCCCACCACGTCGTGGGCACGAGATGCCGGGATGCCTGTGCCGCAGCGCGCATCGGCCGTCCTCTCCCGGAGCTGTCCGCCATGTCGATGCTACCGGGGCATTCGCGGGCGGGCCCGTGCGCCCGTCGCGAGCCGGGCCGTCGGCAGAAGCGCTCGGGACTCGGCGCCCCTCGCGCCGCGCACGCCGCGTTCCCCTGACGGCATCCGCCCCGCGACGGATGCCGTCGGGGGCATGGTGCCGTCGGCATCCGGGCAGTAGCCTGGGTGGATGCCGGACATCTTTGACATCGTCGCGGATGCCACACGGCGCGACATCCTGCGCGTGCTGCTCGACGCGTCCGAACGCTCGGACGGCGAGGTCAGCGTGTCGCAGATCGTCGGCGAGCTGGAGCTGAGCCAGCCGACGGTCTCCAAGCACCTCAAGGTGCTGCGTGAGGCCGGGCTCGTGACGGTGCGCGAAGAGGGCCAGCACCGCTACTACCGGATCGACGTGCATCCTCTCGAGGAGATCGAGGACTGGTTGATGCCGTTCGTGAGCGGGGGCTTCGACATCGGCGACATCGATGTTGGCGCGGTCGTGGCAGGGCTGAAGGACGAGACCAAGGAGTTCGCCGAGCAGGTCGGCAAGGTGTTCGCCGACACCAGCCATCGCGTCTCGAACGTCGTGGACCGGGTGCGCCCCAAGCGTAGGCGCTGAAGCCGCGGGGTCGCGGCCCGGCTGGGCGGAGCCGCCGGATGGTAGACTGGGCGATCGTGCTGTCGCGCGCCGCGCAGCATCCCCGGCAAACTTTGTGAGGTCTTCGTGGGTTCTGTCATCAAGAAGCGCCGCAAGCGCATGGCGAAGAAGAAGCACCGCAAGCTGCTTCGCAAGACTCGCCACCAGCGCCGCAACAAGAAGTAGGCGCGCACGAACGCCGGGTTCGCGCCCGGCGTTTCGTCATCGAACGGGGTCGGCGGCCGTCCAGGCGCGCGTCCCGCGGATGCGGCGGTGAGCACGAGCCGCGCGCATAGGCTGGTGCCCGTGCCCGACATCCTGATCACCCTCATCGGCAAGCCCGGCTGTCACCTCTGCGACGATGCACGCGAGGCGATCCGAGAGGTGACCGACGGTATCCCGGACGCCTCCCGCATCCACCTAGAGGAGCGTTCGATCCTCGAGGAGCCCGGGCTGTTCGACCGGTACGCCGAGGAGATCCCCGTCGTCCTCATCGACGGCAGGCAGCACACGTACTGGCGTGTCGACAAGGATCGCCTGGCGGCGGCGCTGCGGACACGCCTGGCGAGCTGACGGCGGGCGGCTGAGCCGCTGCGGGGCCGACGAACCCGGGTTCCGGGCCGCTACCATCGGGCGCAGACCCGACGGAAGGACGAACGATGCCGCTGCGACACGTGGTGACGTGGAAGGTGACCGGCGACACCGACGAGGAGCGCGAGGTCGTCAAGGCCCAGATCCGGGACCGCCTGCTCGCGCTGCCGCCGCAGATCGACCTGATCCGGCGGTTCGAGGTGACACTGACCAATGCGGGTCCTGCCGACGACTTCGACGTGCTGCTCGACTCCGAGTTCGACGACGAGGACGCCCTGCGCCGCTACAACGAGCATCCGGTGCACCAGGAGGTGGTGGCGTTCGTGCGCTCCCACACGGTCGGACGCGCCGCGGTCGACCACACGTTCTGAGTCGCAGGCCGGCCGGCGTCGCCGTGGGCGGCGATCCCTATGCTGGTGCGCATGGCTCCGGATCCCGTGCTGCGCCCGCGTGCCGGGAGGGTCACGGGGCACGGCCGCTCGGCCTCGGAACCCGGCATCCGGCCGCGGACCGCATGAGCGCGCCGGGCTCGGACACCGAGCAGACTCCTGCACCGCAGCTCCCGCCGTGGCTGCGCAGGCCGCGCAGCCTGCTGGGATGGGCGGGCTTGGCGCTGCTCGTGGCCGCGGCATCCGTCGTGCTGCTCGCGCTCGGCCTGGTGGTCGTCGCGTTCGCGATCGCGGCATGGGTGGCGCGCGGCCTCGTGTGGCTCGTGGCCACGGTTGGGGACTGGGCCTGGTATCTGGCGCGGGGGTTCGCCCGGCGCGAGTACCCGTTCGCGCTTCGGCCGCCGATCGACGAGGACTCGCGCGCCAGGGTCGTCAACGACGCGTGGGTCGCGACGCTGCCGCGGGTCGTCGGCTTGGTCGCCCGCACCGCCGGCTTCCTGTTCGCGCCCCTGGCGCTGCTGGCGTCGCTGGCCGGCATCGTGCTGCCGAGCCTGCGGGCCCGTCCCTACGTCGCGGTGTTCAACGTGCCGGGCCTGGAGGCCAAGCTCGTCGCGCTCGGCCGCAACCACGGATACTTCGACGACGGGCATCGCGTCTCCGTGCAACGCTACGAGGACTTCCTGCGCGACGCCTTCCCGCAGCACGCCGACTTCCTGCGCTGGTGGCACGATCCGCTCGCGCACCAGCCGTTTCGGCCCGCCTCCGAGGAGTGGGGCGCACCGCACCGCTTCTCGGGCCTGACGCTCGGACCGCCTCCCGACGTGCTCGGCCTGCCCGGTCTCGCCCTGACGGCGATGCGCCGCACCCGCATCGCCGGGCTACGGGAGCTGTTCATCTCACAGCGGGAGATCGACGACCTCGGCGATCCTGACCTCGACGACCGTGCCGACGTTGCCGTCGTCCGCGTCGTCCGCATCGAGAGCCCCGTGGCGTCGGGTGCCGATGCGAGGGGTCTCCCACGCGGAGACGGGGATGTCGCACGCGACCGCCGCTGGATCGTGCAGTTCCCGAGCACGCAGACCTGGCATCCGCGCGCCGGCCGGGCGCCGAACGACCTCACCGCCGACCTCGTCGCGCTGTCGATGCGCGAGACGACGCTCACGCGCGCCGCGATCGAGACGATGCGCCAAGCCGGAGTTCGCAGCGGGGAGCCCGTGCTCGTCGCCGGGTTCAGCCTGGGCGGCATGATCGCGGCACAGGTGGCCGAGCGCTCGGCGCGCGAGGGGTTCACCGTGACCCATCTGGTGACGGCAGGCGCTCCGATCGGCCGCCACCGGCTGCCCAGCACCGTGCGGGTGCTGTCGATCGAGCACATGCTCGACACGGTGCCGCGCCTGGAGGGCCGGGAGAACCCCGTCGTCATCGGTGGAGCCGGGCGTTCCCCGCTCGGCGGCGGCGCGACGGCCGCTCAGTGGCTCACGGTCAAGGCGGGCCCGCCCCTGCCGCTCGGCTATCGCATCGCGGTGACGCATCACTCCCCGAGCTACGCCGAGACGGCGGGATCCATCGAGGCCGATCCTCCTGCCGCCCCGGTCGCAGGGTACGTCGAGGACATCAGGCCGTTCTTCTCCGGCGATCAGGTGATCGCCGACTTCGCGGCCCGTCGGGCCGGGCTCGACACGCCGCGCCCGGCCGTGCCGATCGTGCTGCCCTCGACGGCCCAGGACGAGGCGATCCGGGAGCGTCTGCGTGTGACGCTGCGTCGCGTGCCCGGGGTGATCGCCGTGGACATCTATCCGTCCCGCACCGGGTTTCCGACCACGGTGATGTGGAGTGCCGACGTGCTGGTGCTGAGCCTGCGGCCGTGGTTCCAGGAGGTGGGACGGGCATCCGTGTACCGCGGCCTGCTCGGACTCCTGGAGGGGCGGCGCGGCATCGGCCTGCACCTGCGGCTGCAGGCCAAGCGCACTCCGGGTGCCACGTGGGAGGCGACGGTGCAGCGCATGGCGGACGGCAGGTGGCGGGAACGGGTGGACGTGGGCTTCGACTCGGATGCCGCACGCGAGGAGTGGGCGGAGCTCTTGATGCCGAACGGCTGGGCGTCCACCGTGACGTACTACGACGCGGGCGCGTTCGACTGAGCCGGGCGTGAGGCTGAGCTGCGCGTGCGGCTGTGCTAGGGGGTGAGGCGGGTCGGTCCGCGGAACAGGTAGGTCACCTCGCGGATCGACTGCTCTCCCAGCAACAGCATCAGCACACGGGCGAGGCCCATGCCGAAGCCGCCGTGCGGGGGGATGCCGTACCGGAAGAAGTCCAGGTAGGAATGGAGCCCCTCAAGGTCGAGGCCCTTCTGCACGGCCTGCGACTCGAGCACGTCGATGCGATGCTCGCGCTGAGCGCCGGTCGTGATCTCGACGCCGTTGTAGATCAGGTCGTAGCTGCGGGTGAGGCCGGTGCCGGGATCCACCATGTGGTAGAAGGGCCGGATCGACAGCGGGTAGTCAGTGAGGAAGACGAAGTCGTGACCGTAGGTCTCCTTGACGTGGGCGGAGATCTGGCGCTCGCCCTCCGGGTCCATGTCGCCGTCGGCGCGCGGCACCGTGTAGCCGCGGGCCTTCACGATCTCCAGCGCCTCCGCCAGCGGGATGCGTGGGAACGGCAGGGCGGGGATCTCGACCTCCACCCCGAACGCCTCGCGGATCTCGTCGGCGTGCTTCTGCTTCACCGCCGTGAGGCCCGCCACCAGGAGCTGCTCCTGCATGGACATGACATCGTCGTGCGAGTCGATCCAGCTCAGCTCGGCGTCCACGCTGGTGAACTCCGTGGCGTGCCGGGAGGTGAACGACGGGTCGGCGCGGAACACGGGCGTGATCGCGAACACCTTGCCGAAGCCTGCGGCCTGCGCCATCTGCTTGAAGTGCTGCGGGCTCTGCGCGAGGTAGGCGGTTCCGAGATCGAAGTAGTCCAGCTGGAACAGCTCGGCGCGGGACTCCGCCGGCGTGGCCATGAAGCTCGGCGTGTGCACCTCCACGAAGCCGTTGTCGATCCACCACGTGCGCCAGGCGTGCTCGAGGGTCGTCTGCACCCGGAAGATCAGGTTGTTCCTCCTCTGACGCAGGTCGAGGAACCGCCAGTCCATTCGCTTGTCCAGGCCCGAGTCGGGCGCGATCGGCAGCTCCGGATGCGCGTAGCTCGCCACGGTCAGCGAGTCGACCCGCACCTCGAGGCCGCCGAGCTTGACCCGTTCGTCGTGCTTGAGCTGGCCGGTCACCGTGATGAACGAGCCGAGGGTGAGTGAGGAGATGGTCTCGGCGATGTCATCCGTCACGCTCACCCCGACCGGCACGTCGCCGGACTCGACCACCTCGGTGGCAGGTGCGGACCGCGGGTGCACCAGCTGCACGTCACCGGACTCGTCGCGCAGGATGACGAACTGCACCTTCTTCTGGTCCCGCACGGTCTCGACCCAGCCTGACACTGTCACGGGTCCGTCCTGGCGAGCGGCGAGGTTCTTGACGAGGACGCGGGAAGTCACCCGGAAAGTCTAGGGGAGGGCGCGAAAAGTCCTGGTGTCTACCATCGGTCAACAACCTGTCCTACGGTAGCATAATGATGCGAACGTGGTTATAGGTGAACAGTCCACCCATGGTGGATGATCCCGTGGTCATCGGCGAACGAGGATCGATGTTCGTGTGCTCCTCGCTTCACGCGGGGTTCCTACGTAAGCCGCTTGCGTCGTGCCGCGCGATACCGGCTCGCCTTGCTCCACCCCGGTCGCAGCTCCGGCTCGCTCGTGGTCGATGGGTCCGTCGGCCGGAGCATCAGGTGGATCCCGTCCAAGTCGACAGGGCGCCAGTCGTGGCGGTGCACCTTGAAGGCGAGCCGCTGCTCGCCCTTGGCGGCATGCACCATGATCGCCCGACCGTCCTTGGCGAGTTCCACGACCCGGTCCCAGAGCAGATCACGAACCCGAGCCGTGACGAATCCGACAAAGACGCCCGGGCTGATCTCCAGCAGCCACCGGGTCAGGTGTCCACGCAGGCCCGCCGGGCATGCGGTCAGCACGAGCACTACCACGGGGCGTCACCGTCGTCGTCCCACCTCGACGGCTCGTCCGCCCCATAGCCGACACCGGCCGACACCCGGCGGTCTCCGCCATCCCACAGCTCGACGACATTGGACCAAGGGTCGGCCTCCGCAGGCTCGAGCTCATCCGGGAGGAGCAGCCTGCGGATGTCCCGGGCGCAGCGGGAGAGGATCGATCCGTCGACCACGGCGTCGCGGACAGCGTGCCTCGTCTCTGCCTCCACATCGACGGGTTCGGATGCCGCGATGTTGAACGCGACCGGAATCGTGACCTCGGCCTTGTAGAGGTCTGCGACATCGAAGACGAATGATCGGACATGTCCGGTGTGGACGAAGCCGAGACCCGGCGCGCATCCGAGTGCGACGATCACGGCGTGCACGAGCCCGTAGAGGCACTGATGAGCCGCGGTCAACGCAGCGTTTATCGTGTCACCGGCCTGCGCATTCCCCGGTTCGTATTCGCGCCGTCGCCATGCCACGCCCGTGCGGTCGGATTGCTCGCGGTAGATGCGTCGGACCCGCACGCCCTCCCTTCCGCGCAACTGTTTCATGGTGTAGCTGGAAACGTCCTCGCCAGGGAAACGCATGGCGTACATGGTGCGCGCGACCGCGAGCCGGGAGGACTGGTTCGACACGAGTCTCGCCTGCGCCTCGAGCAGGCGAGAAGTGCGGGCGAGGCTGCGTCCGTGCGCGTAGTAGCGAACGCCTCGTTCGCCGACCCAGACGGCGGTCGATCCGCTCTCGGCAAGCAACATCATCGCCTGATGCGTCACGCGTGTCCCGGGACCGAGCAGCAACGCGCCGAGAGCCGCGGCGGGAATGTGCACGAGGCCATTCGCGTCGGTGGCCGTGATGGCGTTCTGGTCGCGATGGATCAGGGCGCGTTCGACATAGATGAATGAGATTCTGTCCTCCGCTCGGACGAGCTCCGGAAGATCCGGTGGTGGAGAACCGGCTCGTCGTGCCATGCCCAAGATCCCTTCGCCTGCTGAACTTCGACCGATCGCGCCGGCCAGGTCAGCGGTCGGCTCTGGCGAGCGCCGGGGCCAAGGTCAGAAGGCCGCAGCCGTAGCCCTTCGCCCTGCCGATTCCGTGGGCGAGCGACCGACGAAGGGCGTCGGCATCCGTCACCTCCAGCTGCCCGTCGAACCGCGCAGTGTCGAGCGTGACGGTCGCGCCGTTGCGACGGAACGTCTTGCGCTCCCGTCCGCTCACGATCAAGTCCGGCCCGTGCGGTCCTTCCGGGATACGGAACCCGAAGCCTTGGGCGCGCTTCTCCAGCCAGGATTGCTGCTGAGCGACGGTGACGTGGCCGAATCGCTTGGTCGAGCCGTCCGGTGTGTGCACCGCGTGCACGGGGTTCGCCACGAGCCGGAACCTCCAGTGCTGCCCATCGCGCAGGCGCGAGAGGAAGGGCGAGTACTCACGTGTCTCCCACGTGGCCTGAGTGGGCCACCCCGCCTGCTCGACGATGTGGGTCAGATCGGGGACGCTCGGGCTCACCAGGTAGAGCCAGGTCGCGTTCTGGGGCCGGTCGACCCGCCAGAGCACGCGTCCGCCCTCACCCGAGGCGCCGGCGTCCGGAGGGAAGGCGGCAAGGACCGCGGCATGCATCGCATGCGGCGACCGGAGCAGTCGCCACGATCCCCGGCGTGCGGTGTTGAGCGCGATGCGCGAGAAGTACATCAGCGGTCTCCGATCGCGGCGAAGAAGTCGGGCTCGTCGTCGGACGGGATGGCGTCGGCGACGTCTGGCACGTACGACGGGTTCGGGACCGTGACGCTGTCGATCACGACATCACGCCATCCGTACTCGCGGTGCGCCGCGTCGAAGCTCAGCGGCACATCCCGCACGCTCTGAATCTTCTCGGCGGAGTCGTCTCGCGGGTCCCGGTCGCGCCGGACCTCGAGCGTCACCTCCGGCAGCCGGATCGATCTCTGATGGGATTCCGATGCCATCCAGGCCGCCGAGGCCAGCGCGTCCATGACCGTTCCCTCCACGATGCCGACCGGGATGGGCAGGATCGGGGGACAGGATCGCCTGCCGAGATAGAGCGGGAACTCCGGGCTCTTCAACGCCTCCTCGACGCCTTCCAGCAACGACCGATCCGCGCCGATCGCCGCCACAAACACCGCGTCACTGAGGTAGTAGCGCTGCGAGAGCGGGAAGGCCTGGCCGGTCACCTGGTGGTGCGCGGTGTGGAAGTCACGCATGAGGGATCCCGGGCGGTCGACGCGCACCCCGAACCGGAGGCGCACCAGGTCCTCAATGGGATCCGTCCTTCTTCGCCCCTGTGCGGCGGCGACGAGACCGAGAACGCCGCTCTTGGTCGGCTCGGGACGGGTCATCCGACGTGCGAACCTGCTCGAATCGCCCCACGACTGCAGCGGTCCCGCGAGACGCAGCAGCAGCACGCTCATGAGGGTGCGCCGATCCTCTCGGCGACCGCCGAGCCGACGCGGTCCACCAGCTCGTCGAGACTGACGTTCTCGCCCAGCTCGCCCAGCGGCTTCGTGGCGTCGCCGACCCGCACGACGAAGGATGCCACCTGGCCGCCCCCGTAGGCGCGTTCGATCTCGCGGGCGTGCTTCACTAGTCGTTCGCTCGCCGCTGCCAGCCGGCCCTGGCTTCCGCCGCCGCGGACCGCATCCTCGAACGCGCCGACGAGGTTGATCGGCTGGTCGGATCGCACGGTCACGATCACGGCGTCGGGGAGCGTGCGGTTCGCGAACGTGTTCTGCTTGCCTGTGGGCATGCTGGTGACGAAGGCTCGGACGAACGCCCTCACCGCCTCCACCGTCGCGGCGTCATTCCCCAGTGATCCGCGAAGGCCGTGCACGTTGACCGTGGCGTAGCGGTACAGGGTCGACGAGTTGAACTCGATCGTGCCGATCATGCCCGCGCCCGCATCGGCGTCGTCGTCGCCCGCCTTGAGGTCGTCGACCGCGGTGTAGTAGTCGAACTCGTTCTCCACCGGGTGCACGCTGATCGCATGGGCCACCTGAGCCGTGGCATCGACGGAGAGGTCGGTCGCGTCGGCGACCATGCGGCCGAAGAGGGCCACGTCGATGCTGTGAGCGCTGTCGGCGGCGGCCTTGGCGTCTCTCTTGTCGATCTCGCCGCCGGCGGCACGCGCCTTGATGGCCAGCCGGGCCAGGTTGCGGATCTGGCCGGCGCTGAAAAACAGCAGATAGCCCGACTCGGGGACGGCGGCGGCGTTCTTCGACCGCTGCGGCCTTTCGACCTTGACCCCGGTGGCGGCCAGCGCCTTCTCGGCCCACGCCGCGGCGTCCGTCACCTGGGGATCCTGTCGTCCGATCTCGTCTGCGACGAGCGCCACGACACGTTTCGTGCGGACGCCGAGCTGCGACGGGTCGAGGATCTCGCCGAAGGCGGTGCGGATGGCCCTCTTCCAGGCCTGGCTCGAAACCCTCGCCCGTCGGGTACCGCCGAACACGGCGCTCTTCGGGCTGCCGGTGTCGTCGCGGTTGAGGTTGCTGGGCGGCACCGTCTGCAAGGCGTGGAGGTCCACGTAGGTGTGATTCATTGTTCCTCTCCTGAAGTGTCCGACGCGGTCTCGCGTTCGCTGGTGGCCGGGCCGTTCGCGTCGTGGTCGGTGAAGTAGTAGTCGCGACCCCACCTCAGCCGCACCCGGTCGGCTGCGGCCGACCCGTGCTGCAGGTACACGAGGTCGACGGCGAGCAGGCCGTAATCGAGCCGGATCTTCTCCGCACGGAACTGGGTGATCAGTCCGCGCCCGTGATGCAGGGTCTCGGGAAGGTCGACGGCCGTGGCCAGTGCCTGGAATCTCCGGCTCACCGCAGCCTCGTTGCCGGTGGTCCTGGCAAGTCGCGAGGCGGCGCGCCCGAGGCTGACTCGCTCGACGTGCATGCCCTCTGTGCGCCCCTGCTGATGGATTGCGTAGAGGCAGAGGGACGAGTGCACAGCGTATTCGGCAGGGCTCACGTTGAGGTCATCGCCGACGTACTCGTGCGGCATGCCCCGAAGGGTCTCCGCCCAGACATCCGGGCTCGCGCCTGGAGCGGAGTTGAGCGCCCTCCGAAGCCGGGCGAGCGATGCGACCGACCGGGATGCATCCTCCAGGTACCCGGCCTGAAGCGACGTCACCCGGCGGGCGACGAACCGGTAGAGGCCTGAATAGCGGCCGCCGACGATCGGCGCGTCGTCGGGAGAGTGGTTCATGCGATCTCCTCGTTCTCGTCGGGCCCTGGGGCTCTTCGTGACGGCGTCGGGCCATCCGCTCGTGGGGCGTTCGGCGCGGGAAGGGCGTTGCCCAGGGCCCGGAGGAACCAGAGGAACGCCTTCGAGGAGTTCAGCGCGTCCGACCCGTTCTGCTTATGCGCCCTGCCGATCCAGGCCGGCGTGCCGGCGTCCTGGACGAGCCATTCGGCTCGGCGGCGCAGGATGTCTCGGGCCATGCCCGCCCAGTCGCCTCGCGCGTCGTCCGGGTCGGTCCCCCCGTCGAGCCCGGCGAGCCAGTCGCGGAACGGCCGCTCCATCAGGGCGTAGCCTTCGGCCGTCTCCGAGTCTCGGGAGCTGGCCGCGATGTCGCGGTCGCCGCCGGACGCGAGGGTGAGGTTCTCCGCGAGCCGGCCCAGCGCTCGCACGGCGTCCTCGGTGCGAGATGCTATCTCGATCGCGGTGTGTGCGAGCTCGCGGTGCTGCTCCTGCAGTAGCGCGAGGTGGATGTCGACGGCATCGTCGATCACCTCATCGATCACCGAGCTCTGCGTGCCGTACTCGACGCCGATGGCGCGGGTGCGCAGGACGATGTCGGGAATGCGGCCGCGTTCGGCGAGCTCGCCCAGCCACCGGATCGTGGCCGGCTGCAGAGTCTCTCTGGAAGGGACATCCTGGGGGAGGATCGCGGCCAGTCCCCGCCACAGTGCTCGCGACGGGCGATGCCGTACCGGCATGTAGACGGTCCTGCCGGCTTTCCTGGTCTGGGCGTCGTTGCGGTGGAAGGCGCTCATGGTCTCGACCGTGTGCAGGTTCTGCGGACCGAGCGGGTCGCCGTAGCAGAGCACCGCGCCGGTCACACCCTGGCCGTCGTGGATCAGTCGGATGCGTCGCGACGGCCACGTGAAGAGGTCCGCCTGACCGCGCGGCCCGGGACGTGGGCGGCGTTCCGGGGCGGCGGTGAGCGGATCTCGTTCCCAGACGGGCGCGTCGTCTCCCTCCTCGTACGAGATCGGTTCGCGGGTGATCGTTTCGCTCGCCGCGCTGCCGAGCACGAGATTGAGCAGGAGCGTCTCACGGAGGTCGCGTCCCTCGATGATCACCCCGCCGAGATCGCCGGCCGGTCCGACTCCCAGCGGGTAGATCTTGCCGCCCTTGGCACGCGGGTCCTCGCTCAGGTCGTCACTGCCCGCCGGATAGATTCCCGACACCGCGTAGGCGTGTGCGTGCAGAAGCTGGCGAGCGGCCTCGGCATAGCTGAGCCGCGCGAGGCCGCCGGCACGTCGCATCGCGAAGAGCCCGTTGCTGCTCACGTCGGGGACCAGGCGCTGCAGCCCGACGCCGCCCTTCGTCGAGGCGGTGGTGCGCAGGCCCGGCACCTGCAGGAACGGGCGCTCGGGGTCCAACAGGTCGAACCGGTCATGGAACGTAGCCAGGTACGACTCGATCGCCTCGAGCGGAAGCGAGTCGGAGCGCCAGAGCGTCAGCCAGCGGTCTCCCGGTTCCTCATCGCGATCGGCGTGGTCGTCTCTCTCGACGGAGCGCAGCAGGATCGCCAGCAGCAGGCGAAGCTGCGCAAAGACATGGGTAGGCAGCTCGCCCCCGAGCGCGTGAACGTCACTGGCTTGCCGAAAGGTGTCGAGCAGCGAGAGCTCGGCGGCCTCGCCGCCGGTCATGCGGACCGACACGAACGGTTCGTCGACGACGTTGTACTCCCGGATGGGCATGGAACCTCCTTGGCCCGTATCGTCCTGTGACAAACGTTGTACGGATACTGTCCGCCCGCAAGACAACCCCACAACGCCCCATTTCGGGGGTCTGATCCGTCAGGCGTTCTCGTGCGTACGGCACGAAGAGGGTGGAGACCCCGGAAACCCGAGGAGCACTACTGCTTTCTGTGTCAAACGGGATCATCCCCGTAGCGGGGAGGTCTCTCCACCGCCATCGACGGCTCCAGCGTAATTCGTGGTCGCGCCGCCAGGCGATCGCACGGCCGCGCCGGACCCCGTCGGCATGCCGCCGCTCAGCCCGCGCGCTCCATCAGCAGGCCGAGCTCGGGATCGTAATGCAGTCGCATGCCCGCCAGCTCGGCCTCCCGCCGTTCGTCGAGCACGAGCACAAGCTCGCCCTTCAGCAGCGGCGACTGCTGCCAGCCGGCGAAGCCGTTCGCCTCCAGCTCGCGGAGCACTCGATCGATCCGCCACTCAGCGGTCAGCGACGACGGGAGCCGCAGCGTGCACTCCGCCAGAGCCCACGCCTGCGCGGCAGAAGGCGGCATCTGCGTGGGGATCGCCTGTGGCTCCGCTCCGTCGTGTTCGAGCAGGCGGATCTCGTCGCCGACCCGCTGCACGACGATCACCTCGATGGACGCGTCGGCGTCGCGGACCTGCGCCTGTCCCTGGCCGGTGTCGTCCGCCTCCCCGACGCCCGCCTCCAGCCAGTTCACGAGGTCACCCGTTCGCGGCGGGGCGAGGAGGAACGTGTGCGCGTCGGCCTCCTTGCGCGCTCGACGTTCGGCGGCGTCCTGGTCTGCCCGGGCCCAGGCGTCTGACCATGACTCCGGCACCCGGAAGCGGCCCTCCGCGGCCTCGGCCACCGAGGGCGGTATGTCATCCGGCAACGAGAGCCTTCCTTCGCGTTCCTCGAGCACGGCGATCGATGCGAGAAGATCCCGCATGCCATAGACGGCCGCCGACCCGGCGTCGGGGAGCGGTGGCTCCGCTGACCAGTCCGCTCCGGTGAGATAAAGCGTCGGGTTGGCCAGCAGCTGCGACCGATTGGCACGCTCATGACGTTGCAGGCGTCCTGCACGCTGGAGGATCAGGTCCACCGGGGCGAGATCGGAGACCATCACATCGAAGTCGACGTCCAGGCTCTGCTCGAGCACCTGTGTGCCGACCACGATGAGCGGACGATCGCCGAAGCGGGTGCTGTCGGCGAGGTGCGAGGTCGGTCCGAGCTCGTCGCGCAGGATCGCCTCGCGATCCCTCCGGTCGCGGGCTATCAGCCTGGCGTGCACCATCACGATCCGAGCCGAGGGAAACGCGGTGTGCAGCAGTTCGGCCGTGCGCTGCGCGCGCGAGACGGTGTTGCGAACGACCGCGGCCGCCCCACCCTGTGCCAGGCAGTCGGCAAGGTTCCGCACGAGTGTCTCGTCGTCGTCCGCGATCTTCGCGACGCTCAACGTGGAGCGGCGAACCGATGCCTCCGGTCGGTCGACGAATGTCGTGCCGTCCGGGGTGACGGCGGTGAGGAGGGGATAGGCGCGTTCGGCTCTCAGCTCCTGGAATGCATCCGTGGACGTCGCGTGCGGTTCACCGGTTGCGGAGGCCGGCTCAGCGTCAACCGCCCCAGACTCGGTGGCTCGCCTGCCGGCCCCAGGGCGCGCCCGTGTTGGCTTCGTGCCGACGCCCGCGTACGCGGCGGCGAAGCCGCGGCGGTCCTCGGGGGCGAGCGTCGCCGACATGAGGATGGTCGGCACCCGGTGCTCTCCGAGCCAGCGAAGCAGGCGTCTGAGATACACCTTCATGTAGTCGTCGCTGGCGTGCACCTCGTCGATGACGACGACCTTGTTCGCGAGACCCAGGTGTCTCAGGACCACGTGTCGCGACTTGAGCGCCGCGAAGAGCGCCTGATCGATCGTCCCGACCACCATGCTCGCCAGCTGTCCGCGCTTCCGACCGGTCAGCCAGACGTGCGAGGCCATGACCTCGTCCCGGGGCTCGTCAGCCACCCCGTCATGCAGAGGACGCTCATCGGCAAACCCCGTGTGGCCTTCGCGCACGAGCCCTCGGTACTCCTCGTTGAGTCGGGCCTTGCCGTGGGCGAGGAAGGCGGAGAGGATGTGCGGTCCGCGCGCATCCGGGACCGCCTCCACCCACCGGTGCACCCGATCGAACATCGCGTCGCTCGTCGCCATGGTCGGCAAGGCGTAGAACACGCCGCCCGCCCCGGTACGAGCGGCGAACTCCTCCGCGCAGAGCAGCGAGGTCTCGGTCTTGCCCTCGCCCATGGGAGCCTCGACGATCAACAGGCATGGTGCGCCCACCTTCCGCGCGAGCTCCAGCGCGTGCTGCTGAACCGGCCGGGACTGCGCTCCAGGTGGCAGCCCGAAGCGTTCCTGCAGCAGCTTGGATGCCGTTCCGCTCGGCTCCATGGCGTGCCAGTGGGGGGCAAGGCCGAGTCGCCTCCAGGCCCTGTCCACCCGGGCGGACAGGTCGGCCGGCGTCACGTCGTAGGCGAACAGATCGCCGCTGGCGATCCAGTCGGCGACGATCACGATCGCCGTCAGGAGAACCTGTACGGACTGGGGCAGAGGCCTTTCTCTCCAGTCTGCGACGAGATCGGTTGCGGCGGCGAGCTCGGTCGCGTATGCGGCCAGCTCGTCTTGCACGAGCGCCCACTTAGCACCACGACCCAGGAGTCCGGGGCGTTCATCGCGGATCAGGCGGATGCGCTGGGATGTCGGCGGGGTTCCGTGGTGTCCGCCGGGGACCACCGCGTAGGTTCGGGCGGTGTCCCGCTCCCACCCGTGAACGTGCAGAAGCCAGCGCTCCAGCAGCACCTGGCTGCAGGCCGAGTGCGGGGCGTCGCTCGAGCGCAGCGGATACGAGGGCATGCGCAGGCCCGCCCGATCCATGGAGTCGGCGAGATCCTCCAACTGCGCAGCGAACGCCGGTGTCGCTTTGCCGAGATCGTGGATGCCCGCGAGCCACATCACGAGGCTTCGTGCCGACTCCGGGTCACCGCCCGCCGCCGCCTGGATGCGGTCGGTCACCGAGCGAGGAAGCCATTCGTCCCACAACCGAGCCGCTACCCCCGCACTGTCGGCCATGTGCGCGTACAGAGGAAGCCAGCTGTTGCTCGCGGATCGCGGGGATTTCGCCCACACCGAGCGCGCCGCCGCGCTGAGAGACTCCGTGAGGCGGGCCGGATCCGGTGTCAACGCTCCCCCACACGATGGACGCATCCGAGTTGCCGGCGTCGGTCGTCGAGGCGTCGACCGGCACTCCCGAGAGCCGGAGACCCTCTCCTGCTTGTCATGGCGCCGAGCCTACCTTCCGCCCACGACGCCGGCACCACCCGGTTTGGGGCATCGCGAGGGATCATCCCCGCCTGCGAGTCCTGCACCCACGCAGCTTGACATGTGGCTGCAAGACGTGGGAGTGATCCTCGCCTGTGCGGGGAGCACGTGCGCCAGCCGAGGGTGGCGCGGGTCTGGTTGGGATCATCCCCGCCCGCGCGGGGAGCACCAAGGAGATTGGATGACATGCCTATCGCAGTGGGGATCATCCCCGCCTACGCGGGGAGCACTTGTCCTTCGACGTGTGCCCGAGCAGCGTCCAGGGATCACCCCCGCCTACGCGGGGAGCACGCGGTCAAGTCCCGTTGTGTGGTGTAACTGGTGATCTTTCGGTTTAGGCGCTGAGGGCCATGATCGTGTCGGTGTTCACCTCGCTTCCAGTTTCAGCAACGGGGCGCATTCGGGAGCGGGTGAGGATGTCGAGTCCAAGGTAGCGGCGCCCCCTCCGCCCACTCGTCGGTCTGCTCGGCGAGGACTCCGCCGACGAGGCGGATGATCGCGTCTCCATTGGGGAAGATCCCGACGGAGCCGGTGCGGCGACGGATCTCTTGGTTCAACCTCTCGTTGGGGTTGTTCGACCGAATCTGCTGCCAGAGATCCTTCGGGAACGCCGTGAACGCGAGGATGTCCGCCCGGGCGGTGTCGAGGTGCTCGGCGCCCTTGGGGAGCTTCTCGGTGACGTAGTCCAGGGTTCGGTCGAACTGCGCGTTGACCGCTTGGGCGTCGGGCTGGTCGTAAACGGAGTGGAGCATCGCTTTCACGGCCGGCCACATGCTCTTCGGCGTCGCGCTCATCAGGTTCGCCGCGTAGTGGGTGCGGCAACGCTGCCAGCTGGCGCCGGGCAGGTTCGCGGCGACCGCGTCTTTCAGTCCGGTGAGCGTCGGAGGTGACCAACTGCACCCGGCAAGACCCCGGGCGACCAGGTCGGCGAAGAACGCGTTCCACGCGGGCCCGGTCTCGTTGGTGGCGACTTGCAGGCCGAGGACTTCCCGGCGGCCGTCGCCGTTGACTCCGGTCGCGACGAGGACGACGGTGTTCACGACCCGGCCGCCTTCTCGGGCTTTCATCGTCAGGGCGTCGGCGGCGACGAAAGTGAACGGGCCCGCTTCCGCCAGGCTTCGGTACCGGAACACGTTCACGTGCTCGTCGAGATCGGTCGCCATCCTCGACACCTGCGATCTCGACAAGGAGTGGACGCCGAGCTGCTTCACCAACTTGTCCATCCGCCTCGTGGAGACGCCGGCGAGATAGCAGTCCGCGATCACGGTAATGAGGGCGGCTTCGGAGCGTTTGCGGCGCTCGAGGAGCCACTCCGGGAAGTAGCTTCCCTGCCGCAGCTTCGGGACGGCGACGTCGATCGTTCCGGCTCTGGTGTCGAGGTTCCGGTGGCGGTAGCCGTTGCGGTGCGTGGTTCTGGTGTCGGAGCGTTCGCCCCATTCGGCGCCGACGATGGCGTTCGCGTCGGCGGAGAGGAGGGCGTTGATCATGGTCTGCAGCAGGTGCCGCATCAGATCCGGGGACGCGTCGGTCAGGGCTTCGCCGAGGACGGTCGCGGGGTCGACAATATGGGGTGCGGTCATCGTGTTGATGCCTTTCGAGTGGGTTGTAGGAGATTCCTCGAAGGATCACACGGTGGCCGCGCTCACGTCCGCAACGACGCTCACGACCACCGATCAGTTACACCACTATGCGGGACTCCACTCGCTGCGCTCGTGATGGGCACAGGGATCACCCCGCCTACGCGGGGAGCACATGTAGTCCTCCGTCTTCTGCCCTTCACGCTCGGGATCACCCCCGCCTACGCGGGGAGCACCTTTGGACGCGTTGCGGGACGCCTGCGAGCAGGGGAGCACCCCCGCCTGCGCGGGGAGCACCCAACCGTGGGATGGGCTGAGCTGCTTGACGAGGGATCACCCCCGCCTGCGCGGGGAGCACGAGGGCCGGGACATGGCGATCGCGTGTGCGAAGGGATCACCCCCGCCTGCGCGGGGAGCACCATACCGGTGGGGGTGGCAACGCTGGTGGCGGCGGATCACCCCCGCCTGCGCGGGGAGCACTCTCGGTGGCACCCGGCGCAGAGTGCTTGCCCGGGATCACCCCGCCTGCGCCGGGAGCACCTTGGACTCCCGATAGGCGGCCTTCCGGACACGGGATCACCCCCGCCTGCGCGGGGAGCACCTAATGCCACCGCCAAGCACGCAGTGTCCTGGGGGATCACCCCCGCCTGCGCGGGGAGCACGTCTTCTCGACTTGGGCAGCAGGGACCCCGGAGGGATCACCCCCGCCTGCGCGGGGAGCACCGTTTCGTTGTCATTGGTATGTCCTCCGAGACGGGATCACCCCCGCCTGCGCGGGGAGCACGAGAACGAGGCATGGGTACTCGACGCCGAGCAGGGATCACCCCCGCCTGCGCGGGGAGCACGCCTCGCGGCCCCGTTTACACGCCTACCCCCTGGGATCACCCCCGCCTGCGCGGGGAGCACGCGGGGCGCCGTAGGCGCTAAGCCATTGGCGCGGGATCACCCCCGCCTGCGCGGGGAGCACTCGTAGTGCCCGAGTACGCGGGTCACGGGGCAGGGATCACCCCCGCCTGCGCGGGGAGCACGTCAGGAAGAGGTCAGCGTCCGACGGTTCCCCAGGATCACCCCCGCCTGCGCGGGGAGCACCAAGCCGACATTGCCGCGGGTGGCGCAGCTGATGGCATCACCCCCGCCTGCGCGGGGAGCACCCAGGTCGAGTTCAAGAACGGGTCGGTCATCATGGGATCACCCCCGCCTGCGCGGGGAGCACCGCGGTCCCGGACAGCTTCGCGAGCGTGGCGGAGGGATCACCCCCGCCTGCGCGGGGAGCACCCTGCCCTCGTCCGCACAGAAGATCTCCACGAAGGGATCACCCCCGCCTGCGCGGGGAGCACGCACCGGTCGTCAAAGACCCCGGCGACAAGATGGGATCACCCCCGCCTGCGCGGGGAGCACAGCGAGCCTCTCGAACTCCGCCCCGGCCACGAGGGATCACCCCCGCCCGCGCGGGGAGCACCCCGTCGGACATGCCCGGCCTGAAGCGCGGCCGGGATCACCC
>JAATFB010000040.1 GCA_015655415.1 Actinomycetales bacterium
CGGCACCGCGAGCCCGATCAGGGCGCCGCTCGTCGACATGCGGTGATCGTCATAGCTGTGCCAGACGCCTCCGTGCAGGCGGCGCGGCACGATGCGCAGTCCGTCCTCGAGCTCCTCGACCTCGCCGCCCAACGAGCTGATCTCCGTGGCCAGCGCGCCCAGCCGGTCGGTCTCGTGGTGACGGATGTGACCGATCCCCGTGATGGTGCTGGGCGTGTCCGCGAGGGCCGCCAGGGCGATCACGGTCGGGGCGAGCTCGCCGCCGTGCGTGAGGTCGAGGCTGACGCCCCGGATGCCGTCGCCGCCGCGCACCGTCAGGGCGCCGTCGGCGCGCTGCACGGTGGCACCGAACGCGGGAAGGATCTCCACGAGGTGTGCGCCGACCTGGGTGGTGGTGTTCGGCCACCCGGCGATCGTGACGGCGCCGCCGGCGACGAGCGCCGCCGCCAGGAACGGCGCCGCGTTGGAGAGGTCGGGCTCGATGTCCGCCTCGCGCGCCCCGATCGGCCCGTTCGCGACGAGCCATTCGCCCACGGCCGGGGACGACACCTCGACGCCGCGTCTGGTCAGCGCGTCGACGGTCATCTCGATGTGCGGCAGGCTGGGCAGTCGACGTCCGACGTGCCTGACGCGCAGTCCGTCGTCGAAACGGGCCCCCGACAGCAGCAGGCCGGAGACGAACTGGCTGGAGGCAGACGCGTCGATCTCGACCGAGCCCCCGGCGACGCGCCCGGTTCCGTGCACGGTGAACGGGAGGCCCCCTCGACCGGCGTCGTCGACGTCCACGCCGAGCGATCGGAGTGCTGAGACGATGCCCCCCATGGGACGGCGACGGGCCGACTCGTCGGCATCGAACACCGTGGGACCCAGCGCCAGGGCGGCGACCGGCGGGACGAACCGCATCACGGTGCCCGCCTGCCCGCAGTCGATCGTGGTGCTGCCGGTGAGCTCGGCCGGGGTGACGAGCCAGTCGGCGCCGAACGTTCCCGTGCCCTCCCGATCCTCGACACGGGCGCCGAGTGCGCGCAGCGCCGCGACCATCTTGGCGCTGTCGCGGGAGTGCAGCGGAGAGTGCAGCAGCGACGGGGCATCGGCGAGGGCCGACAGCACCAGCTCGCGAGCCGTGATCGACTTCGAACCCGGCAGCGTCAGCCGGGCGCGCAACGGGCCCGTGGCGGTCGGCGCGGGCCAGAGGGCGTCGGGCTCCTGCGGCGCCGAGTCGCCGTACGGGTCGAAGTCCGGCGCGGAATATTTCGAGATCAGCATCGATTGTCAAGAGTATCGGCCTCGTGAGGGCCACGGACGGGGAGAGGAGCGTGCGGATGCCTCAGGCGCTGCTCGAGCCGCCCCTCGCCCGGTCGTCGGAGGCGGGGCCGTCGGAGGCGTGGGAGCCCCCGCGAGGTGTGCCGGACGGGGGGATCCCCTTCGCCGGAACAGCACAGCCGCCAGTCCTAGACTGGGCGGTGATGTCCACCCGACGCGAGGAACCCGCTCAGGACCTGGGCGCGCTGTTCGAAGAGCAGGCGCTCTCGTACATGGATCAGCTGTATGCGGCGGCACTGCGCATGACACGCAACCCCTCCGATGCGCAGGACCTCGTACAGGAGACGTTCGTCAAGGCGTACGCGGCGTTCGGCCAGTTCAAGCAGGGCACGAACCTCAAGGCCTGGCTGTACCGCATCCTGACGAACACGTTCATCAACACGTACCGCAGGAAGCAGCGCGAGCCCTACCAGAACACCATCGACGACCTGGAGGACTGGCAGCTGGGCGGTGCGACGTCGACGACGGCGTTGAGCGCGCGCTCGGCCGAGGCGGAGGCGATCGACCACCTCCCCGACTCCGACGTGAAGAACGCGCTGCAGGCCATTCCCGAGGACTTCCGCCTCGCGGTCTACCTGGCCGACGTCGAGGGCTTCTCCTACCAGGAGATCGCCGACATCATGAAGACCCCGATCGGCACCGTGATGAGCCGCCTGCACCGTGGCAGGCGGATGCTGCGGGAGCTGTTGACGGATTACGCGCGCGAGCGCGGGCTGTCTGCCGTGCAGAACGGAGCCGCCTCCGAGAAGGCGGCGGACACGACGGCCGGTGCCGCGCAGAACACCGGGAGCACCAGATGAGCGACTGCGGCTGCGACAAGGCCAAGAAGGACATCGAGGAGTACCTGCACAACGAGCTGCAGGCGGACGACGCCGCGGACATCCGCGAGCACGTCGAGAACTGCCCGGACTGCCAGCACGAGGTGCACGTGGGAATAGCGCTCACCGAGGTGGTGCAGCGCGCCTGCAAGGAGACCGCGCCCGAGCACTTGCGCGAGCAGGTCCTGGCCCGGCTTCGGAGCCTCCAGGCGACGCACTGACATCCCGCGCTACCGTGTCGGGCGCGGCCACGACCACCGATGCCGGTCGAGGCGAGCGCCCTACAACGTGAGCGCCCGCCTGAGCAGCTCCGCCTGCTCCTGCGCGTGCCGCTTGGCCGAGCCGGTGGCGGGGGAGGCGGACGCCGCCCGCGAGAACACGCCGAACGGGGGCAGACCGGCCTTGGCGGCCTGCAGCGCCACGTAGATCCACGCGCCCTGGTTCTCCGGCTCCTCCTGGAGCCAGGAGAGCTCCGCGTTCGGGTAGGTCTCCAGCACCGACCGCAGCTCGGCCTCCGGGAAGGGGTAGAACTGCTCCACCCGCACGAGCGCGATGCGCTCGTCGGGGTTCTTGTCGAGCTCGGCCTTGGCGTCGTAGTAGATCTTGCCCGCCATGACGAGCACCCGGCGCACGGCGGCCTTGTCCACCCCGCGCGGATCGTCGATCACCGGTCGGAAGGAGCCCGAGGTGAAGTCGGGCAGGTCGCTCGTGGCTCCCCGCAGTCGCAGCATGGCCTTCGGCGTGAAGACGATGAGCGGCTTGCGCGGCCGCGCGTACGCCTGCCGGCGCAGCAGATGGAAGTACGAGGCGGGCGTCGAGGGCCGTGCCACCGTCATGTTGTTCTCCGCGCAGAGCTGGAGGTAGCGCTCGATGCGTGCCGAGGAGTGGTCCGGCCCCTGCCCCTCGTAGCCGTGCGGCAGCAGCAGAACGAGCGAGGACCGCTGGCCCCACTTCTGCTCGGCAGAGGAGATGAACTCGTCGATGACCGTCTGGGCGCCGTTGGCGAAATCGCCGAACTGCGCCTCCCACAGCACCAGGGCGTCGGCACGCTCGACCGAGTACCCGTACTCGAAGCCCATCGCGGCGAACTCGCTGAGCAGCGAGTCGTAGATCCAGAACTTGGCCTGGTTGTCGCTGAGATTGGCCAGCGGCACCCACTCCTGCCCGTTCACCCGGTCGTGCAGCACGGCCTGGCGCTGCACGAAGGTGCCGCGGCGGGAGTCTTGGCCGACCAGCCGCACCGGCGTCCCCTCCAGCAGCAGCGAGCCCAGCGCGAGCAGTTCCCCCAGCGCCCAGTCGATGCCGCCGTTGCGGGTCATCTCGATCCGCCGGGTGAGCAGCTGCTGCAGCTTCGGGTGCACCGTGAAGCCGGCCGGCTTGTTGTCGAACGCCCGCCCGATGGTCTGGATGACCGACTCGGAGACGCCGGTCGTCGCCAGCTCGCCGCGCGCCGCATCCTGCTGCGCGTCGGGGCGCTCCAGGTCGTTGATCGCGTTCGCATCGCCTGAGACCACGGGGATAGACCCGGTCTGCGCCGCGTGCGTCTCGGCGAACGCGCGCTCCAGCCGCTCCTGGAAGTCGCGGTGGGCCTGCTCGTACTCCTCCTCGGAGATGTCGCCGCGGCCCACCAGGGCCTCGGTGTAGAGCCGGCGCACTGAGCGCTTCGCCTCGATGAGGTTGTACATCAGCGGCTGCGTCATCGACGGGTCGTCGCCCTCGTTGTGACCGCGCCGGCGGTAGCACATCAGGTCGATGACGACGTCCTTCTTGAACTCCTGGCGGAACTCGTATGCCAGACGGCCCACGCGCACGACGGCCTCAGGGTCGTCGCCGTTGACGTGGAAGATCGGCGCCTGGATGGTCTTGGCCACGTCGGTGGCGTAGACCGATGAGCGGCCCTCGCTCGGCGGGGTGGTGAAGCCGACCTGGTTGTTGATGTTGATGTGGATGGTGCCGCCCGTGCGATACGCGCGCAGCTGCGACATCTGCATCGTCTCGACCACCACGCCCTGACCAGCCATTGCGGCGTCTCCGTGGATCAGGATCGGCAGGGTGAGGTAGGTGCCGGCGGGCCGGCGATCCTGCTTCGCCCGGGCGATGCCCTCCAGCACGCCGTCGACGACCTCCAGGTGGGACGGGTTCGCCGCCAGGTAGACGGCGATCTCCTCGCCGTTCGCGCCGGTGAACGTGCCCTCCGTTCCCAGGTGATACTTCACATCGCCGGAGCCGCCGACGCTCCGCGGGTCCTGGGTGCCCTCGAACTCGCGGAAGATCTGTCCGTAGGTCTTGCCCGCGATGTTGGTGAGCACGTTGAGGCGGCCCCTGTGCGCCATGCCGATCGCGACCTCGTCGAGACCGTCCTGCGCCGCCTCCTGCAGCACGGCGTCCAGCAGCGCGATCGTGGACTCGCCGCCCTCGAGGCTGAAGCGCTTCTGCCCCACGTACTTCGTCTGCAGGAACGTCTCGAACGCCTCGGCCTCGTTCAGCTTGCCCAGGATGCGCAGCTGCTCGTCGTGCGTGGGCTTCTCGTATGGCACCTCCACGTGGTCCTGGATCCACTTGCGCTGTGCGGGATCCTGGATGTGCATGTACTCGATGCCGACCGTGCGGCAGTACGAGTCGCGCAGCACGCCCAGGACGTCGCGCAGCAGCATCGTGCGCCTGTCACCGCCGAACCGTCCGGTCACGAACTCCCGGTCGAGGTCCCAGAACGTGAGGCCGTGCGTGGCGATGTCGAGGTCGGGGTGCGTGCGCTGCTTGTACTCCAGCGGGTCGATGTCCGCCATCAGATGACCGCGCACCCGGAACGCGTTGATCAGCTCCTGCACCCGAGCGGTCTTGTCGACCGAGCTGGCGACGTCGACGCTGATGTCCTCGGCCCAGTGGATCGGGTCGTAGGGGATGCGCAGCTCGGCGAAGATGTCCTCGTAGAAGCCGCGCTGCCCGATCAGCAGCTCGTGCACGATCTTCAGGAACTCGCCCGAGCCCGCCCCCTGGATGACGCGGTGGTCATAGGTGCTCGTGAGCGTGATGGTCTTGCCGATGCCCAGCGTGGTCAGCGTCTTCAGGCTCGCGCCCTGGAACTCCGCCGGGTACTCCAGGGCGCCGGCGCCGATGATGCAGCCCTGGCCCTTCATGAGGCGGGGGACCGAGTGGACCGTGCCGATGCCGCCGGGGTTGGTGAGGGAGATGCTGGCTCCGGCGAAGTCGTCGGCGGTGAGCTTGTTGGCGCGCGCGCGCCTGACGAGGTCCTCGTAGGCGGCGAGGTACTCCCCGAAGGTCAGCGACTCCGCACGCTTGATGGCCGGGACGAGCAGGGCGCGCGACCCGTCGGGCTTCGGCACGTCGATGGCGATGCCCAGGCCGATGTGCGCCGGGGCGACGACGGAGGGCTTGCCGTCGACCACGTCGTAGTAGACGTTCTGGCTCGGGAACTCCTTCAGCGCCTGGATGAGCGCCCATCCGATGACGTGGGTGAAGCTCACCTTGCCGCCGCGCGTGCGCCTGAGATGGTTGTTGATGACGATGCGGTTGTCGATCATCAGCTTCGCCGGGATGGTGCGCACGCTGGTGGCGGTCGGTACGGTGAGGCTGGCGTCCATGTTGCTGGCCAGCGTCTTGGCCATGCCGCGGAGCGGGGTGACGACGGGCTGCCGCTCCGCCTGCTCCTGCTCGCCCTGGCGCACGACGGACTGCGGGGCGGTCACGGGGGCGTCGGCCGGGACCGGGGCGGGACGCGGGGCCACCGAGGTGGTGCGCGCCACCGGCTGGGTGGCGGGGGCCTGTGCGGCGGGGGACGGGGGCGTGGGAGCAGCGGTCTGCGCCTGTGCAGCGGAGGATGCCTGTGCCTGTGCCGTGGGGGATGCCGGGGACGTGGGGGAAGGCTGTGACGTGGGGGAAGGCTGTGCCTGTTCCACCGGCGCGGCGGCCGGTTGCGAGCCCGCCGCGGCGGGCTCGGCCGGTGTCGCGGCCTGCGCCGTCGCATCGGGCGACGAGTCGGTCGAATCGGCTGCGGGGTGGGCGTCCCCGCCCGGCGTGTAGGCCTCCAAAATGGGCCACCACGACCTGTCCACCGAGTCCTTGTCGGCGAGGTACTGCTCGTACAGCTCTTCGACGAGCCACTCGTTGGCTCCGAACCCTTCCGACGCTCCCTCGTCCGTCCCTACTCCGGTCAACTGGCTCGACACAGCCGTTCGCCCACTCTCTTCGTTGATGGAAACTCCGCCGGAACACGGGTCGCCTCGTGCCCTATCGCAGACCGCTCCGGCACAGGGATCAAGCCTAATCGAATCGGCTGAACACCGCCGCAGGAACCCTCGCGCCCGGGCACGCGCCGGCACGCGGCCCGATGGGCGGACGCAGGCCCTAACGTTGGCCTCATGCAGTTCTATGGAACGGCGCCGACGCACGACCTGACCTACTCCGACGTGTTCCTGGTGCCCAGCCGATCGAACGTGACGAGCCGCATGGACGTGTCGCTCGCCCCCGGCGACGGCACGGGCGCGAGCATCCCGATCGTCTCGGCCAACATGAACTCGGTGACCGGGCCGCGCCTCGCCGCGACACTGGCGCGGCGAGGCGGGCTCGGCGTGCTGCCCCAGGACATGCACCCGGAGGAGCTCAAGGCCGCGATCGACTGGGTGAAGTCCCAGCCGGTGCTCTACGACTCGCCCTTTCCGATGAGGCCCGACGACACGGTCGGGCAGGCGCTCGCGACGGTGCCGGCGGCCCCGGGGCACGGCATCGTGCTGCGCGACGGCGGCGGCGGATACGTCGGATGCCTCGCCTCGGCCGACCTCGCCGCCGTCTCGCACGACACGCGGCTCGGCGAGCTGCTGCACGGCTCGCTGCCCTCGATCGACGCCTCGGACGTGCACGACGCCCGCGCCGCATTCGACCTCCTGGAGACGGCGAGTCTGGACTTCGCGCCGGTGCTCGACCACGGGCACGTGATCGGCACGATCAGCCGGACCGGGGCGCTGCGCTCGACGATCTACGAGCCGGCGCTGGACAGCCGCGGCCGGCTGCGCATCGCGGCCGCCATCGGGATCAACGGCGACGTGGTGGCGAGGGCGAAGGCGCTGGTCTCCTCCGGCGTCGACGTCCTCGTGCTCGACACCGCGCACGGCGACCAGGACGGCATGCGCCGCGCCATCCACGCGGTGGCCGCCCTTCGGCTCGGGGTGCCGGTCGTCGCCGGGAACGTCGTGACGGAGCAGGCGGTTCGCGACCTCGTCGCCGCCGGAGCGGACATCATCAAGGTCGGCGTCGGCCCCGGCGCCATGTGCACAACGCGCATGATGACTGCGGTCGGCCGTCCGCAGTTCTCCGCCGTGCTGGAGACCGCGGCCACGGCGCGTGAGCTGGGTGCGCACGTGTGGGCGGACGGTGGGGTGCGGTATCCGCGGGACGTGGCGCTCGCGCTCGCCGCCGGCGGGGCGTCCGTGATGATCGGATCGTGGTTCGCGGGCACGGTGGAGGCGCCCGGACGCCTCCAGGCCGACGAGTCGGGCCGCCTCTACAAGGAGAGCTGGGGCATGGCCTCCACCAGGGCGGTGCAGCAGCGCTTCGAGCGGCTGGACCCCTACGAGCGCGCCCGCAAGCAGCTCTTCGCGGAGGGCATCTCCAGCTCGCGCATCTACCTGGACCCGTTGCGGCCGTCCGTGGAGGACCTGCTCGACATGATCACCACCGGAGTGAGGAGCTCCTTCACCTACGCGGGCGCCCGCACGCTGAAAGAGTTCCACGACCGGGCGCTGGTGGGGATCCAGTCGGCCGCCGGCTACGAGGAGGGCAAGGCGCTGCCGGTCAGCTGGTGAGCGGCACGCGCCCCCAAGGCTTCCGCCCCGATCACCGCGACCGCCCTGGCCGTGCCCGGACCGGCCGACGGTATACTCGGCAGGACAATGGACGACCCTCCTCCGGCCTGTTCGCACGGCGGTTCACGCTGCCCTCCCCGCTCCCCGTCTGACGGCGGGGCCGGACGAACGAGGTGATGGGCGTGTCGGAGTGGATCATGCTGGCCGTCGGCATCGTGCTCACCGTCGGCACGGGGTTCTTCGTCGCCAGCGAGTTCGCGCTCGTCAACCTCGACCGGGCCGACCTGGAGGCGCGTCGGGAACGGGGCGAGACCCGCCTCGGCATGACGATCGCGGCGCTGAAGATCACCTCCACCCATCTCTCCAGCGCCCAGCTGGGCATCACGGTGACGACGCTGCTCACCGGCTACCTGATGGAGCCGTCCATCTCCGGCCTGCTCGAGGAGCCTCTCCGCGCCGTCGGCGTGCCGCAGGCCGCCGTGCCGCCGGTGGGCACCGTGGCCGGCATCGTGATCGCGACCCTGGTGTCGATGATCCTGGGGGAGCTCGTTCCCAAGGGATTCGCCCTCGCCCTTCCGAGGGCGACCGCGAAGGTCGTCATCCCGTTCCAGAGCGCGTTCACCACCGTCTTCCGCCCGGCGGTCGCCGTGCTGAACGCGAGCGCGAACGGCGTGCTGCGCCTGCTGGGAGTGGAGCCCAAGGAGGAGCTGTCCGGGGCGCGCAGTGCGGAGGAGCTGGCATCCCTGGTGCGCCGTTCGGCGCGGGCCGGCGTGCTCGAGTCCGACACCGCGACCCTGCTCGACCGGGCGCTGCGATTCTCGGAGCACACCGCCTCCGACGTCATGACGCCTCGACCGCGCGTGGCCAGCGTGCATCGCAGCGATCCCGCCACCGAGGTGCTAGCCCTTGCACGCCGCACCGGGTACTCGCGGTTCCCGGTGATCGACGACGACATCGACGACGTCGTCGGCATCGTGCACGTCAAGCAGGCGGTGGCGGTGCCGATCGGGCGCAGGAGCATGGTGCCGGCCTCCGCCCTGCAGACCGACGCCGTGCGCGTGCCCGAGACCATGACGCTCGACACCCTGCTCGGCGAGCTGCGCGGCAAGGGATACCAGATGGCGGTCGTCGTTGACGAGTACGGCGGCACGGCGGGCGTCGCGACGCTGGAGGACCTCGTGGAGGAGTTGGTCGGGGAGGTGGCCGACGAGCACGATCCCGCGAGAGCCGACGTGGTGCGCGGCGTCGGCTCCGTCACGATCTCCGGGATGCTGCGCCCCGACGAGCTGAGGGACCGGACGGGCATCGAGATCCCCGACGACGGGCCGTACGAGACGGTCGCCGGCTTCGTGATGAACGAGCTCGGCCGGTTGCCGGTCGTCGGAGACGAGGTACGGGTGGACGGCGGAACGCTGCGCGTCGAGCGTCTGGACGGGCGACGCGTCGACCGGCTGCGCTTCACGCCCGACCCCCAGACCCTCGGGCCGGGCGTCGACCGGCTCGACGTGCCCGGTCGGCGCACAGACCGGCAGACGGGCGCCGCGGACGACGGGCGGAGGGGGCGTCGTGGCTGACTGGGCGGGGGTGCTTCTTCTCGTCGTCCTGCTGGCGGGCAACGCTTTCTTCGTGGGCGCCGAGTTCGCGGTCATGTCCGCCCGGCGCTCGCAGATCGAGCCGAAGGCCGAGCACGGCAGCCGGGCGGCCCGCACCGCCCTGTGGGCGATGGAGCACGCGACGCTGATGCTCGCCACGACGCAGCTGGGCATCACGGTGTGCTCGCTGCTCATCCTGAACGTCTCGGAGCCAGCGATCCACCATGCGATCGAGGCGCCGCTGCGTCTCACCGGCATGTCGGAGGAGTGGATCGGCGGGGTCGCGTTCGTCGTCGCGCTCGTTCTCGTGACCTTCCTGCACGTCGTGTTCGGGGAGCTGGTGCCCAAGAACCTCTCGTTCTCGATGCCGGACCGGGCGGCGCTGCTGCTCGCGCCGCCACTGGTGGGCATGGCCCGGGTGTTCCGGCCGATAGTGGTGGCGCTGAACGCGACGGCGAACGGCACCGTGCGGCTGTTCGGCGTCCGGCCCGTCGACGAGGCGGTCAGCACCTTCACGCTCGACGAGGTGGCCACCATCGTCGACCGGTCCACGCGTGAGGGCGTCCTCACCGACCGCACCGGCACCCTGAGCAACGCGTTCGAGTTCTCGGCGAAGAAGGTCAGGGACGTCGCACTCGGCGTCCAGACGCTGGTCTGCCTGCCCGAGACGGCGACGCCCTCCGACGTGGAGCGTGCCGTGGCCAAGCACGGCTTCTCCCGCTATGTGATCGTCGACTCCACCGGCGAGCCGGTCGGCTACGTGCACCTGAAGGACGTGCTCGATCTGGAGGACGGCGGCTACGACGACCCGATTCCCGCCTGGCGGATCCGCCGGCTCGTCCCGCTCGAAGCCGACGGCGACATCGAGGACGCGCTCGCCGTCATGCGCCGCTCCGGCGGCCACGTCGGGAGCGCCACGGCACCGGACGGCGAGACGCTCGGGGTGGTGTTCCTGGAGGACATCATCGAGGAGCTGGTGGGAGAGGTCCAGGACGCCACACGCCGGCGGTGACCGCCCGCCCCCACGCGCGGCACGTGTATCGGACACGTCCTGCTCGGGCGCGCCGCCGACGGCATTCAGCCCGGCAGCGATCCCAGGAACGCGCGCAGGTCATCGGCACCGGTGAAGACGTGCGCGGTGATGCCGAGCGCCCGGGCGCCCTCGACGTTCTCCGGCTTGTTGTCGATGAACACCGCGTGCTCCGCGTCCACTCCGAGCTCCTCGAGCACGTGCCGGAAGATGGCCGCATCCGGCTTGACGAGCCGCAGCTCGCCGGAGACGAACACGCGATCGAACAGCGCGCCGATGAGACCGTGGCGGAAGTAGCTGCCGAAGTCGGCGCCGGCGTTCGAGAGCAGGGCGAGCCTCGTGCCGCCGTCGCGCAGGTCGACGAGCACGTCGATCGTCGCGGTGTCCACGCTGAGCCAGCCACGGAAGTCCGTCACCCAGAGCAGGTGCAGTGTGCTCTCGGGCCAGCTGGCACCGGTCTCGGCCTCGATGCGACGCCAGTAGTCGTGGATGCTCAGGGTGCCCTGGTCCAGCTCGTCGCGATGCCCCCAGTACGACGCCCAGAACGCATCCGGGTCGACGCCGGCCACGGCGAGCAGCGCCCCGCGGTCCGCCTCGGTCGGCGTCAGGGAGATGACCTCCCCGTAGTCGAAGATGACCACCCGGTCGGGCAGGGAAAGGGCCATGCGCTACTCCGTCTCGGGATGCCCGCGCAACGTGCCCGTCGCCGTGCGAGCCGCAAGGGCGCCGGGCGTCCGGAGCTTCCGTTCCGCTGCGGGGGTGGGAACCAGGAACCCTGTCAACCTATCGTGAAGGCATGAGCTCGAACACGGCACCCAGTGAACGACGACGGTGGACGCTGGCGGACTGCCGGCCATGGATCGCCGTGCCCGGAGCCGCCGACGACAAGTACAGCAGAGGTGTGCTCGGCGTCGTCACGGGATCCGACCAGTACCCCGGTGCAGCGGTCCTCGGTGTGGAGTCCGCGTCGCGGACCGGAGTCGGCATGGTGCGCTACGTGGGCGACGACGTTCCCGCGGGCTTGGTGCTGCAGCGACGGCCGGAGACCGTCACCTCGGCGGGCCGCGTCCAGGCCTGGCTGCTCGGGTCCGGCATGGACGCCGCGCACCGCGGCCCGGCGAACACGGAGCGTCTGCGCTCGGCGCTCGCCGAGGGCGTCCCGGCCGTCGTCGACGCAGGCGCGCTCGACCTCGTCGCCTCGGCCACCGCGCCCGTGGCGATCACCCCGCACTATCGGGAGCTCTCCCGCGTGCTGGCCGATCACGGCGTCGTGGCTTCGCCGGAGCAGATCGCCGCGGACGCCGCGGGCTGGGCGCGGCGGGCGGCGCGCCTCATCGGCGTCACCGTGCTGCTCAAGGGGCACCTCACGCACGTGGCGGCCCCGCACGGCGCCGTGCTCCAGATCTCGACGGGCCCGGATGCGGGCTGGCTCGCCGCGGCGGGCAGCGGCGACGTGCTCGGCGGCGTGCTCGGAGCGCTCGTCGCCACCCATGCTGACGTCATCGCGCGGGACGGCCACGACGCCGTGGCCGCCCTGGCCGCCACGGCCGCGGCCCTGCACGGTGCCGCGGGTGCCGCCGCGAGCGAGGCCTGCGACGGCGGACCGATCACGGCGCTGGACGTCGCCGAGGCGATGCCGGCGGTGGTGGGCGGGGTGGTCGGCGGGCGATGAGGCATCCGGCCGCACCCTGCCGCCGTCCCGGGCGTCGGCCGGCCGCTGGCCTCGTGTCGATAGCATGACGGTCTATGGCCACCGACACCGCGACCGATGGTGACGGCGCCGGGGACGCGGGCCGTTCCGTTCGGCCTCGTGCCGGGCCTGGCGCGCTGATCCTGCACCTCTCCCGCAATCCGTACGCGCTGTGGTGCGCCTTCCTGCTCGTGCACGTCGTGCTCTGGCTGTGCGCGCTGCTCGGGACCGGGATGCCGCTGGGCGACGTGACGATCGTGTACCTGCCGTGGGCCCAGCAGGCGCAGCACGGCTATGCGTTCATGGGCGTCACGGCCCCGTGGGTGTATCCCCTGGTCGCCATGGTGCCGGTGCTCATCCCGCTGCTGGCCGGTCCTGACGCCTACGTCGTGGCGTGGCTGAGCATGGTGACCGTGCTCGACGTGGTGGCGTTCGCGGTGCTGACGACGCGCGGCCCGCGGCCGCGTGGGGCCGCGTGGTGGTGGCTGGCCTTCCTGCTGCTGCTCGGCCCGATCGCGGTCGGCAGGCTGGACGCCGTGTCGGTCGCGATCGCGATCGTGGCCGTCGTGTGGCTGGCGGCGCGGCCGGCTGCCGCGTCGGTGCTGCTCACCGTTGCCACGTGGATCAAGGTGTGGCCGGCCGGGATCATCCTCGCCGCGGCGGTGGCGCTGCGCAGGCGGTGGCGCGTGCTCGGATATGCGCTGGTGACCAGCGCGGTCATCGCGATCGTAGGCATCGCCTTCGGCGGCGCGGCCAACCTGCTCAGCTTCGTGACCCAGCAGACCGGCCGTGGCCTGCAGATCGAGGCACCGGTCACGACGCCGTGGCTGTGGGCGGCGGCGCTGCACGTGGCGAACGTCGAGGTCTACTACGACCAGAGCCTGCTGACGTTCCAGGTCACCGGGGCCAGGAGCATCGGCGCGGTCAGCGCGACCATGAACCCGGCTCTGGCGGTGGCGGTGATCGCCGTCGTGCTCGTCGGCGTGCGTGCACTCGTGCGCGGCGCTCATTCGGTCCTGGTGCTCCCGCAGCTCGCGCTGGCCGTCGTGGCGGCGCTCATCGTGTTCAACAAGGTGGGGTCGCCGCAGTACATCGACTGGCTCGCGGCACCGATCATCCTCGGGATCATCACGGCGGGGCGGCGGTTCGCCGCGCCGGCCGTGCTGGGCGCCGTCACCGCGGGACTGACCCAGGCGTTCTACCCGTACCTCTACCTGCAGGTGCTGGAGCTGAACGCCTGGGTGCTCGCCGTGCTCACCCTCCGCAACGTGATGCTCGTCGTGGTGCTCGTCTGGGCCGTGGTCGCGCTGTGGCGCACCGGCACCGCCGGAACGCGTCGAGACGCCGCCGCCCGCTATGCCGTCGCGGCCGCCTCGTGGCCGCTTGCCGCGCGCGCCGTCGCGTCCTCTCGGGAGGGCGCTCGGAGGCCGCGCGGCGGTCCGGCCGCGGGATCCGCCGACGAACCGTCGCGCACTGGGCCATCCTGAGAGCGCCGCACACCCACAAAGTGGGGCACACCGACAAAGTGAGGAATCAGCATGCTCGTCGCCTTCTCCTTGGCACCCAGCGGAACCGGACGCACCGACGGCTCCGTGCACGACGCCGTCGCCGCCGCCGTGCGCATCGTTCGCGAGTCCGGGCTGCCGAATCGCACGGATCCCATGTTCACCACGATCGAGGGCGAATGGGACGAGGTCTTCGATGTGGTCAAGCGCGCCACGCTCGCCGTCGGCGAATTCGGGTCGCGCGTCTCGCTCGTGCTCAAGGCGGACATCCGTCCGGGCTACACGGGCGAGCTCACGGGAAAGCTGGAACGCCTGGAGGCGGCGTTGGACGGCCGCGAGGACTGACCCGAGGGCGGAAGGACCCCCACCCGCGGGCGGGCCCGGCCGGCGACGCCGCCGTTCCTCGAATCGTTTCGACGCGCGTGGCCGCTGCGCCTACGATGGGGGAATGGCCAGCCACATCGACGGGCCGGCGCTCTCGCCGGCCCGCATTCGTCTTGCCCTGCTCGCGCTGGCGATGGGCGGCTTCGGCATCGGCGCCACCGAGTTCGTGGCGATGGGCCTGCTGCCGAACATCGCGGCAGACCTGCTGCCGCGGCTCTACACCGCCGACCCGGCTGCGGCGAACGCTCACGCGGGCTGGATGATCTCGGCCTACGCGCTCGGCGTCGTCGTCGGCGCGCCCACCATCGCCGCCGCCGCGGCGCGCTGGCCGCGCAAGCGGCTGTTGCTGGGCCTGCTGGTCACCTTCACCCTCGGCACGCTTGCCGCCGCCGTGGCGCCGACGTTCGGCCTGGTGCTGGTGGCGCGGTTCGTGGCCGCCCTTCCGCACGGTGCCTATTTCGGCATCGCGAGCCTGGTCGCCGCCTCCCTCATGGGCCGCGGCAAGCGGGGGCGCGGGGTGGCGTTCGTGCTGTCCGGGCTGACGATCGCCAACGTCGTCGGCGTGCCGGCGATCACCTGGATCGGACAGCAGGCCGGGTGGCGCGTCGCGTATCTGGTGGTGGCGGGCATCTTCGCCCTCACCTTCGTCGCGGTCGCCGTGGCCGTGCCGTGGCAGGAGGGCAATCCGCGGGCCACGATGCGTCGCGAGCTGAAGGCGTTCACCCGGGTGCAGGTGTGGTTCGCGCTGAGCATCGGCGCGATCGGCTTCGGAGGGCTGTTCGCGCTGTACACCTACATCGCCCCGATCGTCACCGATGTCGCCAGGCTCCCCGAGTGGGCGGTCCCTCTCCTGCTGGTGTGCTGCGGCCTCGGCATGACGGTCGGCAACCTGGTGGGCGGCGCGATGGCGGACCGGAGTGTGAGACGCACCATGATCACGTTCTTCGCGGTGCTGATCCTCGCGCTGGCGGGGCTCGGTTTGCTCGCGCAGAGCTGGATCGCGCTGGGCATCGGTGTCTTCCTCGTCGGGGCGTCGTCGGCGGCGATCTCTCCCGCGATCCAGACGCGTCTGATGGACGTCGCACGAGACAGCCAGTCGATCGCCGCGGCCCTCAACCACTCGGCCCTCAACATCGGCAACTCGCTCGGCGCGTACCTGGGAGGGCTCGCGATCGCGGCGGGGCTCGGCTACCGTGCGCCGGTGTGGGTCGGCCTCGGGCTCAGCTGCCTGGGCGTGCTGCTCGCCATCGGCACCTTCGCCCTCGACCGGTCGCGCGCCGCACGCGGCATCCCTCTGCCAGGCCACACCGGGTCGGTGCCGACCATCCCGACCGAGGCGGTCTGAACGGCCCCTCGGCCCGGGCGCGCGACGGAGGCCGTCAGTCGTTCTGCAGCAGGATGCCGTCCTGGATGGCCCGCTTGCGCAGCGCCACCTTCGTGCCCACGTCGTATCCCGCCACGCGGTACTTCTCCCGGATCCGCTTGAGGTAGCTCTTGGCGGTCTCGTCGGAGATGCCGAGCTTGAACGCCACCGACTTCACCGGCTCCCCGGCGCCGTACAGCGCCATCACCCGGCGCTCCTGCGCGCTGAGCTTCGGGGCGCCCGTCGTGCTCTGGCTGAGCGCGACATCGAGCTCGGCGGAGATGAACGAGTCGCCCCGCATCGCCGCGCGGATGGCCTCGACGATCATGTCGGCGTTCTCGCTCTTGACGATGTAGCCCTGCGCCCCGGCGGCGAGCGCCTCCCGTACGACGTTCGGCTCGGAGTACGCGCTCATGAGCATCGTGCGGACTCCGGCCGCCTTGAGCGCCTGGAGCTTGATGGACACCGGTATGTTGTCCTTGAGGTCGAGGTCGAGCAGCACCACGTCGACGGGGAACGCCTCGTGCGTGAGGAGCTCGGGCCAGGTGGCCACGGCGGCGGCCATCTCGATGTGGTCGGCGGCGCTCCGGATCCACTCCGTGAGGGCGGCCAGCAGCATGCGGTGGTCGTCGACGATGGCGATCCTGATCGGGGTGTGCCCGGTGTCGTTCACGTGTCCCTACCTTCTTCCGCCGCTGTTCGCGTTGCCGGTCGGATGGTCGCGGTGCGTCCCTATCGACCGGCCGAAGCGTCGACAAGGCAGTCCACCTCAATCCGCACCATAGCGGACTCACCCGTCTCCGCGTAGCGACCCACCCGACGGATGGCCTGCCAGGTCGCAGGATCGATCTGCCTTCGCGGGATCCCCGTCACCTCGATGCCGATCCGCAGCCCGTGCACGTGCGGGCCGGCGTCCGTTCCCCTGGTGATCCTGATCACGAGCGAGCTCGCGGGCTTCGGCGTGCTCCCCACCAGCAGCCAGATCGCCGAGAAGAGGCCGTCGCGCTGACGCGGGGACAGCGACGCCGCCAGGCCCTCCGGATCGATGATCTCGGTGACCGGGTCGAGCACTGCCGACTCCGTGACCGCATGGTGCAGCCAGGTCTGCCTGCGATCGTCGACCAGGTGCAGTCGCAGCTGCGTGGCCAGGGCGGACGCGCGTGCGGCGGTCTCCTCATCCAGCGGCAGCGCGACGCGGCGGGCTGCCACGTCGTCGAGGAGCTGCTCCGCCGCGAGATCGAGCCGCTCGAGCTCCTCGGACGCCAGCATCCCCACCGCGTAGTCGGAGCTCGTGACGCTCTGCGTCTGGGCGATCTCGGAGTGGAACTGCACGATCGATCGGAACGAGCGCACGAGGGAGATGCCCACCAGGGGTGGCATGCAGACGATGGCCGTGAACGCGAGACCCGTCGCGATCAGCCGCGGGTCGTTCAGCTGCAGCACGAGCCATCCCACGAGCGTGAGGGCGAAAGCGCCGGTCGCCAGCAGGATGTCGCGCGCGGGTCGGGTGGTCGAGGCGGCGAGCAGCAGGCCGCCCACGCCGATGGAGGTGACGGGGAAGATCTCCGCCGGGCCAGGACCCCACGTGCCCGCGAAGTCGAGACCGACCACGGCGGCGCACCCGACCATCAGCCCGGCGAACCGACCCTGCTCGACCGGAGCGTCCCTGGCGGCGGGGAGCACCCACATCAGCACTCCGACGAGCACGAGGAGGCCGATGGCGGCGATGCCCAGCCCGATCTTGGGATAGTCGGGGCCGAACATCGCGAATCTCACCACCGAGGCGGCGATGAGCGCGTCGGCGATGACCATGGTGCCGGTGCGCAGCCGACCTACGCCCGTGTACACATGCGCCGCGCGCGCGTCGAGCTTGCTCATGCCTTGGGCACCTCCAGCACCACGGTCGTGCCTGATCCCGGCGAGCTGAACAGCCTGGCATTGCCCCCCACGTCGCGCATCCGGGCCACGATCGACTCGGTGAACCCGAGGTGCCCCGGTGGCAGCGTCTGGGTGTCGAATCCGACGCCGGAATCGGTGACCATGGCGCGCACCGTCGACTCGTCGTCGGTGATGGTGACGTGCGCCTGGGTCTCGCCGGAATGGCGGCGCACGTTCTCGAGGCATTCCGCCAGTGCCAGGAGCAGGGCCTCCAGCGACTCGGGAGGCAGCAGCAGCTGCCCCGTTCCATGCCACGACACGTCGAGGCCCATGCGCGCGAAGCGCTGCTTGACCGTCTCGAGAGTGTTGCCCAGCGTCGCCTCCTGTTCCTGCGTGAGGCGGTAGCCGCCTGAGGCCACTGGCGTGGGCGTGTGTCCCATGCGGAGCTGGCGCAGCAGGGCGGCGTCCTCGGCGGCCTGAGCGCGCAGCGCGTACTCGCCAACGCCGCGGCCGGAGTGCGCGAGCAGGGTGAGCGTGGCCAGCACGGTGTCGTGCAGCAGCCTTGCGCTCTGCCGACGGCGGGCCTCGAACTCGCTTGCCTGCCGCTCGGTGCGGTACGCGTCGGTCATCCCCTCGATGCGCTCGACCGTGCGCGGCACGACGCGCGCCACCCACGCCGAGACGCCGGTGCAGAAGGCCCAGCTTCCCACGGAGATGAACAACGCGGTCACGAGGTCGCCGTGCACCGTCAGCACCGCCGGCACCAGGACCGCCGTGACGGCGACGAATCCGATGCCCAGGACGAAGAGGCGACGGGCCTCGGCGGCGAGCAGGAGGGCCGCGCTGGAGGATGCCGTCGCGAGCATCGCGACCACCGACGTCGCCGGGAAGCCCCGTCCCGCCGAGCCCGATCCGACCACGCCGATGCCGATCACCGACGCGGCCAGGATGACCACGACCGGGATAGGGGAGGTCCTGCGTCGCAGGAACGCGCCTGCGGCGATGATGAGCAGGCAGAGCACGATCACCACGGTGGTCAGCTCCACGTACGGGAACGGCCGCGGCAGCAACGCGCACAGGATCGCGACACCGGCGCCGAGCATGCTGACCGTGCTGGAGGCGAACGCGAGCATCCGGTCGCGTTCTTCGACGGTTCGCGTCATCGCTCCTCCGGCTCGTCCCCACCAGCTGCCGCAGCGGCACGCTACTGACAGATATTAGAGGCCGGGCGAAGGGGGCATGATCCGGCAGCCGCACATGGTCATGCGACGAGCGGCTCAGGACTCGAGCAGCGCTCGCAGGGGCGGCCCGATCAGGTCGTCTTCGATGAGGAACGCGTCATGGCCGAACGGCGAGTGGATGATGACCGGCCGGGGACCGTGGACGCTGTTCGGCAGGCCCGCCGCGATGACCTGCTGGCCGTCCACGGAGTACAGGCGATCGCTGTCGATGCCGAGCACGAGCGACTTCGCCGTGACCCGGTCGAGCGCGGCGTCCACTCCGCCCCGGCCGCGCCCGATGTCGTGCGACGTCAGGGCGTTGACGACGGTGATGTAGCTGTTGGCGTCGAATCGGCGCGTGAACTTGTTGCCGTGGAAGTCGAGGTACGACTCGACGGCGAAGCGGCCGCCTTCGCCGAGCGGGCTGATGCCGCTCTGCCAGCTGCGCTGGAACCGCTCGTTGAGCTCGTTCGCGCTCCGATAGTTGAGCAGAGCCATCCGGCGGGCCAGGGCGAGCCCGGCGTGCGGACCGTCGCCGTCGTCGGCGTCGTAGTACCGGCCGGCGCGGAACTGCGGGTCGGCGCGGATCGCCTCCACCTGCACGGAGTTCAACGCGATCTGGTCGGCGGTGGAGAACGGCGGTGCGGCGATCACGGCCACACGGTCCAGCCGGTCGGGAAGGCCGATCGCCCATTCCAGCGCCTGCATGCCTCCCATGGATCCCCCGACGACGGCCGCCCAGCGCTCGATGCCGAGGGCGTCGGCCAATGCGGCCTGGGCGTTCACCTGGTCTCGGATCGTGGTGTACGGGAAGCGCGGGCCCCACTCGAGGCCGTCGGGCGCCAGGGAGGCCGGTCCCGTCGAGCCCTGGCATCCGCCGACCATGTTCGGCGCCACCACGAACCAGCGATCGGTGTCGATCGCGAGCCCCGGGCCCACGATGCCCGACCACCATCCCGAGGTCGGATGCCCCGGGCCGGCCTGGCCGACCACGTGGCTGTCTCCGGTGAGCGCGTGCAGCACGAGCACCGCGTTCTCACGGTCGGCGGCGAGCTCTCCCCAGGTCTCGTATGCGATCGTCACGTGCGAGAGGGTGCGGCCGCTCTCGAACGCGAGGGGACCGATTCGGGCGAAGGTCCGCTCCCCGACCGGGTCACCCTCCCGCCACGCACCGGTCGCCGGTGGCTTGCCGAGCAGCGAGCGCGCCTGCGCATCGGTGATGAAACTCGACGGCACGGTGTCTTCGGAGGTCTGCCAGTCCATGGTGAGGTCAATTCTGGCCGGTCGTGCGGGCGTTCCCGCGCGGTGTTACGACGTCGGCGCCCAGGGCGTCGGCGGGCGGGGATGGCCTGGACACGATGAGGACCCGGCCGACGCCGGGTCCTCATCGCTGAGAGGTTGTTACGCCGTCATCGGGCGCACGCCCGATCAGGCGGAGACGCTCTCCGGCCTCGCCGCGGCACGTGCCGCCGCGAGGCCGCCCTCCAGGTCGGTCTTGAGGTCGTCGACGTTCTCGAGACCGACCGAGAGACGCACCAGGCCGGGCGTGACCCCCGCGGTCAGCTGCTCCTCAGGGGAGAGCTGGGAGTGGGTGGTGGAGGCCGGGTGGATCACGAGAGAGCGCACGTCGCCGATGTTGGCGAGATGGCTGAACAGGGTGAGGTTGTCGACGAGCGCGCGCCCGGCATCCACGCCGCCCTTGAGCTCGAACGAGAGCACCGCGCCCACGCCCTTCGGCGCGTACTTGTTGGCGGCCGCATACCAGGGGCTGGTGGGCAGCCCTGCGTAGTTGACGGACGCGACGTCGGGGTGGCCCTCCAGGAACTCCGCGATCTCCTGCGCGTTCTGCACGTGGCGCTCGATGCGCAACGAGAGCGTCTCGATTCCCTGGATGAGCAGCCAGGCGCTGTTCGGCGCGATGGCCGAGCCCAGGTCGCGCAGCAGCTGCACGCGTGCCTTGATGATGTACGCCAGTCCGTCGCCGACGGCCTGCGTGTAGCTGACGCCGTGGTAGGACTCGTCGGGCTCGGTGAGGCCGGGGAACCTGTCGACGTTCTTCGACCACTCGAAGTGGCCGCCGTCGACGACCAGGCCGCCGATGGTGGTGCCGTGACCGCCCAGGAACTTCGTCGCCGAGTGCACGACGATGTCCGCGCCGTGCTCGAACGGACGGATCAGGTACGGCGTGGCGATCGTGTTGTCGACGATGAGGGGCACGCCGCTCTTGTGCGCGACGTCGGCGACCGTCTCGATGTCGAGGATGTTGATCTTCGGGTTGCCCACCGTCTCGCCGAAGAACAGCTTCGTGTTCGGGCGCACCGCGCGGCGCCACTCGTCCGGATCGTCCTGGTTCTCCACGAACGTGGTCTCGATGCCGAGCTTGTGCAGCGTGTACTTGAACAGGTTGTACGTGCCGCCGTAGATGGAGCTGGAGGAGACGATGTGGTCGCCGGCCTGCGCGATGTTGAGCACGGCGAAGGTCTCCGCCGCCTGACCGCTGGCGACCAGGAGCGCGCCGGTGCCGCCCTCGAGGGCCGCGACGCGCTCCTCGACCACCGCTTGGGTGGGGTTCTGGATGCGGGTGTAGATGTTGCCGAACTCGGCCAGGGCGAACAGGTTGCGCGCATGGTCGGAGCTGTTGAACACGTACGAGGTGGTCTGGTAGATGGGGGTCGCCCTGGCGTTGGTCACCGGGTCGGGCGCGGCACCCGCGTGGATCTGCTTGGTCTCGAACTGCCACGAAGCAACGTCGCTCATGATTCTCTTCCGATCGGTGTTCGGGTTGTGCCTGACGGCATGGCTGAGGGTCGGTGCCATCGGCACCGACGATTCCCTCAGGGTAAAGGCGCGATGGCAGAGGCTCAACAGCGCCCGACACGCGGCGTAACCGCTGCCGGGCGCAGCGGTGCCCCCATCCGGTGCGTTCCCGACGAACCTCACCCCGGCGTCCCATGCCCGCCCGAGGCGGCGTCGTGCGTCCTGTCGAGGAGCGCATTGTCGGCGTCCAACAGCACCGTTCCCGGGGGCACGGGGACGTCGGGCGCGCTCGGCGGCGGTATCTGCGCCAGCACCTGCTTGCGGAACAGCCAGGGGAAGTCGGGCTCGATGACCCAGTGGAAGGCCCTCTTGATGAACGGCTGCGAAAGGAACACCGAGATCGCCACGGCCAGCGCGATCATGCCGACAAGGACCCACGGCGAGGGCTGGTGGTCGAGGAGGCCGAACTGACGCAGCGGATAGAGGAAGAAGCTGTGCAGAAGATAGATGTACATCGTCGCGGCACCCCACGCCGTGAACGCCATCCGCCGTCGCGGCACGAGCGTGAGGAACGCCAGGGTCAGCACCGCGCCGATGCCGATCATCAGCAGGCGCACCGCCCCCGCCCACCACTGGTCGTAGCCGAACGTGCCGTACTGCTCGTCGTAGAGCAGGAAGCGCCGGATGAGCAGGTCCCGCCACACGTCGATGTAGAAGCCCAGGAAGAACATCACCACCCCGAAGAGCCCGATCGCGCAGGCGCGCCACCGCCAGACCACGGCGGTGCGAAGGCGCAGCCAGCGCCTCGTGACGCCCCAGCGTCGCAGCTTCCAGCCGAACACGAAGAACGGCAGCAGGCCGGCGGTGCGGGCGAGCGCGAGCGTGCTGTCGACATGGTCGAGGTATCCGGCCGCGACGGAGATGAAGAGCGCGAAGAGGAGGGGGAAGCGCAGCATGACCAGGTAGGGCAGCGCCACCCGCCACACGCCGAGGGCGAGGAGGAACCACAGCGTCCAGCTGGCGGTCGTGTAGTCCAGGCTGAGCTTTCCCGTGACGGCCCAGTTGATCAGGCTCCACACGGTCTCGAAGATGACGTAGGGGAACACGATGTCGGTGAGCAGCCGCTTGACGCCGCGGTAGCCGGGCGGCTGAGCCTTGGCGAAGTATCCGGAGACGGTCACGAAGACCGGCACGTGGAAGAGGTAGATGAACAGGTAGAGCGTGTAGGCGGTGTCGGAGTCCGCGATCAGCTTGAGGATCGCGTGCCCGATCACGACCAGTGTGATCGCCAGCCAGCGCGCGTTGTCCCAGTAGGCGACGCGTTCCCGCCGGCGCGTCGTGGTCTTGATCCGTTCGGCGATCGTCATCGCATTCCAGGCTAGGGTCCGTGCCGATGAGTTGGCTATGTCCGGCCTCGACGCTGCGCGGCGGCCACAATGGAGGCATGGCATCCAGACGTGCGGTCGTGACCGGGGCGAGTTCGGGAATCGGTGAGGCGACGGTGCGCCTCCTCAGGGAGCGCGGCTGGGGGGTGGTCGCGGTGGCGCGTCGCGCCGACCGACTGCGCGAGCTCGCCGAGGCCACGGGGGCCGAGGCGTTCCGGGCAGATGTCACGGTCCAAGACGACGTCGACGCGCTGCGCGATCATCTGGCGGCCACCGGGGGAGTGACCGCGCTGGTCAACAACGCCGGGGGCGCCAGGGGGCAGGAGTCGGTGGAGACGTCGTCCGTCGAGGACTGGACGTGGATGTACGAGGTGAACGTGCTGGGCACCAAGCGCGTGATCTCGGCGCTGCTGCCTCTGCTGCGCGACGGTGCGGATGCCGCCGGTCACGCGGACATCGTCAACGTCACCTCGATCGCCGGTCATACCGTCTACGTCGGCGGTGGCGGTTACAACGCCGCGAAGTTCGCCGAGCGGGCACTCACCGAGGTGCTGCGACTGGAGTTGAACGGGGAGCCCCTGCGGGTGATCGAGGTCGCGCCGGGCATGGTGCACACCGAGGAGTTCTCGCTCACGCGGTTCCGCGGCGACCGCGAGCGCGCGGCCGCCGTCTACGCGGACGTGCCGCACCCGCTCACCGCCGAGGATGTCGCGGAGACCATCGTGAGCGCCCTTGAGCGTCCGGCGCACGTGGACATCGATCTCGTCGTCGTCAAGCCCGTCGCGCAGGCCGCGCCGCACCTTCTGCATCGCGGCGAGCTGCGCGTGGCCCGGGACTGACCGAGGTCTGCGGCCGGGGTTCGTGGCGGCGGCGGATGCGGTGTCGTCCCGGCGGCACCGCGGTCGGGCATCCGGTAGCCTCGGCGGGGTGATCGCCATCGAGAAGCGGACGGCCCTCGCCCCGCAGACGGCGCCCCCGCGCGGCCCCGACCGCGGAACCGCCCGGGCCGGGCGGCGCCTCCCCGAGTCCGGCGCGAGGTAGCGATGCCCAAGACGCTCGCGGAGATGGCCGCCGACGGCTCGATGGACCCGGGGTGGGTGCACGCACTGCAGCCGGTCGCGGCCGACATCGCCGCGATGGGCGACTGGCTCCGCACCGAGGTCGCGGCCGGTCGTCCCTACCTGCCGGCGGGGGCGAACGTGCTGCGTGCGTTCCGCTATCCGCTGGCGGACGTGCGCGTGCTCATCGTGGGCCAGGACCCGTACCCGACGCCCGGCCACCCGATCGGACTGTCGTTCGCGGTGGAGCGGCACGTGCGTCCGATACCGCGCAGCCTGCAGAACATCTATCGCGAGCTGCGCAGCGATCTGGGCATCCCGACGCCGGAGCACGGCGACCTCACCGCCTGGAGCGAGCACGGCGTCATGCTCCTCAACCGCGTGCTCACCGTGCGTCCGGGTGCGCCCGCCTCGCATCGCGGAGCGGGTTGGGAGCGTGTGACGGAGCACGCGATCCGGGCGCTGGTGGCCAGGGGAACGCCGCTGGTCGCGATCCTGTGGGGACGGGACGCCGCGAACCTGCGGCCCCTGCTCGGCTCGACGCCGGTCATCGCCTCGGCGCACCCGAGCCCGATGTCGGCCGACCGCGGCTTCTTCGGCTCGCGCCCGTTCAGCCGGGCCAACGAGCTGCTGGAGCAGCAGGGCGGGAAGCCGGTGGACTGGTCGCTCGACTGAGCCCGAGCGGGGGCGCTTCGTCGTCCCTGGCCCCGGGGGAGCCTGCGGTGCGGCGTGCGGGAGAGACACGCACTGGTTACGCTGAATCGGTGCTGGAAGAGGAATACGAGACGCGTCGCGTCCTGCCGCCGCACCTGCGCAAGCGGGAGCCGCCGGAACCGCCGTTCTCCTACCGCATCCGCGAGGCCCGGCCGGCCGATCTGCCGCACGTGCGCGAGATCTACAACTACTACGTGACCAACAGCATGGTCACCTTCGACGAGGACACGATGTCGTTGAAGGAGTGGCGCTCGAAGTACGCGTACCTGCACAAGCTCGGGATGCCCTTCCTCGTCGCCGAGTCGCCGAGGGGCCAGATACTCGGCTACGCCCTGGTGACCCCGTGGAAGCAGAAGAAGGCGTACCGGTTCACGGTGGAGGACTCCATCTACCTCGGCCAGGCGTCCACGGGCAAGGGGCTCGGCACCGCGCTCATGCGGGCACTGGTCGAGGCGTCGCGGCAGGCCGGGCTCAAGGAGATGATCGCGGTGATCGCCGACCAGGGTGCGGAGGGCTCCATCGCGCTGCACCGGTCGTTCGGTTTCAACGAGATCGGGCGCATGGGCAGGGTCGGCTTCAAGTTCGGCCGCTGGCTGGGCACCGTGCTGATGCAGAAGAGCCTCAAGTGAGCCGGCGGATCCTGTGGGTTCACCCGAACGTCGTTATCAATTCGTGACAATCACCGGCGCAGGCCGAGGGGTAGCCGTAGGGTGATGTCACCGTCATCGCGGGCCGCCCGGACGGGGGGTCGCACCGACGCTGTACCAATCGGGGTCCGCCGGGATCCGGCGGACCCCGTCCAGCTTCCGGCGAGTTCGGCGGTGCATCAGGTCCGCGACGGGGCCCTGCGCAGCACGAGGTAGCCGACGACCCCGGCGATCGAGGCGGGGACGAGGGCCCAGGCGATGACGCCGACGGCCCCCAGCTGCAGGAACGACCGGCCGACCGCCTCCCACGAACCGGTGAGAGTGGCGGTCACGACGAAGGCCGCGACGATCAGCACCACGAGGGCGCCGAGCACATAGAGCCCGTTGGCCCGCCATCGCACGAAGACGCTGCCGGCGAGCGCTCCCAGGGCGAAGCAGAACAGGAACAGCCCGAACGACGCGAACAGCCGCTGCCAGAGCGGTCCGGCGCCGACATACACGTTGCTGAACATGTGGGCGTTCATGCCGTACCCGTGCGTCCAGTCCTCCGCATAGGACAGGACTGTGCAGACGAGGGTGAGAAGCGCCCCCTGGATCGCGAACGCCAGCACCGTGCCGAGGTAGTAGTCGCGCCGGGTGGCGGTCATGCCCAGCGCGAAACGGAAGGTCAGGTTCATCGCCTGCACCGCGGCGACGCCGAAGTACACGTAGAGGTAGGCGGTGGCACCGGACCACTGGGTGTCGTCGAGCGGCTCGCGCGTCGACGCGTAAATCGAGATCCAGATGGCCAGGTTCACCAGGAAGATGAAGCCCACGATGATCCAGGGCAGGACGAGCATCGTGAAGCGGTTCGCGAACTGCAGGCGCACGATGTTCCAGACGCGCCGTCCGGCGTCGGGGGTGCCGGAGCGGTCGGGGGAGACGGCGGGGAGGGCTGGGGAGCTCATGACAGGACCTCCTGCTCGGCTGCGACGCGGGGGTCGGCGCTGGTCCTCCGCACGATGAGCTGTTGCAGTGAGACCGGCGCGAGCTCGAGGCCGCAGGCCTCGGCGTTGCGCCGCTCGTCGGGGCTCAGGCGCTCGACGGTGACGGACGCCAGGCCGCCGATGCCCTCCCTGTGCAGCACCCGACGGCCGGCGACGAACGCCTCGACGGCGCCGCGCGGGCCGACGACCGTGGTGGCGGCGTCGCGCGCCTGCTCGGCCGGCTCGTCCATGACGATGCGCCCCCTGTCGATCACGACGACGTGCTCGAGCATGTTCGCGACCTCGTCGATCAGGTGGGTGGAGAGGACGATGGTGCGGGGGTGCTCGGCGTAGTCCGCGAGCAGACGGTCGTAGAACGTCTGGCGGGCGACGGCGTCCAGCCCCAGGTACGGCTCGTCGAAGAACGTGAGTGGTGCTCGGGCTGCGAGGCCGACGATGACGCCGACCGCTGAGAGCTGGCCGCGTGAGAGCCTCTTGAGCCGGCGCCCGACGGGAAGCTGGAAATCCTCGACGAGCTGCTCGGCGAGGTCGGCGTCCCAGTTCTCGTAGAACCACCCGCCGCAGGCGAGCACGTGCTTGGGCTTGAAGTCGTCCGGGTACTTCTGGCTCTCCTTGATGAAGGAGATCCGGGAGAGCACGTGGGCGTTCTCGATCGGCTGCTCCCCGAACACCCTGACCTGGCCGGAGGTGGGGAAATCCTGTCCGGTGATCGTCTGCATGAGCGTCGTCTTGCCGGCGCCGTTGCGGCCGAGCAGGCCGGTGATGGTGTCGGGGCGCACAGTGAGGCTCACGTCGTCGAGCGCGGCGAGGCTCCCGAATCGCTTGCTGAGGTGGTCGATCTCGACAACTGCGGCCGTCGTCTCGGTCACGGTGCTTCTCCTTCTGTGGCGATGAGCTGTACGAGCTGCGCCGGCGAGATGCCGATCTTCCTCGCCTCCGCGATGAGGGGCAGCACGAAGTCGGCGTGGAAGCTGTCGCGCCTTCGCGACAGCAGTCGCTCACGGGCGCCGGAGGCCACGAACATGCCGATTCCGCGCTTCTTGTAGAGGATGCCGTCGTCGACCAGCAGCGCGACGCCCTTTCCGGCGGTCGCCGGGTTGATGCGATGGAAGGCGGCGAACTCGTTCGTGGACGGCACCTGGCTCTCCTCCGGCAGGGCGCCGGAGATGATGTCGTTCTCGATCTGCTCCGCGATCTGCTGGAAGATCGGCTTGCCGTCGTCGATCACGACCCTCCTTGTTGGTTCATTAGTAGAGTAATGAACCAACAAGGCGATGTCAACGCCCCCCAATGACGAAGCGCTGGGGACGCGCCGCACCCTGGCCGTCGTCGAGGCGCTCAGAGTGCGTTCGCGTCTGGGCCGTGCTCGCCGACGGGGCCGTGGGACAACGCCGCCTCGACCTCGTCCCGGTGCGGCACGGATTCCGCCGAGCCGGGCCTCTGGACGGCGAGCGCCGCGGCGGCAGTCGCCCAGGCGATCCCATCGGCGACGGCCGCGCCGCCCACGAGACGTGAGACAAAGGCGCCCACGAAGGTGTCGCCCGCCGCCGTCGTGTCGATCGCCGTCACCCGGCGCGCGGGAAGACGCCCGGCCGGGACGCCGTCGGCGAACCAGGCGACTCCGTCCGCTCCGAGGGTCGCGACGACGAGGGGAACCCGCCGGCTGAGCCGGGAGCCGGACTCCGTCAGGCCGCCGCCGCCTCCCAGCTCGCCTATCTCCAGCTCGTTTCCGATGAGGATGTCGACACCGGCGGGCAGGCCCGCGGAGAGCGCGCCTATCGGCGCAGGGGTGAGAACGGTGGGCACACCCAGTCCGGAGGCGAAGCGGAGCGCCTCGGCCACGAGCCCCATGTCGAGCTCGCACTGTGTGACGAGGGCTGCGCTGCCGCCGATGCGCGTCCGCCACGCGTCCTCGAGCGAGGTCACCGCGTGGTTGGCGCCGGGCACGACGATGATCGAGTTCTCGCCGTCGCGGCTCACGGTGATGTGGGCCGTGCCCGTCGGCTCGGCGACGACGCGCAGCGATACGGCGTCGATGCCGTCCTCGTCGAGGAAGCGGCGCAGCCGGCGACCGAAGTCGTCGTCGCCCGTCGCTCCGAGGAGCTCGACGACGGCGCCGCTCCTGGCGAGCGCAACCGCCTGGTTGAGCCCCTTGCCGCCCGGGATCATCCGCACGCCGGAGCCGGTGACCGTCTCGCCGGGACGCGGCAGGTGGTCCGTGCCGACCACGATGTCGAGGTTGGCGCTGCCGAGCACGGCCACGGGCGGCCGTGCCTCGCGGCGCCGGAGCCGGGACAGGAGCTCGTCGAGCCCGGAGGGGGTATGGGTCATCGGGGACTCCGCTGTGGAAATGGATTGCCGGGCCTCATGCTAGCGCCCCGCACAGATCGCGCGCCTCTCCCACGGGCCTGTGGCCTCCGGCGGGTTGCGGGCTGTCCGCAGCCCGCAACCGCCCCGCGGCTACACTGTGGCCATGGATCGTGAAATCGATTGCCGTTCGCAGGACGCACCACTCTGGACGCTCTCCGCCGAGTCGCTCTCGGCACTGTACGACAGAGGCGAGATCTCACCCGTCGAGGCGACCGAGGACGTGTTGCGCCGCATCGAGGAGGTGGACGGCGCCGTGCACGCATTCTTCACGGTGACCGCGGAGGTCGCGATGGCCGCGGCCCGCGCGTCCGAGGCCCGCCTGGTCCGGGGAGAGCGCCTCGGTCCGCTCGACGGCGTTCCGGTCTCCATCAAGGATCTCGAGAACACCGCGGGAATCCGCACCACCTATGGCTCGCCGGCGACGGCCGCACATGTTCCCGATGACGACGGCGCGGCCGCCGGGCGGCTGCGCGCGGCGGGAGCCGTGATCCTGGGCAAGACGGCGACGCCGGACTCCGGCTACAAGGACACCAGCGAGACACTGATCTTCCCCACGCCGGCGAACCCCTGGCGCACGGACCGCACGACGGGCGGCTCGTCCGGCGGGGCGGCTGCGGCCGTGGCGTCGGGCATGGGGCCGCTCGCCCACGGCTCCGACGGTGCCGGCTCCATCCGCATTCCCAGCGCGCTGTGCGGCATCGTCGGGCTCAAGCCCACGCTCGGACGCGTGCCGGTGTGGCCGCAGCCCTTCTACCGTGACACCGTGGCGCACAACGGCCCGATCGCCCGCACGGTGGCGGACGTCGCGACGATGCTCGACGTGCTGGCCGGTCCCGATCCACGCGACCCGATGAGCCTCATCGGGCCGGCGGCCGCCGGCTTCCGCCGGTCGCTGGAGGAGCCTCGACGGCGAGGGGTCGTGCGCCTCGGCGTGTCGATCGACCTCGGATACGGTGTCGTCGAGCCGCAGATCGCCTCCGCCACCCGCAGCGTCGTCGACGCCCTCTCCGCCGAGCCGGGCTGGAGAGCCGAGGATGTCGTTCCCGGCTGGGGCGACCCGGGGCCCGTGCAGGCCGACTGGTGGGCCGGTGAGTTCGGCGGCATCTTCGGTGACGTGCTCCGCGAGCACCCCGACTGGCTCGAGCCGCAGCTGAAGTCGCTCGTGGAGACGGGCCTGGCCCGAAGAGGCGGCGACTTCGATCACCGCCGGATGCGCGGTGCGCTGCACGACGCGCAGAGGCTGCTCTTCGAGCGAGTCGACTACCTCGTCACTCCGACGATGCCGCTGGTGGCATGGGCGCACGGGACGTCGCCGTCCGCAATCGCAGGACGGGAGCTCCCGCAGGGCTCCTTCGGTCGCAACTTCCTGCTGTTCCCCTTCAACCTCACCGGCAACCCGGCCGTGACCGTCCCGTGTGGTCTCTCCTCCGAGGGCCTGCCCATCGGGGTCCAGATAGTCGGCCGCCTCTACGACGACGCCGGGGTGCTCTCTGTCGCACGAGAGGTCGAGCGCCTGGCGTCGTTCCCTGGCACGCCGATCGACCCGGTGGTCGTCTAGTTGGCCGGATCGGCTCGAAGCGCCTCGGTCGCCACGGGGTGCGGTCCGATGCCCGGGGTCCGTCTTCGCGTGGCGCAGATGCACTCCGACCAGGACGGCCGTGCTCGGCCTGGCGCGGGTCCGTGAGCGCTGCCAGCACCACGGAGTCTCGTCCGCCTAGCCTCTGGATCGCGTCGAGTCGCGCACGATTAGGCGCGGCACCAGCGCGACGCGGGCGCCGGGCAGCCGGTCCTTCCGCTGCATGCGGACGCGCAGCAGCCGCAGCGCCTCCTCGGCCATCTGTGGCGTCGGCTGCTCGATCGAGGTGAGCGGCGGGATCACGTGCTCGGCGAATACGAGGTTGTCGAACCCGGTGACCTTGAGTCGGTCGGGCACCGCCACGCCGAGCTCGCGCGCGGCCTGCAGCACGCCGAAGGCGATGAGGTCGTCGGCGCAGACGATCGCATCCGGGATGTCCTCTCCCGAGAGCAGGCGCACGCCCGCGGCATGGCCGCTCTCCACCGAGTAGTCGCCCAGCACGAACCAGTCCTCGCGGGTGGCGACGCCGAGCCGCTTCGCGTGCCGGCGAAAGCCGTCGAGGCGGTCGCGCGTGGAGGAGTTGGTGAAGTCGGAGGTGACGAACGCGGCGGTGCGCACGCCGTTCGCCACCAGATGGGCCACCACCTGGCTCATGGCGTCGTCGTCGTCCACGCCGACCCAGTCGGTGTTCTCGACGTTGACCCGCCGGTCCAGCTGCACGAGAGGCGTCTGCGAGGCGGTCTCGGCGATCGCGGCGCGGCTGAGCTCGCCGTCCACCGGGCTGACCACGATGCCGTCGACCTTGCGGTCGATGAGCAGGCGCAGGTAGCCCGCCTCGATCTCGGGGTCCTGCCTGGAGTCGCAGAGGAACAGCACTCGGCCTTCCTCGTGCAGGGCGCGTTCGATGCTGTCGACGAGCGCGGTGAAGAAGGGATTGAGAATGCTGGGCACCACCATGCCCACAGTGTCGGTCCGCTGGCGGCGCAGCGCCCGGGCGATGCTGTTCCCGGAGTAGCCGAGCTCCGCCGCGGCCCTGCGCACCGTCGCCTCGATGGCGGGCGTCACCGGTCGCGACTGAGACAGGACGCGCGACACGGTCGACTTGGACACGCCAGCGAGCCTGGCGACGTCCGAGAGGGTGACGGAAGCCACGGCCATCTGCTCCCTTCGGTCATCGAGCACCGCTCGTCGTGTATCTGGAGCTTATCTCGGCAATCGTTCCTACGGGCGTGGTGCGGTGTTCGCCCCTTCGTAACAGCGCGGAAACGGGGGCTTCGCCGCCCGGAAACATGCCCTGGATACCTTCGGCTGCAGTCCAAGGGCAATCGATTGCCGAGCAAGATCTACCGAGGGAAAGACACGTGGCGCGAATCCTCATCGCCGGCGAGAGCTGGATCACGACGAGCACCCATATCAAGGGAGTCGACGAGTTCACCGTCCACTCGTACACCGAGGGCGTGCGGCAGCTGAAGGAGGCGCTGGAGGGCGGCGGCCACCTCGTGACGCACCTGCCGGCCCATCGAGTTCCCGTGAGCTTCCCGTCCACACGCGACGAGCTCGCGGCCTACGACATCGTGGTCCTCTCTGACATCGGGGCGAACTCGCTGCAGCTCGCCCCCGACGTCTTCGAGCGCGCCCGCCGGGGGGCCGATCGCATCGGGGGGCTCGCCGCCTGGGTTGCGGAGGGCGGCTCGTTGCTCATGATCGGCGGCTACCTGTCGTTCTCGGGATTCCAAGCGCGTGCCGCGTTCGCCCGCACCGCCATCGCCGAGGTGCTCCCCGTCGGCATCATCGACGCCGACGATCGCGTCGAGCGTCCCGCCGGCGTCCTGCCCACTGTCATGGAGCCAGAGCACCCTGCGCTCGGCGGCGCGGGAACGAGCTGGCCGCACCTGCTCGGCTACAACAAGACCACCCGCAAACCCGGTGCGCTCGAGCTTGCGCGTGTGGGAGAGGATCCCCTCGTCGTCGTCGGCGAGCACGGCAAGGGCCGCACCGCGGTGTTCACCAGTGACTGCTCGCCGCACTGGGCTCCGCCGGAGTTCTGCGACGAGTGGCCGGGCTACGCCAGGCTCTTCAACGGGCTGGCCGGCTGGCTGGCACCGCGCCCGTGACCGGGGCCTCGCATCCGGAACGGCCCGCGCGCTCGGAATGGCTCAGGAGTGCCATCGCGGACGACGTGCTCCGCTCCGGCCAGCGCCGTCTGCTGCGGGAGATCGCCGACGGCTCCGTCTGCGAGCAGGCGTACGCGCGCTATCTGGTCATCGAAGAGGCGTTCGTGCGCACGGCCGCCCGTGTGGCCGCCTTCTGCTTCTGGGCGGAGGGGGACTGGCAGCGCGCCCTGCGTCACCAGGCGACGCTGACGCACCTCACCGGGGCACAGCTCGACTACTTCGCCGCCGTGCGGCGACGCTGGCCGCTGCCGGACGTCTCGCGCGACGCGGCGCTCCGCTGCGGCGGCGTGCTCTCCGATCACGTCCTGGCCGAGGTCGACCTCCACGGCTATCCGGGTGCCGTTGTCGCCATGTTCACCGCCGAGACGCTGTACTCCTCGTGGTGCGCGACGGCGATGGCGCGCGACGTCCACCGCCACCCGGACGTCCAGGAGTGGATCGCACTGCACACGGAAGCCGACTTTCTCGCCGGGGTCGAGTTCCTCGCCCGGCTCGTCGATGACATCGGCCAGGACGTCTCCGACCGCGAGCTGCTCGAGTGGGGCAGACGCATGCTGGCGGCGGAGGACCTCTTCCACGACGCTGCGCTGCCGCAGGCTGCCGCATGAGCAGTCCGCTCGCTGACGTCGCCGCACGGCTCGCCGAGCAGGGCATCCCGTTCGAGGTGATCCGCGTGGGATCGGACGCCGTCGTCGTGCTCTCCGAGTACGGCAGTCGGGTCTACGGCCCGTTCTTCGGAGAGCGCGCCGCGGAGAACTGGCTGCCGGATGCGTTCCGAAGCCAGGACGCCTTCGCCGAGCTCGTGCGATCCGGTGGATGGAACCTCGGCGGCGACCGGGTGTGGATCGGTCCCGAGATCGCCTACATGATCCCGGAGCGCTCCGACTACTGGGGCAGCTACCGCATGCCCGCAGACATCGATCCCGGTCGCGGCGTGCTGCGCACCGCGAGCGAGGGAGCACCGCCGGGCGTGGTGCGCAGCATCCGGGCCGAGTCCTTCACGACACCGGGCATCCTCTCGCTGCGCCTGTCGATGGCCGTCACGCCCGCGGCGTCGCCGCTGCGGCGCCTGCGCGACGCCCTTCCCGACCCGGGCGCCGTGCGATACGCCGGCTACACCGTCACGGCCGCGCTCACCGTCGGGGAGGGCTCCGCGCTCGGGCTCGAGGTCGAGTCATGGGTGCTGAACCAGGTCCGTGCCGGAGGCACGGCGATCGTGCCCGGCACCGACCGGATCCAGGTGACGGACTACTACGAGCCCGTCGGCGGCCTCCTCACCAGGGGCGGCCACCACATCGAGGTGCGCCTCACGGGCGCGGACCGCTTCAAGATCGGCTTCGCCGCCCCCACCGTCTTCGGCCGGCTCGGCTATCTGCGCGACGAGACGGGCGGCGTCTCTGTGCTCGTTGTGCGGGACTCCGCGGCCGACGCATCCGCCGACTACGCGGAGGAGCCGGACTTCGCCCCGGGCACGCGCGGCGACCAGCTGCATCTGTACAACGACGATGGCGGCCTCGGCGGATTCGCCGAGCTGGAGGCGCGCGGCCTCCCGCTGCGCACCGGCCGGTGGCCCGCTTCCACGGTCGACCGATTCACGACCTGGTGGTTCCGGGGAGAATCGAGCGCGGTGCGCGGCATCGCATCCACACTGCTGGGACATGCGGGTCCACAGCGGCACGAGGGAGAGGACGAGGGACGATGACCGAGGCGAGAGGACGGGCCTACGGCGATCTGCTGGCTCTGGTGGCGCACGGCACCAGGTTTCACGGTTCAGCGACCATGGCGGCGGCCTCCGCCTGGCTCGAGGCGCAGCTGGTGGACTGCGGTTTTGCGGTCACGCGCCAGCGGGTGGAGCTGCCTGGCTGGTCGCCGGGCCACGTGCACCGCGTGGCCGTGCGCACGCCGCACGAGCGAGAGCTGCCGTCGTGGCCGATGCTGTTCAGCGGCGGCGCGCCCGGCCCCGTCACAGGCAGGGTGGAGGCGGTCGGGCCGGAGGGCATCTGGGGCGACTCCATCCTCTGGCAGCGCTTCCTCGTCACCGATGGTGCCGGAGCGCCGCTGGCGTACCTGCACGCCCGCGACCGGGGCCCTGCGGCTCCCCAGCCCCTGCCCGCCGGATCGGACAGCAGCCTGCCCCACCTTGCCATCGGACATCTCGACGGGTTGCAGCTCGCGGAATGGCTGGCCGACGGCAAGGCCGTCACGGTCGAGGTGGAGTCGGATGCCGGACCGGTGGCGCAGCCCGCGGTGAGCGACAACCTCGTCGTCGACATCCCGGGAGCGACGCCGGGGCGCACGGTGGTGGTCTGCGCCCACTACGACACCTTCTTCAACACGGTCGGCGCCTACGACAACGGCAGCGGCACCATCGCCCTGCTACAGCTCGCCCGTCGCTGGGCGGCGAGCCCGCCGCCTGTTCCGGTCCGGCTGGTGTTCTTCACGGCCGAGGAATGGCATCTGCTGGGCTCTCGGCACTACGTCCGGGTCGCCGAGGACCTCGACGGCATCGCGTACGTCCTCAACCTCGACGGCCTCGGTCGGGGCTCGTTCCTTGAGGCGTTCGCGTCCCCGGAGCCGTTCGAGACCGACATCCGTCGTGCCATCCTGGCGTGGGCTCAGGAGAGCGGTCGCGAGCTGCGGCTCGTGTCGCGCTTCCCGCCCACCAAGGGAACCGACGACGCCTCCTTCTGGGCGGCCGGCGTGCCATCGGCGTTCGTGACCTTCAACGACCTGCACCGCCTGCACCAGCCCGACGACGAGCCCAATGAGGAGATCGCCGCCAACCTCGTATGGACGGTCGAGGCGGTGGAGCGCATCGTCGGCGTGGTGCCGGAGCCGGCGCGCGTGCCCGCGCCCGGCCTGCTGTGACGGGGCGCGTCTCGGTCAGCGATCGCGCCAGAACTCGATCTGCCGCCGGCGGTAGTCGAGCTGCACGGTGAGGATGCTGTCGAAGAAGCACGTCGCCCGGTCCCAGGGACGGTAAGGCCGCCACTGCGGTGCTCCGGGCGTCTCCGGGCGTCCCGTCCGGGCGAAGCTCGTCCACGCCGACGAGATCCGGCGCGAGAGCGCCCGCGCGTGCGGGTCGCCGCCGACCCCGTGGCCGAGGTCGGCGGCGACTCCGTGAGCGTCGAGGTTCTCGAACACGAACGGGATCTCGGCCATATGCCAGCCGTTGGAGCCGCCGAGGCTCGGCGTGCGCCAGAGGAACTCGTAGACAAAGGTCGGCGAATCCGCCGTCGCGCGTGCGTCGGCCACGTCGTAGACGTGCCTGCGCCAGTCGCGGTCGTTCGCGATGGCATCCCAGACCTCGGTCTGCTCCAGCTCGGAGACCGGGTCGCCGTACAGGGCCAGCACCGCGGCGGACGTGTCGGCGTCGACGCACCCGGCGAGCGCCTCGTGCAGGTCGACCGGGTCGAACGTCTCGCGCAGCGGCAGGGTGCGGAACGACTTCGCCTCGTCGGCGTTCATGCCGATGATCAGAGGCACGTCGGCGGCGCGCCCCTCGCGGATCGCGGTCAACGGATGCTCGGGCAGCGTCTCGCCGTCGACCACGGGCGGCAGCAGGCGGGCGGACATCCGTCGTCGTGCGTCCAGGATGTGCCGGAGATCCATCGCGCGCAGCGCGGCGAGCGCGCCGGGTCCGGTGGGGACGCCGAGGATGCCGAGGAACTCCACCGTGTCGGCTGCGGCGCGGGACTCGTCCGCCAGCAGGGCGGTGTGCCCGCTCTGGACTATCGCACGATGGAAGAGCCCCCTCGAGCGCGGCGCGGCGAGGTGCACCATCACGCTGAAGGCCCCGGCCGACTCGCCGGCGAGCGTCACGTTGCCGGGGTCGCCGCCGAACGCGGCGATGTTGTCGCGCACCCATTCCAGTGCGGTGACCTGGTCGTGGATGCCCAGGTTGTTGAGCCCGGCGGCCTCCGGGTCGCCCGAGTACCCCAGGGCGAGGCAGCCGAGCGCGCCGAGCCGGTAGTTCACCCCCACCACCACGATCCCACGGTGCCGGGCGAGGGCGGCGCCATCGCTCCACGAGCCGGAGCCGGAGCCGGTCGCCCAGCCGCCGCCGTGGATCCAGACCAGCACGGGCGCGGCCCGGCCCTCGACCCCGGGCGTCCAGACGTTCAGCGTCAGGCAGTCCTCCGAGAAGCCGGACCCGGTCGGATAGAAGACCTCCTCGGTGCCAGGGAGCACGTCCGCCATGAGATCGAGATCCTGCGGTGAAGCAGCCCCGAAGCGCGTCGCGTCGCGAAGGCCCTCCCAGCCCGGATGGGGGACCGAGCGCGCGAAGCGGCCTTCGCCGACGGGCGGCTCGGCGAACGGCACCCCGAGGAATGCGACGGCACCGTCGCTCACCACTCCCCTCAGGCGCCCCTGGCCCGTGGCCAGCACCGTCGTCCGCTCCTCGTCCATCGCCCGCCCCCCATCGTCGATCCTCACGACAAGCACTCACCGTAATCCCTTGGGCAATCGGTTGCCGATCGGATGCCGCCGATGCCGCGACAGTTAATCCCCGCGAAACAACGGTGCAGCGGAGGGGAAACAATCCATGCGAATACTTGCTGCTGTACCGCTTGGGCAATCGATTGCCCTCGCCTTCTCTCAGCACGACGGATGCCTCGCGCTCGCACCGGCGGGAGTCCGGTCACATTCGAAGGGAATGACATGAAGATCCGCAACACGGTGTGGCCGATCGCGGCCGTCGGGGTGGTGGTCGCCCTCACTCTCACGGGCTGCGACAGCCGGCCCGCCCCGTCCACGACCGCCGGCGCCAGCGCGTCGGGCTCGTCCACAGCGTCCCACCCGCTTCCCACCGACGTGCCGAAGGCCTGCAAGCCGACCAAGGGCGGCAGCAACGGCAAGCTGCTCATCGGCGTCGTCGAGCTCTCCACGCAGGGATCGTTCTTCGGCCAGGTCGACCAGGGCATCCAGGACGTCGCGGATGCGGCGGGCGTGGACGTCCAGATCGTGGACGGCAAGCTCGACCCCCAGGTGCAGTCCGACGCGGTCGACAACCTCGTCACCAAGGGCATCAACGTGCTCCTGATCGACGCGATCAACTCCGACGCTCTCGCGCCCTCGGTCGACCGGGCGGTGGCAGCGGGGATCCCCGTGGTCACCTTCGACGGTCCGATGGACGACAAGAAGGTCTCGACCTTCGTCGGCGTCTCCAACGCCGACGGAGGCAAGCAGCTCGGCGACTACTTCGTGAAGCACGTCGCCCGATCGGGCACGATCGGCGAGATCAGTGCGCTGAACAGCTCCATCCAGATCGAGCGCCAGAAGGCGTTCGAGAGCACGGTCAAGGCAGCCGGAGTCAAGCTCGGCACGGTCGTCGACGGGCAGAACGACGCCTCCAAGGCTCAGACCGCCGCTGAGAACCTCTTCACCGGCAACCCCGACCTGAAGTACGTCTACGCCACCGGCCTCCCGGCCCTCGACGGCGCGGTCGCCGCGGCGAAGAGCCAGAACCGCACCAAGGACGTGCAGCTCGTCGGCTGGGACCTGTCCGTCAACTCGGCGCAGGGCATCAAGGACGGCTTCGTCAAGGCCGTCCTCCAGCAGGACACCTTCGGTGAGGGGCAGGAGGCGGCGAAGGCCGGCATCACCCTCGCGTGCGGTGGCACCGTGCCCGCGACCATCCCCGTGCCGACCCACGTCGTCACCGCGGCGAACCTCGACCGGTACGCCTACTTCCTCGGAGATTGAGCGGATGAGCCAGGTACCACTCGTCACCCTGCGAGGGATCACCAAGTCGTACGGCGCGGTCCGGTCGCTGCGGGGCGTTGACCTCACGCTCCGGCGCGGGGAGGTTCTGGGGCTCGTCGGCGACAACGGTGCCGGCAAGTCCACCCTCATGAAGGTGCTTGCCGGCGCCGTGCGCCACGACTCCGGCGAGATCCGGATCAACGGCGAGGTCGTGGCGTTCGACAGCCCGGCGCAGGCCCGGGAGAAGAACATCGGCATCGTCTACCAGGACCTCGCGCTCTGCGACACGCTCGACGTCGCCAGCAACCTCTTCCTCGGCCGCGAGCCGCGCAGGGGCCCCTTCCTCAAGAGAGGCCGCATGCACGCCGAGGCCGCTCGCGTGCTGGAGACCTTCCACGTGCGGGTCAGCTCGACGCACCAGGAGGTCTCGCAGCTCTCCGGCGGGCAACGCCAGTCGGTCGCGATCGCGCGAGCCGTGTCGTTCGCCCCCGACGTGCTCATCCTCGACGAGCCGACGGCCGCGCTCGCGGTCCGCGAGGTCGAGGCTGTGCTCGCCCTCATCAAGGAGGTGGCCGCGCGCGGCGTCGGCGTCATCCTCATCACGCACCGGCTCCAGGACCTCTTCCGTGTCTGCGACCGCATCACGGTGATGTACGAAGGTCAGAGCGTCGACGACGCCGACATCGCCGACCTCACCATCGAGCGCCTCGTCGACCTCATCACCCGAAACAACACCGGCACCGACCCGAAGAAGGCGGATTCGTGACCACCACCACACGGGAACAGATACGCCTGTCCCAGTCTCTGCCCTGGTGGCGGCGGACCAGCACCTCGACCCTGTTCATGCTGGCCCTGACGGCCGTCGTGTTCGTCATCTTCGCGGCCTCCAGCCACGAGTTCCTCACCCTGAACAACATGATCACGCTGGCCACGCAGGTCTCGCCCGCACTCATCGTGGCCGTGGCGATGACCTTCGTGATCACGGCGGGCGAGATCGACCTGTCGGTCGGATCGATCCTGGCGTTCGTCGGCGTCGCCAGCGCATTCCTGCTGAGCTGGGGAGTCGACTCGATCATCGTCATCCCCCTCGGACTGATCATGGGAGCCGGGTGGGGCTTCGTGAACGGCTGGCTCTCCGCCTACCAGCGGATCCCGTCGTTCATCGTCACCCTCGCCTCGATGTCGGTGATCCGCGGAATCGCGCTCATCTTGACCCAGGGCTACGCCGTAGGAGCGCCCTCGTGGACGCTGTTCGTCCAGATAGGCCAGGGCCGCTTCCTCGGCATCACCTGGGTGACCTGGATCGGCGTCGTCGTCGCCGTGATCGGTGCGGTGCTGCTGCACGGCACCCGGTTCGGCCAGTACATCACCGGCATCGGCTCCAACCAGGAGTCGGTGCGCCGCGCCGGCGTGAACACCAAGCGCGTCAAGCTCATCGCGTTCATGTTCGTCGGGGCAATGGCCGGCCTGGCCGGCATGCTCACCACGGCCCGCCTAAGCTCGGCTGACGCCAACACCGCCTCGGACTTTGGCCTCACCATGGTCACGGCCGTGGTCCTCGGCGGCACGAACCTGCTCGGCGGCCGCGGCAGCATCGTCGGCACGATCATCGGCTCGATCCTGGTCGGTGCGATCGGCAACGGCCTCACCCTGCTCTCGGTGAGCCCGTACTACACCCCGATCATCACCGGATGCATCCTCGTCGCGGTGATCCTGCTGAACATGCGCGGCGCCGAGCTGAGCGCATACCTGAGGAGGATGACCCGCCGCCATGACTGAGTCCAGCGCCGTCCCGGTCCGCACCGTCACCGGCACCATCGCCAGCGACGAACTGGGCCTCACCCTCACCCACGAGCACCTCGCCAACGTCTGGATGCAGGCGGGGGGCGGGGTCGAGCGCGACCCCATGTTCCCCGACCTGCTCGAGCAGAAGGTCTCGGCGCACAACGCGTGGATGCTGCGGGACCGGCCGTACGCCAACTACGACAACTGCGTGCTCGATGACGACGAGGCGATGCTCGACGAGCTCCTCGCCTACCGGGCCGTGGGCGGCGTCTCCGTCATGGAGACCACGCCGGACGGCGAAGGCCGCAGTCCCCTGCGGCTGAGAGCCCTGTCGGAGGCGTCCGGGATCACCGTCGTCATGGGCGGCGGCTGGTATCTGGAGCGCTTCCATCCGAAGGGCCTCGACGCCCTCTCGGTGGACGGCATCACCGAGGAGCTGCTGCGCCAGTACCGGCCGGAGACCGCGGAGGCCGGCATCCTGCCCGGCTTCATCGGCGAGATCGGCATCTCGCCGTCCTTCACCGAGCAGGAGGGCAGGGTGCTGCGCGCCGCCGGCAACGCGCAGCTCGACCAGCACGTGCCGATCATGGTGCACCTGCCGGGCTGGAAGCGGTACGGCGAGAAGGTCGTGCGAATCCTCACCGAGGAGATCGGGGTCGACCCGCACGCGATCATCCTGGCCCACATGGACCCATCCGGGGAGGACCCCGACTACCAGCGGCGGCTCGCCGAGAGGGGCGTCTGGATCGAGTTCGACATGATCGGGATGCCCTTCTACTACCCCAGCGGCGTCGAGGGGCAGTCGCCCTCCCCGCAGATGACGGCCGAGGCCATCCTGCGCCTCGTCGAGGCCGGCCACGGCGACCAGGTGCTGCTGAGCCACGACCTGTTCCTCAAGGCCATGATGCGCAAGCACGGCGGCAACGGGCTGGTGTACGTGCCGACCCTCTTCGCGGACCGCCTGGAACGCGTCGGCGTCGACCCTGCGCTCGTGCAGCGGATGCTGCGTCACGCGGCGGGCGTCTTCGAGGCCGCGGCGGCGCGCTGACACCACTGACGGCGGCCGCGACGGCCCGCCGAGGTCGCCGCGGCGCCGTAGGCTCGGAGCATGGCCCACGATCTGCACGAGCTCACCGCGCTCGCCCAGTGGGAGCTCGTGCAGCGCGGCGAGGTGACGCCCTTGGAGCTCGCAGAGCACTACCTGCACCGCATCGAGGCGCTGAACCCGAGGGTCGGCGCGTTCGTGACCGTCACGGCGGACGCCGCCCGCGAACGCGCCAGGCACGTGCAGGCGGCCGTGCCCCGCACGGCGACGCTGTGGGGGCTGCCGCTGGCCGACAAGGACCTCTGGCGTCGTGCCGGCGTGCCCACCGGGTTCGGATCGCGGCTGACGACCGGGTTCGTGCCCGAGGAGTCCGACGAGATCGTGCAGGATCTGGACGCGGCCGGCGCGATCAGCCTCGGCAAGACGGGTGCGCCGGAGTTCGGCCTGCCGTCGTACACCGAGACGCTCGTCGCACCCCCCGTGCGCACCCCCTGGGATCTCGAACGCGGCGCCGGTGGATCCAGCGGTGGAGCGGCGGCGGCCGTCGCGAGCGGCATGCTGCCGTTCGCGCCGGGCTCCGACGGCGGCGGCTCCATCCGCATCCCCGCCGCGGCGTGCGGCGTGGTGGGGCTGAAGCCCTCCCGGGGCAGGGTGCCGTCGGGCAGCGGCCTGCAATCGCTGGGCGGCCTGGTGGTCGACGGGCCGATCGCACGCACCGTGGAGGATGCCGCCCTGCTGCTGGACGGCATGATCGCCCGGCGTGACGGACGCGTCGACCACCGGTTCGCCGTGCTGGCCCCGGGGGACGACACCGCGTTCCTCGGCCATGCGGTGCGCGGCGAAGGCCGCTACCAGCTCGGCGTGATGACGACGAGCGCATGGGACCTCGACTACGAGATCGCCATCGCGCCGGAGGCACGTGCGGCGCTCGACCACGCCGTGGCGGAGCTCGCCGCGCTCGGCCACGGCATCGAGGAGACGGCCCTGAGGCCCGACCCCGGCTACGCACCGGCGTTCATCACGATCTGGAAGGCCGGCGCCGCGCGCATCCCGGCCGACGGCACGGCGCTCGGCCTCCTCGAGCCGCTCACCCTGTGGCTCGTCGAGCAGGGCCGCTCGATCGGTGCCCGCGAGCTCGGCGAGGCGCTCGCGGCGCTCACCGGGTACGAGCGGTCGCTGATCCGCCAGCTCTCCTCGTTCGATGCCGTCCTGACGCCCGCGCTCGCCATGACACCGCGCCCGATCGGCTGGTACGACCGGGAGGACCCCGAGCACAACTTCGCCCAGCAGGTGCAGTACACCCCGTTCACGTCGATGGTGAACGTGAGCGGCCTGCCGGCCATCACGCTGCCGGTCTGGCAGACGCCTGGCGGCCTGCCGATGGGGGTCCAGCTGATCGGCCGACCGGGCGGGGAGGCGGTGCTCCTCGCGCTCGGAGCGCAGCTGCAGCGTCGCATCCGCTGGCAGGATCGCCGACCGCCGGTCTGGTGACCCGGCCTGCACGGCCGGGTGGCGTACGGCCGCAGGTGCCCTGGAGGGCAGCGGCAGAACCCGTGCAGAGCGTGGGAGTTCCGGGAGAGCCCCCATTTAGGTAAGGCTCGCCTTATACTGGAACCGTCATGTATCAACCCGATCACGCCGCCCACACCGAGGCGACCGCACACCACGACGATCGCGTGCAGTTCGTCGTCACCGGCGACGAGACGTCGCTCGCCGAGCTGCAGAGCGAGCTCGCCCTGCTGCCGCTGTGCGCCACCGGGCGGGTGTTCGTGGAAGTGCCGGAGCCGGGGGATGTCTTCCCGCTCCAGGTGCCGATGCGCATGACGGTCACGTGGCTGCCGCGCTCCGTGCGAGGCGGCCGTCCCGGAACGGGACAGCGGTGCGCACCGGGCCAGGCGCTGCGCCGGGCCGTGCGGGCGTGGAGCGCGGAGATGCTGTGCGACGGCCCAGGCGACACCCGGGCGGTCATCACCGGCGACTTCCGGAGCGTCAGCCAGGTGCACGAGGTCTTGACCGAACAGGCCGGCCTGCCCGAGGAGCACATCACCGAACCGGAGCGCTTCGGGCTTCGCCACCGCTCCGGCACGCGCTGAAGGCCGTCGTCCGCGAAGGCCGTCGGCCCGCGTCGCCCGCCGCCCTCCGCAGGCGCGGGACTCAGGCGGCGTCGCCGTAGGGCGGCAGCGCGAGCGTGCGCTCAGTGACCGTCCACAGGTCTCGGGCGAGCTGCGGGTCCCGAGCCTGCCTGTTGACCCGGCCGTTCGGCGTGAACCGGTCGAAGTAGGTGCCGGTCGGGGCCCCGACCGGCACCTGACCGGCGAGAGCCACCAGCGGGGCGGCGCCCGCCTCGGGCGAGCGACCGTAGCGGCCGCCGGTGACCGCGTTGCCGAGACGGACCAGCGGCGACTGCCCGCCGAACCGGGTGACGATCGTGCCGGGGTGGAACGAGTACGCCAGCACCCCGGTGCCGGTGAGGCGCTCGCCGAGCTCCCTGGCGAACAGTATGCCCGCCAGCTTGGACGCGCCATACGCCTGCCAGCCGCCGCGCCAGGGACGCCGCTCCCAGTCGAGGTCGCCCAGGTCCAGGGTTCCGAAGAGGTTGGCCATGCTCGCCGTGACCACCACTCGCGCCTCGCCCCCGGCATCCTTCGCGCTCTCGATCAGGCGGGGCAGCAGAAGGCGGGTGAGCAGGAACGGCGCGAAATGATTCGTCTGGATCGTGCGCTCGTGCCCGTCACCCGTGACGGCGCGCTCGTGGTACAGGCCGCCGGCGTTGTCGGCGAGCACGTCGATGCGCTCCAGACGGGCGAGGAGGTCGGCGGCCAGCTTCCGCACATCGTCGAGGCGTTCGAAGTCGGCGACGAAGGCGTCCCCGCCGATCCGGTCGGCCACGGCGCTCGTGCGCTGCGCGTTGCGACCCACCACCGCGACGCGGGCGCCCTGAGCGGCGAGTTGCTCGGCGGCCTTCTCGCCGATGCCCGAGCTGGCGCCGGTGATCACGATCGTGCGTCTCGAGCCCTCGCTCACAGATATCCGCCTTTCTCGAGGCCGGCCTCGATCTCGTACCGGTTGTGCAGCGGGTCGCGTCCCGCCGCCAGATACAGCACCGGGAACAGCATGCCGTATCGCTGCCATTGCCGCCTGTGCACCGCCTCGTGCTCGAGCACGTCGTCGGTCACGTTGCGGTCGGTCAGGTAGCAGCCGCCGATGCACGAGCCGCCGCGGCCGAAGGTGCGGCGAGGCATTCCGCGGAACACCCAGAGGCCCTCCCGTCGCTCCACGCGCCCGACGCTCCACAGCAGGCCCCAGGCGAATCCCACGGCGGTCGCGTAGCGGTAGCCGAGGTGGGAGAGGGCGGAGTCGAGAAGAAGCAGCCGGGGGATGCGGGCGAGCCCCGCGAACGCCGCCGCCAGGGACCGCACCAGCGGGGACCCCGGCGCGGCCGTGCCGGATCGCGGGGTCATTCGGCGGGGCGGCCGTACGTCTCGAGCAGCCGCAGCCACACCTCGCTGAGCGTGGGGTAGGAGGGCACCGCGTGCCATAGCCGGTCGATGCTCACCTCGCCGACGATCGCGATCGTGGCCGAGTGCAGCAGCTCGCCCACCTCGGGTCCGACGAACGTGGCGCCGACGAGCACCCGGCGATCCTCGTCGACGACGATGCGGGCACGACCCACGTAGCGGTCGCTGGCTATGCTCGCGCCGGCCACCGCGGCGAGGTCGTAGTCCACCGCCCGGGCGCGGATGCCCGCCTGCTCCGCCTGCGCGGCCGTGAGCCCCACCGAAGCCACCTCCGGATCGGTGAACGTCACCTGCGGAACGGCCGCATGGTCCGCGGTTGCGGCGTAGGTCGACCACGGAGTCAGCGTGAGCGTCCTTCCCTTCGCCCGAGCCGCCATGGCGTCCCCGGCAATGCGGGCGTCGTACTTGCCCTGATGGGTGAGGAGTGCGCGGTGGGTCACGTCGCCGACCGCGTAGAGCCACGCCTCCCCGTCGGCACCGCCGAGGACGTCGCCGTGCGCACCGAGCACCCGCATCGAGTCGTCCACCTTCAGCCAGTCACCGGGGGCGAGCCCCACGGTCTCCAGCCCCACGTCGTGCGTCTGCGGCACCCGCCCGGTGGCGACGAGCACCTCCTCGGCCACCACCGTGCCGCCGTCCTCCAGCGTGATGGTCACGCTCTCGCCGTCGCGAGCCACGTGAGAGGGCGAGGCGCCGACCAGCACCCGGGCGCCGAGCTCCTCGAGCGACTGCTGCACCAGCTCGCCGGCGAACGGCTCGCTTCTGGTCAGCAGGCCGCTGCGAGCGATCACGGTGACGGCGACGCCGAACGCGGCGTACGCGGTCGCCATCTCGGCCGCGACCACGCCGCCGCCGATGACCGCGAGCGACGACGGCACCTCCTGCACGCTGGTCGCGTCGCGACTGGTCCACGGGTCGGCCTCCGCCAGCCCGGGGATGTCCGGCAGCAGCGAAGCGGATCCCGTGCACACCGCCACCGCGTGCCTGGCCACGACCGTGGTGCGCTCCCCATCGCCGGCGGTGACCTGCACGCGCCTGGGACCCTCGAGCCTGGCGTGGCCGCGGATGAGGTCGATGTGCGCGCCGTTCAGCCACTCGACCTGACCGTCGTCCTTCCAGTGGCTCGCGACCCGGTCGCGGCGCCGCAGCACCGCCGCCACGTCGAGGTCGCCGGTGACCGCCTGTCTCGCGCCGTCGACGGCGCGGACGGCGCGCAGCAGGGCAGAGCTGCGCAGCAGCGCCTTCGACGGCATGCACGCCCAGTAGGAGCACTCGCCGCCGACCAGCTCGGACTCCACGATGACGGTGCTCATGCCACCCTGGACGGCGCGGTCGGCCACGTTCTCGCCGATCGCGCCGCCGCCGATGACGACGACGTCGTATTCGATCTCGCTCACCATCGCAGACTATCCGCGCGGGCGCCGGGCCGGGCAGGGGTCAGCTGGCCGGGCTCCGCCTGGTCAGCGCCCCGAGGATGCGCAGGATGACGGGCAGATCGTCGGTGGCGGCGTCCGGGCTCCGTGGCGCGAACTCGGTGATGCCCGCTCCCGCGAGTTCGAACCGGGCGCGCAGCGCGAGGACGGCCGCCACGAGCTCGTCCGGTGCCAGGCCGAACGGCTCGGGGAACTGCACACCGGAGATGGCGGACGGGTCGAGCACGTCCAGATCTACGTGCACGTAGACCGCGCGCGCACCGGTCGCGGCAACGCCCTCCACCAGGGCGTCGGGGGTGTGCAGGCGCACTGGGGGGAGCATCCGGATGCCGGTCTCGTCGATGTACGCCGTCTCGCCGTCGTCGAGCTCACGCGTGCCCGCCAGCACGACGGATGACGGGGAGAGCCGGGCGCTCCGGGAGCCCGCGAGCGGGTCGGGGGCCTCGCCGAGCAGCGCGCGCAGCACCATGCCGTGGAAGGCCCCGGAGGGCGAGGTCTCGGGAGTGTTCAGGTCGGCGTGCGCGTCCAGCCACACCAGGGCGAGGTCTCCCGGCTCCCGGGAAGCCGCCGCGTGCTGCACGCTGGCGAGCTCCACCCCGCAGTCTCCGCCGATCGTCACCGTGGCTCCGTCGCCCGTCGCGGACAGCTCGGCGAGGGCCGCGGCGCAGCGGTCGCGGATCGTCGCGATCGACGACAGGCGCTGCACGCCGGATCCGAGCGACTCGCCCGCCTCCATCGGCACGTCCACGGTGGTGGTGGAGGAGGCGGGGAGGTCGCCGGCGATCGCCGTCGCACCGTCCACCAGCTGCATCGCACGAGACGAGCCGGAGCCCTGCCACTGCGGGACGATCAGGAAGCGTGTCGGCACAGCACCATTCTGCATGCACCGGGCGCCGGCTCGCCGCCGGCCGGGTTACCGGGTGGCGGCGTTCAGCGCGGCGCGGAGCTCGTCGGCGTTCAGCCGCTTGCCGTATCCGGGCGTGTCGCGCTCGATGCGCCAGCTCTCCTCGAGGCCACCGCCGTCCACGACGTCGAATCCGATGGTCTCGATGAAGTCGGTCACCGTCTTCTTGGCGTCGGCGTCGTCTCCGTACACGGCCAGCGCGCGCCGGTCGGGGGCTCCGGCATCCCGGGCGTCCGAGGTGATCTCCGCCGCGGGGATGTGGTTGAACGCCTTGACGACGTGCGCGCCGGCGAGGTGCCGTTGCAGCAGCCCGGAGACGGTCTCGCTGTGGTCGTCGAGCTCCTGCCGGTGACCGTCGCGCTCCCAGTAGTAGTTGTTGGTGTCGATCACGGTCTTGCCCCTCAGCGGCTCGACCGGGACGGTGTCGATCGCGTGGAACGGGATGGTCACCACTGCGATGTCCGCCGCCTCGGCCGCCTCCGCCGGGGTGGCGGCGCGCGCGTGCTCGCCGAGCTCGGCGACGAGCCCGGCGAGCGTTTCGGGGCCGCGCGAGTTGCTCAGCACCACGTCGTAGCCGTGTGCGACCGCCTGCCGGGCGATCTGGGATCCGATGTGTCCTGCTCCGATGAGTCCGATCGTTGTCATGTGTGCGGCAACCGCGGCCGGACCGCACGCATTCCCCGGAAGCGCTCGTACGGGTCAGGCCCCGGTCGCGGTGGCGAGCATCCGCTCGAACGCCGCGTCGAGCTCGGGGTCGAAGCGCTGCTGCTCCGGGTGCGCGTCGTACCACTCCACGATCTCGGCGGCACCCCGGTCGAACGTGACGGTCGTGGTGAACTCGGGCACAAGGGCCTTGACCTTCGCGTTGTCGAAGACCATGGAGTTCGCCTTGTCGCCGATCAGGCCCGGGCCGAGATCGGGCACGATGCGGGCGATGGTCTCGGACGCCACGTGCGTGAGCCGCGGCTCCACGCCGGCCGCCTCGCCCAGCCACGTGTAGATCTGGTTCCAGGTGGGCGCGTGGTCTCCGGTGATGTGGAAGGAGTCGCCGACGGCGACGGGGTTGCCGAGCAGTCCGTCGAACGCCACCGCGAAGTCGGTGTTGTGCGTGATGGTCCACAGGCTCGTGCCGTCGCCGTGCACCACCACCGGCTTGCCCGCCCGCATCCGTGCGATGTCGGTCCAGCGCCCGGAGGTCGGGATCGACGTGCGGTCGTAGGTGTGCGACGGCCGCACGATGGTGGCGGGGAAGCCGTTGTCGCGATACTCGCGCACGAGCAGGTCCTCGCACGCGATCTTGTCGCGCGAGTACTTCCAGAACGGGTTGCGCAGCGGGGTCGACTCCGTGA
>JAATFB010000101.1 GCA_015655415.1 Actinomycetales bacterium
ATCTCCCGCAGCTCGTCGGAGACGATGGAGCGCTGACGCGCCTCGTCCCCGAGGATCGCCCGATAGTCGGCGATCTCCTCCTCCAGCCGGGCCAGGGCGTCGACGATCCGCTGGCGCTCGAGTGCCGCAAGGCGTCGCAGCTGCATGGAGAGGATCGCGTCCGCCTGCACCTGATCGACGTCCAGCAGCTCCATGAGGCCAACGCGAGCCTCCTCAGAGCTCGGCGAGCGGCGGATCAGCGCGATCACCTCATCGAGCGCGTCGAGCGCCTTGACCAGACCGCGCTGGATGTGGGCGTCCTCCTCCGCCTTGCGCAGGCGGAAGCGCGTGCGCCGAACGATGACGTCGATCTGGTGGTCGACCCACGCGCTGACGAAGCCGTCCAACGGCAGCGTGCGCGGCACGCCGTCGACGATCGCCAGCATGTTCGCGCCGAAGTTCTCCTGCAGCTGGGTGTGCTTGTACAGGTTGTTCAGCACCACCTTCGGCACCGCGTCGCGCTTCAGCACGATCACGAGCCGCTGGCCGGTGCGCCCGCTGGACTCGTCCCGGATGTCCGCTATGCCGGCGATGCGGCCGTCCTTGACGAACTCGGCGATCTTGATGGCGAGGTTGTCCGGGTTCACCTGGTAGGGCAGCTCGGTGACGACGAGGCAGGTGCGTCCGTGGATCTCCTCGACGTTCACCACCGCGCGCATCGTGATCGACCCGCGTCCGGTGCGATAGGCGTCGCGGATGCCCTTCACGCCGAGGATCTGCGCGCCCGTGGGGAAGTCCGGGCCCTTGATCCGCTCCATCAGGGCGTCCAGCAGCTCCTCACGCGTGGCATCCGGGTGCTCGAGCGCCCAGAGCGCGCCGTCGGCGACCTCGCGCATGTTGTGCGGCGGGATGTTCGTGGCCATTCCCACCGCGATGCCGACCGAGCCGTTGACGAGCAGGTTCGGGAAGCGGCTGGGCAGGATCGAGGGCTCCTGGGTGCGCCCGTCGTAGTTGTCCTGGAAGTCGACGGTGTCCTCGTCGATGTCGCGCACCATCTCGAGCGCGAGCGGGGCCATCTTGGTCTCGGTGTATCGGGGGGCCGCCGCGCCGTCGTTGCCGGGCGAGCCGAAGTTGCCCTGGCCGAGCGCGAGCGGATAGCGAAGGCTCCACGGCTGCACGAGGCGCACCAGCGTGTCGTAGATCGCCGTGTCGCCGTGCGGGTGGAACTGGCCCATCACGTCGCCCACGACGCGGGAGCACTTCGAGAACGCCCTGTCCGGACGGTAACCGCCGTCGTACATCGCGTAGATGACACGGCGGTGCACCGGCTTCAGCCCGTCCCGCACCTCGGGGAGCGCGCGCCCGACGATCACGCTCATCGCGTAGTCGAGGTAGCTGCGCTGCATCTCCAGCTGCAGGTCGACGGGCTCGATGTTCCCGTGCATGATGCCGTCGGCTGCCTGGGTGCTGTCCACGTCGCCGGTCTCGTCTGCCATCTACGTCTCTTCTTCTCCTGCGTCCCATCGGATCATCGTGAGGGTGCTCGCCGTGCGGCGGGCACCGCGGCGTCAGATGTCCAGGAAGCGCACGTCCTTCGCGTTCTTCTGAATGAAGTGGCGTCGCGACTCCACGTCCTCGCCCATCAGGGTGGCGAACACCTCGTCGGCGGCGGCGGCATCCTCCATCGTGACCTGGAGCAGCGTGCGCGTCTCCGGGTTCATCGTGGTCTCCCACAGCTCCTGGTAGCTCATCTCGCCCAGACCCTTGTAGCGCTGGATGCCGTTGTCCTTCGGCAGGCGCCAGCCCTTGGCGCTCCCGTCGGCCAGGAGCGCATCGCGCTCCCGGTCGGAGTAGACGAACTGGTGCTCCGCGTTCGACCACTTCAGCCGGTACAGCGGCGGCTGGGCCAGGTATACGTACCCCATCTCGATCAGCGGCCGCATGTAGCGGAACAGCAGAGTCAGCAGCAGCGTGGTGATGTGCTGGCCGTCGACGTCGGCATCGGCCATGAGGACGATCTTGTGGTACCTGGCCTTGGCTCCGTCGAAGTCCTCGCCGATGCCGGTTCCGAACGCGGTGATCATCGCCTGGATCTCCGCGTTCGCGAGCGCGCGGTCGAGCCGGGCCTTCTCCACGTTCAGGATCTTGCCCCGCAGGGGCAGGATCGCCTGGGTGGCCGGGTTGCGGCCCTGCTTCGCGGATCCGCCCGCGGAGTCGCCCTCGACGAGGAAGATCTCGCTCTCCGCGGGGTTCCGGCTGGAGCAGTCGGAGAGCTTCCCGGGCATTCCGCCGCCTTCGAGCAGGCCCTTGCGACGCGCCGTGTCGCGCGCCTTGCGCGCCGCCATCCGGGCGCTCGCCGCCTGGATCGCCTTGCGGATGATCTCCTTGGCCTGGGAATGGTTGCGGTCGAACCAGTCTCCGAGCTGTTCGCCGACGACCTTCTGAACGAACGCCTTCGCCTCGGTGTTGCCCAGCTTGGTCTTGGTCTGACCCTCGAACTGCGGCTCGGCGAGCTTCACCGACAGCACCGCGGTCAGCCCTTCCCGCACGTCTTCGCCCGAGAGGTTGTCGTCGCGGTCCTTCAGGATGCCCTTCTCGCGCGCATACCTGTTGACGAGCGTCGTCAGCGCCGCGCGGAAGCCCTCCTCGTGAGTGCCGCCCTCGTGGGTGTTGATCGTGTTCGCGTAGGTGTGCACGCTCTCGGTGTATGCCGTCGTCCATTGCATGGCGACCTCGAGAGCGATCTTGCGCTCGGGATCCTCGGTCTCGAACGAGATGATCTGGTCGTTGACGACCTCGGCCCGCTTCGCTGCGTTGAGGTATTCCACGTAGTCCTCGAGCCCCCGCTGGTAGAGGAACGTGTCGTTGCGTTCCGCGACGGCCGCACCCTCCTCGTCGAGTGCGGGCCGCTCGTCGCGAAGCGAGATGGTCAGGCCCTTGTTCAGGAACGCATACTGCTGGAACCGCGTGCGCAGGGTGTCGTAGTCGAACTCGACCGTCTCGAAGATGTCCGGGCTCGGCCAGAAGGTGATCGTGGTCCCGGTCTCGTCGGTCTCGGCTCCCTGCGCGAGCGGGGCATCCGGTACTCCGTTGTGGTAGGTCTGCGTCCACACGTGGCCCTGCCGCTTGACCTCCACCTCCAGCCGGCTGGAGAGGGCGTTCACGACGGACGAGCCCACCCCATGCAGACCCCCGGAGACGACGTAGCCGCCACCACCGAACTTCCCGCCGGCGTGCAGCACGGTCAGCACCAGCTCGACCGTGGAGATGCCCTCCGGCTCGTGGGTGTCCACCGGGATTCCGCGGGCGTTGTCGACGACTCGCACGCCGCCGTCCCTGGTCAGCGTGACGTCGATGTGGTCGCCGTAGCCCGCCAGGTACTCGTCGACCGCGTTGTCCACGATCTCGCTGACGAGGTGGTGCAGGCCGCGCGGCCCTGTCGACCCGATGTACATGCCGGGCCGCTTGCGCACGGCCTCGAGGCCCTCAAGAACCTGAATCTGGCTCGCGCCGTAATCGTTGCCGGTCCTCGCCGTATTCGGTTCCATCATCATTACGGTTGTGAGCTCCTGACCGCACGCGTGTCGTGACCACTCATCCTACCAAGAGCGGCCTGATCATCGGAGCCGAAACGGCCTTCTGAGGCGGCAGAAATCCTCGGTTGACCAGATTTGCCTGTTCAGCCGTAGGTGTCGCGTGGACCACGCCCTGGAACCGACCTGGGGCCGCGTTTCCAGGTGGGAACGTCCGGCCCCAGAAAACGGATGCCCTCCACGCCCGCGTCCGGATACCTGCGCTCGATGTGCAGCAGCACCTCGCCGCGCATGAGGCGCAGCTGCGTGGCCCACCCCGTCGAGTCGCAGCGCACGGTCAGCACGCCGTCTTCGACACCGACCGGATTCGAGTGCTTCGCCGTCTCCTCGCCGACCACCTCGGCCCACGCCTCGATCAGCTCCGACTTCGCCAGCGGCGAGCTCCAGCCGAGCTCGTCGGTGAGAGTCTCGATCACGTCTCCGAGGCCGCGCGGCTCGCGACCGGGTTCGAACGGCTGGCTGCCCGCTCGGCCCGCACCGCTGCCGGGCCGTTCCCTGCGCCGCTGTCCTCGAGCCGGATCCGTTCCGAACAGCTCCTTCATATGCCGGTAGACATCCGCCGCCGTGCTCATGCGGGGTCGGCTCCCGTCGGCGACTCGACCGCCGCCGGGTCATCGTCTCCTGCGACCACCCGACCTGCCCGGATGTGCACTGTTCGCGCCCTCAGCTCCTCGGGAACGTCCTCCAGGACCGCCGCCGTCACGAGCACCTGCTCGAAATCACGTACGGCGTGCGCCAGCCGCGCCCGCCTCGACCTGTCGAGCTCGGCGAAGACGTCGTCCAGGATCAGCACCGGGTCGCCGGTCGTCGACCGGGCGCGCAGCAGCTGGGCCGAGCCCAGCCGCAGCGCCAGCGCAAACGACCACGACTCACCGTGGCTGGCATATCCCTTCGCCGGCAGGCCGTTCAGCCGGAACAGAACGTCGTCGCGATGGGGTCCGACGAGCGTCACGCCGCGCTCGAGCTCCCGCGGCCGCAGCCGGGCCACCGCGGCGGCGAACCGATCGCGAGTGGTCCCCACGGCATCGACGTCGCCGCGACGCTCGTGCGCCTCGTCGTGCTCGTCGTCCGGGGCGGCGCCGTCGACCGAGAGAAGAGGCAGCATCCGGGGATCATGGTCATCTCCGGCGACGGCGTGGTAGGCCTCCCTGACGGGCTCGCGCAGCTCGTCGACGAGGGCCACGCGTTCGTCCACGATCTCCGACCCCAGCGTGACAAGCCGTTCGTCCCAGACGTCGAGGGTGGACAGCCCCCCGCCGCGCACGCCACTCGCACGAGCCGACTTCAGCAGGGTGTTGCGCTGACGCAGCACCCTGTCGTAGTCGGCCAGCACACCCGCCAGCCGGGGAGTGCGCTGCGCCAGCACCGTGTCCAGCAGTCGGCGACGCACGGAAGGCTCGCCTCGGACGAACGCCAGGTCCTCAGGCGCGAACAGCACGGTGGACAGATGGCGCGGGAGATCACGGGGTCGTGCCGGAGCCCGGTTGACCATCGCCTTGTTCACCGAGCCGCGATTCAGCTGCAGCTCCAGCAGCAGTGCACGGCCGTCGTGCTCGAGACGGGCACGGATGACTGCCGCCTGGGCTCCCTGCCGGACCATGGCGGCATCCACCGGCGTGCGGTGCGAGCCGCCCGTCGAGAGATAGACGAGCGACTCCACGAGATTGGTCTTGCCCTGGCCGTTGCTCCCGACGAACAGGTTCGGACCACCGTCGAGCTCCACCTCCGCGCGCCCGTAGTTGCGGAAGTCGGTCAGCGAGAGGTGCGTCACGCGCATCGACATCGCCTCCCTGGACCTCTCACGATGCATGCCCGGCCGTGACCTCTCGCCGTCGCACCCGCGACGAACGTCAGTCGACGGCCTTGACCGCGTGCCCGCCGAACTGGTTGCGCAGCGCGGCGACGGCCTTCATCGCCGGCGAGTCCTCCTGGCGCGAGACGAACCTTGCGAAGATGGACGCGCTGATCGTGGGCAGCGGCACCGCATTGTTCAAGCCCTCCTCGACGGTCCACCTGCCCTCGCCGGAGTCCTCGACGTATCCCTCGATGTGCTCGAACTCCGGATCCTGCTCCAGCGCGCGGACGAGAAGCTCGAGCAGCCACGAGCGCACGACCGTTCCGCGCTGCCACCCCTTGAAGGTTCCGGTGACGTCCTTGATGATGTCCTTGCGCGTATCGAGCAGCTCGTACCCCTCGGCGTAGGCCTGCATCAAGGCGTACTCGATGCCGTTGTGCACCATCTTGGCGTAGTGGCCGGCGCCGACCTCTCCGACGTGCACGAACCCTTCGTCTCGTGGACCGTCCGGCCGAAGGGCGTCGAAGACCGGCATCACGCGCTCCACCTGCTCGGCGCTTCCTCCCACCATCAGGCCGTAGCCGTTCTGGAGTCCCCACACCCCGCCGGAGACTCCGGCGTCCATGAAGTCGACACCGGTCTTCGCCAGCAGCTCGGCATGCTTGAAGTCCTCGGTGAACTTGGAGTTGCCGCCATCGATCACCAGGTCGCCCGCCGTCAGCAGCGGAGCAAGCCCGTTGACGACCCCGTCCGTTATCGCGCCGGCCGGAACCATCACCCACACGGTCCTTGGTACCGGAAGCGCCGCGACGAGGTCGGCCAGCGACGCCACATCCGACACCGCCGGGTTCGTGTCGTATCCCGTGACCTGGATGCCTCTGCCCTCCAGGCGCGCGCGCATGTTGTTGCCCATCTTTCCGAGACCGATGAGACCGATGTGCATGAGGAGTCCTTCGTCGTTGGGGCCGACCCTGGGTGAGACGGCGCGGATCAGCGCAGCAGCAGGTTGGGCTGCAGGAGGTATCGATAGCTGTCGCTGCCGGCCTGCTCCCTGCTCGTCTGGCTCGTGATCAGCACCGGTCCGGGCTTGTTGGGGTTGTCGGTCTTCGTGAACGAGATGCGCACGAACTCCGAATGCACCGCACCCAGCCCGTCCAGCAGGAACTGCGGCTTCAGCGAGACCACGGTGTCGGGTCCGGTGAGAAGAGCGTCGATGCTCTCCGACGCCTGCGCCTGCTCGGAGCCGATCGCCTCCAGCGTCAGACCCTCGGTGCTGAAGGAGAATCGCAGCGCCGCCTCGCGCTCCAGCACGAGGGACACCCGGCGCGTGGCCTCGATCAGGTCGCCCGTGTTGATGACGGCGTAGTTGTCCACGGTGTCAGGGAACAGCCTTCTCACCGGCGGGAAGTTCCCCCTGATGAGAAGCGACGTCACCGTCTTCTTCTCGGCGGTGAACGCGATCAGCTCCCGATCATCCTTCGCCACCAGGGTGATGCCGATGGTGCCGCCGTGACCGAACGTCTTGCCGATCTCCTGCAGGGTCCGGGCGGGAACGAGAGCGGTCGACGGTTCAGAGCGCCCTATGGAACCGTCCCAGTCGATCTCGCGCACCGCCACGCGGTAGCGGTCGGTGGCGACCAGACCCAGTCGGTCTCCCGAGATCTCCAGCTGCACGCCGGTGATCACGGGGGTCACATCGTCGCGCGAGGCGGCGACGGCGACTTGGGCGACCGCCTCGGCGAAGTCGCTCGCCGGCACGACCCCCGACTCGCCCGTGATCTCTGGCAGCGTCGGGTATTCCTCGACCGGCATGGAGAGCAGGGTGAAGCTGGCCGTGCCACACGTGACGACGATTCGGTTGTCCTCAGTGGCGAACGTGACGGGCGCGTTCGGGAGCTTCGAGGCGATCTCGGCGAGGAGGCGTCCCGAGACCAGCACAGTGCCGGGCTCCTCGACGTCGGCCGCGATCTCTGTCCTGGCTGAGACCTCGTAGTCGAAGGCGGAGAGCGAGATTCCCGAGTCCGTCGACGTGATGAGCACGCCGCTGAGTATCGGCAGTGTCGTGCGCTGGGGAAGGAGCTTGACGGTGAACGAGACCGCTTCGCTCAGCACATCCCGGTTGGCCTGAAACCTCACGAATGTTCTCCCCTGTCGACGGATGCGGTGCCCCGGTCCATGCTATCGCCAGCCTGCGTCGAGCGGACCGGCGAGCACCGAGGGCGACGATGAGGTTGTCGACCGACTGCTTAACCAAGAAGGTTTCTTTAATCGGCTTAACGTCTGTGGAAAATGTGGATAAGTCGGTGGATGGCAGTCGCCGAGCGGGAACCACATCGGTGTGAGTTGTCGAAATGGTGTGGAAGCGCGACGGGCAGCGGCTGACCGGGGCATGCGGGCGAGCGGCGCATTTCACAGCCGTGCCGACGTCGTTCACACCATTCCGCCCGTTATTCGTTAACTATCCCCAGGGTTATCCACAGTGTGAATATGCCGCCTCCGGCCGGCCGCCGTAGCCGGTTCCGGTGGTCTTGACCTGGGGAGACGGGGCCTCAGCGGTGCGTCTGCTTGATGCGGGCGGTGAGCTCCGTCACCTGGTTGTAGATGGAGCGACGTTCCTTCATCAACTCGCTGATCTTCTTGTTCGCGTACATCACGGTCGTGTGGTCGCGGTTGCCGAACAGCTGGCCGATCTTGGGAAGGGAGAGGTTCGTCAGCTCGCGGCACAGGTACATCGCTATCTGGCGAGCCGTGGCGATGGCCTGTGACCTCGACGACCCGTAGAGGTCGTCGACACTGAGCTTGAAGTAGTCGGCGGTGGCGGTGATGATGTCGGCCGGGGCGACGACGTTGTCGTCGTCCAGGGTGATCAGATCCTTGAGCACCGTCTGTACCAGATTCATGTCGACCGGTGTCTTGTTCAGACTTGCGAACGCGGTGACGCGGATCAGCGTCCCCTCGAGCTCGCGGATGTTGCTGGAGACCTTGGTCGCCATGAACTCGAGGATGTCGTCGGGCACGAGTATCCGCTCGCTCTGGGCCTTCTTGCGCAGGATCGCGATCCGCGTCTCGAGGTCGGGCGCCTGGACGTCGGTGATCAGGCCCCACTCGAACCGCGTGAGCATGCGGTCTTCGAATCCGGTGAGGTGTTTGGGAGGAAGGTCGCTGGTGATGACCACCTGCTTGTTGTGGTCGTGCAGCGTGTTGAAGGTGTGGAAGAACGCCTCCTGGGTCTCCACCGCGCGCTGCAGGAACTGGATGTCGTCGATGAGCAGGATGTCGATGTTGCGGTATCTCGCCTGGAAGGAGGAGCCCCGGTTGTTCGCGATCGAGTTGATGAAGTCGTTCGTGAACTCCTCTGAGCTCACATAGCGCACGCGGATTCCCGGGTACAGGCTCATGGCGTAGTGCCCGATGGCGTGCAGCAGGTGCGTCTTGCCCAGCCCGGAGTCGCCGTAGATGAACAGCGGGTTGTAGGCCTTCGCCGGCGCCTCGGCGACTGCGACCGCCGCCGCGTGGGCGAACCGGTTCGACTGGCCGATGACGAAGTTGTCGAAGCTGTACTTCGGATTGAGCCGGGAGTCGCTGTTGCGCGGTGCGGTGCTGATGTCGGTCACCGGCGCCGAAGGCTCGCTGACGGTCGCCGGCGTGTCGATGTAGGCGGACTCGAGGCGTTCCGGCGCCAGTTGCGGCGAGTCGTGGGTGATGCTCGGATTCACCACGATGGCGAAGTTGGACACCTGTAGCTCGTCGTCGAGCCGGCCGATCGAGTTCAGCAACGGCACGCGACAGCGTTGCTCGATCATGCCCCGGGTGAACTCGTTGGGCACCTCCAGGTAGAGGGTGCCGGCCATGATGCCCTTGGGCTCCACGAGGCTGAGGAAGCCGTAGAGCTGCGGGGTCACGCGTTCATCGGTCTCGAGCGTCGACAGGACCGATCGCCATGCCCGCGTCAACGACGGATCGCCGTCAGCCATAGTTCCCCTAGATCATTCCCCCGGACGCCGTCATCGGCGAGGCCGATCCACGCCGTCGTCGACCGGTCCGACCGAAGCCGCAGGTCCGGCCGCTCTTATCCACATCGTTATCCCCAGTGCCATGGCGGCACGGTGCGCAGTCTCGCCGGGCTTCGACGCAAGTCGGTTCACAACCTGGGGATAACTTCGCATGTCACGCTAACGAATCGGGCCCGCCCTCTCAAATCATCGGGCAGGACCGATGCTGCGATCATCGGCGTGCCTCTCCAGGCATAGTCCTGTCTGCCGCGATAATCAACGTTTCGCCCGGGCCTGGTTTGACCTCGCGAATCTCACCCCGTACCGTTAATGGGTTGACCGCCTGCCGCGCGAGCGGCACCTCTTCCCTCGCAGGGCATCCCGGGAGCACGCATCCCGTCGGATCGCCTCGACGAGGAGGACCGACATCGATCGAGAGACCCGTCTGATGAGCAAGAGAACGTTCCAGCCCAACAACCGTCGTCGTGCCAAGGTGCACGGGTTCCGTCTGCGGATGCGGACCCGCGCCGGACGGGCGATCCTCGCGCACCGTCGTCGCAAGGGTCGCAGCGAGCTGTCGGCGTAGTCCCCCGGCAGGTGCTCGCCAAGGCGAACCGGATCCGGAGCGGCGCGGACTACCGCCTGACGGTCCGCAGAGGAGCGCGGGTGCATGCGCAGAACACGGTCACCTATGTGCGACGGACATCCGACGACGGCCCCGTTCGCTTCGGTTTCATCGTGAGCAGGGCGGTGGGAGGAGCCGTCGTGCGCAACCGGGTGCGGCGCCGGCTGAAGGCGGTGTGCCGCGATGTGCTGCCCGGGCTCGCGCCGGGTCAGGACATCGTGGTCCGCGCGCTGCCAGCGTCCGCGCAGGCAGCCTGGACTACCCTGCAGTGTGAGATCCGCCGAGCCGTCGACAAAGTAGGCGTCTGATGCATGCCGTGATGACGACCATCCTCCTGATTCCCAGGAACGTCGCTGTGCCGATCCTTCGTGCCTACCGCGCTGTGATCTCCCCGCTCTACGGGGACGTCTGCCGCTACTATCCGTCGTGCTCCGCGTACGCGCTGGGCGCCATCCAGGAGCACGGCGTGATCGTCGGCACCGCCCTGGGAGTCACGCGGATCGCGCGCTGTCACCCCTGGGCGGCGGGCGGCGTCGACGATGTCCCCCACAAGAAGACCCCCCGCTATTCCGTCACCCCGTTCGGGTTCGTGGTGGCACGCGGCCACGCAAAAGGATGACCGACTAACAGATGGACTTCATCTATACGATCCTCTGGCCGATCGAGTGGCTAGTGCAGCTGCTCCTCATCGGCTGGCACTGGCTGTGGACCACGGTAGGGCTCGACCCGAATCAGGGACTCACCTGGGTGCTCTCCATCGTGGGTCTGACGGCGGTCATCCGTGCCGCGCTCATCCCTATCTTCGTGCGACAGATCAGGAACCAGCGGCGGATGCTCGAGGTGGCGCCGCAGCTGAAGAAGATCCAGGACAAGTACAAGGGCAAGAAGGACCAGCTCTCCCGCGAGGCGATGTCGCGGGAGACGATGGAGCTGTACAAGCGGACCGGCACCAATCCGCTGAGCTCCTGTCTGCCGCTGCTGCTCCAGATGCCCGTCTTCTTCAGTCTCTTCCACGTGCTCAACGACGCACAGGGCGGCAAGGACAGCGTCGGTCTCCTGAGCTCGGTGGGACTGGTCCACTCCTTCCAGGACGCACAGTTCTTCGGCGCTCCGCTCAACGCCTCGTTCGGATCCCAGTGGTCGAAGATGGTGGCGGGACAGCCCTTCAGCTGGGAGGTCATGATCATCGCGGCCTCCATGGTCGTGCTCATGACGGCGTCGCAGTTCATCACTCAGCTGCAGATCGTCTCGAAGAACATGTCCCCTGAGACGAAGGCCAGCCCGCAGTTCCGGCAGCAGCGCATCCTGCTCTATCTGCTGCCGTTCGTCTTCCTGTTCTCAGGCGTCGCATTCCCGCTGGGCGTGATGTTCTACTGGCTGACCTCGAACCTGTGGACGATGGGCCAGCAGTTCCTCGTGATCAGGAACATGCCGACGCCCGGCAGCGAGGCGGAGAAGGCGCGCGAGGCGCGCCTGGCGCGCAAGGGCAAGCTGAGGGGCCCGGAGGGGGCACCGGTGCTCGTGGTCGACGAGGTGCCGGTGAAGCCGGTCACGACGCAGCGACAGCAGCCGATAGGCAAGGCCAGGGCCAAGAAGGCTGGCGGAAAGAAATAGTGGACATGACAGAGGAAGCGATCGACGGGGGCACCGCCGCGGAGGACCTGGAGGCGCAGGGCGACGCGGCGGCCGACTACATCGAGGCGCTCCTCGACATCTGCGATCTCGACGGCGACATCGAGATCGAGGTCAGGAACGGACGCCCGTACGTCTCGGTGACCGCCGAGGAGCCCGCGGCGCTCGAGCTTCTGAGCAGGGTCGAGACGGTCAATGCGTTGCAGGACCTTGCCAGGCTCGCGGTGCAGTCGAAGACCGGGGCGTTCTCACGGCTGATCCTCGACATCGGCGGCTCGCGCGAGGCCCGGAGGAAGGATCTGGCGGCGCTGGTCGACCGCGCGATCGACCGGATCGAGGGGGGCGCTACGCAGGCCGAGCTGCCGCCCATGTCGTCGTACGAGAGAAAGATCGTGCACGACGCGGTGGCGGATCGCGGATTCTCGTCGCATTCGGTGGGCGAGGCATCCGAGCGTCACACCGTGATCACTCGCGCCTAGTTTCACGTGAAACATGACGACCGACCTCGAATCGGAGCCGGCATCCGCCGCGGCGTTCTTCGGCAAGCGAGTGGAGCTGGCACGGGCGTTCGCCTCGGCGCTCGCTCGTGAAGGTGAGCAGCGAGGGCTGATCGGCCCGCTGGAGCCGGCCCGGCTCTGGTCCCGTCACGTGCTCAACTGCGCCGTGACGGCACCCCTGTTCCGGGCCGGAGGCACGGCCGCGGACGTCGGTAGCGGCGCCGGCCTGCCCGGCCTCGTGCTGGCCATCGCGCGGCCGGACACCCGGTTCGTGCTGATCGAGCCGATGGAACGACGCGTCGCCTGGCTCAGCGAGCAGAAGGCCGCGCTCGCGCTCGAGAACGTCGAGATCATCCGCGCCCGCGCGGAGGACCTGCGACCGGTGACCCCATTCGACCAGGTGACGGCGCGGGCGGTGAGCGCGTTCCGCAAGCTCGTCCCGGTGACCGCCCCCCTCGTGCGCGACGGCGGGGAGCTGGTGCTGCTGAAGGGCGCGAATGCCGAGAACGAGGTCTCCGCAGCAGCGAGGGAGATCCGGCGATTCCATCTGCACGACGTGCGGGTGGAGGTCGTGGGCGAAGGGGTCGTCGCCGAGGTCACGAGGGTCATCCGGGCTACAGTGAGATAGTCCCCCAGAGCGACCGAGCGCCGCCATTCCACTGCGGCGGAATCGTGGGAAAGGCGACCGAGTTTCACGTGAAACATCCCCAAGAACGAGACACGGAGGTGCGAGCATCCGTGGACGCCTCGACCCCGCTGGCGAGCGAGGTCCTGGACCTCAATCGCCGCCGCCAGGCGCTCGAGTCGACGACGCTTCCGCTGCCTTCGCGCACGCGCATCTTCACCGTGTCGAATCAGAAGGGCGGTGTGGGCAAGACCACGACGGTGGTCAATCTGTCGGCGGCCCTCGCGCGGTCCGGTGCCCGCGTCCTGGTGATCGACCTCGATCCGCAGGGCAACGCCTCCACGGCGCTGGGCGTCGAGCACCGTGAGGGGACGGCGAGCGTCTACGACGTCATCGTGAACGACGTCGAGATGGCCGAGGTCGTGCAGTCGTCGCCGGATCAGCCGGACCTGTTCTGCGTGCCAGCGACGATCGACCTGGCGGGGGCGGAGATCGAGCTGGTGTCGATGGTCGCCCGGGAACAGCGGCTGGCGCGAGCGCTGCAGACGTTCCTGGACGAGATCCCCGAGGGCATCGACTACGTGCTCATCGACTGTCCGCCGTCGCTGGGCCTGCTGACGATCAACGCCTTCGTGGCGGCGACGGAGGTGCTGATCCCCATCCAGTGCGAGTACTACGCGCTCGAGGGCCTTGGTCAGCTGCTGAAGAACATCGCCCTGATCGAGAAGCACCTGAACCCGAAGCTGAAGCTGTCCACGATCCTGTTGACGATGTTCGACTCGCGCACGAACCTCGCGCACCAGGTGGCGGATCAGGTGCGAGAGCATTTTCCCAAGCAGGTGCTTCAGACGATCATCCCGAGGTCTGTCCGCATCTCGGAGGCTCCGAGCTACGGGCAGAGTGTGATCAGCTACGACGCAGGCTCAGCGGGAGCGCTCTCCTACCTGGAGGCGGCCGCGGAGATCGCGCGGCGCGGCGCGCCCCGCTAGGCCTGAGCGAGAAGAAGGACACCATCGGCGCCGCGGACCGCGGCAGAGGAGAGAGCACCGCATCATGGCAGCGAAACGCACGGGACTCGGGCGAGGAATCGGCGCACTGATCCCCACGGCGACCTCGGACGCGCATCGGCCTGTCGACGTGTTCTTCCAGGACGATCGTGCCGCGAGCGGAGCGGCGTCCGAGGGGTTGCTGGCCGTGCCGGGAGCCCGCCTCGCTAGCCTCGCGCTCGACGACATCGTTACCAACGCCCAGCAGCCCCGCACCGAGTTCGACCAGGAGGCGATGGACGAGCTGGTCGCGAGCATCCGCGAGGTGGGAGTGCTGCAGCCCGTCGTGGTGCGTCCGCTGTCCGCTCTGCCCGGCAAGTACGAGCTCATCATGGGCGAGCGGCGGTGGCGTGCGACGCGCGCGGCAGGGCTCTCCACGATCCCGGCCGTGGTCAAGGAAACCGCGGACGAGGACATGCTTCGGGATGCGCTGCTGGAGAACCTGCACAGGTCTCAGCTGAACCCGCTCGAGGAGGCGTCCGCGTATCAGCAGCTCCTCGCAGACTTCGGGATCACCCAGGACGAGCTCGCCACCAGGATCGGACGGTCCCGGCCGCAGATCACGAACACGCTGCGTCTGCTCCGGCTGCCGGCACCGGTTCAGCAGCGCGTCGCAGCCGGGGTGCTCAGCGCCGGGCACGCGCGGGCCATCCTCGCAGCCGGCGACGCGGAGGCCATGCAGAGGATCGCCGACAGGATCGTCAACGAGGACCTCTCCGTCCGTGCGGCGGAGGCGCTGGTCAGCCGGAACCCGAAGCCGGTGAAGTCGCGTCCGGCCGCGGGGCGACGCCAGGCGCATCTCGACGAGATCGCGGAACGGCTCGGCGATCGGCTGAACACCCGTGTGAAGGTCGCTCTCGGGGCGCGCAAGGGCCAGATCACGATCGAGTTCGCGTCCGTCCAGGACCTCAACCGCATCCTCGGTGAGCTCGGCGAGGGCCCGTACCCCGGCTGAACGCCGCTGAGCCACCGTGGCGCGCGTCGAGCGCCGAGGCTCGCGCCATCGGGCCTCGTCCGAACCGGCGCCAGCCGGCTCCCCGCGACCGCAGTGCGGTGACTCGGGACGCGGCGTGAACCGCCGCTCTGGGGACATGTTTCACGTGAAACACCGCGGTGGCGGACACGGGCGGCGCCGTGGCGGCCGGTGTCCCCGCGTCAGCGAGCGAGGCTCAGGTCGTCGCGGATGGCCTGCTGCGCGAGTCCGGCGTATACGGCACCCAGGTCGAACCCCGCGGCCTCGATGGCGAGGGGGACGAGGGACGTCTCGGTCAGGCCAGGCAGAACGTTCGCCTCGAGGAACCACGGCACGCCGTCGGGATCGACGATGACGTCGACCCGAGAGAGATGACGCAGGCCCAGCGCCCGGTGCGCTTCTACCGCGAGTGAGGCGACACGATCCGTGGTGGAGTCGGCGAGGCGGGCAGGCGTGTAGAAGCTCGTCTCCCCCGCGTTGTATCGGGCCTCGAAGCCGTACACGCCCGCACGTGGCACGATCTCCACGGCAGGCAGCGCCACCGGCCCCGCCCCGGTGTCGAGAACCGTCACGGCCACCTCGATGCCGTGCACACGCCGCTCGATGAGGGCGACGTCGGTGTAGGTGTAGGCGTTCACCAGAGCACGGGGCAGATCGTCGATGTCGTCGACGAAGCTCACCCCCTGGGCCGAGCCGCCCTCGGCGGGCTTGACGACGAGGGGTGCGGCGAGGGCGTCGCCGAGGGCCTCGAGCACGCTGGTGGCGCCGAGTTCCCGGAACGTCTCCGTCGGAAGGGTCACGGACTCCGGGGTGTCGCCGCCCGCGCGGCGCACGATGGTCTTGGCGACCGGCTTGAGCCAGGCGAGACGCGCCGCCTCGGCGTCCGCGCCGACGAAGGGCACACCGGCGGCCGTGAGCAGAGCGCGCAGGGCGCCGTTCTCCCCGCTCGCTCCGTGCAGGGCGGGCCAGACGACGTCGGGGGCCAGGTCGCGGATGGCGGTGAGCAGCCCGGCATCCGGTTCGCGCACCGTGACCCTGTGGCCGTGTGCCGCCAGCCCATCGGCGACGCGCCTGCCGGAGCGCAGCGAGACGTCTCGCTCGTGCGAGATCCCGCCAGCCAGGACGAGGACGTTCAGGCGTTGAAAGTCAGTCATGACGACTCATCTCGGTGAGGACCGGTGCGGACCCGTCCGACGGGTTCAGCGGAGATCCGAAGGCGGAAAGGTGTTTGCGGTGGCGCGGTCCGTGCGAAGCCTGCCCGTTCCGGCGAAGGTGTCCAGCAGGTCGAGCTCCCCGTTCACGACGGTGGCGAGGCGGCGGACGCCCACCCGGATCGACTCGGGCGTCGGGTAGCAGAACGAGAGACGGATGTTCTGCGCGCCGTCGCCGTCGGCGTAGAACGCGGTGCCCGGCGTGTAGGCGACGAGCTCCGTGACCGCGCGCGGCAGCATCGCCTTGGAGTCCAAGGCCGGCGGAAGGGTCAGCCACACGTAGAAGCCACCGTGCGGGTCGGTCCAGCTCAGCTCCGGCAGGTGCTCCTCCAGGGCGGAGACCATCGCCTGCTTGCGTTCGCGATAGACGCCGCGGAAGGCGTTGATCTGGCCGCGCCAGTCTGCGTCGTCCAGGTACTGGGAGACGATGAGCTGCGTGAGCGAGCTCGGGCTCAGCACGGCGGCCTCGTTCGCGAGGATCAGCTTCTCTCGGATCGCGTGGGGTGCCAGCGCCCAGCCGACACGCAGGCCGGGTGCGAGAGTCTTGGAGAACGTCCCCAGGTAGACGACGCCGTCCTCATCGATGGAGCGCATGGCCGCCGGCGGCTTCGCGTCGAAGTAGAGCAGCCCGTACGGGTTGTCCTCCAGCACGAGGATGCCGTTGTCGCGGCAGATCTCCAGGATCTCCAGCCGACGCTCCCACGTGAGCGTCACCCCGGCCGGGTTGTGGAAGTTCGGGACGGTGTAGAGGAACTTGATCCGGCGCCCGACGGCGCGGGCGCTCGCGATGTGCTCGCGGAGCGCGTCCGGGATCAGCCCGTGCTCGTCCATGGGCACGTGGTCGACCTCGGCCTGATACGACTTGAAGATCACGAGGGCGGTCACGTAGCTGGGCCCCTCGGCGAGCACGAGATCCCCCGGGTCGATGAAGAGCTTCGCGAACAGCTCGAGGGCGTGCTGCGACCCCGTCGTGACGATCACGTCGTCGGCGCTGGCGCTGATCCCCTCGAGCGCCATCACGTCGGTGATCTGCTCGCGGAGCCGCGGAATGCCCTGGCCGGAGCCGTACTGCAGGGCCACCGGCCCTCGCTCGCGCATGACCTTCTCCATGGCGCCGATCACGAGCTCTTCGGGCAGTGCTGACACATACGGCATGCCGCCCGCGAGCGAGACGACCTCCGGTCGGGAGGCGACGGCGAACAAAGCTCGAACCTCACTGGCGGCCAGACCGGCCGTGCGCTGCGCGTAGTGCGAGTACCAGGGGTCGAGATTGTTGCCCGCGCCGCGCGGGTCGCCGTTAGTGATCACGTGTCATTCCGTTCTGAGCGTGGCTCCATGCTAGAGGATGCGCGCCCGCGACCCCTCCGCGGACGCTACGGCTCTGAGCACATGCGCCCGGGTAGAGAACGACGCCCGCCGGCTGGGCCGGACGGGCGTCGTGCGTCGCGGGCCACAGCAGGGCCCGGCGGTGGCCGCTACGCGAGGTAGGCGGCGAGATCCGCCTCCAGTGCGGGTCTCGGCTTCGCGCCGATGACGGTCTTCACGACCTCGCCGCCCTGGTACACCTTCAGGGCGGGGATCGAGGTGATCTGATAGGCGAAGGCGGTCTGCGGGTTCTCGTCCACGTTCAGCTTGACGATCTCGATCTTGTCGGCATGGTCGGCCGCGATCTGATCGAGGATCGGGGCGACGGCACGGCACGGTCCGCACCATTCGGCCCAGAAGTCGACCAGGACGGTCTTGTCGTTGTCGAGCACGTCCTGCTGGAACGTGGCGTCGGTGACGGACTTTGCGGTGGACATTGTTCTCCTTCTCGGGGTCTTGGACACGGCCGCGGTGACCGCGCTCCTCGGTCGGTCAGTTGGCCAGCGTGAGCGCCTCGTGCTGTGCCTGTTCCCTCGCGGCCAGGTACCGCTCGGCGTCCAGCGCGGCGACCGTGCCGCTCGCCGCGGCCGTCACCGCCTGGCGGTAGGTGGGGTCGATCACGTCCCCGGCGGCGAAGACGCCGGGGAGGTTCGTCCGCGAGCTGCGACCCTCGACGGCGATGGTCCCCTCGGGGGTGAGCTCCAGCTGACCGTGCACGAGATGGGTGCGCGGGTCGTTGCCGATCGCCACGAAAAGACCGTCGAGAGGGAGCTTTCGCAGCTCGCCCGTCTCGGTGTCGCGCAGGGTGACGCCGCTCACGGCGCCTTCTCCCTCGATCGCCACGACCTCGCTGTTCCACACGAACTCGATCTTGTCGTTCTCGAACGCGCGGTTCTGCATGATCTTGGATGCACGCAACGTGTCACGCCGGTGGATCACGTAGACCTTCGACGCGAAACGAGTGAGGAAGGTCGCCTCCTCCATGGCCGAGTCGCCTCCGCCCACCACGGCGATGGTCTTCTCGCGGAAGAAGAACCCGTCGCAGGTCGCGCACCAGGAGAGCCCGTGACCGGAGAGGCGCTCCTCCTCGGGAAGGCCGAGCCTGCGGTACGCCGAGCCGGTGGCGAAGATGACGGTACTCGCCTCGAGGGTCTCGCCGCTGCCGACCTGCACCTTCTTCACATCACCCGTGAGGTCGAGCGAGACGACGTCGTCGTAGAGCACCTCCGTGCCGAACTTCTCCGCCTGCACCTGCAGCTTCGCCATCAGGTCAGGACCCATGATGCCCTCCGGGAACCCCGGGAAGTTCTCCACCTCCGTGGTGTTCATCAGCTCGCCCCCCGCTTCCACCGAACTGGCGATGAGCAGGGGCTCCAGGTTGGCGCGACCGGCATAGACCGCCGCGGTGTAGCCGGCCGGGCCGGAGCCGATGATGATGATCTGCCGCACGTGCGCTCCTCAGTCCTCCCCGTCCCGCCCGGCGGTCGTCGACCACGGATCGGGACGTGCCGCGAGCCGCACCGGCCAGAGGGGCCGGCCGCCCGCTGTCTACGTGCAACACAGTGTAGGCGGATGCTATTCCGCCGCCGACCTTCGGCGCGGACCGCAGATCCGGCACGGCGCGAAGTGCCGCTGTCCGGCGGTCAGCGCGCCGCACGGCGCGCCAGCCGGCCGCGCAGCGCCGTCCAGGCCACCCCGAGCTCCTCCGTGCGCAGAGCCCGCAGCATGCCGGCGTAGACGGCGAGCATCACGATCCCCACCACGGCGATCGAGAGCACGGCGGGCAGTGCTCCGGCCACCGCGAAGCCGTGCGCGTACCCTCCCAGCGCCGCGAGGACGAGGGCGCCGGCGGCACCCGCCACGACCGCGGACGCCAGGAAGCGCCAGAGCCCGCGCAGGATCCGGCGTCCGTCGAGGCCGTGCATCCGACGCCTCAGCAGCACAGCCGCGATGAGCGCCTGCACGGCGCCCGCGATCGAGACCACGAAGGCGATCGACATGGCACGGAGGGCGGGCCCCACCAGAAGGCAGAGCAGCACGCCGGCGATCACGATCACGACCTGTGCCAGCGTGAACAGGAAGGGGGTGCGGGTGTCGCCGAGCGAGTAGAAGGCACGCTGCACGACGAACAGGATGCAGAACGGCACCAGGCCGGCCGCGTAGCCGACCAGCACGTTGCCCATCGGGGCGTAGGCGGAGGTGAAGACGCGGGCGATCGGATACGCCGCCACGATCATTGCGGCAGAGAAGAAGCTGATCAGGGCGGATATCGAGCGCGTCGCCGTGGAGAAGTCCGCCCGGAAGGAGGCGGCGTTCCCCGCCCTGGCGTGTTCGGCCATCCGTGTGTAGAACGCGGTCACGATCGACACCGCGATGATCGAGTGCGGCAGCATGAAGATCAGCCACGACTGTGTCATGGCTGCGACGGAGGCGAAGCGCCCCGTGTCTCCGACCGTGTTGGCGACGTTCGTCTCGATCACCCCGGCGAGCTGGGTGAGGATCAGCATGGCTAGGGTCCACCCGGCCGCCTTGCCCGCGGAACCGAGGTCGACACCCCGCCAGCGGAAGTCGAGACGGAACCGGAGCCCGACCCGACGCCAGAACAGGAACAGGACGAGGGCCTGCACGGCTATTCCCAGCGTCGCCCCGCCGCCCAGCATCGCGACCATCCCGGGTGTCCAGTCGGCGGCGCCGCGTGGATGCTGCGCCTCGGAGCCGAACACGAGGATGAAGAGGGCGAGCATCGCGATGCTCACGACGTTGTTGAACACCGGCGCCCAGGTGAACGGGCCGAACGACTTGCGAGCGTTCAGCACCTCGCCGAGGAGGGTGTAGAGGCCGAGGAAAAAGATCTGCGGCAGCGACCAGTACGCGAACGCGGTGACCAGCCCGGCGTAGGCGCCTCGGGCGCCGAAGAGCTGCGACAGCCAGGGCGCCAGCAGCGTCGCGGCGGCGGCCACGACGACGAAGATCAGGATGCCCAGCGTCACCAGCTTGTTGATGTAGCCCTTGCCGCCGTCCGCGTGCACCGAGGCACGCACGATCTGGGGAACGAGGATGGCGCTGAGGATGCCCTGGGCGATGATCGCGTAGATGCTGTTGGGCACCAGCGTGGCGGTGCTGTACGCGTTCGCACCGACCGCGATGACTCCGATCGCCTGGATCAGCACCCATGAGCGCACGAACCCGAGCACCCGCGACACCATCGTGCCGGAGGCGAGCATCGCGCTCGCCCTCCCCACGCTAGCCACGCGGCGCACCGCCGTCCGCCTCCGGCTCCGGTGTGCCGACCCGCTCCGCCGAACCGGCCGAGCCCTGGCCCGCGTGGTCCGCGGGGCCGGGAGGGTCATCGTCGGCGGTGTCTCCCCTTCCGCGCCCCTTGACCCGCCGAACGATGCTTCGGGTGACGCCGAACCCGAAGAACAGCACGACGGCGATGCCCAGGATGAGTGCGCCGAGGCCTTCCCAGTCCGCGTGCACCTCCACCGCCGCGGTCTGCGCGCCGCCGATCGAGAGCCCGGTCGGGCTGTACAGCTGCAGCCCGAGCTTGACGCTCCCGTTGCCCAGCTTCGCCTTGACCGGCACGAGCACCTTCGCGCTGGCCTTGGCGGGGATGGACTTGGGCGTGTCGGAGTCAACCTCCAGCCGGCCGTTTGACGGGGTGGCGCGCAGCACGATGTTGACCGGCAGCTCGAAGCCGTTGGTCACGGTGACCGGGATGAGGCTCTGCGCGCTCGCCACCGTGATCTTGCCCGTCGGCACGATCTTCACCGATCCGACGGTGTCGGAGGCCTGCTTGTCGAAGTCGGCGACCGCCGCCGGCCAGTTGTTGTCGGGGAGCGACCACGCCACGGCGAGCAGCGACAGGAGCTGGTTGCGGGTGTGACCCGTGAGAAGGGTGGGATCGGTGAGCACCGTGGCGAAGGCATCCATGCCCGAGGCGTCCGCCAGCAGGGCGTGCGTCTGCTGAACGCGGCCGGCATCCGGGGAGGCGTCCGTGACCCGCAGACCACTCGTGGCCGGGGCGTTCTCGGCCGCCCGCAGCGACGCGGCGGAGACCCAGGGCAGCGCGTAGATCGCGTTGAGCGCCCGGTTCGCCTCGCTCGAGCTCGCCGGCCAGTCCCGGCCGAGGCCCGCGAGGATGACCGTGCCGTCGCCGCTCTGCCGGCTGATCTCCGCCAGCTGCGCCGAGACGGATGCCATGGCGGCGTTCTCCTCGTCGGTGTCGGTCGCGGCGATCACCTTGCGCAGGGCGGTGCTGACACCCTGATCGGTGACGAGCGCCGTTCCGCCCTTGATCGGCAGGGGCGGGTCGGCGGTCGCGGAGAGGGACGCCGCGTTGGTGTTCGACCCGGACACGATGGTCGACGGGAACCCGTTGGCCGCGAGGGTCTCGAGATCCTCGGTGCGCAGGCTGTTGTCGGCTGGCCAGGCGATCCCGCTGAACGTGTAGGGCCACGACAGCAGCTGCTGCAGTGTCGGCACGTTCGGCTGCTGGGTCGCCGTGGGCGTGGGGGTGACGAACGGGTTCGTGGTGGGCGTGGGCGTGGGCTGCGGCGTCTCGCCGACGTCGAGCGGCGTGGCGAAGTCCTTCGGATCGAGCGCGTAGCCGAACGAGCTGGGCTGCAGGAGCGAGGTGAGGCCGGACTGCAGCTGGAGCGCGGGGTCGGCGTCACCGTACTGGAGCGGAAAGGAGTCGTTCGGGAGCAGCGAGAGCTGGTCGAGCCAGCCGCGGGCGCTCTGGGGCGCGGAGGTCCCCAGCACCCGGATCGACGCGATGATCATCGGGTCGATCGCGATGGCGATCTGCGAATGGTTCCGTGCGATCTCCAGCTGTCTGGTCAGCAGGCCGTCCGGAGCCGTGTACGTGAGAAGGTCGTCGGGGGAGATCAGCCCGTCGGAGGTCGGAGGCACGGTGATCGGCATGGCCACCGCGAGTCCGACCTGCCGCTGGGCGGCCCCGCCGACATAGGTGAGGCTCGAGCGGCCCGTGCCGACCGTTCCGGAGGAGTCCGCCACGACGGCCTCGATGCCGTAGACCGCCGTGTCGCCGCCGAGCCCGACGGCCTCCGCCGGCAGCGTCAACGTGGCCACCCGCTGGCTCGTTCCCGCCGTGACGCCAGGCGTGGAGACCGTGCCGATGACCCGGGTCGCCGGGCCGTCGCCGCCCTGTTTCACCCAGGCGTCCAGCTCGGTGCGGTCCGCGAGGGGCTTCTCGGTGATCGAGAGCGTGGCGGTGCCCGGCCCCACCGATGCCGATGACTCGTTGTCCAACCCGATCGTGACCGTCACGGATTCGCCGGCGGACTCCGTGCCCGCGTTCCCGGCGTACAGCGAGACCACCGCGGAGCCGCCGCTGGGAGCTGCGCCGAGCGCCGGTGCCGGCGTCGGGACGAGCACCGACAGGACGGCGGCCGCGCCCGCCGCCAGCAGTGCAGCCCGCCCGAGACGCCGGCGTCTGCGGTTCAGCCGCATGCGGCAGCGCAGGGGTCGACGGGGAGCATGTCGGCAATTGTACGGGGGCGGTGGGCGCGCCACCCCGGTGTCGCAGGGTGCGGACGGCGTGCTCACAAGCATCCGTTACCGGCGCGCCGTCTCACCGGCGGGGCCGACCGGCCGGCGGCGCATCCGGCATCGATAGACTGTGCAGCACTATGCAGAGCGTCGCCGACTCCCTCGCGCGCCTGCGCGAGACGGCGGAGTCCGGCATCGTGGCGCAGCTCGCCGGGGCGTTCGCGGACGCCGGCCACGAGCTCGCCCTCGTGGGCGGCCCGGTGCGAGACGCGCTGCTGGGCCGCACGGTGCACGACCTCGACTTCACGACCGACGCGCGCCCGGAGCACGTGATCGAGATCGTGCGACCCATCGCCGACACCTGGTGGGACATCGGCCGCAGGTTCGGCACCATCGGCGCCCGGTTCGGCAGCGACACGGTAGAGATCACCACCTACCGCGCCGACGACTACGACGGCCGCACGCGCAAGCCCGAGGTCGTCTTCGGCGACAGTCTCGAGGGCGATCTCATCAGGCGCGACTTCACGGTGAACGCGCTCGCGCTGCGGGTTCCGCAGACGGTGCTCGTCGACCCGTCCGGCGGCGTCGACGACCTGCTGGCGAGGGTGCTGCGCACGCCGATAACGCCGCAGATCTCGTTCGGCGACGACCCGCTCCGGATGCTGCGCGCGGCACGATTCGCCTCCCAGCTCGGGTTCCGGGTGAGCGACGACACGGTCTCGGCGATGCGGGAGATGGCCGACCGCGTGGCGATCGTGAGCTCCGAGCGCATCCGCGACGAGCTGGTGAAGCTGCTGACGAGCGACGACCCGCGGCCGGGGCTGGAGCTGCTGGTGGAGACCGGGCTGGCGGACCGCATCCTGCCGGAGCTGCCGGCGCTGCGCCTGGAGATCGACGAGCACCATCACCACAAGGACGTCTACCGGCACACCCTCACGGTGGTCGAGCAGGCCATCGGATACGAGAGGGAGCGGCACCCGGGTGAGCCGCCCGACCTCGTGCTGCGCCTCGCCGCGCTGCTGCACGACATCGGCAAGCCGGCGACGCGTCGGCTGGAGCCCGGTGGCGCGGTGAGCTTCCACCACCACGACGTCGTGGGCGCGAAGCTGGCGCGGAAGAGGTTGCGCGCTCTGCGCTTCGACAACGACACGATCGACGCCGTCAGCCGGCTCATCGAGCTGCACCTGCGCTTCTTCGGCTACGCCGACGGGGTGTGGACCGATTCCGCGGTGCGTCGTTACGTACGGGACGCAGGCGACCAGCTCGAGCGGCTGCACGAGCTGACCAGGGCCGACGTCACCACGCGCAACCGCCGCAAGGCCGATCGGCTCGGTTTCGCCTACGACGACCTCGAGGCGCGCATCGCGCAGCTGAAGGCGCAGGAGGAGCTGGACGCCGTGCGGCCAGACCTGGACGGGACCGCGGTAATGCGCATCCTCGGCCTCCGGCCCGGACCAGAGGTCGGAAGAGCGATGCGGTTCCTGCTCGATCTGCGACTGGACGAGGGTGCGCTCGGACCGGAGGAGGCCGAGCGGCGGCTGCGCGACTGGTGGGCCGGCCAGGCCTGATGCGGGCCGCCGCCCATGCGTCTGATGACCGAAGGCGGCTCAGCGCACCAGCCGTACACCGACGCTCGTGCGGATCGGCTCGCGCTGGCCGCCGGAGTGCACCACCTCGTCGCTGTGCACGGTGAGCTGCGTCGCGTGGGCCCGCAGGGCCTCCCGGATCCGGTCCAGCCGATCCGCGGCGTCCACGACCCACGCGTCGGTGGCGTCATCCGGCACGAGCTCCGCGAAGGGGACGCCGGCGTCCCGGCTGGCCTCGAACGCGGCCCGCCCGATCGCCCGGTGGTCCGGATGCCCGTATCCGCCGTCGTCGTCGTAGCTCACGACGAGATCGGGGGCGCTGCGGCGGATGAGGGCGAGGACGTCGCCGGCCACCTGAGCCGGGTCGGCGGCGGTCAGCGCATCAGCGGGCACGTTGTCCAAGGGCCCGGCGATCGTCGGCGTGACCCAACGCATGCCCGAATCGGAATACACCCGCGGTGGCAGTCCGGGAGCACGAGCCGGCGGCTCGCCCAGAAGCCACGTGTGCGACACGCCGAGCCCGGTCGCGGCGCGGCGGAGCTCCGCGACGCGGATCGACGCGAGAGCCTCCGGGTCGTCCACGCGCCCGCGCAGGGCCGGCACGACCTCACCGCGCTCGCCTCGAGTGGCGGTGAGCAGGTCGACGCGGATCCCGGCATCCGCGAGCATCAGGATCAGCCCGCCCGAGAAGAGCGTCTCGTCGTCGGGGTGCGCGTGCACCAGAAGCACGGACCCGGCGCCGGCGAAGGGATTCACGCGCAGTTCCGCAGCGTGCCGGGAGGGGCGAGGTCGAGGATGCCGTGGTAGACGGCGACGGTCTCGGCGGCGGTGCGATCCCAGGTGCGTTCGAGGGCGAACCGGCGCCCGGCGGCGGAGAGCTCGGCCCACCGCGCACCATCGGCGAGAAGCGCGGTGAGACGTGCCGCCCATTCGGCGGGCGCGCGCGAGGGCACCAGAGCCGCGGAACGCACGCCGACGGCTTCGCGCAGACCGCCAGACGCGGCGGCGAGCACCGGCACGCCGCTGGCGGCCGCCTCCAACGCGACGAGGCCGTAGGTCTCGGAGTGCGATGGCACGAGAACGGCGGAGGCGTGCGCGAAGAGCTCCGCGAGGTCATCCCGCGACAGGGGCCCGACCGACCGCACCCGATCGCCCACCGCCAGCTCGGAGGCGAGGCGGCGCAGCTCGTCCAGATGCCGCTCGTGCCCGTGAGTGGGTCCGCCGGCGATGACGAGATCGGGACGCAGCTGCACCGGGACGCCCGCGATCGTCCGGATCGCCAGGTCCAGCCCCTTCAGCGGCTCGATGCGCGCAGCTGCCACCACGTACGGACGCGGGTGCAGGCGCCGTGCTCCGTCGTGGAACAGGGTCGAGTCCACGCCGGGCAGCACCACGTGCACACGCCGTGGGTCGGCGCGCAGCCGCTCGACCACGGTGCGCTCCTCCGCATGGCTCACGGCGAGGATCGCGTCCGACTCGCGGGCGAGCCACGCCTCGCCGCCGAGCCGTCCCGGGGACTCGGGCCGCTCCCCCGCGCTGAGGTCGGTCGAGGGATCGGCGGCGATGCTGTGGAAGCTCTGCACGTGCGGCACGCGCCGCTCCCTGGCGAACGGCAGCCCGGCCATTCCGGCCAGCCAGTGGTGCGAGTGCACGATGTCGACCTCGCCGAGGCGATCCAGGTCGCGGCGGAAGGGGGCGATGAAGGCCTCCTGCTCGGCCTTGGGCCGAGGGGCGGCCGGTCCGGCCTCGACGAACCTGAGCACAACGCCCGAGGGGAGCGTGGTCGAGGCGGGCAGCTCGGGTGCGAATCGGCGGGTGACGACCTCGACGCGGTGTCCCTGCGACGCCATGCGCTCCGCTGTCGCGCCCACGAGCACGTTCATGCCGCCGACATCACCCGATCCCGGTGCGGCGAACGGAGACGTGTGCATCGCGATGACGGCGATGCTCAGCGGACGGTCGACCATGCCACAAGCCTACGGACGTGGGCTGGGTGCTCCGGTGGGGTTGAGCCTTCTCGCCGGTTGAGCCTGTCGAAACCCTGCCGCGGGTTGAGAGTGGAGTCGCGCATAGTGGCGTGACTGCACCGGTGGTCGCCATGTTCGTCGCTGACGTGAGCGCGGTCACCGTGTGATCCATCGAGGACTCTTCCACAATTCTCTCGAATGGAGTCGACCACGATGACCGCTCCCCATATTGTCGACCCCGCGACGGTGCTGGCTGAAGCCCTGTCCGAGGCGTCCGTGGCTCTGCTGCGGCAGCTGCTGCAGACGATGACCAACGCCTGTCCGCTGATGCCGACCACACGGTCGGCGCCGAGGGGGGACAGCAAGCCCCGTGTGACGCATCGCAACCGGTACCGCCACAGCGACCTCGAAACCCACGGGGAACGATCGACGTCGCGATCCCGAACCCGCAGCAGCGCGAGAAGTTGGCAGTGCGTGTCAAAGCGGGTCGGGTGCAGGCCGAGTCCCCTGATCAGAAGGTGATCTCTGTCTGTTTGGCCCATTGCACCGCGGCGGCGCAGGAGTTGACGCCCAGTTTGCGGTAAAGGGTTCGCATTGCGGAACTGACCGTGTTCGGGCTGATGAAAAGCTCCGCGGCGATCTGCTGGACGGAGAGCCCGCTGGCGAGCAGTCCGAGAATCTGGCGTTCTCGATTGGTGAGTTTTGGGAGTGCCCGGTCGTGGGCTGTGGTGGGTGCGGTGCCGTAGATGGGCTCGCCCGCTTGCTCTGCAAGTGCGGTGAGCGTTCGCGCGGGGACAACGGCGTACGCGCTGAACATCCGTTGATACTGGATGATCGTGTTTGCTGCCCGGAACGAGTCAGCTGCGGTCGGGTAGTGGCCGAGCTGATGATGGGAGGCCGACGCTACCAATAGGGCGGGTGCCTCCACACGCGGGGCGGCGGTGAGATTCCGAGCCTCCTCGCTGCTGGCGAGCGCGTCGGAGAACCGACCTTCGAAGTACGCGAGTGACGCCTCGAGCAGCGGGTCGAGCGCTGTTCCTGTCGGGATCAAAGTGACGTCGTTGCGCAGGCGGGGTCGCATCCGAGCAAGTCGGGCACGTGCAGCTTTGATGTAGCGGGCGTCGGCGCCGGCCAGCTGTGTCTCCGGGTGCCGTTCGAGGTCGCTTTCAAGACGGGCGTCGACCGAAGACACTCCAGGTCCTCCGTGGGCAAGCATCGCGGACACCCACAGGGCGGCCGCCCACTGCTCTCCGAGCGGGAGCCCGAGCGCACGGCCCAGCTCTATCTGGGCGGTGGGGTCCTGCCGATCATTTCTGAGCAGTGCGGAGGTTAGTAACAGGATGACGTCGTAGCGACCGTTGGTAGCCGGTTCCGCCTGGGCTCTGGCTAGCCATAGGTCCGCTTCGTTGAGGCGACCGCGGTCGGCGTGCACCCAGGCGATGTGGCCGGCGGCCCGCCGTGCGATCACTGGCTGCCCGGTCAGACGGGCGAGATCGTACGCTTCCTCGTATTCGCCGATGGCGTCGGGGGCGTTGGCTGCATCGAAAGTGCGGCCCCACTGGAAACGCAGGTGCGGAAGCGAGCCCACGAACTCGCCCCGTTCGGCGGGTTTGATCCTGTCGAGGACGGCTTTGGCCTCCAGAACGGTTCGTCTCCCTTCTTCGACTCTGCCGGCGGTGCGATCGCCGGCGGCTTTACCGGTGAGGAGGATGAGGGTGTCCAGGTTGGCCGATGCTTCCCGGTCGGGGTTCGGGGTGAGCCGGCCGTCGTGGAAGAACCGACGCGGTTCCCCGTCAATGACGACGTGCTGCAGGTAGTTGGCAGCCACGCTCAGGCTAGGCATGTTGACGAACGCCTCACCGGGGAGAGCCTTCAGAGCAGCAAGTAGATGTTTGGGGGCGGCACTGGCGAACGCATCCCAGTGGCTTTCGATCACGGACTTCGCCGCCTGCCACCCGTCCCGCGCAGCGGTCTCGGCCACTAGGACCGGTAGGTCGAACGGCCGTAACCGTGGGTCGACGGTTACCGAATTCGTGTCTTCGGCTTGCTCGTCAAGGGTCATCGTTCACTCACTGGAGTTAGCCTGCCAGCCGTGCTGGAGGTGCCCTTCTCGTTGGGGACCGCGCGCCATTCCAGACCCGGTGTCACCCGATCGAGGGGGGAGAAGAGTGCCGGGATTTCCGTCCACAAGCCCGATTGGAGTACCCCTTTTGGGGGTGCATACATATGGACTTCCGGGCTCTTTGGGGTGGACTTTCCGGGATGACGTGACATGGGCGTGTCGTGCCCGATTAGGTGAGAGCTGAACGGGGGCCTGGTGTCTCCTTTGGACATTCGGGGAGGCTCTCTGTGGGGATACGCGAAACTAACGCCAGGATCGGGCTGGTGCCGCGGTCGCTATCGCGACGTATGCGCGCGGTCGCGACCGGTGGCGTTTTGGCGTTGGTCGGATCTCTGCTGGGCGGTACGGTCGCCGTTACAACGCTCGCCGCTCCGGCGATGGCGGCCACACCCACTGTGACCTGTACGAGCGACCCGAACATCTTCAACACGGCGTACAACGCCGCGACGGGCGGCTTCCTCCCCGATCTGGCCAAGGATGCGAACTGGGAGGTGTCGGGGCGTTATCCGACGAGCGCCACCGTCTCGATGCCCCCCGCGAACGCGACGTGGGTGGCAGCGAACGTCGGCAAGCTCGCCGGAAACTGGGCGAACAGCCCGTATGGCAACGCGAACTGGATCTCGCAGCAGACCGTCGACAATCCCTCGCAGGGAGGTGTGTCCGGGGATTGGTACTACCGGTTCCAGTTCAACCTCGATCCGACGGTTGACCCGACTCAGTTCCAGCTCGCGATGAACTTCCTCGCGGACAACGATGTCGCTGAGGTCTTCATCAACGGGGCAGCGCAGTCGGGAAAGACCACCGGGCTTCCCCAGAGCCCGAACGGGCCGGACACTGGCACTGGGAGCCTCCCGTACTACTACGCTGGACAGTTCGCAGTCAACGCCTCGCAGACCACGCTGAAGAATGACTGGCACGCCGGTCTGAACACGATCATCGTGCAGATCAAGTCCGGCCCGGACGCCGAGGGCTTCGACGCGCAGGTCCGACCGAGCGTGCTGTGCCCGATGCCTTCGTACACCGTCAGCAAGGCCGCCTCCCCATCGGTGGCCAAGCCTGGCGACACTCAGACGTACACAGTGACGGTTAAGAACACCGGCAACGTCGCCTACACCGCCGCCAGCCCTGTCCGGATCACCGACAACCTCACCGGCGTCCTGGACGACGCCACCTACAACGGTGACGCCAAAGTCACCTACACGGGCAGCTCAACCGCACCAGCGCCCACCGTCACGGGTTCGACCCTGTCCTGGGTCGGCCCCCTCGCCGTTGGTGAGACAGCCACCATCACCTACTCGGTGAAGGTCAACACGCCAGACAACGGAGACCACACCCTGACCAACTCTGTGGTCCCCGGTACCGGGGGCAGCTGTGATCCGGGCGGCTCCTGCACGACCAGCACACCCGTGCAGTCGCTGAAGGTCACGAAGACCGCCGACAAGACCGACGTCGTCCCCGGCGACAAGATCACCTACACCGTCACCGCGCAGAACACCGGCAAGATCGACTACACCGCCGCCGCACCGGCGTCCTTCACCGACGACCTGTCCGCGGTGCTGGATGACGCCACCTACAACAACGACGCTACCGGCGGCGCCACCTACACCGCCCCGACCCTGTCCTGGTCGGGTGCTCTCGCTGCTGGCGCGACTGCCACCATCACATACTCCGTGACCGTCAACGACCCGGTCACCGGCGACACCCGCCTGCAGAACACGGTCGTCACCCCGCCTGGTATCGGTGGTGACTGTGAGCTGGACTCCGGCAACCCGGCCTGTACGGTCATCCTCCCCACCCAGTCGTACATCGTAAAAAAGGTCGCCTCCGAGACCGAGGTCACCGAGGGCGGCACGGTCACCTACACGGTCACCGTGACCAACAACGGTGCGCAGGACTACACCGCTGCAGCCCCGGCGTCCTTCACCGACGACCTGTCCCGGGTCCTCGACGACGCAACCATCACCTCGGGCCCGGATAACGGTGCAACGATCACCGGCAACACACTCACCTGGTCCGGCCCGCTCACCGCTGGCCAGACCATCGCGATCACCTACACCGTGACCGTGAACACTCCCGACACCGGGGACAAGGTCATGACCAACACGGTCCGCCCCCGGACCCCGGGTGGCGCTTGTGACCCGGCCGGCGACTGCACGACGACCACGGACATCGGATCGTTCAGCGTGTCCAAGTCGTCCTCACCGCAGGGCGAGGTGCATCCCGGTGGCACCGTCACCTACACGGTGACCGTGACGAACACCGGAACGACGAATTTCACTGCTGCGAACCCGGCTTCGTTTACCGACGACCTGAGCGCGGTGCTGGATGACGCCACATACAACAACGACGCGCCGAGTGGTGTCACCTACGCCGCACCGATCCTGTCGTGGCGGGGTGCACTGGTTGTCGGCGCCACACGCAAGATCACTTATACGGTGACGGTGAACGACCCGGACGCCGGTAACCACAAGCTGGACAACGGCGTGGTTCCCGGTACCGGCGGTTCGTGCGTGACGGGGGAGTGCACCACGAGCAGCCCGGTGCAGTCGTACACGGTCGCGAAGGCGTCCTCTGCGGCCGCCGGCCCGGTGCACCCGGGTGACACCGTCACCTACACCGTGACCGTGACCAACACGGGCGCGGCGGACTACACCGCGGCAGCCCCGGCGAAGGTGATCGATGACCTCTCCAAGGTCCTCGATGACGCCACCTACGTCGCCGGGTCCGCCACGAACGGCGCCGTCGTCAGCGGCAACACGCTGACGTGGTCCGGTCCGCTCGCCGTGGGCGCGGTGCAGACGATCGCCTACCAGGTACTCGCCGGGCCTCCCGGCACCGGTGACGGCACCCTGGCGAACACGGTGACCGGGGATTCGGACAGCGGTGGCGGATGCGAGCCGACCGGCAGCTGCACCACCACCAACCCGTTGCAGGCCCTCCGGGTGACCAAGACCGCCGACAAGACGGACGTGGTCCCCGGCGACAAGGTGACGTTCACGATCACCCTGGAGAACACGGGTCAGGTCGACTACACCGCCGCGGCACCGGCGTCCTTCACCGACGACCTGTCGGCGGTGCTGGATGACGCGACCTACAACAACGACGCCACGGGCGGTGCCACCTATGCGGCTCCGGTGCTGTCGTGGTCGGGTGCCCTGGATGCCGGTGCCACGACAACCGTCACGTACTCGGTGACGGTCAACGACCCGATCACAGGCGACTCGCGGCTGACGAACACCGTGGTCACTCCGCCCGGTGGGGACTGCCCGACCGGCAACGACAACGCCGCATGCACCGTGACCATCCCCTCGGGGTCCTACACGGTGACCAAGGAAGCCTCGAAGGCGACCGTCACTCCCGGTGGCACGATCACTTACACGGTGACCGTGAAGAACACGGGCAAGGTCGACTACACCGCAGCCAAGCCGGCTTCGTTCCGTGACGACCTGACCAATGTGCTCGACGACGCCGTCTACAACGGCGACGCCAGCGGCGGCGCGACGGCCATCGGTAACACGCTGAACTGGTCGGGCCCGCTCGCAGCGGGTCAGACGGTGAAGGTGACGTACTCGGTCACGGTGAACAAGCCGGACACCGGGAACTTCCACCTGGCCAATGCCGTCACCCCGAACGCCCCCGGCGGCTCGTGCGACACGCACGGCAGTTGCCTGACGGACACCCCGGTGGCGTCCTACACGGTGAACAAGACCGTCTCCACCACGAAGGCGGTCAAGCCCGGAAGTGTGGTCAGCTACGCGATCACGGTGACCAACACGGGTCGGTCCGCGTACACGGTGGCCTCCCCGGCATCGTTCAAGGACGACATGAGCGACGTGCTCGATGACGCCACCTACAACAACGACGCTACCCACGGGGCGACCCTCAGCGGGAACACCCTGAGCTGGGCCGGGCCGCTGGGAGTCGGGGACACGATCAAGGTGACCTACTCCGTCACGGTCGACAACCCGGCCAACGGCAACCGTCGCCTGGTGAACACCGTCGACCCGGCCGTCGACGGTGGCAGCTGCGACCCGTCCGGCAACTGCGACACGAACACGGCGGTCGACCCGCCAGCGCCGGGGACCGGACTGGCGTTCACCGGTAGCGACACCGTCGCCCCCGGGATCCTTGCCCTGATCTTGGTAGGTGCCGGAGCCGGAGCCGTCTTCATGGCGATCCGTCGACGCCGCACGGCAGAGTAACCGGATCGCACGGAGAGGTGGGCCGGCGGAGCATTCCGCTGGCCCACCGATCTGTCAGCGGAGAGGTCGATGAGCACGACATTCCAACCCGGCACGCCATCCACCGGCACCTGGACGACCCGGCGCAGCATGCTCGGCGCAGAACTTCGTCACGCCCCTCGGCGCGTCATCGGGCCGCTGCGAGATCGCGAGATGGACACGGGATCGACGGGTGCATTCGGCTCACACCTTCATACGAGCGGTAGAAGTGTCACCACGAAGAACCCCCGAAACGTCACCGATGTCTTGATGAAGAACTTTCACCGATCTCCTGAGAGACAACGCTCCAAAAGGAACGGACGCAACCACTCAGGGCGAATCACCCGACGGGCTCGACCGGGGGCGGGCGGGTTTCGAAGCTCAACCCGCGGTACAGGGGCTCGACCCGCGGTGGAGCGGTGGCCGATCGGCCGCGGATCCGGTAAGCTATCGGGGTTGTCCGCACGCGGGCGTCGCTCGACTGCGCGGACGACGATGCACACACCCTCCTGCTGCAGAAAGCCTGCAGCCGTTCAAGTCCAGAGGAGGTGGGTCAGTCATGCATCAGTACGAGTTGATGGTCATCCTCGATCCCGAGATCGATGAGCGCACCGTCGCCCCCAGCCTCGACAAGTTCCTCAACGTCATCCGCAACGACGGGGGTTCGATCGACAAGGTCGACATCTGGGGCAAGCGACGCCTGGCGTACGAGATCAACAAGAAGTCCGAAGGCATCTACGCGGTCGTGGACTTCACCGCGAACTCCGACGCCACTCAGGAGCTCGACCGCCAGCTGAAGCTCTCGGAGGCCGTCATGCGCACCAAGGTGCTGCGCGCCGAGGAGGCCATCGCCCAGGTGGCCGCGGCGCACAAGCGCGCGGACGAGAAGGCGGCTCGCAAGCGCCGCCCCGAGTCCGTCGAGGCGGCCGCGACCACGAAGCCGAGCGCATAGTCCGATGGCCGGCGAGACGATCATCACCGTGGTGGGCAACCTCACCGCCGACCCGGAGCTGCGCTACACGCAGAACGGGCTGGCCGTGGCGAACTTCACCATCGCCTCCACCCCGCGCACCTTCGATCGTGCCTCGGGCGAGTGGAAGGACGGCGAGGCCCTCTTCCTGCGTGCGAGCGTCTGGCGCGACTTCGCCGAGCACGTGGCGGGCTCGCTGACCAAGGGCTCGCGGGTCATCGCCACGGGTCGTCTCAAGCAGCGCTCGTACGAGACGAAGGAGGGCGAGCGGCGCACCTCGATCGAGCTCGAGATCGACGAGATCGGCCCGTCGCTGCGTTACGCCACCGCGTCCGTGACGCGTGCCCAGTCGTCGGGAGGCGGCCGCGTCGGCGGAGCGCCGAGCGACGACCAGTGGGCGCCGTCGACGCCGGCATCGGACCCGAGCGCAGACGTGTGGAACACGCCTGGCAGCTTCAACGACGAGACGCCGTTCTAGGGGCCGTCAGCCGCTGGCGACGCGGTCGTCTCGTCACAACCACCACATACCGCTTTCGCGGACGCCGGAGACGACGGCATCCGCATCATCCGAAGGAACAACCATGGCTGGAAAGTCGAGCGGCGACCGCCGCAAGCCGATCCGCAAGGGCAAGGACGGCAAGAACGCCGCTCCGGCGAAGACCGTCCGCGTGGGCGTCATCGATTACAAGGATGTCGCCACCTTGCGAAAGTTCATCTCCGAGCGCGGCAAGATCCGCGCCCGCCGCATCACCGGGGTCTCCGTGCAGGAGCAGCGCCTCATCGCGAAGGCGGTCAAGAACGCCCGCGAGATGGCTCTGCTTCCGTACTCGGGCTCGGGCCGTTAGGAGTCGCTCATGTCGAAACTGATTCTGACGCACGAGGTCTCCGGTCTCGGCTCGGCGGGTGACATCGTCGAGGTCAAGAACGGCTACGCCCGCAACTATCTGATCCCGCAGGGCTTCGCGATCGCGTGGACCCGGGGAGGACAGAAGCAGGTCGAGCAGATCAAGGCGGCACGCACCGCGCGCGAGCACGCCACGATCGAGGAGGCCCAGGACCTCAAGCTCAAGCTCGAGGCCACGACCGTGAAGCTCGCGGTGAAGGCCGGGGCCGAGGGCCGTCTGTTCGGCTCCGTGAAGACGGCCGACATCGCCGAGGCCGTCGAGGCCGCAGGCATCGGCGCCGTCGACAAGCGCAAGATCGAGCTGTCGGCTCCGATCAAGACGGTCGGCGTGCACGAGGCGACGGTGAAGCTGCGTGACGACATCAACGCCACGATCACCCTTCAGGTGGTTCCTGCGAAGTAGTCCGAGCCGCCTGACGACGGGCCGCATCCCCTCGCGGATGCGGCCCGTCTCGCATTTCCGCCACGCCCTCGCCGGTGCGCGTCGGCGCACCGCCGGGACTAACACCTCACGGCCTTCCGCGCAACCTTTGTCCACATGTTCGCGAGGTCGTGGCGCGGTGTCGACACATCATCCCGACTACATTTCACGCACAGGGGTGGAACAACTTTTCGGCCGGTCAGAGCGTGTTTCGCTCACGAAATTCTTCCGTTGTCCCCAGATCCGCTCACACCTTCTGCACACGCCCTCCGGCGTTTCGCCCAGATTCCCCACATGGTTATCCACAGGTCGAGTTGTGCGGGCGCATCCCGCGTCCCTAGGGTGATTCAGCGCGGCACGCGATGGCGACATCGACGGCCGACCACGGCGTTTGTCGGGGGTCGCTGAGACCGTGGGAGAGCGCCGGTCGAGCACCTCGTCACGCTGTGCCCGAGGGCACGAGATGTGGCCGGGGAGGCTCGCGCGCAGCGCACGAGGGAGCATCATCGCCGGCGAGGGTCGGCGACGGGAAACAGGAGGTCTGGGTGTCGATCGCTCACCTGGGTCTGGCGGACGGCCGGCCTGCGCCCGAGGGCCGTTCGGCGGAGCGCGTCCCGCCGCACGATCTGCTCGCGGAGCAGAGCGCCCTCGGCGGGATGCTGCTGAGCAAGGATGCGGTCGCCGACGTCGTGGAGACCGTGCGCAGCACCGACTTCTACATCCCGAAGCACGAGGTGATCTACGAGGCGATCCTCTCGTTGTACTCCCGGGGCGAGCCGACGGATGTGATCGCGGTCACCGACGAGCTGACCAAGACGGGAGAGCTCAGTCGCGCGGGAGGACCCGAGTACCTGCACACCCTGACGAGCCTCGTGCCGACGGCCGCGAACGCCGGATACTACGCGGAGATCGTCGCCGAGCGGGCACTGCTGCGCCGTCTCGTGGAGGCGGGGACGCGCATCACGCAGATGGGCTACTCGGGCGAGGGCGAGGTGCTCGACCTGGTCAACGAGGCGCAGGCCGAGATCTACTCGGTCACCGGCTCGAACGACAGCGAGGACTACATCCCGCTGACGGACGCCGTCACGGCCGCCATCGACGAGATCGAGGCCGCCAAGCACAAGGACGGCGTCATGACCGGCGTGCCGACCGGGTTCGCCGACCTCGACGACCTCACGAACGGGCTCCACCCCGGTCAGATGATCATCGTGGCCGCACGCCCCGCGCTGGGGAAGTCGACGCTGGCGCTGGACTTCGCGCGCGCGGCCGCGATCAAGCACGACATGCCCACCATCTTCTTCTCGCTGGAGATGGGGCGAAGCGAGATAGCGATGCGCCTGCTGTCTGCCGAGGCATCCGTTCCGTTGCAGAACATGCGCAAGGGCACCATCGACCAGCGCGATTGGAGGACGATCGCGGCCACGCGCGGCCGCATCAACGATGCCCCGCTGTACATCGACGACAGCCCGAACATGACCCTGGTGGAGATACGCGCGAAGTGTCGGCGCCTCAAGCAGCGGGTGGGACTGAAGATGGTGGTGATCGACTACCTGCAGCTGATGACCAGCGGCAAGCGGGTCGAGAACCGGCAGCAGGAGGTCAGCGAGTTCTCGCGTGCCCTGAAGCTGCTCGCCAAGGAGCTGCAGGTGCCGGTCGTCGCGCTGTCCCAGCTGAACCGTGGTCCCGAGCAGCGCGCGGACAAGCTGCCGGCGCTCGCCGACCTCCGCGAGTCGGGGTCGATCGAACAGGACGCCGACGTGGTGATCCTTCTGCACCGTGAGAGCGCCTACGAAAAGGACAACCCGCGCGCGGGCGAGGCCGACCTCATCGTCGCCAAGCACCGCAACGGCCCGACCCGCACGGTCACCGTCGCGTTCCAGGGCCACTTCTCCCGGTTCGCCGACATGGCGCCGGTGTAGGCCGCGTCGCTCAGCTCTTTCCGGTGGCAGCGCTGATGCGCTCGTCGAGCCAGTCGAACACCCGCTCTGCGGTGAGGGTGCGGGCGAGCGGCTGACAGTGCTCGTTCGCGCCCTCGGCAGCGGTGAAGCGCACGAGGGTGGAGACCGACGACGTCAGGTCGGCGAGCCGCTCCGCCTGACCCGGCCAGAACCGCTCTCCCTCCGGGCTCGTGATCAGCAGCGGCGTCGTGATCTGCGCCGCCAGATCGTCGGTCACGACGTAGTCGCGCACCGCTCGGACGGTCGCCGCGAATCCCGCGGTCCCATACGGACGGGCGCGGAACCGCCAGGTGCGCTCGGTCTCCGGCGAGAACCTCATGCCCAGGCCCATCTCTTCGTCGAACCTCTTGTCCTGGCCCTTCTCGAGCAGTTCGAGCAGGCTCTTGGGCAGCCGCGTCGTCCAGGACGCGGAGACATCCACGACCCCCGGATCGGTGATGGCCGCCACGAACCGGTGTTCGAACGCCAGGGCACGCGCAACCCAGTAGCCGCCCTGGCTGATTCCATACACCGCGACGCTGGACGGATCGACACCGTCGAGCCCCGCGACGAAGTCGTAGACCGGGGTCAGGACGTGCTCCCAGTCCGGGCGGAACCGCACGTTGCGCTCGAAGAGCTCCGACTGCTGCCCCGGCCCATCGAAGACGAGGACGCTGTAGCCGCGTTGGAGTGCTGCCGCACCCGTCGATGCCCAGAGGCCCGCGAGTGAGCCGTCGCTGCCGTTCACCAGGATGAGCGTGCGCTGTCGCACCTCCCCGGTCGCCGCGCGGAAGAACCAGCCGGGCAACGACGAGGACGCGTACGGGATGTCGACCCGCTGTGCACTCGTCGGCGTGACCGCGACGAACGAGGCCCACGCGTCGCGCTGCTCCCGGAAGGTCGGGATGAGCTCGGCGGAGTCCTTCAGAGAGCTGGCCGCGTTGACGGCCACGCCGAAGTAGTTGGACGCGCGCAGATAGGCGTGGGCCGCGCTGACACGGTGTCCGGCTTTCGCCGAGGCGGCCGCCGCCTTGGCAATGCGCCCCGCGAGCTCATGCCAGGCGCGGTACCACGCGGCGTGGTCCCCATTGTGGATGCCCGCGGTGGCGGCGAGCACCTCGCCCGGGTCCGCCCCGCCGCCGGCGGTGTGGCCCAAGATGTTGCGGATCTCGAAGTCGAAGTCGGCGTTCGAGGAGAACGGAGCGATCGTGTCGTGTGTCGGGGTCATGTGCTTGGTTCCTTCATCTGGGTGTCGCGGAGCGGCCGCGAGCTGGACGCTCACCCGGGGATGCTCGATGCGCGCACGGTGGCGCACCGCGGTGGGGCGCCGCGCTCGCCATCCCGGTCATGGAGCGCGTTCGCGTCGATCAGCCGCCGAGCCGCGGCCAGAGGTCCGCCCCCGTCTACCAAAGGGGCGTTCGCCCGGTGCGCCGGAGTCATCCGTGTGAGCCGACCAGCGACACGGTCGCGTGCGGGGTGGTGGCGATGGCGGCGTTGACCAGTGACTCCGTGCCGGCGTCGAGATATCCGTACGCCTGGAAGTGGGCGACGAAAGCCGTGATCGACTTCGCGGAGTCGAGACCGCTCCACGCCGCGGAGAGCGGGTTGTCGTTCCAGGCCGAGTGCAGGATCGGATCGTGGCCCGTGACGCCGAGCAGTCCCTGCCGCGGGTCGCCGTCGACGGAGATGACCGTGGCGCCGAACGAGGGCGCCCTGGGGTCGATTCGCGTGACGCGGCCCCATCGCGCCTCCGGGTCCTTCGCCGCCTCGCCGGCGTACACGTGCTTGACGTGCAGGGCCGACGCGCGGCCTATTCGCTCCTCGACTCCGGCTGAGCCGAGCATCACGAACGACCAGACCCCCAGATCCTTCGACGCGAGCGCGTCTGCTGCCATGGTCGTGCCGTAGGAGTGCGCGACGATGCTCACCGTGGGGTGATCGTGCCGTGCCGCGAAGATGCCCTCGATGTCTGACACCAGCAGCGGTGCGCCCTGGGCGGCGTAGTCCCCCAGCGCCGCGGCCGGCCCGGGCGGCGGGGCCACGTAGCCGATCCACGCGATGACCGCGCGGCTCTCCGGCGCCCCGAGCTTCCCCTGGGTGTCCCAGATGTTCTGCGCAGACTGCGTCCACAGCTGCATGTCGGTCGTGTAGGTGCCCATGCCGGGGATGGCGTAGGTGATCTGCGACGCGTGGTCGAGATCCCCGAGCGCGACGGCGGCCAGCGGAGGCGAGTCCAGGCTCAGTGCGATCAGGTGGCGCGCCGGCGTGTGGTGCCCCTCCACGGTGTGCGCTATGGCGGTCAGGGCCTGCAGGTTGAGCCGGGTTCGGGTCGAGGGAGGCTCCTTGACCTCCTTCTCGGCCTTCTTCAGGCGGGACGCGAGCTGCACCCGGTTCGCTGCGTCGCGGGAGCGATAGTCGATCCCGTCGAGGTTTCCGAAGATCTCGGGCATGAGGGTCGCCACGTAGCGTCGGTCGGCCTTCGGGAACTCCTTCCACCAGTCGGCCACGAAGCTCGGGGAGGCATTCATGGCCGCGATCAACGCGGTGGGATGGTCGCGGAAGTACTCGATCTGCTTGTGCGGCGGAAGGCTCGTGAGCGCACTGAGCTTGGTCACCAGGGGCGCGTCGGGACTGGGGGCGACCAGCACGCCCACCAGCGCGATGACGAGGCACACGGCGAGCTTCCACCATCGTTTCCGCACGGCGTCGGACCTCACTTCCGGAACGACGCTCGTCTGAGCGCCCTTGGCGATGCGATGTGTTCCTTGGCGCTCATTCTCGACGGATGCGCCGGCCCATCGCGGAACCTGAAGCCCGCATGTCCGGGCGGTCACGAGATGCCCTCTCGATGGTCTCACACGTGAGGATGCACGCAGGCACGAAGGCGAATGAAGGAGGGAATCCGTGCGTTGGTCTCGCGTTCGGTCGAGCGTCCCGAAGTCGCCGCCTTCCGGTGGGAGTCGTCGCCTACCGGGCGCCACCGATTTCACCGGCTGCTACGTGCGGATGCGCGTCTGCATGTAGCAGCGGCGCGAGAATGCAGCGCTCGGTGAGGAGCGCTCGGTGAGGAGCGCTCGGTGAGGTGCGGAGGGTGAGGTGCGGAGGGTGCGTGGGGTGCGTGAGGTGCGGTGCGAGGGGGGAGACGGCGGGTAGCTACGATTCGATCGTGACCGCGTACTTCGAACGAGTGGACGACACCCGCTTCCGAGCCACCCCTGCCGTCGGCGGCGCGTGGGATCCGCGCGAGCAGCACATCGCGCCCGCCCTGGGCCTGCTGACGCACGCCGTCGAGCTCGCGCTCGACGAGCGCTTGGCGGCCGGACTGCAGCTCGGTCGGCTGTCGTTCGACATCCTCGGCACGATGCCGATCGACGTCGTCGAGGTGGAGACGCGCGTTCTGCGGCCGGGTCGGACGGTCGAGCTCGCGGAGGCGCGCATGAGCCACGGCGGACGTGCCGCCGTCACGCTGCGCGCCTGGCTGCTGGCCCGCCACGACACCGGAGCTCTCGCCGGCGACGCCTTCGCGCCCATGCCCCGACCCGAGGAGCTCGACGAGTGGCGAGGCCTGGACGACTGGCCGGGCGAGTTCGTGCGCACGGTGGACGCCCGCGGCCGGCGTCTCGGTCAGGGGCGCGCCCAGGTGTGGGTACGGCCCAGTGTGCCGCTTCTCGAGCACGAGCCGATCAGTCCCACCGTGCGACTGCTGAGCGTGCTCGACATCGCCAACGGAGTCACACCGCGCATGCCGCCGCAGACGGTGCTCTTCCCGAACGTCGACCTCACCGCGCACCTGATAGCCCAGCCGCACGGCGAGTGGCTGGGCTTCGACACGACGGTGGCGTACGGATCCGGCGGGCTCGGCATCACCCACAGCGTGCTGCACGACGTCCACGGCGTGGTCGGCACGTGCGCGCAGAGCCTCACGGTGCGTCCCCGACCCTGAGAGCCGGGCGCCCCTCGGTCCGGCGTCAGCGACGAAGCACCGTCGGCCTGGGCACTCCGAGATCCTCGAGCAGGTCGCCCAGGGCGCGGTCGAGCTCGGCGCCGGCCTGGGTCACCTTGTTCACGCCGAAGCCGCGCAGTCGGGCGCTGGGCACCTCGAAGCTCAGCACGGTTCCGGCCTCCGGCGACCCGTGCGCCTCGATGCGGATCGGCGAGTAGAGCATCGTTCCGGGATCGTGCCGGAACAGCCGTGCGGCGATCCCGTGGTGCGCGATGAGCCAGAGGATGCTCGGAGTCCGGCTTCCGGCGTATCGCATCACGTCGCCTGGGCGCCACGACCACAGCCGGACGAACCCGCTGGACGACTCGCTCCGCAGATGGCGGAGGAATCCGGACCAGTCGCCGTCAGTGGAGAGGCGGGCGAGGGTGTCCTCGCCCGCCAGCGCCGGGACGGCCCGCTCGAATGCGGCGGCGAACGACTCGAGGCGCGCGTTCGTCGCCAGGCGCACCCGTGTCGCCGGGTACTCGGTCGTGCTCTCGGACGCGTTGTAGCTCACTGGAGAATCCTCGCGCGGCGGCATGGCCCTCGCGCGGCGGCATGGTGCCGGGCGCGAGCTTCGGGTCAGTCGTCGACGACGCTGACGGTGACCTCGATGTTGCCGCGAGTGGCGTTCGAGTAGGGGCAGACCTGGTGGGCGGCGTCGGCGAGGCGCTGCGCCGTGTCGCGGTCGACGTCCGGCAGGTACACCTCCAGCTCCACGGCCAGCTGGAAGCCGCCCTGGCCGTTGGATCCGATGTGCACGCGCGACCCCACGGTGGAGTCGTGGATGTCGACCTTCTCGCTTCGGGCGACGGCCTGCAGCGCACTGTGGAAACAGGCGGCGTATCCGGCTGCGAACAGGTCCTCAGGGTTGGCCCCGTTGCCGGAACCGCCCATCGAGGACGGCACGGCCAGGTCGAGGTCGATGAAGCCGTCGACGGTGCGGACGTGACCGGCACGACCGGCGCCGGTCGACAGTGCTTCTGCGGTGTAGAGGGACTCCATGGTCCGGTCTCCATTCTGTTCAGGCCCGAGGGGGATCCTCGGGATCGATGGGGTCGAATGCCGGCGAGGGCGCGTGAGCTCGGCGCTCGCCGGGGTCATGTCACGCGCCGGGCCTCCTTGAGCGCCCGCATGCGCACGGCGAGCTCGCGCAGCTGCCGGATGGCGCCCGCCACGTCGGAGCCGTCGCCGACGAACGCGGGACCGAGGCAGGCGGCCGCCTCGAGCGCGTCGGTCGTGGTTCGTGCCCCGGCCGGGGTCAAGGAGACGCGCACGATCCGTTCGTCGTTCTCGTCCCGGCGCCTCCCGATGAGGCCGCGCTGCTCGAGCCGCCTCAGCAGCGGCGAAAGCGTGCCCGAGTCGAGGCTGAGCTCGTCTCCGAGCTCCGACACCGTGCGGCCGCCGCGATCGAGCACGACGAGGACCAAAAACTGCGTGTAGGTGAGCTTCCACGGCGCCAGTACCTCGCGGTAAGCCTGCGTCGTCGCATGCGACGCGGTGTACATCGCGAAGCAGAGCAGGTCGTCGAGCGGAGAGGGCACGAGAACAGTATTGCGGACAATCACATTGCGCACAACCATGCTGGCTGGGGTACCGGGCGAGCGTGAGTGCAAGCGCCGGACGGGCCGAGCGTGGAGCGCATGCGCCGGGGGGCGAGCGTGGAGCGCAAGCGCCGGGGGGCGAGCGTGGAGCGCAAGCGCCGGGGGCGAGCGTGGAGCGCAAGCGCCGGGGGGGGGCGAGCGTGAGCGCAAGCGCCGGGCGGGTGGCGTTCGCGGCGCTGGGAGGTCAGGGTGGTCGGTTGGGAGTGGCAGGACCGGGCGGTCGGGAGCCGCCTGGGCCGGGCGGTCGGGAGTGGGCGGGGCCGGGCGGTCGGGAGTGGGCGGGGGCGGTGGCCCGGCGCGATGCGGGCGTCCGCGCGATGTGGACATCCGGCGTCGGGGGGCATCCGGTGCCATGAGGCAGCCGGCCCGGCCCGTGCGCCTCCCGCGCGGCTCCGGCGCTACGGTGGTCGCGTGACGCGCCTCACGCATCCCGTGCTCGACGCTCCGCGGCTCGACGCTCTGCCGCGGCCGGCCGGGGCGGCCCCGCGTGCCGGGGCGGAAGGGCGCCGATGACCGCTCGGCCCGGCGGCGGGCTCGACGAGATCGTCCGGCGTCTCCGCGACGCGGGATGCGTCTTCGCCGAGCACGAGGCACGGCTCCTGGTCGAGGAGGCCTCCGGCTCCGGCCGGCTCGACGAGCTCGTCGCCCGACGGGTGGCGGGCGAACCGCTGGAGTACATCCTCGGCTGGGCCGAGTTCTGCGGCCTCCGGGTGACGGTCGCGCCCGGCGTCTTCGTGCCGCGGCTGCGCACCTCGCTGCTGGTGCGCGAGGCGTTGCGCGTCGCACCGGATGCGCCCGTCGTGCTCGACGTGTGCTGTGGAGCCGGCGGGATCGGCGCCGCGATCCTCGCCGCATGGCCGTACGCCGAGGTGCACGCCGTCGATCTCGACCCGATCGCGGTCGACTGCGCGCGACGCACGCTCTCCCGCGCAGGGCTGCCCGGCGGTGCAGGGCCAGGCCCGCGTGTGCACCTCGGCGACCTCTATGCTGCGCTGCCGGACGCCCTGCGCGGTCGCGTCGACGTCATCGTGGCGAACGCGCCCTACGTGCCCACCGAGGAGATCCGGTTCATGCCGTCGGAGGCCCGGGACCACGAGGCGCGGGTTGCACTCGACGGCGGCGACGACGGGCTCGCGATGCAGCGTCGCGTGGCCGGTGGCGCGCGGGAGTGGCTCGCACCGGGCGGGTGCCTCCTCATCGAGACGAGCCGTCGCCAGGCCCCGGCCACCGCGGGCATCCTGGAGGAGGCCGGGCTGCGCGCCGTCGTGGTGCACGACGACGAGGTGGACGGCACCGCGGTGAGGGGCGACGCGCCGACCGCCGGCGGACCGTGACGGCGCTCTCCGACCGGGCGCACAACCGCGACCGGTAGAATCGCGGTGGCGCCGGCATCCGATGTCTGAGCTCGGACGCCACCCGATCACCCGCACGGAAGAGGTCACGTGAGCACAGCCGCGCCCGGGCGCGTCAGCCCGGATCGCTATTGGATGGCCGCTCTCGCGCGCGCCGTCGTCGCTCTCGTGGCAGGCGGGGTCATCACGTTCGATCCCGAGCATTCGGCGAGGGTCGGCATGCTCGTCTTCGGGGCGTACGCCTTGATCGAGGGCGTCGTCGTCGGTGCAAGCGGAGCGCTGGTGCGGGATTCCCTCACGCGATGGCTGTTCGTCGCGCAGGGCGCGTTCGGCGTGCTCGTGGGCGTCGCCGCGCTCACGCTCAACGGCTCCGGCCTCGGTGTCCTGCTGGGCGGTGTGACCTTCTGGGCCGCGCTCACCGGCGCGGCCGAGGCGTACTGCGGATTCCGCGCGCGGGGCCGGCTCGGCCTCGCCCGGGACTGGATGACGGTCGGCGGCCTGACCCTCATCCTGATGATCGTGTATCTCCTCATTCCGCCGGACTCGGTGCTGGCGGTGGGGCTCTTCGGCGCCTACGCCGTGGTCGTCGGCGTCTACGTGGCGATCGGCGCCTTCACCCTCAAGTTCGGACTGGTGCACGGGCACGCCGACGAGAACGCTTCGGAGAGACACGCGTGAGCTCTGACGACAAGTCGCCCGAGGGGCGCACCCCCAGCCTGCGCGAGCGCATGCGGCCCGTCGAGTTCCTCGCGATCGCGGCGGTGCTCGCGCTGTTCGTCGGCGTCGTCGTGCTGCTGGCCACCCGCGAGCCGGTCCTGGCCCTGATCTTCTTCGGTGTGGCGTTCATCGCGACGCTCGTCGTGCTGGCGCTGTTCGTGCTCGGGTTCAAGCCCGATGAGGCGGAGCGCGAGGAGCTCGGCGGGCACGACCCAGGGCATCCCGAGCTGCCGGACGCCGGAGGGCACGACGGCGGTCCCGGGAACGGCGGCACCCCCGGTGGTCCGCGCAACCCGCACGACTGAAGGCCGTGAGGTCACGGGATCGACGCCCGTCGGAGCTGCCACCGAAAAGTCGCGGCGGATCAGGGTTTCTTCCGGCCCGCCGCTTCGTTTCTCCGCCAGTTCTGCTGAGTGCGGGCCATTCTTGGGCCATTTCCGCGGTCGGACTTGCCCTTGCGCCCTGCCCCAGCTCCCTTGCCGGTGCCGCCGCTGAGGGCTTGGTCGAGCACGGCTCCGGCGCGCCGCGCGACGCCCTCGCGGGCACGGGAGTATCGCTCGGTGACCTGGAGGCTGGAGTGCCCGAGGGTCGCCAGCACGTCCGGTGCGCTGGCCCCGGCGTCGAAGAGAATCGTGGCGAAGGTGTGCCGGAGGTCGTGCATCCGCAGGTCAGGTCGGCCGATCGCCACCCGCAACACGTCCCAGTCGACGGCACGGCGCGCGTTGTGGTTGGTGAGCCGACCGCCGTCGGGACCGGACAGGAGCAGGTCGTCCGGCTTCTTGCCGCGGGCGGCGTCTTCGACATGGGGACGCAGCGCGGCGATGAGCGGCACCTCGCGGGACTTGTGACTCTTGGGGCTCTGCTCCACCAGCTCGCCATTCCTGCCGGGGCTCAGCGACCGGCTGACCCGGATGATGTTGTGCGAGAAGTCCACGTCGCGCACCCGCAGCGCGGTCGCCTAGCCCGCACGCATCCCCGTGTAGACGAGGGTGGCGAGGTAGCGCCGGTACACGCCCTAGGGGACGAGCGCGAGCAGGGTGGCGACCTGCTCCAGCGTCAGGGCGCGGGAGATGGGCGAGACGGAATCGCGCATGCTCGGCCGCTTGACCTCACGGGCCGGGTTGTAGTCGATGAAGCGGGAGCGCCGCGCGGCGTCCAGCAGCCGGGACAGCACCGCGAGGGCGTCGTTCTTGGCCGACGCGCCGCCGGGCCAGGTGACCATCGCGGACTCGATCATGGGCGAGGTGATGTCCTCCAGCCGGTGCCGCCCCAGGCTCGGCTTCACCCGCAGCCGCCAGCCGACGTCGTAGCAGCGCGCGGTCGCCGGACGGACGGACGCCTCGATCGCGGGCCAGTACCGCTCGTGCCACTGCTCCAGTGTCATCGAGCCGTTCGGGTTCCGCCCGGCGATGACCTTCTCCAGCTCGCGCTTCGCCTCCGCGAGCGTGAGGAAAATGCGCGAACGCTCGGCCGCTCCCCCATCCACGCTCGGGCCGACGACAAGGATCTGATACCGCTGTCGGTCGGCACGCCAGCGGATGCCCTCGGGCAGCCCTGGCTGAGCGGAAGGCGCGCGCCGCGCAGCTCCACGAGCTCACCCGGCGCCCACTCGACCAGGGGCCGACGACGCCGAGCCGCGGGCTCGGGCTGTAAGTGCTCCCGCATGGTGAGCTACAAACCACGGGTCTTCGTCAGATGATCGGCGCCCCGGCGAATCCCGCCGCTCATTCCACCACGCCGTCCGGCGGCTGCTGTTACTGAGACGACCAGGCAAGTACGGCCAGCTCTGCCAGCTTCACCTGCCGCTGCTCGATTTCTGCTCGACCCCAGCTCACGCCAGTTGCCAACTCACTCGTAAGCGATAAATTCGAGCCCGCGTATGCCGCCTTCTTCGTTTGGAGCGGCTTGTCGCCGAGGTCGCGATTCAACTTCTTCTCAAGCAGTGCCAAATTCCCAAGGGTATGGACGAGCTCCGCAAGGTCCGGATCAGCCGACCCTTTGCTCTCGGGGTACACATGTTCGATGTTGAACGAAGTTGATGACCACTCGATCGGAGTAGGCGTCGTACCCGCCTTGATCGCCGCCGCGCGTTCGATCATCGCGAGAAGGTACTTCGCGCGAGTCGTCGTCACCGCGCCATAGTTCAGGAAGGCCTCCTTGAACTTGCCATCCGAGGGAATCAGCTTTGCAAGATGCGAACGAACTTGCGGCTGAGTCGTTGCCGTCTTATCGGTGATCGCAATTGCTGCCGTTCCGAATGCCTCTTCAGCGACTTGTCCGCCCAACCGGCCGTCGACCTGTGCCCGGATCGACCACTTAGCCATCTTCACCAGGAGCTTTGACGCCGGCGTCTTATTCATGTTCGCGAAGGCTGCGAGGAGCGTGGGGAAGCTGCTCTCGAAACCGAAGCGGCGATAGGCGAGTAGTCCATCGCGGACGTCTGAATCCTGGGAGGACCAATATGCGTCGTCCGGGTTCCGAAGTGCGCGGTAGATGACACGCGCCTTCGCCAGCCCCTCAACATACTTCCGCGGGACGGCACCCGGACGTTCCAAGTCCGACTGTATCGCTCGATACAGCCGTCTAAGCGTCACCGCGCCTCGGCGCGATGCGTACTCGTGCCTGATGAAACGCACCAGGTCATCCGGCTTCTCGAAGTCGGCCTCCAAGGACACCCACTCGTGCTGGAAATAGGAGATGTGCTCGCCAGCCTTGCTGAAGAGATAGTTCTTCAGCAGGTCTGCCGTGGTCAGGTCGGCGCCCCGATCATTGAGCGTCTCGAAGATCACATATGCCTCGCCGAGCCCGCTGGCGACCGCCACCAGGACTTGGACTCTCTCGATGAGCTGCGCCGATACTTGCATGATCGCGGCGTAGTCGTCTGCGATCGGCGCGATCTCACGAAGATGTGCAAGGCATGCGTCATAGCAACCTGCAAGTAAATGCTCGTCCGGTACCTGATCGCGACGTCCATCAAGTAGCTCGTTGAAGGCCGGCAGGTCCTTCGGGCTGAGGATTAGGCGCTCCACATTCGCTTCCGCGGAGAGCACATAGCCACGCAGGTACTGCTTCTCGACCTCCGCAGCCTGATCCACCTTCCCGTACTCGCTCAACAGATCCCGGATGGCGATGAAGAACACAGCGGTCGTCGCAAGCCGCTGCTGACCGTCGACAATCTGCAGCCGACCCGAGCCGGAGCTTGGCTGCGCGAAGACCACCGTGCCCATGAAGTAGGCGTCGTCACGGTCCCTCGCGGACTTGAGGTCCTGGAGGTACTCCTCCACGTGCTCCTTGTTCCAGGAGTATGCGCGCTGATACTCGGGCACCTGCAGGAGTTTGTCTCCGAGTAGGTGACCGATCTGATCGTGGTCGAAGTCGGTGTCGTTCGCCATCAGCCGTCTCGTCTTGTCATTCGCATGTTCAATAGAGCTTTCCCCTCGCCGCATCCACGAACTTCGGCACTCCGGCACGGGTAAGCGCGAGCAGGAAGTCATCGACGGTCATCGCCGGAGAGTCGTACCCTTCGACGAGTCCAACCAGGGCGCGGAGTGTGGGCGCGTGGTAGAGGTCGAGCTGGTCCAGGAGGAAGTCGTCGGGGTGGACGACTTCGAGGTCGAACGGCTCGACCGACCCCGCTGGGAAGTCCTTCGTGTTGAAGGTCACGAGCACCTCGGCACCACCCCGGACGGCGGCGGCGAGGACGTGCCGATCCTTCTCGTCGTTCGTCATCGTCGGCACCAGGTCGTCGTAGCCGGTGACCAGCGCATCGGCGAAATAGTGCTCCATCGTGCCGACGCGCTTCTCGACGAGCGTCGGGTCCTCGCCGTTCTTCACGAGGTTCTTCGCCAGCTCGAACAGGACATCCTTCGACCACAGCGGCCGGAACAGCCCGCGGTCAGCGAGTTCGAGGATGAAGTCGTTGAGCAGCGCCCCGTAGAGAACGTTGGTGTCGAAGAAGGCGGGAAAGCTCACTCAGCGTCCAGCTCCGCACGACGCTTCACATCAGCCGGTTTGCCGACTTGGACCTTCGCCCCGCGACTGGCGCGCTGCAACTCGCGTAGCGCGGCGCGGCGTTCGGTACGGAAGTTCGCCTGGTAGGCGACCAGGTCCTCTAGCTGGACACGACGGTGGCGGCCGGGCTTGTCGTAAGCGATGTCCCCGGCCTCCAGGAGACGGACCAGCGTCGGGCGGCTGATACCGAGGAAGTCCGCGGCCTGCTGCGTCGTCATGCTCATGCCCTGCGGCACGATCGTGATGCCTTCGCCTGCGGCGAGC
>JAATFB010000061.1 GCA_015655415.1 Actinomycetales bacterium
CGCCCAGCCGAAGGCGAAGGAGGCCGCCGGGGCGACCACCGGCACGGCCGCTGCGGAGAAGAAGGACGGCGCGGCCGCCGGGAAGAAGACGCCTGCCGCGACGTCGAAGGCCGCCGCAAGCAAACCGGAGAAGGCCGAGAAGCCGGCCGCCCGCAAGTCCGGGGACACCGCCGAGGCGCGTCCCCAGGTTCTCAAGGTGCACCACCTGCGCCCGGCCGCGGGAGCCAAGAAGGATCGCACCCGCGTGGGTCGCGGCGAGGGATCCAAGGGAAAGACGGCCGGTCGCGGCACCAAGGGCACCAAGGCCCGCTACCAGGTGCGTCCCGGCTTCCAGGGCGGCCAGCTGCCGTTCCACATGCGCTCGCCGAAGCTGCGCGGGTTCAAGAACCCGTTCCGCGTCGAGTACCAGGTCGTCAACCTGGAGAAGCTCGCCGAGCTGTACCCGACCGGCGGCGACGTGACCGTCAGCGACCTGGTCGCCAAGGGAGCGGTGCGCAAGAACGAGAAGGTGAAGGTGCTCGGCGACGGCGAGATCTCCGTCAGGCTGAACGTCGAGGTCGACAAGGTGTCCGGCTCCGCCGAGCAGAAGATCCTGGCGGCCGGGGGTTCCGTCAAGTAGCCGCCGGGCGGATCCGGATGCCGGGCATCCGCGATCACCCCGTAAAGTAGTCGGGTCGGGACGGCCTCCGCGGCCGCCCGGCCCGATTCCTCACCCGGAAAGCAGGACGTCAGTTGTTCAACGCCATCGGGCGGATCCTCCGCACCCCCGATCTCCGCAACAAGATCGGGTTCACCCTGGGGGTCATCGCGCTGTTCCGGCTGGGGTCCTTCATACCCGCGCCGTTCGTCGACTTCAGCAACGTGCAGGCCTGTCTGTCCGCGAACCAGGGCACGACCGGCCTCTACGAGCTGGTCAACCTCTTCAGCGGCGGCGCGCTGCTGAAGCTCTCCATCTTCGCGCTGGGCATCATGCCCTACATCACGGCGTCGATCATCGTCCAGCTGCTGCGAGTGGTCATCCCGCACTTCGAGGCCCTCTACAAGGAGGGACAGGCGGGCCAGTCGAAGCTGACCCAGTACACGCGCTACCTCACCATCGCGCTGGGCGTGCTGCAGTCCACCACGCTCATCACGGTGGCCCGCAGCGGTGCGCTGTTCGGCTCCAACAGCACCTCCCAGTGCTCGCAGCTGATCACTGACGACTCCTGGTACGCCGTCCTGCTCATGGTCGTCACGATGACGGCGGGAACCGGCCTGATCATGTGGCTCGGCGAGCTGGTGACCGAGAAGGGCGTCGGCAACGGCATGTCGCTGCTGATCTTCACCTCGATCGCCGCCCAGTTCCCGACGTCGCTGTGGGCCGTCGCGCAGACCCAGAGCTTCGAGATCTTCCTCGTGGTGATCGTCATCGGTCTCTTCATCGTCGGAGCGATCGTGTTCGTGGAGCAGTCGCAGCGCCGCATCCCCGTGCAGTACGCGAAGCGCATGGTGGGCCGGCGCACGTACGGCGGCAACAACACCTACATACCGATCAAGGTGAACATGGCGGGGGTGATCCCGGTGATCTTCGCCTCCAGCCTGCTGTACCTGCCGGCGCTCATCGCGCAGTTCAACCAGCCGGCCCCCGGCAAGGAGCCGGCGCCGTGGGTGACGTGGGTCACCAACTACCTGACCAAGGGCGACCACCCGGTCTACATGCTGTTGTACGCGCTGCTGATCATCGGCTTCACGTACTTCTACGTCGCGATCACGTTCAACCCCGAAGAGGTCGCGGACAACATGAAGAAGTACGGCGGGTTCATTCCTGGCATCAGGGCGGGGCGTCCCACCGCCGAGTACCTCGACTACGTGCTGACGCGCATCACGCTGCCCGGCTCGATCTACCTGGCGATCGTCGCGCTGATCCCGCTGGTGGCGTTCTCGCTGCTCGGCACGAGCCAGAACTTCATGTTCGGGGGCACCTCGATCCTCATCATCGTGGGTGTCGGGCTCGAGACCGTCAAGCAGATCGACTCGCAGCTTCAGCAGAGGCACTACGAAGGGTTGCTCAGGTGAACGCGTCGCCGGAAGGCTCGAACAGGAAGCGGGGAGCGCGCCTCCTCATCGTCGGCCCGCCCGGTTCGGGCAAGGGCACGCAGGCGAAGTTCATCGCCGACGTGTTCGGCATACCGGCGATCTCGACCGGCGACATCTTCCGCCACCACATCATGCACCAGACCGAGCTGGGAGTGCGGGTGAAGGCGATCGTCGACGCCGGCGACTACGTGCCCGACTCGCTCACCAACGAGCTGGTGGCGCAGCGACTCTCGGAGCCGGACGCCGCCAACGGATTCCTGCTGGACGGGTACCCCCGCACGCTCGAGCAGGTGCGGTTCCTCGACGACCTGCTGGCCGGCGACGGGAGGCTGGAGGCGGTCATCCGCCTGACGGCCGACGAGGACGAGCTGGTGCGCCGTCTCACGCATCGCGCGCACGAGCAGGGGCGAGCGGACGACACCGAAGAGGCGATCCGTCATCGTCAGGAGGTGTACGCACGGCAGACGGCGCCGATCCTGGACGTGTACCGGGAGCGCGGCCTGCTCGTGGAGGTGGACGGCACCGGCGGCGTCGACGAGGTGGCCGCTCGTATCCGCGAGGCGCTGGCCGCGCGGGGGATCGGCGACGCCGGCGACACCGCGGCCGCCTGAGGACCTCCGTGCCAGGAATCAGGCGCTCCATCTACAAGTCGCCCGCGCAGCTCAGGCTCATGCGGGAGCCTGGCCTCGCCACGGCCGACAGCCTCGACGCCGTGCGCGCGGCGGTGCGCCCGGGCGTGACGACCTTGGAGCTGGACGCCATCGCGGAGCGCGCGATAGTGGCGCGCGGCGGACGCCCGAACTTCGCGCTCGAACCCGGGTATCGGCACACGATCTGCGCCTCGGTGAACGACGAGGTGGTCCATGGCGTCCCCGGCGACCGGACGCTGCGGGCGGGCGACATCCTGTCGGTCGACTCCGGCGCGATCCTCGACGGCTGGAACGGCGACGCCGCGTTCACGGTGGTGCTCGAGGACCCTAGCCGACCGGATCTCGTGGCGGAGCGGCGCGCGCTGAACGAGGTGACCGAGCAGGCGCTGTGGCACGGGATCGCGGCGCTGGCGACGGCGTCCCACCTGAACGAGGTGGGGGAGGCCGTCGAGGCCTACATCCTCTCCCAGGGCGACTACGGCATCCTCACCGACTACGTCGGACACGGCATCGGACGGCGGATGCACGAGCCGCCGCCGGTCTACAACTACAGCGTGCGGCAGAAGGGCCCGGAGGTGCGGCCCGGCCTCGTGGTCGCCATCGAGCCGATGGTCGTGGCCGGGGCGCCGGACACCTACGTGCGCGACGACGGCTGGACGGTGGCAACCGAGGACGGATCGTCCGCGGCGCACTGGGAGCACTCGGTCGCCGTGCACGAGGACGGCGTGTGGGTGCTCACCGCGCACGACGGCGGGGCGCAGGGCCTGAGACGGTTCGGCATCGCGCCCGCGCCGCCGGCGTAGCGAGCCCGTCGTGCGCCGGGTCGAGGCGTCATCGGCTGGAGGCGGAGGCGGCGTGCCGCCCGGTGCGGCCGATAGGCTCGAGCGGTGCCCGTCTTCATGATCGATGTGCTGCCCGCAGGCGCCGCGGGCGACGTCGCCGCGACCGTCCGGCCCGTGGAGGCGGGGGTCCCAACCCTGGACGTGCGCGACCTCGGCGCGTCACGGGGCGATGGCGTCTTCGAGACCATCGGCGTCATCGGCGGTCATCCGCAGGCTCTGGACGCCCATCTCGCGCGGCTCGCGGGCTCGGCGGCCCTGCTCGACCTCCCCGCACCGCACGAGGAGCAGTGGCGGCATGCGGTGCGGATCGCCGCCGCGTCGCTGCCCGCCGACCGTCAGGGCGGCCTCAAGGTCGTGATCACGCGGGGGATCGAGGGCACCGGCACGCCCACCGGCTGGATCGTCGCGGCGCCCGCGTCGGGTGACTTCGCCGAGCGCGAGACCGGCGTGCGCGTTGTCACCCTCGACCGCGGCTACTCCAGCGACGTCGCCCGGCGTGCTCCGTGGCTGCTGGCGGGCGCGAAGACCCTCTCGTACGCGGTGAACATGGCGGCGCAGCGCGAGGCACGCCGACGCGGCGCCGACGACGTCGTGTTCCTCAGCTCCGACGGATACGTCATGGAGGCCCCGACCGCGACCGTGATCCTGCGCCTCGGGGACCGCATCGTGACACCGCGCACCGACATCGGCGTCCTGCCGGGCACCAGCCAGCTCAGCGTGTTCGCGTTCGCGGCCGGGCTGGGCCTGCGCACCGAGGAGGCGCTGCTGCCCGCGGCCGCGCTCCTGAAGGCGGACGCCTGCTGGCTGGTCTCCAGCGTGCGCCTGGCGGCACCCGTCACCCACGTCGACGGCACGGCCGTTCCGGTCGACCTGGAGCTGACGCGCGCGATGAACGCGGCCCTGCTGGCCCGCGAGGAATGAGCCCGAGTGGCGAACCCGGCTCCGATCGCCTAAGATAGATCGTTGGTGTCTTGCACCCGTCTCGTGGTGCGCGCTCGAGGGATCTCCCTGAGCCATCCGGGCACCGTCCATCCACCGCACGACCGGCACGTGAGTGCTTGAAGCGATAGTGAGGCTATGGCCAAAAAAGACGGCGTAATCGAGATCGAGGGATCTGTCATCGAGGCGCTGCCCAACGCGATGTTCCGCGTCGAGCTCACCAACGGGCACAAGGTTCTCGCCCACATCTCGGGCAAGATGCGTCAGCACTACATCCGCATCCTGCCGGAGGATCGCGTGATCGTGGAGCTGAGCCCCTACGACCTCACCCGTGGTCGCATCGTCTACCGCTACAAGTAGTCAGCCGCCGGAAAGTAACGGCCCGCCACGCGTGGATCATCCGCACGTCGCGGCGCACGAGGACAGCGATAAGGAAACAGTCATGAAGGTCAAACCCTCGGTCAAGCCGATCTGCGAGCACTGCCGCGTCATCCGCCGCAATGGCCGCGTGATGGTGATCTGCTCGAGCAACCCCCGCCACAAGCAGCGGCAGGGCTAGTGCGGCGCGCCTCGGCGCGAACCACGAAGGCTTCCGGATGCCTGACATCCGGACACAACTCAACATCGCAAGCACGCAGCATTACGACCCGCGATGCCGGCGCCCGGCAAGGGCGCCGGCGCTGGCCGTCGCGGCGAGGGCCTGAGGCGGTCTTCGCCCGGCGCCGCCGCGAGCGGGGACACCTCGGGACGGAGGCCCGGGCACCGATGCTGCTCCACACCTCCACCTGAACAACAGGAGAAGCCGAAATGGCACGTCTAGCAGGCGTCGACATCCCGCGCGAGAAGCGCGTCGAGGTCGCCCTCACCTATATCTATGGCATCGGGCGCACCCGCGCCCTCGAGACGCTGAAGGCAACGGGCATCTCGGGAGACATCCGCGTGAAGGACCTCACCGACGATCAGCTCGTCGCCCTTCGCGACTACATCGAGGGCAACTACAAGGTGGAGGGCGACCTGCGTCGCGAGGTGGCCGCCGACATCCGCCGCAAGGTCGAGATCGGCTCGTACCAGGGCCTGCGCCACCGTCGCGGCCTGCCCGTGCGCGGGCAGCGCACCAAGACCAATGCGCGCACCCGCAAGGGTCCGAAGCGCACCGTCGCCGGCAAGAAGAAGGCACGCTAGGCCCCCGCCAGCGCTTTTCGCAATCTCAGGAGTAGGGAAACATGGCAGCACCCAAGACGGCCGCTCGCAAGCCGCGCAAGAAGGAAAAGAAGAACATCGCCGTGGGCCAGGCCCACATCAAGTCGACGTTCAACAACACGATCGTCTCCATCACCGACACGGGCGGCGCAGTGATCAGCTGGGCCTCCTCGGGTGGTGTCGGGTTCAAGGGATCCCGCAAGTCGACGCCGTTCGCCGCGCAGCTGGCCGCCGAGTCGGCCGCCCGCCAGGCGCAGGAGCACGGCATGAAAAAGGTCGACGTCTTCGTGAAGGGTCCGGGCTCCGGCCGCGAGACCGCCATCCGCTCGCTCCAGGCCGCCGGCCTCGAGGTGGGCTCGATCAACGACGTGACGCCGCAGGCCCACAACGGGTGCCGGCCGCCCAAGCGCCGTCGCGTCTAGCCCCTCCCGTGCCCGTGCGCCGGAGCCTCTTCGGCGAGAGCCCTGAACGGTCCTGGCGAGGCTTGCAGCCTCCCGGCTCGCCGCGGGCGCCCGTCGCCACTGGCCCGGAGCGCGGACACGTCGCGCGCATAACTCAACACCTGATGAAGAGCAAGCGTCATATAGCGGACGCTTAGCCGAAAGGAATCAACAGTGCTCATCGCACAGCGCCCCACCCTCACCGAGGAGAACATCTCCGAGTTCCGTTCGCGGTTCATCATCGAGCCGCTCGAGCCCGGTTTCGGTTACACCCTCGGCAACTCGCTTCGCCGCACGCTTCTCTC
>JAATFB010000058.1 GCA_015655415.1 Actinomycetales bacterium
CGACGTCGTCGGTCTTCTTCGCGACCTCCTTGACGAGCTCGGCGCCGATCTTCTCGTAGGGTTCCTCGAGCTCAATCTCCTTCGCGATGGAGACGCCGTCGTTCGTGATGGTCGGGGCACCCCACTTCTTCTCGAGCACCACGTTGCGACCGCGCGGTCCGAGGGTCACCTTGACCGCGTCGGCGAGCGTGTTCAGCCCACGCTCGAGGCCGCGTCGAGCCTCCTCGTCAAAAGCAATGATCTTTGCCATGTGTTTCTCGTCCCTCCCGGACGTTACGCGAAAGAATCGATGGTTAGCACTCGACGGAAGTGAGTGCTAATAGCGATTCTGGCACTCGGGGCCGGGGAGTGCAAGGTGAGTGGTCACGTCCGGTCGCAGAGCGTGCCGTAGCGCCGTGAGCCGGGAGCGGACGGGGGCGGTGAGGCGGCCGCGGCAGAGGAGCCGTGCCACCGCTGCGGGCGATCCGCACGGGCAGGCGCGGGAGCGGCCGGCGCGGCATCGACATGGCGGACGCAGCAAGGGCGCCGCGCGAACGCGACGCCCTTGCTGTTCGGTGATCGTCAGACGGGTCGAACCGACTCCGCCTGGGGGCCCTTCGTTCCGTTGCCGACCTCGAAAGTCACCTGCTGACCCTCTTCGAGGACCTTGTAGCCGTTCATGTCGATGGCGGAGTAGTGAACGAAAACGTCCTGTCCCCCACCATCGACGGTGATGAAGCCGTAGCCCTTCTCAGCGTTGAACCACTTGACGGTTCCGTTCGCCATTTGTACTCCCATTGCCCTGTGCGCTACGCGCATGGTCCCGCGCGTTGAACCCCGATAGTAGCGGCGGCCTGGCCCGAGGACGAGAGGTGTTTCCAGATTGAGACAAACGGTCGCCTCCGAGGCTGACGACCCGCCGGGCGCCTGGGCGGGTCGTCAGCCACGAGCCGGCGGGGAGGATGGCCCCCGCACGCCACCCGGGCGAATCCCGGATGTCCTCACTGGTGGGTCGCCGTGTAGTCCGCGCCGAGCACGACGGTGATGTCCGCGCCCGAGGCCGCGAAGTCCTGGGTCTGCTGGATGGGAGCACCCGCGAGCTCCTGCGACACCGCCAGCGCTGCGGCCTGGTTCCCGCCGTCGCTGTAGTAGACGGTCGTCCTCTTGATGTCGGTCGAGCTCGCATTCGCCGGGGTGATGTTCTGCCAGCCTGCGGACTTCAGCGTTGCGGTGGCGTCCGCGGCGAGCCCCGCGCGGTCCGTGCCGTTCAGCACGATGAGGTTCAGGGCCGGGTTGACGACCGGCGTGATCGTCGGAGTGGGCGTGGCGGTGGCCGTCGGCGAGCTCGACGCCGTGCCGTGCCCGAAGGGCAGCGACACGTTCAGGGTTCCGTTGATCGCGAAGATGCCGAGCGCGCCGACGCCGACGATCACGGCGGCCGCGACGGCGCACCATGCCACCCAGATCCATCCGTACCCCCGCGGCCGGGGCGCCCGGTGCGCGCCGATCCGCTCGAGATCCTCGGGGATCTGATCGAACCGGTCAGTGGGGAACTTCTGGGCCATGAGCGCGTGTACGGATCCTTGGTTTCGGGCGGGCCGCCGCCGACCGAGTCGGAGGACGGCGTGTTCAGTGCGGCGGTCGCAGACGTGCCGTTCGGGCTGCCAGCCGGGCGGCACGAACCCGCTGCAGCCGGCGCACCAGCACGGGATCGCGCACGAGCGCCGCCGGCTTCTCGATCACACCGCCGAGCATCTGATAGTACCTGGCCGCCGAGAGGCCGAACTGATCGCGGATCGCCTGCTCCTTGGCTCCGTTGTGCTTCAACCAGCGCCGCTCGAACTCCAGAACGGCCAGGTCGCGGTCGCTGAGACCGGCGCAGCCGCGCCGGGTCTCTTCCGGCGCGGGATCTGCCCCGTCAGCAGCCGTCTCGCGCACCCGCTCGGGCTCAGCCATCACACGCCACCTCCTGCCGGCCAGCGCCATTGTATGGGCGCGATGCCGGCCGTACCGCGGCGGCATGCCGGTCTGCCGCATCCGCGTCCGCGGCGGGGAACACCGCACGTGCGGCGCTGGTTACCCTTGAATGTCGAGCGCCCGCGAGGCGTCGGGCGATCGGCGCACGCCAGCTGGGAAGGATTCACGTCATGACATACGCGGTCTCGAAGTCGGAGGATCAGTGGCGCAACGAGCTCAGCGACGAGCAGTACGCGGTGCTGCGGCAGGCGGCGACCGAACGTCCGTGGACGGGGGAGCTGCTCGATGAGAGCCGCGCCGGCGTCTACACCTGTGCCGCGTGCGGAGCGGAGCTCTTCAAGAGCGGCACCAAGTTCGACTCCGGCTGCGGGTGGCCGAGCTTCTACGAGTCGGTGCGGCCCGAGGCCGTCGAGCTGTTGGAGGACACCTCGCTCGGCATGGTGCGCACCGAGGTGCGCTGCGCGAACTGCGGCTCCCATCTCGGCCACGTGTTCCCCGACGGGTTCGGCACGCCGACCGGCGATCGCTACTGCATGAACTCGCTCTCGCTCTCGTTCTCCCCCGACGAGTCGACGGTCTCCTCGGACGAGCAGCCGGCGGGCGCCTGAGTCGTGTCGGCGCGCGCGGCACTGGTGCGCAGACGTTCGTGGTCGAAGGTGACGGACGACGCACCGACGCATGAGGAGCTCCTGCCGTTGGTGGCGGCAGCGGGCCGTGTCGCCGATCACGGCTCCCTTCGCCCGTGGCGGCTGATCGAGCTGCGAGGCCACGCCCGCGCCCGGCTGGGGCGCGCGATCGCCGACGCCGAGCACAAGCAGGACCCCTCCACGAAACCGCTGCGAGCACCGCTGCTGATCGCGGTCGTCTCGTCCCGGCGAGCGAGCGAGAAGGTGCCGGGGTGGGAGCAGGATGCCGTCGCATCCGGGGTCGCCCACATGCTCAGCCTGCTGCTGGACGAGGCGGGCTGGGGCGTGATGTGGCGAACCGGCCACTACACGCGATCCGAGCCCGTGGCACGCATGCTGGGGCTCGGCCGGCACGAGCGTCTGCTGGGCTGGCTCTACGTCGGCGGGAAGCCGCCGCGAGCGCCGGGGAAGGGCGACGGCGCCCCGAGACTGATCGACCCCGAGAGGTTCCTCGACGTCCTGAGCTGACGCGAGCCGGCTGCGGATCGACGGCGGCGGGCTGCCCTTCGTCCCACCGGAGGCTGGATGTGGCGGCTCGGCGGGCGGTATGGTCGGAGGATGTTGATTCTCGTGGTCGTCCTGCTCGTGATCTGGGCCGTGCTGGCCATCGTCGGCTTCGTCTTCAAGGGCCTGCTGTGGCTGGCCATCATCGGGATCATCCTGTTCGTGGCCACGGTGATCATCGGACTCATCCGTCGTGCCACGCGGAAGAGGGCGTAGCCGGCGGATCGGCCGACGGTCCGCGCCAGCTCAGGTGTACGGGCCGATGTCCCAGTCGAGGCCGCCCGGCGGGTCCAGCCGGCGGATGGCGTCGCGGATGTAGCGCAGCGCGTCGTCGTTGTTGGGCTCCGCCTCGGTGGAGACCATCGTCTGGCTCATTATCGTCGTGGCGCTGTTGAGAAGCAGGTAGCTCTCCTCGGGGTCGCCGTCGGGCGTCAGAGTGCGCAGCTCGATCGTGTCGGCCCCGCCCGTTCGGGTGAGGACGGCTGCGTAGTCCACCGCGGCGTCCGCGATCTCGTCGCCCACGAGCACCGTGGTCCCCGAGAAGATCAGCCGCTTCATCCCCCCACGCTACGCGACGCGCCGCGGAACGGGCACGATCGAGGGATCGTGCGAAGCATCCGGTCGCCGATCCCACGGGACCCGGCCCCGACGATCATCGACCTGGAGAGCCGGCTGCGGGACTCGAACCCGCAACCTACGCTTTACAAGAGCGTTGCGCTACCGATTGCGCCAAGCCGGCCAGGGGCGAGCCCCCGGTGGTCAATCCTAGGGGTCGCGTCGGGCCGGCGCCCCTCCCGGGCCACTTCACGTTCCGGGCCGCTGCGTGCTCCGGGTCACTGCGTGGCCGTCGGCGTGGGGGTCGCGCTCGGCTTGGGCGTCGAATACGTGTCGGCCTGCGCCTTGAGGATGAACGACCGGAACTCCTCCGCGTCGTTCAACGCCCCCTTGTACTGCCTGCCGTTGACGAGGACGAGCGGCGTGCCCTTGAGCTGCTTCACCGACGAGTTGGGGATCGGCCCGGCGAGCGTGCGGTCGAGCGCGTCCTGCGCCCAGGCGTTGAAGCGCCCGTCGTCGATGCACCTCGACACCGCGTCGTAGTCGTTCACCTTCGCCTTCTTCACCAGCTCCTTGAGCTGCTGGTCGGTGAGGCCGGCCGTGTTCTCCTTCGGCTGGTGGTCGAACAGCTCACGGTTGAACGCCCAGAACGCGTCCGGGTCGTAGTTGGCCACGCACGCCGCCGCGTTGTCGGCGCGCAATGAGTACTTGGTTCCCGCCGAGTGGCTGGCCAGCAGCGGAATCGGATGGATCTCGACGGTGGCGGCCCCGCTGTCGACGAGCATTCCGATCTGATCGGCGTTCGTGCGCTCGAACTCGCCGCAGTACGGGCACAGGTAGTCGACGTAGGTGACGATGCTGACCGTGCGGCCGGAGGCGTCCGGCTTGTTCACGGCGGGCCTCGCATCCGGATCGGCGCCCGGCGTGCGCTGGGCCTTCATCCCCTTGCCGATCAGGATGCCGTCACTCGCCATGTTCGCCGGACCGTGCGCAGGCGAGTGGATCGAGGACACGATGACCACCGCGACGACCGCCGCAACGGCCACGACCGCCGCGATGACCGTGGAGCGGATCACGACCCGACGCCGGCGCTCCTGTTTGCGGTGTGCCTCGCGGAGCTGGCGCGCCTTGTCGCGTGCCGCGGCGCGACGCTCACCATTGGTGGGGTGACGCGCGGGATCGCCGTTGGTCATTCTTCTCGCTTCGAGTGTGGGGCTGCGTGGTGTCGGGCGGCATGCTCGTGCGGGCATGCGAACGCATCGTCGATGCTAGGACCGCTCTCTGGGAAATGCCCAGACGGCCACTGGAGATCACTCGAACGCATCCGGGGCGGTTCCTGCATCCGCACCCATCGCGGACGGGAACGATTAGCCGGCACGGGCGCCATGTCGTAGCATCTGACAAGGTCATCGGCGACCGATGGCCATACATCCATCACAACGGATCGTCCGGCACGTACCTGCCGGTGAAGGAGACACACCATGGCAACCGTCACTTTCGACGAGGCGACGCGCATCTATCCCGGTTCCACGCGTCCCGCCGTCGACAAGCTGAGCCTCGACATCGCCGATGGCGAGTTCCTCGTGCTCGTCGGCCCCTCCGGCTGCGGCAAGTCGACGTCGCTCCGAATGCTCGCCGGCCTCGAAGAGGTCAACGAGGGCAACATCTTCATCGGCGACCGCAACGTCACCGACGTTCCGCCGAAGGACCGCGACATCGCCATGGTCTTCCAGAACTATGC
>JAATFB010000014.1 GCA_015655415.1 Actinomycetales bacterium
GAGGGCTTCTCCGGCGGCGAGAAGAAGCGCAACGAGATCCTGCAGCTCGAGCTGCTGCGGCCGCGGTTCGCCGTGCTCGACGAGACCGACTCCGGTCTCGACATCGATGCGCTCAAGATCGTCTCCGAGGGCGTCAACCGTGCGCATGCGAACACCAACCTTGGCGTGCTGCTCATCACGCACTACACGCGCATCCTGCGGTACATCAAGCCGGACTTCGTGCACGTGTTCGTCGCCGGCCGAGTGGCGGAGGAGGGCGGCTCCGAGCTCGCCGAGCGCCTGGAGGAGGAGGGCTACGTGCGCTTCGTCTCGGAGGGCGAGGGCGACACGGATGCCGTCCTGTCCGACGACGAGGCCGCCGGCGTACGCTGAGATCATGGCCTCAACGCTCGCTCCCACCCTCTACGACCAGGTCGAAGAGGCGCTGAAGGACGTGATGGACCCCGAGCTCGGCGTCAACGTCGTCGACCTGGGACTCATCTACGATCTCGCCTGGGATGACGAGAACGATGCGCTCGTCATCTCCATGACGCTCACCAGCGCCGGATGCCCGCTCACCGACGTGCTCGAGGATCAGACGGCCGAGGCCCTCGACGGGGTCGTGGAGCGGTTCCGCATCAACTGGGTGTGGATGCCGCCATGGGGTCCCGAGCGCATCACCGAGGACGGCCGCGACATGATGCGCGCCCTCGGCTTCGCCATCTGATGCGACACGACACGACCCTGGTGCGCGACGAGATCACGCTGCGGCCGCTGACACGGGACGACGCCCCGGAGTTCAGAGCCATCGTGGACGCCGACGCGTGGGCCGGGATGAGCACGCCGTTGCCCGCGACCGACGAGGCCATGGGCGATCACCTGGAGGCCGTGGTGACCGCACCGGACGTGCTCGCATTCGCCGTCGAGCGGGGCGGCCGGCTGGTCGGGCGCACCACGCTCTACGACCTGGTGCGCGGGCTCAGGGTGGAGATCGGCAACACGATCTATGCCCGGGAGGCGTGGGGAACGCGCGTGAACCCCGCCGCCAAGGTGCTGCTGTTCGGACACGCGTTCGAGCGCCTGCGGGTCGGGCGGGTCGCCCTGCGCTGCGATCACCGCAACGCGCGGTCGCGTCGGGCGATCGAACGGCTGGGGGCGGCCTTCGAGGGGACCCTGCGCAGGTTCCGGCCATCCGCCGACGGCACCATCGCCGACGTCGACTACTTCAGCGTGCTGCGCGAGGAGTGGCCGGGCGTGCGCTCAGGCCTCGAGGCCCGGCTCGGGGCCTGAGCCGAAGCCGTACGGCTCCGGTACCCTTGTATGGCGCATTCGCGCCCTCCCCGCCGATCGACAGAACTGGACCACGCCTGTGCTCGCCGTGCACGACCTCGAGATACGCGTCGGCGCGCGCACCCTCATGTCGGGGGTGACGTTCCGGGTCGGTGAGGGCGACAAGGTCGGTCTGGTGGGACGCAACGGCGCGGGCAAGACGACGCTCACGAAGGTGCTCGCGGGGGAGATCCTGCCGACCTCGGGCACCGTCGACCGCACCGGCGAGCTCGGATACCTTCCCCAGGACCCGCGCAGCGGCAACCCCGACGAGACGGCGCGCACCCGCATCCTCGACGCCCGGGGGCTCGGCACCCTCGCCCTCCAGATGCACCAGGCCGCGCTCGAGATGGCCAGCCACGACCCCGAGGTCAGCGCGACGGCGATGAGGCGATACGGACGCCTCGAGGAGCGCTTCCACGTGCTGGGAGGCTACTCGGCCGAGGCCGAGGCCGCCGCGATCGCCAGCAACCTGAGCCTGCCCGATCGGATCCTCGACCAGCCCTTGAAGACGCTCTCGGGTGGGCAGCGCAGGCGCATCGAGCTGGCGCGCATCCTGTACTCCGACGCGCAGACGATGATCCTCGACGAGCCGACCAACCACCTGGATGCGGACTCCGTCGTCTGGCTGCGCGAGTTCCTGCGCGGCTACAACGGAGGCCTCATCGTGATCAGCCACGACGTCGAGCTCGTCGGCGAGACGGTCAACAGGGTGTTCTACCTTGATGCCAACCGTCAGGTCATCGACGTCTACAACATGGGATGGAAGTCGTACCTGGCGCAGCGCGCCTCCGATGAGGAGCGCCGCAAGAAGGAGCGGGCGAACGCCGAGAAGAAGGCCTCCGCACTCCAGCTCCAGGCCGCGAGATTCGGCGCCAAGGCCACGAAGGCCGCCGCCGCGCATCAGATGGTGGCCCGTGCGGAGCGTCTTCTGGCGGGGGTGGAGGACGCTCGGCAGGACGACCGCGTCGCCAAGCTGAGGTTCCCCACGCCATCCCCGTGCGGGCGCACCCCGCTGATGGCATCAGACCTGTCGAAGAGCTACGGGTCGTTGGAGATCTTCGCCGCCGTCGACCTCGCGATCGACCGGGGCTCCAAGGTCGTGGTCATCGGCCTGAACGGCGCGGGCAAGACCACGCTGCTGCGCATCCTGGCCGGCATCGACGCCCCCGACACCGGGGCGGTCCACCACGGTCACGGCCTGCGGATCGGATACTACGCCCAGGAGCACGAGACGATCGACGTCGACCGGACGGTGCTGCAGAACATGGTCTCCAGCTCGCCGAGCCTCACCGAGACCGAGGCGCGCAGGGTCCTCGGCTCGTTCCTGTTCACCGGAGACGACGTGCACAAGAAGGCGGGCGTGCTCTCCGGCGGTGAGAAGACGCGCCTCGCGCTGGCGATGATCGTGGTCTCCGGGGCCAACGTGCTGCTGCTGGACGAGCCCACGAACAACCTCGATCCGGCGAGCCGGGAGCAGATCCTGGACGCCCTGGCCCACTACGAGGGCGCCGTTGTGCTGGTCTCGCACGACCCGGGCGCCGTCGAGGCGCTGAACCCGGAGCGCGTGCTGATACTCCCGGACGGCGTGGAGGACCACTGGAACGCGGACTACGCCGACCTGATCGCGCTGGCCTGACTCCGCGACGGTGACGGGCGCGTCTCAGCGGCCGCCGCCCGATCCGCTCTCGAGGGGCCCGACCTCGAGGGGGAAGTCCCGCGAGGCGAGGAACACGCGCAGGAAGTCCACGTGCTCGTCACACGCGAGCCACGACTTCCGACGGTCCTCCGCGTGGATCCGCGGGTTGCGCCAGTCGATCCTCCAGTTCGCCGGAGAGCGGCATCCGGCTCGCGAGCACACGGGCACGTCCGGAGCTCCGCCGAGCGCGTCGAGCAGCGTCATCGCGGCGCCTCGTCCTCCGCGCCGGACGAGGCTGGGTCCCCGCTCCCCGCCGTCGCGAGAGGACTCGTCCACCGGCCTCGCACCCGCGCGGGGACGCACCGGAACGATGCCACCGGGACGCTCCGGGCCGACGGCCCGGCCCTGAGCCACGTTGGCGACCACGACCGCGAAGTAGGGCAGGAAGATGGCACCGGCGGCGGGGATGACCAGCCACCAGCCACGCACCCAGATCAGCGACACGAGGCAGAGCACGCGTATCGACATCATGAGCGTGTACTCGAGCATGCGGTGGCGGCGGCCGTCGGCCGGCGACGGCGGCAGCGACGTGATCGACTCATGTTTCATCGCATGGCTCCCGGGGCGGCCCGCCGGTGCGGCCCGCCCCTCAAGCCTACGTGTCCCGCCCCCCGCGGAGCCGATCGGATGCGGGGGACTCGTAGACTGAGACCCGTTTGCATCCGCTCCGACACCATGAGGACTGCCCCATGACGACGCCCCGAACCGTGCTGATCACCGGAGGGAATCGCGGCATCGGCCGCGCCATCGCCGAGGAGTTCATCGCCGGCGGGCACCGGGTCGCCGTCAGCACGCGCGGCGGCGATGGCCCCGCCGGATCGTTCACCGTGCACGCCGACGTGACCGACTCCGACCAGGTGGACGCCGCGTTCTCCTCCGTGGAGGGCGAGCTCGGCCCCGTCGAGGTGGTCGTGGCCAACGCGGGGATCACCCGGGACACCCTTCTCCTGCGCATGAGCGACGACGACTTCGACTCCGTCCTCGACACCAACCTGGGCGGCGCGTTCCGCGTGATCAAGCGCGCGTCCAAGGGCATGATCAAGGCGCGCTTCGGCCGTGTCGTGCTCATCTCCAGCGTGGTCGGGCTCTTCGGCTCACCCGGGCAGGTGAACTACGCGTCGTCCAAGGCCGGCCTCGTCGGCATGGCCCGCTCGCTCACCCGCGAGCTCGGCGCGCGCGGCATCACGGCGAACGTCGTGGCGCCGGGGTTCATCAAGACCGACATGACCGCGACGCTCACCGAGGAGCAGCGGGCCGAGTACATAAGGTCCATACCGGCGGGAAGATACGGCACGCCCTCCGAGGTGGCCAAGGCGGTCGCCTGGCTCGCATCCGACGACGCGGCGTACATCACGGGAGCGGTGATCCCGGTGGACGGCGGACTGGGAATGGGACACTAGAGGGGCTTCCTTCAGCAAGTCGGACTACCCTCGGGTCGACCGGGGCTGCGGACCGCACCGATCGCGTCCGGCCGTCCAGGAGTCCGCGGAGGCCACGGCGGTGAGGATGGGACAGATCACGACCAGCGACTCAGGACCCGGCGCCGTCTCGCGGGTGACGGGGGAGCTGAGCCGTCGTCCGGCCGCGTCCGGCGGCCTGGCCCGCCCCGCCGCCGTCTACGACACCGTCACCGAGGGCCTGACCGGATGGCGGTTCCTCCGCACCGGCCGCTGGATCGCCTACATCGCGGCGGCGGTCGTCTTCGCGATCGTCTGCGGCGGGCTCGCACTGTGGCAGTACGACCGCGGCAGGGGCGCGTCGGCCGACAACAGGCTGTACGCGTCGAACTTCGCCGAACCGGCCGTGCCGTTGCCGACGGCGTTGCCCACTCGGTCGTCGTACTCGCCCGACCAGGTGTGGCGTGCGGTCAGAATGCGGGGCCGCTGGGACGCCGGTCATCAGTACTACCTGCGCAACAGCGTTCGCAGCGGCGAGACCGGGTTCGACGTCGTCACAGCGTTCCGCCTGCTCTCGGGCGAGACGTTCCTCATCGACCGGGGCTGGATCGCCTCGTCGTCCGACACCACGAAGCCTGCGTCCCGGCCCGTTCCTCCGACCGGCACCGTCGACGTCGTCGCCCGGCTGCGGCCCAGCCAGCCGCCACGCGGAGAGGGCGGTGTGACCGGCCATCAGATCGAGTCGATCGACCTCGCCGAGCTGGCGCCGGTCGTGGGCGGCCGCGTCTACACGAGAGCGTGGGGCGTCATCGTCTCCCCTCGGTCGTCGGCCCAGGGTCTGGCACGCATCCAGGCGACGCCGCCTGCCGAGGGCGTCGGCTACCACTACTCGTACATGATCCAGTGGATCCTCTTCGCCCTGATCGGATTCCTCCTTCTCGGGCGAGGGGCGCTGCGCGAGTACCGGCGCCTGAACGCGGACGATCCCGACGAGCAGCGCCGCGAGGCGGAGCGGGTACGCAGACGGGCTCGCAAGCCGTTCACCGACGAGGAGATCGAGGACGAGTCCCTCGACGGGTACATCCCGCTCACCCGGTGGACCGGAGGGGCCGCCGTCGCGCCCACGGCGGGCCCAGACCAGGCCAAGCCGGCCCTGACCGGAACGCCCATCCCGTTCGATTCGGTGAGCCAGGAGGGCGCCTCATCCCTCGACGAGGAGCGTGTCGCGGGCGATCCGTCCCTGCACGGTCGCGTCCTGGTGCTCGGCTCGGATGCCGCCCCCTCCGCCGCGCCTCCGCACACGGCGGACGCCGACGGCCCCGCCGGACCGGGCGAGGACGAGGCCCGACCCACGAGCTGACAGGCCAGCGGTCGAGACGCGGCCGGAGATCGGGCTCACCCGCGCAGACCCAGCAGGGGCAGCACCTGCGAGAGGTCGCGGGTGTCGATGGCGAGGTCGGCGGCGGCCCGCACCGCCGGCTTGGCGCAGAACGCCACGGACAGCGCCGCGGCGCGCATCATCCGCAGATCGTTGGCGCCGTCGCCGATCGCGACCGTCCGCGTCATCGGCACGCCGGCCTCTGCGGCCCATCCGCGCAGCGCGCGCTCCTTCGCGACGGCGTCGACGACGTCACCGTCGACGCCGCCCGTCAGGACCCCGTCCGCGACGGCCAGCCGGTTGGCCCGCCACCTGTCGATGCCGAGTCGCGTCGCCAGCCCGTCGACGAGTTCGTGGAAGCCGCCCGAGACGACGCCGATGAGTCCTCGCGCCGCGTGCACGCCCGCCACGAGCTCCGGCACCCCGTCGGTCACACGGATCCGCCCGGCCACGTCGCCGAACACGGACTCGCTCAGCCCGCGCAGCGTGCCCACCCGCTCCCTCAGGCTCTGCTCGAAGTCGAGCTCTCCGCGCATCGCCCGCTGCGTGATGTCGGCGACGAGCTGTCCCGTGCCGGCATGCGCGGCGAGGAGCTCTATGACCTCGTCGTGGATGAGGGTGGAGTCCACATCGAGCACCACGAGGAAGCGGGCGGGCGGGGACACGCTCATGGGACGACGCGGACTCCCTTGCCGACCACCGTGAGGCGTGACGGCGTGACCGTGAACCCACGGTCACGGTCGCGCTCCGGATCGACGCCGATCCTCGCGCCCTCGCTCACGACGACGTCCTTGTCGAGGATGGCCCGGCCCACGAACGTGTCGGGCTCGATCACGGCGCGGTCGAAGATCACCGAGTCGACCACGTGCGCCCCGGAGTCCACCTTGGCCCACGGGCCGAGCACACTGCGCTCCAGGTGGGCGCCGCTGATCACCGAGCCCAGCGAGACGATCGAGTCGATCGTGGTCCCGATCGCGCCCCGCACGTCGCGCACCAGCTTCGCAGGCGGCGAGTTGAGCTGCTGGCTGAAGATGGGCCACTGGTCGTTGTACAGGTTGAAGATGGGCAGCGCCGAGACCAGGTCCTGGTGGGCCTCGAAGAACGAGTCGATCGTCCCGACGTCTCGCCAGTAATACCGGTCCCGGTCGGTCGAGCCGGGCACGTCGTTGCGCTGGAAGTCGTACACGGCCGCCTCTCGACGCGAGACGAAGTCGGGGATGACGTCTCCGCCCATGTCGTGGTTGGAGTCCGGCCTGTCGCCGTCCCGCTGCACTCCCTCGATGAGGGCCTGAGCGTCGAAGACGTAGTTGCCCATGGAAGCCAGAACCTCCTGGGGAGAGTCGGGAAGGCCGGCCGGATCGCTCGGCTTCTCGCGGAAGGCCGCGATGCGCTCCGGCTCACCGGGATCGACCTCGATCACGCCGAACTGCCCGGCGAGCGAGATCGGCTGTCGGATCGCGGCCACCGTGGCGGCCGCGCCCGAGGCGACGTGCGCCTCGATCATCTGCGTGAAGTCCATGCGGTACACGTGGTCGGCGCCCACCACCACCACGATGTCGGGCTTCTCGTCCCTGATCAGGTTGAGGCTCTGCAGAATGGCGTCGGCCGACCCGGAGAACCAGCGCTTGCCGAGCCGCTGCTGTGCCGGTACGGACGCTATGTACGACCCGAGCAGCCCGGACAGGCGCCAGGTCTGTGACACATGGCGATCGAGACTGTGCGACTTGTACTGGGTGAGCACGACGATCTGCCGCAGGGACGAGTTGACGAGGTTGGACAGGGCGAAGTCGATCAGTCGGTATTGACCGCCGAAGGGGACGGCGGGCTTCGCCCGGTCCGCGGTCAACGGCATGAGACGTTTGCCCTCTCCGCCGGCCAACACGATGCCGAAGATCTTCTTGCCCACCATGAGTCAACAGTAGAGGGGTCACCAGTGTGCGACCAGCGCGAGCCGCACAATGCCTCGCCCCGACCGTGTGCCGGTGCGCCGCGACGGCACACGCGATAGCGTCGACACCATGCGCGTGGACCTGCTCACCCGGGAGTACCCGCCCGACGTCTACGGGGGTGCTGGCGTGCACGTCACCGAGCTCGTTCGCGCGCTGCGTCGCTCGATCGAGGTGCAGGTTCGCTGCTTCGGCGCGCCGCGCGACGAGGTTGACACCACCGCCTACCCCGTGCCCACCGAGCTCGCCGGGGCGAACGCCGTGCTCGGCACCTTCGGCGTCGACCTGCAGTTCGCGCAGGACGCGGCGGGAGCGAGCCTCGTCCATTCGCACACCTGGTATGCCAACCACGGCGGACGGCTGGCAAGCATGCTGCACGGGATACCGCACGTCGTCACCGCGCACAGCCTGGAGCCGTTGCGCCCGTGGAAGGCCGAACAGCTGGGCGGCGGCTACCGGCTCTCCAGCTGGGCGGAACGCGAGGCGTACGAGACGGCGGACGCCGTGATCGCGGTGAGCGAGGGCATGCGCAGGGACATCCTCCGTGTGTATCCAGACGTGGACCCGGCACGTACGCAGGTGATCTACAACGGCATCGATCTCAACGACTGGCGGCCGGTGGACGACCCGGACCGGGTCAGGGCGCTCGGCGTCGACCCGGATCGGCCCACGGTGATCTTCGTGGGTCGCATCACGCGCCAGAAGGGTCTGCCGTACTTCCTGCGAGCGGCCGCGGCGCTTCCACCCGGCGTTCAGCTGGTGCTGTGCGCGGGGGCCCCCGACACCCCGGAGATCATGGCCGAGGTGGAAGGCCTGGTGCACGAGCTCCAACGGTCCCGTGACGCGGTGATCTGGATCGACCGGATGCTCGACCGGCACGACCTCACCGCGCTCCTGGGCGCCGCCACCGTCTTCGTGTGCCCCTCGGTCTACGAGCCGCTGGGCATCGTCAACCTGGAGGCGATGGCCTGCGGGCTTCCCGTGGTCGCCACGGCGACCGGGGGAATCCCGGAGGCCGTCGAGGACGGTGTGACCGGTCGTCTGGTGCCGATCGAGCAGGCGGCCGACGGGACCGGCACCCCCCTGGACCCGGGTCGCTTCATCGCCGATCTCGCCGAGGCGCTCGCCGCGGTGCTCGCTGACCCGTCCCGTGCCCGCGAACAGGGACGGGCCGGACGCCTGCGCGCGCAGACCCGGTTCGCCTGGCCCGCCATCGCGGAGCAGACCCTCGGCCTGTACCGTCGACTCACCGCCGAATGAGGCCGGAGTGCGCGCCCGTGGCAGTGCCCGCCATGCAGAACGCACGCACCGCGCCGCTAGGCTAGACGACATGTCGAACACCGTCCTCTCGTTCCGGTCCGTGTCCGTCGTGCGCGACGGGAACACGATCCTGGACGGTGTGGACTGGACGGTCACCGCAGACCAGCGCTGGGTCATCCTCGGTCCGAACGGAGCGGGCAAGACGACGCTCGTACAGCTCGCCGCGGCAGCCTCCCACCCCACCTCCGGAACGGTCGCCGTGCTCGACGAGGAGGTCGGCAAGGCGGACCTCACCGAGCTGAAACCGCGCATCGGCTACGCCTCCAGCGTGCTGGCGAAGCGCATCCCGAAGAAGGAGACGGTGCTCGACGTCGTGATGACCGCCGCCTACGCCGTCACCGGGCGCTGGCAGGAGGAGTACGAGGACATCGACGTCCGCCGTGCCAGGCGGGTGCTCTCCGAGTGGCGGCTCGACGCGCTGAGCGACCGCGCGTTCGGCACGCTGAGCGACGGAGAGCAGAAGCGGGTGCAGATCGCACGGGCCGTGATGACCGACCCGGAGCTGCTGATCCTGGACGAGCCGGCCGCAAGTCTCGATCTGGGCTCGCGGGAGGAGCTGGTGACGCTGCTCGGCGGCTACGCGAGCGACCCGCGCTCACCGGCCATCATCATGGTCACGCACCACGCGGAGGAGATCCCGACCGGCTTCACCCACGTGCTGCTGCTCTCGGGCGGCAGGGTGGTCGCGGCCGGACCCCTGCAGGAGACGCTCACCGGCGAACGGCTGACCGAGACCTTCGGTCTGCCGATCGACGTCGCCTCGGACGGCGGCCGCTACACCGCGCGGGCACGCGTCGGCGACTGACCCATGCCCTCTGGCGAGCGTCGGTCGGAGGGCGTCGGTCTCTGCTAGAGTTGACTGCTGGTCGTGGACGATTCCGCGGCACCTCGAGCTCTCGTGTGCGCATCCGTAGTGCGCGTCGCGCCATGAAACCATCCCTGTGAGGAAGCCTGATGAAGTCTGACATCCATCCCGACTACGCGCCCGTGGTCTTCCGCGACCTCGCGTCCGGTGCGACGTTCCTGACCCGTTCGACGATCACCAGCGACAAGACCATCGAGTGGGAGGACGGCAACACGTACCCCGTTGTCGACGTCGAGATCTCGAGCGCGTCGCACCCGTTCTACACCGGCAAGCAGCGCATTCTCGACAGCGCGGGACGCGTCGAGAAGTTCAATCAGCGTTTCAAGAACTTCGGCAAGTAGCACCCGGCGCCCGAGACGGGCACCGGCGCTGGCGTCGCGGGGAGGGCACGAAAGTGCCCTCCCTCCCAGCTCCAGCGCGCGCGTCGAGAAGTTCAATCAGCGCTTCAAGAACTTCGGCAA
>JAATFB010000039.1 GCA_015655415.1 Actinomycetales bacterium
ACGAGCTGCGACACGACGACGCGCTCGGTGCCGTTGATGATGAAGGTGCCCTTCTCCGTCATCAGCGGGAAGTCGCCCATGAACACCGTCTGAGTCTTGATCTCACCGGTGATGTGGTTCATGAACTCCGCCTCGACGTAGAGCGGCGCGGAGTAGGTCTTGCCCTTCTCCTTGCACTCGTCGATCGAGTACTTCTTCTCCTCGAGGAAGGGGTTCGTGAACGAGAGCTGCATGGTCTCGCTCAGGTCCTCCATCGGGGAGATCTCCTCGAAGATCTCCTCCAGACCGCTGTTGGCGGGCAGGTCCTGTCGACCCTGCGCAACGCCCTCGGCGACGCGAGCCTTCCACGCGTCGCTTCCGACCAGCCAGTCGAAGCTCTCCGTCTGCAGAGCGAGGAGATCGGGAACGGTGAGTGTGTCGGGGATCTTGGCGAACGAGAGACGAGAGTGGTTTCGTCCGTTCTTGGGAGTGTGGGTGGAAGATGCGTTGCGCGCAGCAGCCAAGGAAATAACCTCCATGGGGTCCCGTCGAGGGACCGCGGGTGACTGTCGGTCAGGTTGTGATGTGGACGAGGACTCCCGCTACAGTGGCGCCCTGCCGTTGTGCTCGTGTCTGACCGGCCTCGTCGGAACCGTCGAGACGGACGCCGAGAGACCCAGCCCATGCACACACCGCAGGACACGCAGAGCCGACCGCAATATGAAGGCATGAGTGTGGGAGCGCAAAGGACAACTATATGTCAATGCGACTCGCCGTGTCCAGTTTTTCTTGACCGATCCGCAAATCCGCAGTATAAGGGCAGGTTTCGGCCCTCCTTCGGGCCGTGGCGGACCGCGCCAAGGCCCACACGGCCCACCGTCGCCGAGGGCTCAGCGCCCCAGCCGTTCCGAAGGACATGGATCCACTCGAACGCCATATGGGCTCCGATGTCGGCGTGTCCTCCGCAACGGTCGTCGCCCAGCGGCCGAGACTCGTCGTCCCGGCCCTCCACGCCCCGCCGTCTCCGGCCCGTGACTCCGTCCCCGACCCCGACCTGTCGTAACGGTCTGCCGTCCCGGACGCCGTCCGGTTCCCCCTGACCCGCCGTTATCCCCGCCAGCGCCGCCATGATCCCCCCGGGCCACCGTGACCCCGTCTCGGACCCGCTGTCCCGATCCCTTCCGGGATGCCTCCCGTCGAGCGGTCTGCCCGTCGAGCGGTCTGCCCGTCGCAGCGATCTGCCTGTCGCAGCGGTCTGCCTGTCGCAGCGGTCTGCCGTTCCGAAGGACATAGACCGACTCGAACGCCATATGGGCTCCGACGTCGACATGTCCTCCGCAACGGTCGTCGCCCAGCGGCCGAGACTCGTCGTCCACAGGCGTCTGGTCCGACCGATTCCCACGGAATCCCCTGACCCGCACACGACCAGTTCCCTCAGGCGATGCAATGGACGCATGACGCTTGCTTCTCGACCGGATCTGGGCATCCGCTCCGCCACGGAGCTCGCCGCGTCCGGCGTCGGGCGACGAGCTCGAGAATCCGCGCTGGAACGCGGCGGCCTCGCCAGGGTGAGACGACCGTGGTATGCGCTCGCGGGCGCATGTCCCGAGGCGATCGCCGCCGTGCGGATGGGCGGCGCGCTCACGGCAACCTCGGCATCCCGACATCACGGGCTGTGGACGGTCGACGACGACAGGCTGCACGTGCTGTTGCCGCGCCACGGCTCGCGCCACGCGGTGGATGCGACCTCGCATCACCAGCCCGTCTGCGTGCACTGGGCAACGAAGGCGAGCCCATCGCCGAAGGTACTCGCGGACCCGCTCCAGCTCGTGAGGGATGCGGCACACTGTCGGCCGCTCGAGGTCGCGGTGGTGCTCGCGGACTCGGCGCTCGCGCTGAGGCGCTTCTCCCGCGTCGACCTCGAGCAGAGCTCACCGCGGGTCGCCGCGTTCTGCGACGCGTCCAGCCAGTCGGGCACCGAGTCGCTGTGCCGGTTCCGGCTCGGAAGACACGGCATCCGGCTGCGAACGCAGGCGGAGATACCGCGCGTCGGCCGCGTCGACCTCCTGATCGGCGACAGGCTGGTGCTGGAGTGCGACAGCCAGGCCTATCACGACGGATATCATGCCGCACGCGACTACGACCGCGACCTCGCCCTGATCGAACAAGGCTTTATCGTGCTGAGGCTGCAGTACCGGCACGTGATGTTCGAGTGGGAGAAGGTCGAGGCCCTCGTCATGGCCGTCGTCAGAAGCGATCGTCATCTGTGGCGACGCGGTCCGGGGGCGGTGGGAACGGTGCTCGGCCTATGACGCGAACGACTACGACCATGGCGCGATCGACGGGCGCACGACGCGTGAGGACAGCTGCGAGACGGAGCGACCGGCGCGCTCGAGAGCCGGCATCCAATCGCAACGAGCGGAATCCTCGCACTCGGCTGCGGGCACTCGGTCGTGGTGAGCGCCGGAGAGCCGACGAGAGGACGGGCAGAGGACCGAGGACGGCCTCAGCGGCGAGCGAGCGCGATAGCCTGTGCCCGGTCGCGCACCTGAAGCTTGGCGAACAGCGAATTGATGTGCGTCTTCACCGTGGAGACTCCGACGAACAACGCGGTGGCGATCTCCGAGTTGCTGCGCCCTTGCGCCACCAGGGCAAGGACCTCCGCCTCCCGTGCGGTCAACTGCGGATGCCGTCTCCGCAGCTCGCCGGCAGAGGGCGAGTCCGAGTGCGGATGAGCCGTGTCCGCTCCCTCGCCGGCGACGGCTGGCACGGCCGCCAAGTTCTCGGGCGGGTGGGCACGGGCTACTGGGCCGTCCTCGGCTGCCGACCATGCCGCGGCGACGCCGTCGATCAGCCTCGCGCCCACCTCGGCGGCAAGAGTCGTCTGACCACGTGCGACGGACCGTATGGCGGCGGCGACCTCGGCCCTGGAGGCGTCCTTCGTGAGGTATCCCCGAGCGCCGGCACGCAGCGCACCGATCACCGACACATCGTCGGCGAACGTGGTGAGCACCAGCACGGCCGTGCCAGGGTGCTCGGCCGCGATGCGGGCCGTGGCGGCGACCCCGTCGAGCACGGGCATCCGCAGGTCCAGAAGCGCCACGTCCGGGCTCGTCTCGGCAACCACGGCGACCGCCTCCTCGCCATTGGACGCCTCTCCGACGACCTCGACGTCCGGCAGCAGGTCGAGCACGGTGACCAGCCCGTCGCGCACGATCGCCTGGTCGTCGGCGACGACGACCGTGATCCGCTCCTCCCTCACGTCCCGTCTCCCCCCGCTTCGCCGGGGCCGGCCGGAATGGCCGCCTCGGCGCACACCTCGAATCGCCCGCCGCGCGCTCCCGAACGAACCGCTCCACCAGGCAGAGCGCCGAAACGCTCGCGCATGCCGGCCAGGCCGCTGCCCGAGCCCGTCGCCGCCAGCGCCAGCCGAGCCGAGCCCGACGCCGTCACGGGCACGTCTCGCGGACCGCCCGGGGCGAGCGGGTTCGTCACCTCGATCCGCACACGATCGGGCTGCCACCAGACGCACACGTCGACAGGCTGGCCGGGAGCATGCTTACGGGCATTGCTCAGTGACTCCTGAAGGGCACGGCGCAGCGCGACCGCCACCGGTTCAGGCAGATCGGACTGGGCGCCATGCTGCTCGAAGCGGATACCTCCGCCGAGCCGCTCATGGGCGTCGACGAGCTCGACGAGGTCGGCAGCGATATCGCAAGCTCGGACGGACGAGCCGGAGTCCGGTCCAGAGCGCAGCGTCTCCACCGCTCGCCGCGCCTCGGCCAGACCCGATGCCGCCATCGCGCGGGCGTCGTGCAGCCGCGTGAGCGCGGCGCCGGTCGTGCCCGCCTCCAGTTGCGCTTCGACGGCATCGAGCTGGATGACCAGGGCACCCAGGCTGTGCGCCAGCACGTCGTGCATGTCCCGAGCCAATTCCTGCCGGGCCGTCAACGTGGCGGCGCGCGCCTCCTGGAGTCGCATCGCATCGGTGCGCTCGACGAGCTCGGCGGCCGCGAGGTCTCGGGCCCGGGCCTGGCGACGGTTCACGCCGCCCAGCAAGGCGATCAGCACCGCCAGCTCCAGCGACACGATGGACTCGACCGAGGGCGGATGTGCTCCGTTCGCGGCCAGCAGGATGGGCGTGCCGGCGACCAGCGCCGCGGCGGTCAGGGCGGCCGAGTATCCCCAAGCGGCCGAATGCTCCGGCGAGCGGGTCATCCAGAGCACCGCGGGGATCACGGGGATGATCATCAGCCCATCCGTCGGCCACGCCGTCACACCGGCAGCCACCGCCATGACGAGGCAGAGAACGCGGATGAGCGGCGCGCGCCCGGACGGGACGACAAGCCGCGCCGCCCAGGCGAGAAGGGCGACGACCGCGACCGCCCCCACCCAGGTCGCGATCGCACCTCCGACCCAGGCGACGAGCAGGTAGGCGGTGACGATTGCGAGGCCGGCGACGTTGAGGAGGAGCGGGATCACCCCGGGTCGAGGCCGCTGCCGAGATCGATCCATCGCCTCGCCCCTTGCCCCATCTGCCCCGCGCCGGCCCGCCGCGGCGAGCGGGGCCTGCCCGTTCCGGACCGCGCCGTCCGGGGTCCCGTGCCACGGTGGCACGGCGCCCAGGAACGGAGCGCATCGTGGAGGTGTCCGCACCGAGGTCGTCACGATGGGCGAATGCGGCGATCGCCATCGTGCTTGCCGCGCCATCCCGCGCATCCCCATCCTGCCGCGTGTCGTCCTGCCGCGTGTCGTCCTGCCGCGTGTCGTCCTGCCGCGTGTCGTGCGAGGCGGCTCCGTCGCGCGGGCGATGGCTCGTGGCCGCGCGGAGGACGGCTCGCGGCTCAGACCCGAGCGGGCTCGACCATGCGACCGGCTCGGTAGAGGATGACCGCGATCCGCGCGAGCCGGTTGGCCGCCACCACCAACAGGATGACGCCCGTGGCTGCGGCCAGATGAGAGCCCGCGATGCTCGCCAGGATGTCCATGCCGACGCGTACCCCGATCAGCACCAGCCACAGCACCATCCCCAGCCATCCGGTGCGCGTCTCCAGCACGACGGATGCCGGGTTCTGCCGACGATCCGCGGCGCGCGACTCGCGATAGAGACGGACACCCTCGGGAGTCATCGGCCGGATGGTCGCGATCGCGCCCATCATCGCACCCAGACCCAGCGAGATCGCGAGTTCGACGACAACGACCGAGACGTCGACACCGGTCAGGGCCCTCGGCCCCGTCACGCCGCCGAGGGTGACCGCACCGACGACGGCAAGGATGACCGGCAGTCGCCACATACGGCCGGCATCCACCGGCCTCCAGGTCATCTGGCGAATGCCGATCCACACCACCAGCGCGACGATGAGCACCACGTTGACGACGAGCTGAATGGTGGGGGACACTTTTGCTCCTTGTCTGATTCGGCCTTGTCTGCTCCGGCCTTGCCTGCTCAGCGTCTCGTCCGCTCTCCGGGCCTTGTCTGCTCCCGGGTCGGATCCGACACGCACGGCGTTTCCGACACACACGGCGTCGCGACCTGGCCGAGTGCGCCTGCGCCGACTCATCCACTCTTGCCGCTGCAGCGCATCACGCCCACCGCTCACGGGTGGAGATCCGGGTGGAGATCCGGGTCAGGGTCCAGCGGACATCCGGGTGGAGATCCGGGCCGGGATCCAACGGACAACCCGCTAGAGATCCGGGATGGCAGCCGGGGGCTGCCCGGGGTCAGCGCGCACCTCGGGAGCTGCGGTGGCCCAGAGGTGCCGCCGGAAAAAGACCGACCCACGCTCCGAGACCTCCGGGACGAGAAACCATTCACTCAGCAGGTCCCGGCCAGCCCCCGCCCAGTCCGGCTCAGGCCCTGCCAGGCTCCGCCTGGACTCCGTCCAGCTCCACCAGAGCTCCGCCCAGGCCTGCCAGCCGTGACCCAGCCCTCACCCAGCCCTCCCCCAAGCGGCCATCCCCCGCTGCGGAGACGTGATGCTTCAGGGGTGCGCTCGGCACCCGCGGCCGTCGGTCCCGCCCCGGCCGCCCGGCGTCGCCCCTAGGCTGGGCGGGTGCGTGAGCATCCGTCGGTCGTGTTGAAGCACAGTGGTCTGCGCGCCGTCATCGAACCCGACCGGTGGGTTCCCGGGTCCTTCCAGCTCGTCGTCGACGGCACTCCGCAGTCCCACGTCGACCTGGACGATCCCACGCGCCTGTTCTTCGAGTACGTGCAGCGCATGGGCAACGTGATCGATCTGCTGCGCGAGCCGGGCGAGCCGATCACGGCGGTGCACCTGGGAGCCGGTGCGATGACACTGCCGAGGTACATCGCGGCGACCCGTCCTGGATCGCGTCAGCAGGTGATCGAGCTGGAGAGCGAGCTCGTCGACCTCGTGCGCACCGAGCTGCCGCTGCCGCGAAACGCGCAGATCAGGGTGCGGCACGGAGACGCCCGGCAGGTCGTCCGCACGCTGCCGGCGGGGCTGCGCGGCACGGTCGACCTGCTCATCGTGGACGTCTTCGCCGGCGCCCGCACCCCGGCCCATGTCACGAGCGTCGAGTTCTACCGCGATGCGACGGCGCTGCTGGCACCCGACGGCGTAGTGCTGGTCAACGTCGCCGACGGACCACCGTTGTCGTTCGCGCGCGGGCAGGCCGCCACGCTGGGATCCGTGGTCGAGCACGTCGCGGCCCTCGCCGAGACCCAGGTGCTGAAGGGCAGGCGATTCGGCAACATCGTGCTCGTCGGCTCCGACACGTCGCTGCCGCTGGACTGGCTGCCACGGCTCCTGGCGAGCGGCCCGCACCCGGCGAAGGCCGTCGCCGGCGAGGAGCTGCGGCAGTTCGTGGGGACCACCTCCGCGGTGACGGACGCCACGGCGGTGGCATCACCGCTCCCGGGCCGCGGCGTGTTCCAGCTGCGCGACTGAGCACGGTGCCTGCGGGCCCCGGCGGACGCGTCGCCAACGGTGTGCGCCACGGGCCCCTTGCCTGAGCCGACAGCGTGCCCACGTAAGCCGACTGCCCACGCCACCGACTGCCCACCCCGGACGCCTGCCCACCCCGGACGCCCGTCCACGCCACCGACTGCCCACCCTGGGCGCCCGCGCCTACGCCGGGAGCACGTGTGCCGAGCGCGCGTGGCGGAACCGAATGCGCTGGCCCGGTCGCACCTGCGCGAAGAGATCGAGGTCGGCGTCCGCCACGACCGCTATCACCGGGTATCCGCCCGTCACGGGACCGTCGGCGAGCAGCACGGTCGGCAGACCCGATGGCGGCACCTGGATGGCGCCCGGCACCATGGGCTCGCTCGCGAGCTCCGCGGGCAGCCCCGGATCGCCCGAGCGCGCCATCACGGTGCCCTCCGGCGACCGCAGCCGCAGGCCGACGCGGTTCGAGTCCGGCGTCACCTCCCACTCGGTCTCGTAGAAGGCCTGCAGCGAGGCGCGTGCGAACCACTCCTGCCTCGGTCCCGGCACGACGCGCACGTCCACCGCGTCATCCGGTGGCGACCAGACCGTGAGCACATCCACCGGCGGGATCTCGCCCGCCGTCTCGTCGCCGAGCACGATGCCGTCGCCGTCGGCCAGCGGGGCGGGGCCGATGCTCGCGCCGATGTCGGTGGAGCACGACCCGAGCTCTCGGGGGGCGTCGACGCCGCCGCGCAACGCCACCGTGTAGCGCAGGCCGTGCTCTGCTGACGCCATTCGCAGCACGTCGCCGGGCATGGCGTGCACCGCGGAGTCCGGTTCGATGGGACGCTCCCCCAACCGCAGCGCGCCCCGAGCGCCGGTCACGGCGAACCAGGCCCCCCGCTCGAATCGCAGCTCGGCGCCGACCAGGGCCTCGACGCCGGCCGCCGTCTCGTGGTTGCCGACCAGACGGTTGGCCAGCCGCAGGGCGGCGCGGTCGAGCGCACCGGAGCGGCCCGCCCCCACCGACGCGAAGCCGGGGCGCCCGAGGTCCTCGACGAGCAGCTGCGGGCCGGCGCGCACGACCGTGACGGCAGGGACCGTGACTGCAGGAACCGTGGCGGCAAGCTCGTCCCCGTGCTCGGCAGGGATGTCGACGGCGGCGTCGTCAGGGAGCGCCGCGACCTCGCGGAACCGCACAACGGCGCCGGGCACGAGCAGCGCCGGACGAGCTGCCCGCGGGCGCCACAACGGCGCATCCGTGCGGCCGATCAGCTGCCACCCGCCTGGCCCCTCGCGCGGGTAGACGCCGCTGAAACCGCCCGCCAGGCCCACTGCCCCTGCGGGCACCCGAGTGCGTGGACTGGGCCGTCGCGGCACCTGAAACCAGTCGTCGTCCGTGACGAGATAGCCGAACCCCGGGGCGAAGCCGCAGAAGGCGACCCGCCACACCGCCCGTGTGTGCCTGCGGATCAGCTCGTCGACCGCGACCCCCGTCGACCGCTCGAGCGCCGGGAGGTCCTCGCCGTCGTAGACGACGTCGATGACCACCTCCGGCACGCTCCCGTCTGCGGGGCCGGGCGCCGACCCGGCCTCCCCCCTCGGCTCGGCGGCCGAGGGCTGGCGGGTCGAGGGCTCGCGCACCAAGGCGCCGGCGAGCGCACGCTCCACCCAGGTGCGCGCGCGGTCGAGGTCGATCCGTCTCGGCTCCGTCAGCACGGCGAGGGTGCGCGCGGCGAGCACGACGTCCTCCACACCGCGCGGTCGCGCCGCCAGCGCGGCGTGGAGCGCGATCACGGACCGCAGGTCCGGCAGGTCGACGATCAGGGCCCGATCACCGAGCGGTCGCACGCGGCTCACCGCGCCGCCTCCGCCCGGGGCCGCACCGCGGCGCACCCCGCCCCCGCCGCGCGGCACCTCACGCGAACGCCTCGATCCGGATGCCCGCCGCGGCCAGCGCGTCACGCACCGACAGCGCCATGGCGACGGCGCCCGGGCTGTCGCCGTGGACGCACAGCGAGACCGGGTCGAGCCGCACGGTCGCCCCGTCGACCGCCTCCACCGTCCCCTCCGACGCCATGCGCACCGCGCGTCCGGCCACGTCGTCCCGCACGCCCAGCACGGCATCCCCTCTCCCACGCGGCACGAGCGAGCCGTCGGCGAGGTAGGCGCGGTCGATGAACGCCTCGTGGACGAAGCGGACCCCGCGGCTGCGGCAGGCGCGCTCGATGGCGCTGTCCGCCAGCCCGAGGATCGGGAGCTCCGCCGGGAAGGACGCCACGGCATCCGCCACCGCCGCCGCCTGCGTCTCGTCGACCGCGATGCGGTTGTACAGGGCCCCGTGCGGCTTCACGTACCGCACCATCGTCCCGACGGATGCCGCAACGCCCGCGAGCGCGCTCAGCTGGTACAGCACGTCGGCGCGCAGCTCGTCCGGGGCGACATCGATGAAGCGCCGTCCGAAGCCGGCGAGATCGCGGTAGGCGACATGTGCGCCGATCGCCACGCCGCGCCGGGCCGCCGCTCCGCAGGTGGCGAGCATGGTCATCGGGTCGCCGCCGTGGAACCCGCAGGCGATGTTCGCGCTGGACACCACGTCGAGCATCGCGGCGTCCTCGCCCATCCGCCAGACGCCGAACGACTCGCCGAGGTCGCAGTTGAGGTCGATCGCCCGCATCCCCCTCATTCTGCCGCCTCGACGGGCGGGGCGCCGGAAACGGGGAGAGCGGAGATCGGCGACGCGCCGGTGCTCGGCGCGACGTCGTCACCGGCCGTACGACGCCGAGACGGTGTCGGTCGGCACACCAATCTCGATCCCGGGCCGCCTTCATGAGCGGTGCGTCGCCGCACGGGCCCGGCGGCCTGGATAGCCTCGAGGGGTGGCTGAGTTGGCTCGGGTTCGCCGGTGGGCCGAGGCGCTGATCGCGATGCACCTCGACGCGGATGCCTGGACCTTCGGCTTCGACAACGCGAAGACCCGAGGCGGCCAGTGCAACCACTCCGCGAAGCGCATCACGGTGTCGCGCCACCTGGCCGCACGGTTCGACGACGACGAGATCCACCAGGTGCTGCTGCACGAGGTGGCGCATGCGATCGCCGGACCCTCGGCCGGACACGGCCCGAGATGGCGGGCGGTCGCGCGCGAGCTGGGCTATGTGGGCAAGCGCACGCTGGACAGGCCGGTCGCCGAGGATCTGGCGCCATGGGTCGGCCGGTGTCCGCGCGGCCACCTGCACTATCGGTATCGCAGGCCCACCCGGACGCTGTCGTGCGCGAGGTGCTCCGTCCGCTTCTCCCGCGAGTTCCTCATCGTCTGGGAGCGACGTGCGGTGAGCTGAGCGGGCCGGCACGACGCGCCGGGAGGGACGCCGACTGACCGCGGCCCATCAGATGGCCCGCGCCGGCGAAGCGTGGCAGAGTCGACGAGTGACCCGCGTCGGTGCCGTCTTCAGCCCCTATCCGAACCCTCCGGAGGCCCTGCCGCAGGCGGCCGTGCGCGCCGAGCGGGCGGGCCTCGACGAGCTGTGGCTGTGGGAGGACTGCTTTCGCTCATCCGCGTTCGCGGCGGCGTCCGCCGCCCTGGCGGTCACATCGACGCTGCGGGTCGGCATCGGCATCGCTCCCATGCCGCTGCGCAATGTCGCGGCAACGGCGATGGAGATCGCCACTCTGGCGCGGATGTTCCCCGGCAGACCGCTGCCAGGGCTGGGTCACGGCGTGCAGTCCTGGATGGCGCAGGCGGGCGCACGGGTCGCCTCCCCGTTGACGTTGATGCGCGAGTACATCCCCGCCGTGCGCGCCCTGCTGGCGGGAGAGGAGGTCACCGTCACCGGCCGCCACGTCACGCTCGACGCGGTGCGACTGGACTGGCCGCCAGCGCGGGTGCCGCGCGTGTACGCCGCGGCGGAGGGTCCGAAGACCCTGCGGCTCAGCGGTGAGGTCGCCGACGGCACCGTGCTCGACAGCGGCCACACGATCGAGGAGGTCGCGCACGCGGCGGCCGAGGCGCGCGCGGGACGGGAGGACGCCGGCCGTGACGGCGGGCACGAGGTCGTCGCGTACGTGAAGACCGGCTTCGCCCCTGACGCGGTCGCGCGCTTCGCGGCGGAGTGGAGCGGCGCGGCTCCGCACGACGTCGCCCGCCGTGTGCTCGGAGGCACTGTGGGCGAGGTGACGGACGGGGTGCGACGCCTCGCCGCTGTCGGGGTCGACCGGGTCGTGCTGGTCCCGCCGACGTCCGAGCACGACCTGACGGTCTTCCTGGATCATGCCGGGGAGGTGGCCCGTCGCGTCGAGTGACGGCCGCCGTTCATCCTTCCTCGGCCTTCCTCGATGCGAGACCGCGTCTTCGGCGCGAGACGGCCGACGTCACGGGTCTTCTCGTCACGCGGACCCGGTGTCGCGAGCGCCGACGGGTCGCGGGATCGTGTGCACGGGGCGGGACGCGATCACTCGACGACCTGGACCTCTTTCCAGAACGCCACGTAGTCGCTGAAGTCCTTGCCCACACGGTCGAACGCGCTCGGGTAAGGCGTGGGGTAGCTCCACGCCCTATCCTGCAGGCGCTGCCCGCCGGCGTTCACCGTGAAGTACTGGCACTGGCCCTTCCACGGGCAGGTGTAGGGGGTGGGGCTCTTCTCCAGCAGCTCGGATCTCACGCTCGAGGGCGGGAAGTACCAGTTGCCCTCGATCCTGATGAGGTCCTCCACCGGCGCCTCGGCGATCACGGTGTCGTTCACGACGGCTTTCATGGCAGCGTCCTTTCCTGCACAGGATGAAACAGGCAGCCGGGCGGCGCCATTCCCGTGCCGGCCGGCAGCACCCGTATAGCCTGTGTCGGGCACACGAAACCTGGAGAGTCCCATGAACGAGCCCGGCTCGCAGAACGACGCCGATGCCACCGGCCGGCAGCACCCGGCGCCGCAGTACCCCGGGCCGCAGCAGCTCCCGGCGCCGCAGTACCCCGGGCCGCAGGGGTATCCGGCGCCGCAGTACGGCGCCGCGCCACTCTATGGCGGGCCACAGCCGGGTGGTGCGCCCGCCGGCGCCCCGCGCCCCCGGCGCACCGGGCTCCTGGTCGTACTGATCGGCTCGGGCGCCCTCCTGCTCGTGCTCGTCGTGGGCGGCGTGCTGTGGTTCGTCCTCCAGGCCAACGCGCACACCCCGCAGGCATCCGTGCGCCCGTTCATGGATGCGCTCGTGAAGGGCGACGTGTCTCTGGCGGTGTCGCGCGGCGGCATCCACACCACGAGCCCGCTGGTGACGCAGAAGGCGTACGACTCCGTGAAGGGGCACGTGAGCTCCTACTCGGTGCGCGGCGTGTCCACCGGTTCGCGCACCGCGACGGTCGAGGTCGGGTTCCGGCAGGGCGGTGAGCCTCACTCCCAGACCCTGGAGCTCACCAGGACGGGAACCGACATGCTCTTCTTCCCGCACTGGACGCTCCGGCCGATCCGGCTGCCCAGCGTGCGGCTCGACCTCAGGGCCCCGCACGACGCCGTCGTCACCGTCGGAGGCGTCACGGTGGACGCCGGTGACGCGCTGACCCCCCTCGAGGCGCTGCCCGGCGACTATCCGGTGTCGCTGAGGGGAACCGCCCAGTTCTCCGCCGCTCAGGAGACCGCGCGGATCACCGGGATCTCCTCGTCGGGCCAGCCCGCGCCCGCGACCGTCGAGCTCACCGCCGCGCTCACGGACGCCGGAAAGAAGGCCGCGACGGATGCCGTGAACGCGTGGGTCGCCTCGTGCATCGCGCAGCAGAGCTACCAGCCGACCGGATGCAGCTTCGGGCTGATCAACAGCTATCCCGACCTCCAGCTCTCCAACCAGAGGTGGAACCTCCTCGCCCCGCCCGAGTTCACGATCGGCGACTGGGACGGCACCGGGTGGCGGGTGCAGACGACGCGGCCAGGCTCCGCCAGCTACTCGGCCGACGCCGCGTCGAGCGACGGGCGGCGGGGCACGTTCTACTCGCCGTCACCGGTGAACGTCGCGGTGTCCGGGGAGATCACCGGCTTCGCGAAGGACGGCACGGCGACGTTCACCTCGATCGACTGGTCCGGCAAGGCGAGTCTGCCCTCAGCCTGATCCGCGCGCTCCGTCCGCTTCGAGCCATCCGAGACGTCCGAGGCATCCACGCCGTCCGAGCCATCAACGAAGACCCCGTCGACGAGCACCGGGACCGTGTCCGAGACGTCGGTGAGGCAGGCCACGTCGACGTCCGCGCGCTGGCCGTCCGCAAGCAGCGAGCCGCCGCTCACCGACGCGGTGAACAGGTGACGGATGCCTCGCTCGAGCCCTGTGTACGCGGCGCACGCGGCGGCGGCCTCGGGCGAGCACGCGTCGATCCCCACCGAGCCGAGCGCGTCGATCACCGCACCGGCGGCGAGCAGGTCCTCGACGGCGAACCGCGGGCTTCCGTCGGTGCGGACCTCGCCCGCCGCGACGACGGCGACCATCGCCCGCCGTCCCATCCGCCGCTGACGATCGAGGACCCACCGCGCCACGGCGGTGCGGTTGCGCAGCGCCGCAGCGATAACCGGAACACCGTATTCGCCCGCGAGAGCCGACAGGCGCGAGCCGTTCAGCGACGGCACCACCGCGCGCCGGGCGCCGAAGGCCGCGACGTTGCGCTCGGTGATGCTCGAGGGCGACAGCGAGACGCCGGGGTCACCGCGGCGGCCGGCCAGGCGGGCGTCGCCGAAGCGGCCTTCCGCCGCCGCGTCCTCCGCCTCGGGACGCGAGCCCTCGTACGGCTGGACCTGGAGGCCGTGCGTCACCGCCATCTCGACGGTGGTGGTGAACGAGATCACGTCGACCACGACGATCGCGCCGGCGCCGGGCGCGATCCCGCGCAGGCCCTCGCGTCCCCAGTCGAATCGCACCTCGTAGGGCTGCTGCGTGGGGGTCCCGGGGGCCAGGGGCGTCTTCACCCCGTCATCGTATCGACGGCCTCGAGCCGGCAGCGCGACCGACGGCCGACCGACGCCCTGCCTCAACGGCGCACGAGGGTCAGGCGCTGCGTCGGACGCGTCATCGCGACGTAGAGGGCGGACGCCCCGCGCGGCGACTCCGCGGCCACGGCGTCGGGGTCGGCGATGACGACCGCATCGAACTCGAGGCCCTTCGCGTCCTGGGCGGTGAGCACCACGATCGGCCGCACGAGGCCGGCGGCGCCGCGTCCGGCCTCCTGCCCGAACCTGCCGACCACGGCATCCGCGGCGACGTCGGCCAGGTCGGCCGGCACGATCACGGCGAGAGTGCCCGACCTCTCGACGCCACGGTCGTGGGCGACCGCGTCCACGACCGCGTCGACGAGGACCTCGTCGCCCGCAGGACGGTCGCGCCCGCCGGCCCGCACCTCGCGCACCGGCCAGTCGCCCTCGCGCACGGCCCGGGCCGGCGTGATCGGCAGGCCGTGCTCGCGGGCGAACGCCTCGGCGGGCCGTGCGATCTGCGCCGGCGTGCGGTAGTTCACCGTCAGCTCCTCGAGCCGCCAGTGGCTTCCGAAGAACGGCCCGACCGTCTCCGCCCAGCCGCGGCCGCCGTCCAGTGCCGACCGGCCCGAGGAGGCCTGAGCGATGTCGCCGACGATCGTGAACGACTTCATGGGGCAGCGGCGCACGAGAAGCCGCCACTGCATGGGGCTGAGCTCCTGCGCCTCGTCCACCACGACGTGCCCGTACGTCCAGGTGCGGTCCGCTGCGGCGCGTTCGGCGGTCGTGAGGCCGTCGTCGTGGCCCTCGGCGTGGTCGACCAGCTGCTCGGCGGTCACGAACGACTCAGCACCGGCGTCGGCGATCGCCGCGCGCGCCACCCTCAGATCGCGCTTGCGCTGCTCCTTGGCCGCCCGGCGAGACGCCTGCTGCCTGGCGTCCGGCACCTCGCCGAGCACCTCGGCGGCCTCGTCGAGCAGTGGCACGTCGCTGATCGTGAACGCCGCCTCGCGGGGCCGGTGCAGCAGTGCCCGCTTCTCCTCGCTCCAGCGCGGCGTCAGCTCGGCGAGCCACCGCGGCCGTGCGTAGAGGTCGGCGAGCAGCTTCTGCGGGGTGAGCGGCAGCCAGGCCGTGTTCAAGAGGACACGCACGTCGTAGCTGGTGCGGACATCCTCCCTCAGCACCGCGAGGTCCTCGTCGTCGAGCGTGCGCCCCTTCGCCCGCAGCTGCTCGGCGAGCCGGGCGGTCAGCGTCGTGAGCGCATGCTTCACGAAGGTCACCCGGGCCACGTTGTGCGGCTTTCCGGCGCGCTGGGCGCGATGCAGGGCGTCGGCGACGAGCGCGGGCTCCACGACGATCCGCTCCCCGTCTATCTCGACGACGGCGGGCTCCGAAGGCACCCGCTGCCGGGACTGCACCGCCCGATGGATGAGGCTCACCATCTGCTTGGAGCCCTTCAGCCGGGCGGTCGGCGGCGCGTCGTCGACGTCGGCGGAGACGCCGGGGAACAGCTCGCCGAGACTCTGCATCACGACGCCGGTCTCGCCGAGCGAGGGCAGCACCTCCTCGATGTAGGTGAGGAACGCGCGCGTGGGCCCGACCACGAGCACTCCCGACCCCTCGAGCCTCTGCCGGTGCGCGTACAGCAGGTATGCGGCGCGGTGCAACGCGACCGCGGTCTTGCCGGTTCCTGGGCCGCCCTGCACGACGAGAGCGTCGCGCAGCGGGAAGCGGATGATGCGATCCTGCTCCGACTGGATCGTCGCGACGATGTCGTTCATGCGTCCGGTGCGCTGCGTCATCAGGGCGGCCATCAGCGCCGCGTCGCCGGAGACCTCGTCGTGGCGTCCGCCCTCCCGCAGCAGGCGGGCGTCGAACACCTCGTCGTCGACGCGCAACACCTCCCGGTCGCGCATCGTCAGCCGTCGCCGCGCGGCCACCCCGAGCGGGTTCGCGGCGGTCGCCTGATAGAACGCGCTGGCCTGCGGAGCGCGCCAGTCCAGCAGCACGGTGTGCTCGTCGTCGTCGCGCAGCCCGATGCGGCCGACGTAGCGCAGCCGCGGATCCCGCAGCGGGTCGGTTGCGGCGGGCTCCGACACCACCGGCGCCTGAAGCTGGAGCCGGCCGAAGACGAGGCGCGGCTCGACCTCGCGCAGCTGCAGGATGCGGTCCTCGTAGAGCCTCGCATAGGCGTCACGCTCCCCGCGGGCCTGGTGCGTGCCGCCCGCGTTCTGCCTGCGCACCGCGGCGAGCCGCTGCGCGGTGTCCTCGCGAAGCGCGTCGAGCCGGCCGTACAGCTCGGCGACGACATGCCGTTCGCGGTCGAGCTCCGTCTCGTGCACGCGTCTCCTCAGGTTCGAAGTCGGGACGGCAAGTTTAATGGCCGTGCCTCGGGCCGTGGCCCCTCCGGCGCACGGGGCGCCGGGCCCGGCGGGTGCCACGACCTGATAGGCTGGCCTCTCCTGCGTTCCCGATGTCGGGACACGCCTGCGTCGTCAGAGCGCATCAGCTCGCGAGGTCGCCGCCGCCACACCCGGGTCATCTCCCGGGTGTCGTCGCACCGGTTGCCTCGCTTCGATTCCTTCTCACGGCGAACGGATGCGCCCACCGGCGCCTTCGCCACATCATCGTCGCGTCCATCGCGACGTCTGCCCGAAAGGCACCCCATGACCACTTTCTCCGACCTCGGCGTCCCCGCGCCGCTCGTGGACGCGCTGCGCGCCGACGGCAAGCTCGAGGCGTTCCCGATCCAGGCCGACACGCTCCCCGACACGCTCGCCGGGCGCGACGTGCTCGGCCGAGGCAAGACCGGCTCGGGCAAGACGATCGCGTTCGCGCTGCCGATCGCCGCGCGCCTCGGCACCTCGCTGTCCGGCGGACGGCGCAGGGCCAGGCATCCGCTCGCCCTGGTGCTCGCCCCCACCCGTGAGCTCGCCACGCAGATCGCGGCGGCGCTCCAGCCGCTGGCCGGGGCGTACCGGCTGAGTGTGACCACCGTGTTCGGCGGCGTGAGCCAGAAGCGCCAGGTCGATGCCCTCAACGCCGGCGCCGACATCCTGGTCGCCTGCCCCGGGCGCCTCGAGGACCTGATGAGGCAGGGACTCGTCTCGCTCGACGCCGTGGAGATCACGGTGCTCGACGAGGCCGACCACATGGCCGACCTGGGCTTCCTGCCCGTGGTCACGCGGATCCTGGAGAAGACCCCGTCCTCCGGCCAGCGCCTGCTGTTCTCTGCGACGCTCGACAACGGCGTGGACCGACTCGTGAAGCGCTTCATGCACGACCCGGTGCTGCACTCCGTCGACGACGAGATGAGCCACGTCGACCTCATGACGCACCACGTCTTCCAGGTGGACTCGGTCGAGGGCAAGAACGACCTGGTGCACGCGCTGGCCTCGGGAACGGGCCGCAGCATCCTGTTCATGCGCACCAAGCACCACGCGAAGCGCCTGGCCAAGAAGCTCACCGACTCCGGCATCCCCGCCGTCGACCTGCACGGCAACCTGTCGCAGCCGCAACGCGATCGCAATCTCGCAGCGTTCGGCGACGGCGGCGTGCGCGTGCTGGTGGCGACGGACGTCGCGGCGCGCGGCGTGCACATCGACGACGTGGAGCTCGTGGTGCACGTGGATCCGCCGACCGAGCACAAGGCGTACCTGCACCGCTCGGGGCGCACCGCGCGCGCCGGCGCCGCGGGCGATGTGGTCACGATCGTCCTGCCCGAGCAGAAGGGCGACCTGCGGACGCTCCTGCGCAAGGCGGAGATCGCCGTGACTCCCGTCGCGGTCACGGCCGCCTCGCCCGAGGTCACCAGGCTCGTCGGCGACGTGGCGCCATATGTGAGGCCCGTCCCGAGGACGCAGCAGCCCGACGGTGCGGGTCGCCGTGCCGGCGCACGCGGGCCCTCCTCCGGTGCGAGCGAGCAGACCGGCCGCTCGAGGCGTCCCGCGCGCACGCCGGGTCGTCCGGACCGCCCGGTCGGTCAGGATCAGGGCGCCCGTGCCGCGGCGCCGCGCAACGCTCGCGGCGGCAGGAACGGCGCGGGCATCCGGGTCGGCGACGTGGTGCGTCCCGACTCCGGGGCGTCCCGGGGACGCGGCAACCGGCGCGCCCGCGGCTGAGCGCGACGCGCCCGTCGGCCGGATCGCCCGGCAGTCCCGGGCCGCAGTGGAGGCGGTGCCGGGCTGCAGTGGTCCGGTTCCGGCCGCGAGCCGCCGGGATCAGCCCTGTGCGAGCTCCGCGACGGGCTGCCACCGCTCCCAGGTCGCGAGGCGCGACTCGTAGTCGGCCTTCGCGATCGCCAGCGGCGAGGCGCCGAAGAAGACCCGCAGGGGCGGCTCGTCGGCATCCACCACCGCCAGGAGCGCGGCCGCCGACGCTTTCGCGTCGCCCGGTGTCGAGGTGCGGCGGGCGCGGGCCTCCGCTACGGTGGCGTGCACCTCGGCGTAGTCGGGCAGCTCGGCGGAGTGCCGCGACGAGGAGCCGGCCCAGTCCGTCGCGAACGCCGCGGGCTCAACGAGCGTCACCCGGATGCCGAACGGCGCCACCTCCTGAGCCAGCGACTGGCTGATGCCCTCCAGCGCCCACTTGGACGCGTGGTAGATGCCGGTGAGGGGGAAGGCGGTGATGCCGCCGATGGAGGAGACCTGGATGATGTGACCGCGGCGCTGGGCACGCATTATCGGCAGTGCCGCCTGGGTCACCCACAGGGCGCCGAAGAAGTTCGTCTCCATCTGGGCGCGCGCCTCCTCCTCGGTGATCTCCTCGACCAGCCCGAAGTGGCCGTATCCGGCGTTGTTCACCACGACGTCGAGACGCCCGAATCGCTCGCGCGCCGCATCCACCGCAGCCAGGTCGGCCCGTCGGTCCGTCACGTCGAGGCGGATCGGGAGGATCGCCTCGCCGTGTTTGGCCACCAGGTCGTCGAGCGCGGAGACGTCGCGCGCCGTGGCCGCGACGCGCTCGCCGCGCTCGAGCGCCGCCTCGGCCCACGCGCGACCGAAGCCGCGCGAGGTCCCCGTGATGAACCAGACCCTGCCGTCGTCCCCGCGTGCACCGTCGTTCTGCTCAGCCATGCACGCCACGTTAGGGCGGATCCCCCTGGCTCGCGCATCGCGCCCGCTCTGGGCGCGCCGCCTCAGTGCGTGCGGTGCTCCCGGTAGTAGTCCAGCAGCGCGCGCGTGGAGGCGTCCTGCGCCCGAGCGGCCTCGTCGTCGCCCTCGATGGCGGGCGCGATCTCCAGGGCCAGCTGCTTGCCCAGCTCCACGCCCCACTGGTCGAACGAGTTGATCCCCCAGACGACGCCCTCGGTGAACACCACGTGCTCGTAGAGCGCGATCAGCTCGCCGAGCACCCTGGGCGTGAGCGCGGGCGCGAAGATCGAGGTGGTCGGCCGGTTGCCGGGGAACGTGCGCGCGGCCGCCAGCGCGCCCGTCGTGCCCTCGGCCTCGACCTCCTGGCGCGTCTTGCCGAAGGCGAGCGCCCTGGTCTGCGCGAGGAAGTTCGCCAGGAACAGGCCGTGCACGTCGCGGTCGCCGTCCTTCAGCGGATACGCGGGGTTGACGAACGCGATGAAGTCGGCCGGGATCAGCCGCGTGCCCTGGTGGATCAGCTGGTAGAAGGCGTGCTGTCCGTTCGTGCCCGGCTCCCCCCAGAACACCTCGCCGGTGTCGGTGCCGACCGGGGTGCCGTCCCAGCGCACCGACTTGCCGTTGGACTCCATGGTGAGCTGCTGCAGATAGGCGGGGAAGCGGCTCAGCTGCTGAGCGTACGGCAGCACCGCGTGGGATTGCGCCCCGAGGAAGTTCGTGTACCAGACGCCCAGGAGACCCATCAGCACGGGCACGTTGCGGTTCAACGGGGTGTCGCGCACGTGCTCGTCGACGGCGCGGAACCCGGCCAGGAACTCGCCGAACGCGGCAGGACCGAACACGATCACGAGCGAGAGGCCGATGGCGGAGTCGACCGAGTATCGACCGCCCACCCAGTCCCAGAAGCCGAACGCGTTCGCCGGATCGATGCCGAACGCCGCCACCTTGTCCAGCGCCGTGGAGACGGCGACGAAATGGTGCGCGACGGCATCCGCGCGGGACGCCTCGTCGTGGCAGGGCACGCCCGCGGCGGCCAGGCGAGCCCACAGCCAGTCGCGCGCGAGGCGCGCATTGGTCAGCGTCTCCAGGGTGGAGAACGTCTTCGATGCGACGATGAACAGCGTCGTCTCCGGATCGAGGTCGGCCGTCTTCTGCGCCAGGTCGGTCGGGTCGATGTTCGAGACGAAGCGCGCCCCGATCCCGGCGTCGGCGTACGGCTTGAGCGCCTCGTAGACCATGGCAGGGCCGAGGTCGGAGCCGCCGATGCCGATGTTGACGACGTGCGTGACCTTCTTGCCCGTGACGCCCGTCCACTCGCCCGTGCGGACCCGGTCGGAGAACGCGTACATCCGGCGCAGGACGTCCTGCACGTCATGGTCCACCTGCTGGCCGTCGACGACGAGCGGCGGCGTGACGCCCGCCGGCCGCCGCAGCGCCGTGTGCAGCACGGCACGGTCCTCGGTGGTGTTGATGTGCTCGCCGGCGAGCATCGCCGCGTAGCGATCCGCGACGCCCGTCTGCTCCGCCAGACGCACGAGGGAGGCCAGGATGTCGTCGGTCACGAGGTTCTTCGAGAGGTCGACGTGCAGGTCGGCCAACGGCAGGCTGAGACGGTCGGCCCGGCCGGGGTCAGCGGCGAACCAGCCTCTCAGGTCGGGGATGAAGGCGTTCCTGTGGGCATCGAGCTCGGCCCAGGCGGGCGTGGCTGTGGCGTCGACGGGTGAGTTCACATCGTCCACGCTAGTCGCCGGGACGGACGGTTCCGAAGGACATCTCTCGACTCGAACGTCATATGGCCACGGACGCCCCGGATATCCTCCGGAACGTTCCGCCACGGTCGACGATCCCAGGACGGCCACGGTCGACGACTCCCGGACTGTGGCTGAGACGGTGGACGGGTCGGCTCAGGCGGTCTTCATCACCGTGGCGGTGAAGCTGCGGACGCGGGCGAGCAGCGCGTCCGCGCGCTCGGCGATGTGCTCGGCCGACTGCGCGTGCGGCGGCACGATGCGGATCAGCAGCGAGCACGCCAGGTCGTCGCAGATGTACGAGCCGACCGTGTTGCCGTTGCGCCCGGCCTCGCCCGCCCGCGGCGCGCTGAACATCCTCACCTGGGTGGCCGGCTGGGAGGAGTGGCACAGCGAGCACATGGCCGCGATGCCCGGCCGCAGGCCGCCGGCCGCCGCGCGCAGCACGATGCCGGTGGGCCGCTCGTGCATCCAGTGCACGATGTAGCCGAGATGCGGAGCCTGCGGGTCCCGCCAGCCGAGGAACTCGCGTTCATCCCACAACGTCTCGTGGATGCCGGGGAGGGGCAGCCTGGCGAGCTGTTCCTCCGTGGCGTTCACGAACGACGAGCGGATGTCCTGCTCGGTCAGCGGCTTCACGCGGATCCCTCCCGGGTGCCTGGCGGTCGCAACAGCCTAACCGGCCGTCCCTGATGCCGGAGGAGCCGGCTATCGTCCTGATATGGCCGACGCCGACGCAGCCTTCGACATCCGCAGGGCGAGGCAGCGGGATGCTCTCGGCATCGCCCGGGTGCACGTGCGCGCCTGGCGCGAATCGTACGGGCACGTGTTCTCCGCCTTCCTCCTCGACGGGCTGCGCGTCGACGCGCGCGCAGAGCGCTGGCGGCGCACCATCGAAGGCGGTGTCGAGGTGTGGGTGGCCGAGGCCGACGGCCGCGTGATCGGCTGGGCGTCCGCCGGTGGGGGCCGCGACGCAAGCCTTCCAACGCCCCGCGAGCTGCAGGGCATCTACGTGTTGCGCGAGCAGTACGGCAGCGGGGCGGCGCAGCGGCTGCTGGACGCCGCGCTCGGGGACTCGGCCGCGTTCCTGTGGGTGCTCGCCGACAACCCCCGCGCACAGGCTTTCTACCGCCGCAACGGCTTCGCGCCCGACGGCACGACGAAGGTGGCCACGTTCGGGGGCGAGGCCGCCCTGGAGCTGCGCATGGTGCGGCCGCACCGCTGAGGGTGTCGCCTCCGGCTCGCGAGCCGACCGGCTACGGCAGCACGCCGACGGATGCCAGCGCCGCGCGCACCAGCGCCCCTCGGCCGCCCTCCAGCTCGGCGGCGACCTGCGGGGCGGATGCCTCCGCCGGAGACATCCAGGTGAGCTCGAGCGCGTCCTGCCGCGGCTCGCAGGTACCGGTCACCGGCACGACGTAGGCGAGCGAGACCGCGTGCTGCCGGTCGTCGGAGTAGGGCGAGACGCCGGGGATGGGGAAGTACTCGGCGACCATGAACGGCACGGGGCTCGCGGGCAGCTGCGGGAACGCCATCGGCCCGAGATCCTTCTCCAGGTGACGGAAGAGGGCGTCTCGCAGCGTCTCGCCGTACATCACCCGGCCGGAGACGATGGTCCTGGTGATCTCGCCGAGCGCATTGGCACGCAGCAGCAGCCCGACCTCCGTCACCTGCCCCAGCCCGTCGACGCGCACGGGAACCGCCTCGACATAGAGCACGGGCATCCGATGCCGCACCTGCTCCAGCTCGATGTCGCTCAGCCAGCCCGGACCGACGGCGCTCGGCACGGACGCGGAGCCCTCCGGCTCGGGGTCGGGATCCGGTGTGCGCACCTCCATGGGTCGATCTTACGGACGATGCGACGCGGCGCACGCGACCCCGGCGTTCCCGGGCGGGTGTCGGCCGCGTGTGCTGATATGAGGAGATGGCCGACGTGCTCGAACGCTTCTCCCCCGCCACGCGCGCGTGGTTCCGGGGGGCGTTCGATGCGCCCACCGAGGCACAGCTCGGCGCCTGGGATGCGATCTCCCGCGGCGAGCACACGCTGGTGGTGGCCCCGACCGGCTCGGGAAAGACGCTCGCGTCGTTCCTGTGGTCGATCGATCGCCTGACGCGCGAGGGCGACGGGAGCGGGCACGGCACGCGCGTCCTCTACATCTCGCCGCTGAAGGCGCTCGGCGTCGACGTGGAGCGCAACCTGAGGTCCCCGCTCGTGGGGATCGCCCAGACGGCGAGGCGCATGGGCGAGCAGCCACCGCACATGACCGTCGGCGTGCGCAGCGGCGACACGCCCGCCGGCGACCGGCGGGCGCTGCTGGCGCATCCGCCCGACATCCTCATCACGACGCCGGAGTCCCTCTTCCTGATGCTCACGTCGCGGGCGCGCGAGACGCTCCGAGACGTGCGGACCGTCATCGTCGACGAGGTGCACGCGGTCGCCGCGACCAAACGCGGGGCCCACCTCGCCGTCTCGTTGGAGCGTCTGGACGCCATGCTGCCGGCACCCGCCCAGCGCATCGGTCTCTCCGCCACGGTGCGGCCTCCGGAAGAGGTCGCGCGATTCCTCGGCGGGAGGCATCCGGTCACGATCGTGGCGCCGCCCTCGCAGAAGCGCTTCGAGCTCAGGGTGGTCGTGCCGGTCGAGGACATGACGGCGCTCAGCCCCGCCGCCCACGACGACGATCGCACCCCCGCGGCCGGGTCCATCTGGCCGCATGTCGAAGAGGCGATCGTCGACCGGGTGCTGGAGCACCGGTCCTCGATCGTCTTCACCAACTCGCGTCGGCTCGCGGAGCGGCTCACGGCCCGCATGAACGAGATCTACGAGGAGCGACTCCTGGAGTCGGCGAACCGCAGCCCGTCCCCGCCCCAGGCGGAGGGGCGGCGCCCGCGCCCGCCCGCGGAGCTCATGGGGGCGGCCGGCCAGAGCCGGGGAAGCCGCCTCGCGGCATCCGGCGAGCCCGGGTCGGCCGGGGTCCTGGTCGAGGAGCGCAGGAGACCCGGCGAGCGGGCCTCTCCCCGACCGGATGCCGACGCCGGGGTTCTGGCGCGCGCCCACCACGGCTCGGTGAGCAAGGAGCAGCGGGCGGTCATCGAGGACGACCTGAAGAGCGGCCGGCTGCGCTGCGTCGTCGCCACGAGCAGTCTCGAGCTCGGCATCGACATGGGCGAGGTGGACCTGGTCGTGCAGGTGGAGGCTCCCCCGTCGGTGGCCAGCGGCCTGCAACGCGTGGGCCGCGCCGGACACCAGGTGGGCGAGGTCTCCAGGGGAGTGATGTTCCCCAAGCACCGCTCCGACCTCGTGAACTCCGCCGTCGCCAGCGAGCGCATGGCGGCCGGCCTGATCGAGGAGATCCGGGTGCCGGCCAATCCGCTGGACATCCTCGCCCAGCAGACCATCGCGGCCGCCGCGCTGGAGCCGGTGGACGTCGACGACTGGTTCGACACGGTGCGCGGCAGCGCGCCGTTCGCGACGCTGCCGCGCAGCGCGTTCGAGGCGACCCTCGACCTGCTGGCGGGCCGCTACCCGAGCGACGAGTTCGCGGAGCTCCGGCCGCGCGTGGTGTGGGATCGCGATCGCGGAACCCTCACGGGGCGCCCGGGGGCGCAGCGGCTGGCCGTGACCAGCGGCGGCACCATACCGGATCGCGGTCTGTTCGGCGTCTACATGGTCGGGACCGACGATCTCGACCCCGCCAAGGGCGGCCGTCGGGTCGGCGAGCTCGACGAGGAGATGGTGTACGAGTCCCGCGTCGGGGACGTGTTCGCGCTCGGGGCCACCAGCTGGCGCATCCAGGAGATCACGCACGACCGAGTGCTCGTCACGCCCGCTTTCGGCGAGCCGGGACGGCTGCCGTTCTGGAAGGGCGACGGCATCGGACGCCCGGCCGAGCTCGGCGAGGCGATCGGCGCGTTCGTGCGCGAGGTGGCGTCCGCGTCGGAGGCGGACGCCCGCGCCCGCACCGGCGACGCCGGTCTCGACGGCCTCGCCACCGGCAACCTGCTCGCGTATCTCGACGATCAGAAGAGGGCCACCGGCCACCTCCCCACCGATCGGACCCTCGTGGCGGAGCGGTTCAGGGACGAGCTCGGCGACTGGCGCATCGTGTTGCATTCCCCGTACGGCATGCAGGTGCATGCGCCGTGGGCGCTGGCCGTCGGTGCGCGGGTCCGTGAGCGACTCGGCGTGGACGGGTCGTGTGTGGCCAGCGACGACGGCATCGTGGTGCGCATCCCCGACACGGAGGCAGACCCTCCGGGCGCCGACCTGTTCGTCTTCGAGCCCGACGAGCTCGAGCAGCTCGTGACCGAGGAGGTCGGCGGCTCGGCGCTCTTCGCGTCCCGGTTCCGGGAGTGCGCGGCGCGGGCCCTGCTGCTGCCCAAGTACAACCCCGGCAAGCGGTCGCCGCTGTGGCAGCAGAGGCAGCGGGCGGCGCAGCTGCTGGACGTCGCGCGCAGGCATCCGCGGTTCCCGATCATCCTCGAGACCATGCGCGAGTGCCTGCAGGACGTCTACGATCTGCCCTCGCTGCGCCGCATGGCGGAGCGCATCGGCTCGCGAGAGATCCGCATCGTGGAGGTCGCCACCGAGGAGGCGTCGCCGTTCGCGCGATCGCTGCTGTTCGGGTACGTGGCCGCGTTCATGTACGAGGGCGACTCTCCCCTCGCCGAGCGCCGCGCCGCCGCGCTGGCGGTGGACGCCTCGCTGCTGTCGGAGCTGCTCGGCCGAGCCGAGCTGCGCGAGCTGCTCGATCCCGCGGTGATCGAGCGCGTGGAGCGCGAGGTGCAGCGGCTGGCCCCCGAACGCCGCATGTTCGGCGTCGAGGGGGCGGCGGACCTCCTGCGCCTGCTCGGCCCGCTCAGTGTCAGCGAGGTCGCCCAGCGGTGGGCTGCGAACCGCGACGCTGCGGCGACCGATGCGGACGCCGCGGATGCCGCGGATGCCGCACCGACACCGGTCGATCGTGCCGAGAACGGCACGCTCGACGCCGGCGTCGGCACGATCGACCGGTCTCGGCGGGGCGGGGACGAGGCACGCGGCGGGGACGAGGCTGCGGCCCGGGCCGCGCTCGAATCGCTCGTCGCGGCCAAACGCGCGCTGCGCGTCACGATCGCCGGCGAGGAGCGGTATGCGGCCATCGAGGACGCGAGCCGGCTGCGCGACGCGCTCGGCGTCCCGCTGCCGATCGGCGTGCCGACCGTCTTCGTCGAGCCGGTCCCCGATCCGCTGGGCGACCTGATCTCCCGGTATGCGCGGACGCACGGCCCGTTCACGGTCGGTGACGCCGCATCGCGCTTCGGGCTCGGCACCGCCGTCGCCCACGACACGCTGCGCCGGCTAGCGCAGGACCGCCGCATCACCGAGGGCGAGTTCCGGCCCGATGCCGCCGGAACCGAGTGGTGCGATGCCGAGGTGCTGCGACGCCTGCGGCGCCTCTCGCTCGCGGCGCTGCGGCACGAGGTGGAGCCCGTCGATCCCACGACGTTCGCGCGCTTCCTTTCCGACTGGCAGCACGTGGGCGGCACGCTACGCGGGGTGGATGCCGTGGCATCCGTGGTCGAGCAGCTCGCGGGTGTTCGTATTCCCGCATCGGCATGGGAGAGCCTCGTCCTGCCCTCCCGGGTCGCGGACTACCAGCCGGCGATGCTCGACGAGCTGACGGCGAGCGGCGAGGTGCTCTGGAGCGGCGGCGGATCCCTGCCGGGGAACGACGGCTGGGTGAGCCTGCATCTGGCCGACAGCGTCCCTGTCACCATGCTGCCGCCGCCCGAGCACGGCACCGACGAGCTTCAGCGGGAGGTGCTCACGGCGCTCGGCGCCGGGGGTGCGTTCTTCTTCCGCCAGCTCTCGGATGCCGTCGGCTCGCTCGACGACTCCGCCCTCACGACGGCGCTGTGGGAGCTGGTCTGGGCCGGCCTCATCACGAACGACACGTTCGCCCCGCTGCGCGCGCTCACCGGCGGCCGGGGCGCGCACAAGCAGCAGCGCGCGACGCCTCGGGGGCGCGCGCACTCGCCGCGCGCGTACGGCCGGCCGGCCGCATCATGGCGTCCGGCGCCCGTTCGCTCGGGACCTCCCACCACCGCGGGCCGCTGGTCGATCCTGCCCCTGGTCGAGACGGATCCCACCGTGCGTGCGAAGGCCGCCGCGGAGACGCTGCTCGAGCGCTACGGGGTGGTGACGCGCGGGTCCGTGGTGGCCGAGAACCAGCCGGGGGGCTTCGCGGTGGCGTATCGCGTACTGAGCGGCTTCGAGGAGTCGGGGCGAGCCCGCCGCGGATACTTCGTGGAGACCCTCGGCGCGGCCCAGTTCTCGACCAGCGCGGCCGTCGACCGGCTGCGCACCCACGTGCTGGATGGCACGCTCGAGCCGCCCCGGCGGGCAGTCGCACTGGCGGCCACCGACCCGGCGAACCCCTATGGGGCGGCGCTGTCGTGGCCGCAGGCATCCGCCACCGGCTCGGCGGTCTCCGGAACCGGTCACCGGCCGGGACGCAAGGCCGGCGCGATCGTGGTGATGGTGGACGGCTCGCTCGTGCTCTACGTGGAGCGCGGCGGCAAGACGACGTTGCTGTTCGACCAGGCCGAGGAGATGATGGGCCCCGCCGCGCGCGCGCTGGCGGACGCCATCCGCCGCGGTCACATCTCCACGCTGACCATCGAGACTGTCGGCGGCGAGTTCGTGCTCGGCACGCCATTCGGGGAGGCGCTCACCGCGGCCGGCTTCGCCGCGACTCCGCGCGGGCTGAGGCTGCGCTCGTGACCCGCGCCATCCGCACACGCGTGGGCACCGGCCGCACGGGCGTGGGCACCGGCCGCACGGGCGTAGGCACCGGCCGCACGGAAGCAGGACACGTCGCCGCAAACAGCACGTTCTCTGCTGTTCTGGCGGGGACAGCACTTACCCTGCTGTTTTCACGCCATGGTGCCGATGGCGCGGGGGCGCGGGTACCGGGACCTGGCGCGATTGCGGTGGTGAGGGTGAGGGGGCGTCGTGCCTGAGGGCGACACCGTCTATCGGCAGGCCCGGATGCTGAACGACGCGCTCGGTGGTCAGGTGCTCACTCGGTGCGATCTGCGCGTGCCCGCCTTCGCCACGGTCGACCTCAGCGGGCAGCTGGTGCACGAGGTCGTCAGCCGTGGCAAGCATCTGCTGATCCGGGTGGGGCTGCACACGATCCACAGCCATCTCAAGATGGAGGGCCAGTGGCGGGTGTACTCGCCTGGCGAGCCCTGGCGGCGTCCCGCGTTCCAGGCCCGGGCGGTGCTCGCCACCGCGACGGCGCAGGCGGTCGGCTTCGAACTGGGGATGCTGGAGGTGCTGCCGACCGTGCGCGAGGCGGATGCCGTCGGCCACCTCGGCCCCGATCTCCTCGGGCCCGACTGGGACGAGCGGGAGGCGGTGCGGAGACTGGCGGCGCATCCTGACGTGCCGATCGCCGTGGCGCTCCTCGATCAGCGCAACCTCGCCGGTCTCGGCAACGAGTACGTGAACGAGCTCTGCTTTGTGCGCGGGATGCTCCCCACTCGCCCGGTGCGCGACGCCGACCTGCCGAGAACGGTCGCCCTCGCCCATCGGATGATCGTGGCCAACGCCAACCGGCGCATCCGCTCCACGACCGGGGAGACCCGTCGCGGCCGCACCGCGTATGTGCATCGCCGGGAGGGCATGCCGTGCCGTCGCTGCGGCACGCCGATCCGCAGGATGTCGCTCGGCCGCAACGAGCTCGAGCTGCGCGAGACCTGGTACTGCCCGGTGTGCCAGAGCTGAGCCCACCGCCGGTCGAGCCACCACCGCCGGTCGAGCCTGTCGAACCCGCCGGTCGAGCCCGTCCATCACCGCCGGTCGAGCCCGTCGAGACCGCCCGTCGAACCCACCACCGCCGGTCGAGCCCGTCGAGACCAATCGAAACCGAACCTTGCGAAACCGCACCCAGCGGGCAGTCGATCCATGGAGCCGCCCCACCACCATCGGGGCCCTCACGCGTCCTCGCGCTCCGATTGTGACCGGCGCCGGCGTGGCATCTGCCGCCATCGTCGATGCCGTGCTCCGCCCGGCCCTCAATTGCGCGAAGCGCGAACAAACTGGGCAGACTGGAGGCTGCACGCGACGCCGCGAGTGGTGCCGGCGTCGGACGCCCCAAGCGAAGGAGCTTGTGAATGACCCTGCGCAGCCAGGCCTGGTACGGCGGTGAAGGCCGCGACCCGTACATCCACCGCGCGTGGATGCGGCGCGGCATACCCGCGGAGGCGTTCAACGGCAAGCGTCCGCAGATCGCGATCGCGAACACCGCTGGCGACCTCGTGCCGTGCAACGTGCACCTGAACGAGGTGGCGCAGTACGTGAAGAACGGTGTATACGAGGCGGGCGGCATCCCGTTGGAGCTGCCGGTGATGGGCCTCGGCGAGACTCTGGTCAAGCCGACCGCGATGCTGTGGCGCAATCTGGCCGCCATGCAGATCGAGGAGATGCTGCGTGCGAACCCCGTGGATGCCGTGGTTCTGCTGGGCGGCTGCGACAAGACCATCCCCGCGCTGTTGATGGGTGCGGCATCCGTCGACATCCCGGCCGTCGTCGTTCCGGGAGGTCCGATGCTGAACGGACACTTCCGCGGGCAGTTGCTGGGCTGCGGCACCGGGGTGTGGCAGCTCAGCGAGGAGGTGCGGGCAGGAACGCTGTCGGAGGCGGAGTTCGAGCGGTCGGAGACGTCCATGATCCGTTCGAAGGGGCACTGCAACACGATGGGAACCGCCTCGACCATGGGCATCATGGCCGAGGCGCTGGGAATGACGATTCCCGGGGTGGCGGGCACCCCGGCTCCCGACGCGCGCCTGCTCGAGGCGGCGCACGCGTCCGGAAGGCTCGCCGTCGAGCTCGTGCGCGCCGAGCGCAGCGTCTCGAAGGTGATCACGAAGGAGTCGTTCCACAACGCGATCGTCGCGCTGGCGGCGATCGGCGGCTCGACCAATGCGGTCGTGCATCTGCTGGCGATCGCCGGCCGGCTCGGCATCGACCTCACGCTCGACGACTTCGACCGCATCGGTGCGAACGTGCCGCTGCTCGTGAACCTCCAGCCGGCCGGCGAGTACCTCATGGAGGACCTGTTCCGCGCCGGCGGCGTGCTCGCCGTGTTCGACCAGGTGAGAGACCTGTTCGACCCCCGCGCGCAGACCGTGATGGGGGCGCCGCTCGTCGACTTCCTCGGCGAGCACCCCGTGTGGGACCGCGAAGTGATCTCCCTGCGCGAAGACCCGCTGAAGGATGACGCCGGAATCGCCGTGCTGCGCGGCAACCTCGCCACCCGCGGCGCGATCATCAAGCCGGCCGCCGCCACCCCGGAGCTGCTCGTGCACCGGGGTCGCGCGGTGGTGTTCGACTCGATCGAGGACTTCCACGCCCGCATCGACGACCCCGACCTGGACGTCGACGCGGACTCGGTGCTCGTGCTGCGCGGCTGCGGGCCGAAGGGCTATCCGGGGATGCCGGAAGTCGCCAACCTGCCGCTGCCGCCCAAGCTGCTGAGGCAGGGGGTGCGCGACATGGTGCGGGTGTGCGACGGACGGATGTCCGGAACCGCGTACGGCACGGTGGTGCTGCACGTGGCGCCGGAGGCGGCGGCCGGCGGAGCTCTAGCCCTGGTGCGCGACGGCGATGTCATCTCGCTTGACGTGCCGAACCGGCGCATCGACGTGGAGCTCAGCGATGAGGAGCTCGCCTCGCGACGACCGCCGTTCCGCGAGACGGGCGCGTTCGCGCACGCCGACCGTGGGTGGCAGAAGCTCTACATCGAGCATGTGCAGGGCGCCGACACTGGAGCCGACCTGGACTTCCTGGTCGGCTCCAGCGGCTCGGTGGTGACACGGGAGTCGCATTGACCGCCAGCGGGCGACCCGCCGCCGGCGGCACCACCGCATGCCGAGCCCGCCGAATCCCGCGGCTCTCGACGATCCCGGTTCCGACAAAGCTCAACCGACGACGCACACCACCGGCCGAGCCCGCCGAAGCAGCCGGTCCCGACAAGCTCGACCGACAGAGGCGGGCGACGAACACTCTGAACCGGCAATGAGGGGACCCCAACGAAAGGACCACTCGTGAACGACACGATCTCCACCGCACGTCGCCCGCCAACGGGACTCGCACGCGTGCGCTCCGGTGAGGACGTCCTCTGGACGGTCCGCTCCGGCGACACGTACGCGCCGCTGGGGCTCACGCTCTCGGAGCTGCTGCGGATGCCGCATGCCGACGCCCGCGCTACGGTCGAGCGAGCGATCCAGGATGTCGCAGGCACCGGCATCCTCATCGACGCCGTGCTCGCGCCCATCGACGACGCGCAGGAGGTGTGGGCCGCCGGTGTCACCTACCGGCGCAGCCGCGACGGGCGCATCGAAGAGGCGACGGACGGGACGCCCTACGACCGAGTGTACGAGGCCGAGCGGCCGGAGCTGTTCTTCAAGGCCACCGGCCGCCGCGTCGTGGCCGCCGGCGAGCCGGTCGGCGTCCGGAAGGACTCCCCGTGGAACGCGCCCGAGCCGGAACTGGGCGTTGTGCTCGACTCGGGCGGCGAGATCTTCGGCTTCGTGCCCGGCGACGACGTCAGCAGCCGCTCCATCGAGGGCGAGAACCTGCTGTACCTGCCTCAGGCGAAGGTCTACAAGGCGTCCTGCGCGCTCGGCCCCGAGATCGTTCCCGGATGGCTCGTCGCTACGCCGTTCGACATCACGATGTCCGTCACACGGCACAGTGAGGCCGTGTTCGAGGGCAGCACGTCGACGGCCGCCATGGCCCGCACCCTGCCCGACCTCGCGGACTGGCTGTTTCGGGCGCTCGACTTTCCGGACGGGGTCATCGTGCTGACCGGCACGGGTATCGTGCCGGGTGCGGACTTCACCCTGACACCGGGGGACGTGGTGACGATCGGCATAGACGATGTCGGCACGCTGACCAACCCGGTGGTCGGCGTCGGACGCTGACCAATCGCGCACGAGGCGAAGGAGCGACGAATGAGCGAGACCGATCCCGCCAGTACCGCGGCGGTCGACGCCGCGATGACGGGCGCCGCGGATGCCGCCCCGGCGCTGGCGACGACGAGCCCGGTCGAGCGCGCGCGATGGCTGCGCTCGATCGCGGACTCCCTCGACGCCGATGCGCCAAGGCTGGTGCCGCTGGCGGCCGACGAGAGCCACCTGCCCGTCCCGCGGCTCACCGGCGAGCTGGTCCGCACCACGTTCCAGTTGCGGCTCTTCGCCGAGGCGATCGAGCGCGGTGAATACCTTCGAGCGACGATCGACCATGCCGATCCCGGTTGGGGCATGGGACCGCGCCCCGATCTGCGGCGGATGATGCGCCCGCTGGGCCCGGCCGCCGTGTACGCCGCAAGCAACTTCCCCTTCGCATTCTCCGTGGCCGGAGGAGACACCGCTGCGGCCCTCGCGGCGGGATGCCCGGTGATCGTGAAGGCGCATCCGGCTCAACCGGGGCTCTCTCGCGCCGTCGCGACACGCGTGCGCGAGGCGATGCAGGCATCCGGCGCGCCCCGGGGCGCCTTCGGCCTCGTCGAGGGACTGGAGGCCGGCCGCCGCCTTGTGCTGCATCCGGCTCTCACGGTGGCGACGTTCACAGGGTCCCTCCGCGGCGGCCGTGCGCTCTTCGACCTCGCCGCCTCGCGCCCGGTTCCCATCCCCTTCTACGGCGAGCTCGGCAGCGTGAACCCGGTCTTCGTGACAGCCGCGGCTGCCGCCGCGCGCCCGGACGCGATCGCCACCGGGTTCGCCGCGTCGATGACGCTGGGCGTCGGCCAGTTCTGCACCAAGCCGGGCGTGCTGCTCGTGCCCCGCGACGCCGGACTGGAAACACTCGTCGCCGACGCCGTGCGCGCCTCCTCGGGCGGCCCCATGCTGGACGAGCGCATCCGCGACGGCTTCTTCGCCGGCCTGCGTCAGCTGACGGACCGAGACGACGTCGAGGTGCTCACCGGCGATCCGACCGCTGCCGGCATCCCGACTCCGACGCTCTACGCCACGGATGCCGCCACGCTGCTGGCCCACCCGGACGAGCTGCTGGAGGAGCACTTCGGGCCCGCCGCGCTGCTGGTGCGCTACGGCTCGCCGGGTGAGGCCCTCGCCGTCGCGCACGCACTGGATGGTCAGCTCACCGCCACCGTGCACGGCGAAGGCGACGACCCGGATGCCGCGAGGCTGGTCGACGTGCTCACCGAGAAGGCGGGGCGCGTGCTCTGGGGCGGCTGGCCCACCGGAGTCTCGGTCACCTACGCGCAGCAGCACGGCGGCCCGTACCCGGCGACCACGGCCCCGCACTTCACCTCGGTGGGGACGGCGTCGATCGAACGGTTCCTGCGACCGGTCGCCTACCAGGACATGCCCGATGACGTGCTGCCGCCCGCCCTTCAGGACTCCAACCCCTGGCACCTGCCGCGGACGGTCGACGGTGCGTTCGTGGCCGCCCCGTCGGTCGACCAGGACGCCCCCGAGTGAGCGGCCCCGCCCCTTGCGCGTCAGGAAACTCGACGACGTGGCGTGCCCGGGCGGCCGCGGCGCGCGACGTCGCGACGAAGGCCTACTCCGCGATGATGACCTCGACACCGCCCTCCTCGAGCCGCGCCATGAGGTCGGCGGGTGGACGCGCGTTTGTGATGAAGTAGTCCGGCGCATCCAGCGGTGCCACCTGCGCGAACAGATCCCGTCCGAACTTGGATGAGTCGGCGAGGATGGCGACCCGTGACGCGCGTTCCATCATCGCGGCCATCATGTCGGCGTCACCCAGGTTGCTGGTCGAGTACCCGCCGGTGACCGAGACGGCACCGACGCCGATGAACGCGATGTCGCTGCGCACCTCGATCTCACGATCGCTCGAACCGAGCCGCAACGCGATCGGTCCCGTGGTGGTCTGCGAGACGGTGCGCACCGGGCCACCGAACAGATAGAGGTCACGAAGCACGTTCGGCGAGATCTCGGCGGGTATCCGGAGGTTGTTGGTCGCGATCGTCAGGTTGCGATGCTTCTTGAGGTGTCTGACGAGCGCGAGCGTCGTGGTGCCGCCGTTCAGCATGACCACCGACCCGTCTTCGACGAGTGCCGCTGCCCGACGTCCGATCGCCTCCTTGGCCGCGGTCTGCACGCGGAGCCTGATCTCGAGCTCCGTGTCGGGCTTGGTCCCGGCGCTCAGGCTGACGGCTCCGCCGTGGGTGCGGATCAGCAGTCCCTCGCTGTCGAGACGATCGAGGTCGCGCCGGATGGTGTCCGTGGACACGCCGAAATGCGAGGCGAGCTTGGCCACCGTGACTTCGCCGTGTTCCGCCACGTAGGCCGCCAGATCGGCTTTGCGTCCCGCGGGAAGCCGCCGTTCGGTGTCCGGCAGGCTCATCATCTTGACCCCCTCGAGATTCACGTCGGACGGCATCAGCCTAAGCCAGCAGCATGAAACAGCACCTAGGCGCATCGATCTGCGGACACATCCGTGATTGTTTGCTTATTTCTGCTTGACGCTGCAGGGTTTCCTTCCCTAACATGCATAGAACTGCATAAAGCAGTAAATAGCAGCAGCATCTCATTCCAATGATGGGAGAATCATGGGCAAGGAAGCTCGCCGATCGTCCGGACGATCGCGATTGATGCTGGCCGCGGCCGCGACCGTCTCGGCGGCCGCGCTCGCGCTGACGGGCTGCAGCGGTGGCAGCACCAACAGCGACGCGGACCAGAAGGTGACGCTCACCTTCTCGCAGTGGTGGGCACCGGAGATGCCCAGCGGTGCGCTTCAGAAGATCGCGGACGATTTCCACAAGGCGCATCCCAACATCACGGTCAAGCTGATCAGCGCCCCGTTCGCATCGCTGCAGACCCAGACGATCTCGCAGGCGGCCTCCGGCACGCTCCCAGACGTAGTGGGACTGGACGGTTCCTGGGTGAATCCGCTGTATAAGCAGGGAGCGCTCTACAACCTCAGCGATGCCATGAAGGCGGCGAAGTACGACGACAGCGACCTTGCGAGCCAGGTCGCCTTCAAGGGCAGCACTTACATGATCCCAGTGGTCAACTTCGTCTACCCGCTCTTCACGAACGATGCGATCCTGGCGAAGGCGGGCATCGCCGCTCCTCCGAAGACATGGAGCGAGTTCACCGACGACGCCAAGAAGATCAGCCAGTCGAACGCCGACGCCAAGGGCTGGGTCGTTCCGCTGGGAACGACCAATCCCAACGGGGTACAGAACGACATCCTGTCGTGGGCCTGGGCCTCGGGCGGCAGCATGCTCGCGAACGGGCAGCCGAAGCTCACGAACAACCCCGACGTGACCGGAGCGGTGAACATGGTCAAGGACCTCGTGAACTCGAACGCTGTGCTGCCAGGTGCGAACAGCCTCCAGGAGACCGACAAGGTCACGAACTTCGTCAACGGCCGAGTCGGCATGATGATCGACTCCCTCGCACACGTCACCACCATCACCAAGGGCGCGCCCGACTTGAAGTTCAGCGTCTCGGCTCAGCCCGTGAAAGACGGATACACGGGCACGAAGGGCATGCTCACCGCTTCCTGGGGGATTGGCATCTCGGCCAAGACCCAGCACGCGGCCCAGGCGTGGCAGTTCATCCAATACCTGATGAGCAAGGACACCAACTCCAAGCTCTCCACGCTGGCCAACGGGTTCCCGGGCAACAAGACCTCGAAGCCGGACTTCACCGGTGCCGACGCGCACTTCCAGAGCGCATTCGACATCTACCAGAAGAGCAAGCCGGTCAACGAGTTCACCGGGCTGCCCGCCGCCGACCAGCTCATGACCTCATTCCTCACCGAGTTCCAGAAGTCGGTTGCGGGACAGGAGTCGACCGCCACGATGCTGCAGAACGTCCAGGGCCAGTGGAAGAAGCAGTTCTGATCGGCGTCTGAGCAGACGGAACACGGACTGCTGGCCATGGCCCCCGGCCGCGGCCAGCAGTCCGGAAAGGGATCATCATGTCCACATCGCCATCCCACACGGTGATGACCACGATGTCTGCGCCGGCCGGCCAGCGACGACCACGCTTCGGCAGTCGCGGCCGACTCGAGCCGTACCTCCTGATCGCACCGACGGTGCTGCTTGTGGCCGGCCTCATGGTAGTGCCGGTCGTGATCGTCATCGTGTACTCACTCTTCAACAACGTCGTCACGAACCAGAATCCGCAGTTCGTCGGGCTCACCAACTACTTCACGATCCTCAGCGACTCGAGCTTCTGGAACGCGGCCGGCAACACCGCGGTCTTCACGGTGGCCAGCGTCGTCATCCACATGGTCATCGGCGTCGCCTTCGCGCTGATGCTCAACTCGAAGCTCGTGCACACGCTGCCGAGGTCGATCTTCCGAGCCGTCTACGTCTTGCCGTGGATCTTCACCGCCTCCGTCGTCGCGGTGCTCTGGCGGCTGCTCCTAGACCCGTCCGGCGTCGTCAACTTCCTCCTTGAGAGCCTCGGCGTGCTGCACCACGCGGTCCCCTGGCTCGGCACCCCCGCGACGGCGCTCCTCGCCGTCACCCTCATCAACATCTGGTCCGGCTATCCGTTCTTCATGATCAGCCTGCTCGCTGGGCTGCAGGGTGTTCCCGCAGATCTCTACGAGGCAGCACGCGTGGACGGCGCCGGCCTGGCACGTCAATTCGTCAGCGTGACGCTGCCGGCGCTGCGACCGATCCTCTTCAGCATGGCTCTGCTGGACCTGCTCTGGACCACGCAGCAGTTCACCCTGATCTGGGCCACCACCGGCGGCGGCCCGATCGACCACACGGAGGTGCTCAGCACGTACACGTACAAGCTCGCATTCAACGGATACCAGTTCTCACTGGCGTCCACGAGCGCGGTCCTCATCCTCCTCGCGTCGCTGATCGTCGCGATCTTCTACGTGCGCCAGCAGAGGAAGGAGAGCCAGTGAGCACCGTCATGAGGCCCCGCGCCCGGCGCGGCCTCGCGCGCGTGCTCATCTACCTCGCCCTCCTGGTCGGCGCCCTGTTCGCCGGGTTCCCCGTGCTGTGGATGCTCTCGAGCTCATTCAAGTCGAACGCGAACATCTTCGCGTATCCACCGGCGCTCATCGACGGCTCGTTCTCGTTCCAGCCGTACCTCGACGTCCTCACCGACCCGGTCAAGATCGGCTACTTCGTGAACAGCTACATCGTCGCGCTCTGCGTCGTCGTCATCACGCTCGTCATCGCGCTGCTGGCCGCGTATGTCTTCAGCCGGTACGAGTTCCGCTTCAAGTCGATCATCCGCGTGGTGATCATCGGCGTGCAGGCGGTGCCGCCCATCACCCTGCTGATCCCCTTCTTCGGGATCATGGTCGGCCTTCATCTCTACAACACCTACCAGGGGCTCGTCCTCACCTACGTGGTGTTCACCCTGCCGTACGCGATCATCATGATGACCGCCTACTTCGACAGCCTCCCACGAGAGCTCGATGAGGCGGCACGCGTCGACGGCGCCGGTTCCCTGTCGGTCCTCTGGCGCATCCTGGTGCCCGTGTCCATACCGGGCATGGTGTCGGTCGGCCTGTACACGTTCATGATCTCGTGGAACGAGTACCTCTTCGCGCTCACCCTCACCCAGACCGACGACAGGCGCACGGTTCCGGTCGGCATCCAACTCCTCATGGGCCAGAACAACTACCTGTGGAACCAGGTCATGGCCATGAGCATCCTGGGCTCCGTCCCCGTGCTCGTGCTGTTCCTCATCTTCCAGCGCTACTTCATCGGCGGCCTCGCCGCGGGCGCAGTGAAGTCCTGACCCTTCGACCCCACCACAACACAGGAAAGAGACAACCGTGCTGTACAAAGGAAAGTTCATCCTCGACATCGCGAACGAGCACAACTTCGCGATCCCGGCCTTCAACATCAGCGACTGGGCGATGTTCAACGGGGTCATGGACATCAGCGAGGAGCTGGCGGCGCCGGTGATCATCGCGATACATCCGGACGAGGTGGCACACATCACGACCGATCTCATCCCCGCGATGCACTCCCGCGCGCACCGCTCGAGCGTGCCGGTCGCCATCCACTGGGACCATGGCGGCAGCTTCGACCAGATGATCACCGCGATCCAGGCCGGATTCACCTCGGTGATGATCGACGCATCGCTCAAGCCGTTCGACGAGAATGTGGCACTGACCCGGCAGGTGGTGGAGGCTGCGCACGCCGTCGACGTCCAGATCGAGGGTGAGCTCGGCACCATCGGCGCCAACGACAGCTACGGAGAGTCAGGTGCCGCCGAGATCATCTACACGAACACGGACGACGCCGTGCGCTTCATCGCCGAGACGGGAGTGGACAGCCTCGCGATCGCGATCGGCACCTCCCACGGCCTCTACCCGGCCGACCGGAACCCCCGGCTGCGACACGACCTGCTGCAGGAGATCAAGGCGGCTACTGGGATCCCGCTGGTCCTGCACGGCGGCTCAGCCAACCCTGACGCGGAGCTCCGTCGCGCGGTGGAGCTCGGCATCAACAAGATCAACATCTCCAGCGACATCAAGGTCGCCTACCACAACCGGATGCGCGAGGTTCTCGGAACGGACGAGCGTCTCCGCGAGCCGAACGTCATCCAGCCAGGGCCGATCGCGGCACTGAAGGAGATCGCCAAGCAAAAGATCGAGCTCTTCGATGCGGCCGGAAAAGCGGATCTCTACTGACGCGAATTCTCCCTCGGGGCCCGGGCGCGTGCTCCTCGGCCTCGGGGGAACCATCGACTACGAGATCGTCTGGAATGAGCAGCTCCTACAGCGGCTCGCGTCGGAGCACGGCATCCGCGTCGACGAGTGCGACCCGACGCGTCCGATCGACGACGAGCGCTCGCTCGTGGCGGTGATCCTCGGGTTCGCTCGCGAACATCGTGGCGGCGAGCGCTTCGTGCGATCGCCGGCCGTGATCGCGGCGTTCGCAGCGCTGCACGACAAGACCGTCACGCTTGGCGGGACATGCGTCCGGGCCGCGCTCGTGATGAGGGCGCTCGGCGTACGGTCGACGGTCCACCTCGTGAGCATCAGCGACGAGTTCCGTAGGCTGTTTCCGGAGGACTGCGACTACATCTCCAGCGCCGTTGGCGAGGGGATGCGCCCGCACCTGATCGTGCAAGTGCCCGAGCGCGGGCGGATCCGGCTCGTCGACGGCGAGGTGCCGATCGAGGGACCGGACCGTCTGATCTTCGTGAACGACCCGCCGCACGTTCGGATGGCGCTGAGCCCCGACCTCGAGACGAGCGTTCGGGACGCACGATGGCTGCTCGTGTCCGGGTTCAACGCGATGACGGATCTGGACCTCCTGGAGCGGAGGCTCAGCCAGCTGAACTCGGCCCTCGGGGCGAGACGGCCGGCAGCCATGGTTATGTATGAGGATGCGGGATTCCACTCGTCGCGGCTGCAGACGACCGTTCGCGAGCGCATCGCGCCGACGGTGGACGTGTACAGCATGAATGAGGACGAGTTGCAGGCCCACCTCGGACGCTCCATCGATCTCCTCGATCCCGATTCCGTGGCGCGTGCCCTCGACGAGCTCCGCGCGCTCATGCCTGGCCCGACTATCGTGGTGCACACCCGGCGCTGGGCACTCGCGTCAGGGCCGGACGCGCGGTGTTACGCGGCCAGCCTGCGCCGTGGAGTGGGCGCGGCCACCGCTCGCTACGTGCACGGCGACGAGCTCACCGCGTCGCGCGTCGCTGCGATCGAGGAACTGCGACCGCCGGCTTCGCACGGTCGTTTCGCCGCGTCCCTCACACGGATAAGAAGCGAGCCGACCGTCTGCGTCCCCTCGTGTTCGATCTCCGTTGGACACCCCACCACGATCGGGCTCGGCGACAGCTTCGTCGGAGGCTTCCTCACTGCCCTCGCCGCCGACCAGGAGGACATCCCAGCATGAGCGCAGAACCCGCGCCGATCAGGCTTCCACCGAATCGTCCGACACCTCGACCGTATCGCGGAGGGGCCGCAATCGAGCGGTTCCGCCGCCTTCCCGCCAGCGGAGACGAATGGGCGCCCGAAGACTTCCTCGCCTCCACCGTCGCAACCTTCGGCTCGACGGATGACGGGCTGACCGTCGTCGGCGGCATCGCGCTTCGCGACCACATCGCAGCAGACCCGCTGGGGTATCTCGGGCCCGCTCACACAGCCGCGTTCGGCCCAGACCCGCGTCTGCTGTGCAAACTGCTGCACACCGGGGAACGGCTCTTCGTGCACGTCCACCCCGACGGCGGTTTCGCCCGCCGCGAGCTCCATGCCGCCACCGGCAAGACGGAGGCGTGGATAGTCCTCGACGTCGACGAGACTGCGGAGGGAGCCGCCTGGCTGGGCTTCCGGGACGACATCGACGAGTCGACTCTCGAATACTGGTACGACGCCCAGGATGGCGATGCGATGCTGGCCGCAATGAATCGGCTGCCTCTTCGGCGAGGCGACGTGCTCTTTGTGCCCGCGGGGGCCGCGCACTCCATCGGTGCCGGTGTGCTCATCCTCGAGCTCCAAGAGCCCGCGGACCTCTCGGTGATCCTCGAGTACGCGGCATTCGAGCGCCTCGAACGGCACCACTCACTGCTGGGCCTCGACAAGCGCACCGCGCTACAAGCCGTGAGCCGCACCGCCTTCGGCGAGGAGGCCATTCGCGCCTGTCTCGGGCATCTGCCCGGCGACGGAGCCGCTCAGCTTCTCCCACCTCAAGCGCGCCCGTTCTTCCGCGCCGAGTGGATGTCAGTGCCGCGCGGCGCCCAGGTGCGGGCGGCGCCCCAGTTTTCCGTCATCGTGGTGACCGAGGGGTCCGGCGATCTGGGATGGGATTCCGGCGAGATGCCGGTCGCCGCCGGCGACACGATCCTCACACCGTTCGCGAGCGGAGAGACACGGCTCACCGGCGACCTGTCGCTGATCCGTTGCATGCCGCCTGAGCCGTCTCTGGCGCCAGGGGCTTCCACGGCCTGACCCGCCAAGGAGGCGACGATCGGCTCGTCGGCCAAGCGACGCGTCCCCCGCCGGCTGAGGAGCGCCGCGAGGCGACGCGTCTCGAAACCGCGCCACTGAATGCCAGCCGGGCAGGCGGGTTTCGAGACGCACGCCCGCGGCGTGCTCCTCAACCCACGACAACACGACGCACGCCCGCGGCGTGCTCCTCAACCCACGAGGGCCGAGCCTACGGCGCCACGAACCGGCCGTCGGCGGCATCCTGCGGCGCCTGCTCCTTGAGCTTGAAGTGCTGCTTCTTGCCGGTGGCCGTATACGGCAGCTCGGACACGAAGGCGTACCGGCGCGGACGCTTGTAGTCGGCGAGCGCGACGCTGGCGCGCAAGTACGCGTCCAGTTCGCGCGCGGCCTCCCGGGCATCCGTCAGCCGTCCGCTGCGCGGCTGCACGTAGGCCACGACGAGCTCGCCCCATTCCGGATCAGGCAGCCCGACCACGATCGAGTCGGCGACGCCCTCATGGCCGCCCAGCACCTCCTCGACCTGCACCGGATGCACGTTCTCGCCTCCCGATATGATCATGTCGTCTTTGCGGCCCACGATCGTGACGACCTCGTCCTCGTCCCAGGTGGCCAGGTCGCCGGGGTACACCCAGCCGTCCCGGAACTTCTGCGCCTGTTCCGCCGGGTTGCCGAGGTAGGCGTATCCGCTCTTCACTGAGCGCATGACGACCTCGCCGATCTCCTGGCCGTCCTTCCGAACGTGATCGTCGGGCGAGGCGAACCGGTCGGCGAACACCTTGACCACTGCGACGTCGTCGTCGAGGCACGCACGTCCCGCGGCGCCGGCGGCATCCGGAAGGTCGTCGGGCCGCAGATAGGTGTTCCAGAACGCCTCGGTGGTGCCATAGCCGTTCGCGATGCGCGGCGTGAGCACACGCTGGTAGCGCAGGGCCGCGGCACGGTCGAGCGGAGCGCCCATGGTCACGATGCCGTGCAGCGACGACAGGTCACGGGGCGACGCCTCCTGAGCGTCGGCGAGCCGCTCCAGGTTGGTTGGCGCCCCGATCACGTAGGTGAGCCGGTTGTCCTGGACGCTCTCCAGCACCACCTCCGCATCGAAGCGGGGCAGCGTCACCACCTCGGCGCCGACGTAGAAGGCGGTGTTCGGGCCGGCGCAGTAGTTGCCGCCGCGGTGGAACCATGGCGACATGTTCATCGTCCGGTCCGTCGGCGCGAGCGGGAAGTGCATGATGACGTCGTGCGCGGTGAGCACCTCGTTGAGGCTCGTCAGCGGGACCGCCTTCGGCATGCCCGTCGTGCCCGAGGTGTAGAGGCGAGAGGTCTCATCCCAGGTGCTCGCGTCGGCGGGGGCGCGGAAGCTGGGCGCGTCGTCGGCGAGCAGCTCGTCGAAGCGCACCGCGCCGGGCAGCAGGTCGCCTTCGCCGACGCCGGCGATGACGCTCGGGGCATGCTCCGCGAGCTCGAGCGCGTGGCGCACGTTCGCGGTGTCGCCCACGTCGTAGACGAACACCTTCGGCCTCTGGCTGTCGAGGATGAACGCGGTCTCTCCGGGGGCGAGGCGGAAGTTCATCGGCGAGCTCACCGCGCGCAAGCCCTGCGCGGCGATGTAGAGGAACGCGAACTCCGGAACATTCATCAGCTGGTATGCGACGATGTCGCCGACCCCGACGCCCTGCCGACGCAGTCCCTCGACGAGGCGGCCGGTGGCGGCGCCCAGCTCGGCGTAGGTCCAGGCACGGCCCGACGGAGGATCGGTCAGCGCTCGTCGATGCGCGTAGCGGTGCGTGTTGCGTTCGAAGCCCGCCGCCCAGGTGAAGTGGTTCTCGAACACGCGCCGGAGCTCGCCCGGGTCATAGTCGGTGTTGCCCACGTGAGTGGATGCCATGGTCGCCTCTTCTCTCGAGTTCGTGGTGCGCGAGACGTGCGTCGTCGCCACGTGCCGCGCGGCCCATCCTCGACCGTAGTACCAGGTGACGCACGCCCCCAGATCCCCCCGCCCCCCTCGCGCCCTGAGCCCGTCGAAGGGCACCCTGAGCCCGTCGAAGGGCCCCCTCTCGCACCCCGAGCCCGTCGCGGGCCCCGCCGCGCCCTGAGCCCGTCGAAGGGCCCGCCCGAGCCCTCTCGCGCCCTGAGCCCGTCGACGGGCACCGCCCCTGAGCAGGGCCGAAGGCGGCTCCCGGCTCGCGTAGCCTGTAACGGCCATGCACATGCCAGCCGCGGACATCCACGTCGACGAAAGCCTCGTGCGCGCCCTTCTGCAGGAGCAGCATCCCGACCTCGGCGGCGAGCTGAGGCTGTCGCTGAACGGCTGGGACAACGCGATCTTCCGCCTCGGCGAACATCTCGCGGTGCGCGTGCCGCGCCGCACCGCCGCCGCCCACCTGGTCGCGCACGAGCAGCGCTGGCTTCCGGAGCTCGCGCCGTCTTTGCCCGTGGCCGTACCGGCTCCGGTTCGCATCGGCGTGCCGAGTGGGCGGTTCCCTTGGCCGTGGAGCGTCGTGCGCTGGATCGAGGGCGTGGATGCCGCAGATGTCTCGGCGTCTGAGCGCACCCCTCTCGCGGTGCCGCTGGCACGCTTCATCGTCGCGCTGCACGTGCCCGCTCCGGGCACCGCCGACGGCCTTCTGCATCCCGATGTGCCGCTCAACCCCGTGCGGGGCGTGCCGCTCCACTCCCGCGATCGGGCCGTGCGCGAGCGCCTGTGGGAGCTGCGCAGGCTGTGGGATGTGACCGCGCTCACGGGCCTGTGGGAGGAGGCGCTGGCCGCGCCGCGCTGGCAGGGGCCGCCGATCTGGCTGCACGGCGACCCGCATCCGGGGAACCTCGTTTTGAGCGCCGAACCGGGCCGTCCGGTCGAGCTCGCCGGGGTGCTCGACTTCGGCGATCTCACGGCGGGGGATCCCGCCACCGACCTGGCGACGGCGTGGCTCAGCTTCACTCCGGAGGCACGCGCCGTCTTCCGTGCCGTGGTGGCGGACGGCTCGCACCCGGATGCCGGCGGGGTCGACGCCGCCACGTGGCTGCGCGCCCGTGGGTGGGCTCTCGCGATCGGCACGGCCCTGGTGACGGCATCCGATGACGATCCGAGGATGCACGCGCTTGGCACCCACGCGCTCGCACAGCTGCTGAACGAGGCCTACGGGGTCGTCTCGCGCTGAGCCCGAGCCCCCGCCGGCCGCGCCCGTCCCGCCGGCCGCGCCTGTCGAGACCGCCCACTCCGCCGGTCGAGCCCGTCGAGACCACCCCGCCCCCAGCGCTGCGATTCCTGAGCCTGTCGAAGGGCCCGTCGTGCCACCCTGGAATGCGTGCGCCCCTTCCTCCTGCTCGCCACGCGATCCGACGACGCCCTCGCCGAGGCCGAGTACCAGGCGTTCCGCGCCTTCGCGGGGCTCGAGCCGACGGAGCTGATGCGCATCCGGCTCGAGCGCGAGCCGATGCCGCAGTTCGACCTTGATGACTTCTCGGGCGTGTTCGTCGGCGGCAGCCCGTTCAACGCGAGCGACCCGCGCGAGTCGAAGTCCGACGTTCAGCTGCGCGTGGAGGCGGAGATGTCCGCGCTGCTGGACCGCGTGGTCGCCTCGGATTTCCCGTTCTTCGGCGCCTGCTACGGCGTGGGCACCCTCGGCGTGCACGAGGGCGGTGTCGTCGACCGCACGTACGGCGAGCCGGCCGGAGCCATCGAGGTGACGGTGACGGATGCGGGCGCCCGCGACCCGCTGTTCGGCGAGCTTCCGAGGAGCTTCCACGCCTGGGTCGGGCACAAGGAGGCCGTCAGCCGGCTGCCGCCGGGTGCCGTCCTGCTGGCCGCAGGCGACGCGTGCCCGGTGCAGGCGTTCCGTCTGCGCTCGAATCTGTACGCGACGCAGTTCCATCCCGAGCTGACCGCGGACGACATCGTCGAACGCGTGCGCGCGTACCGTTACGAGGGATACTTCGATCCAGACCGCCTGGACGACACGGAGCGTGCCATCCGTTCCGCGCCGCCCGTCACCGCCCCGAGCGCGCTGCTGCGGATGTTCGCCGAACGCTATGCACGCTGACACATCGAGCGGCGCTGACACATCGAGCACGGGAGAGAGCTGAGCCGCCGCACATGCTCGGCCGCACGGTTTGAGCGTGCGCACAGGAACGCCACAACGTGCGCCGATGCGTGCGGAGCACCATGGTCGTCATGCCGGACTACTCAGCAGAGATGGAGTTCAGCGCTCCGGATTTCGCCGCTCCCGAGTTCCGGATGCTCCGCCGCCAGCTGCTCCCCCTCCTCGCGGCCTCGCCGGGAGTGCGAGGCACCCGTGTCGACCGCTCGGGGAGGCGCATCACGGCGGACGTCCTGGTCAGCGCCCCCAGCTCATCCACGGCGCGGGCCAGGGCGGGCTCGCTGGCACGCGGCCTCGTCGCCAGGCTCGCCAGGGTGCGCACCGGACGGGTCTCGGTGCGCGTCGAGCTGAACCGCCGCGAACGCGTGGGAGCCGAACGGGAAGACGGCCCGCGCACGCTCGTCCCGCGATGACGCGTCGCCGTTCGCAGCGAACGTCCTTCGGCTAACCCCCTGACGGGGGACGCGGAATGCGCTACCCTGAAGACCAAGCCCCTGGATGTGGCACTCAGCACTCCCGGCAGTTAGCGCTGAAGGGAAGGCGGTGGGTGCGTTCCCAGGGGAATGCAGGGCATCCTGGCGGTCGAGTGTTCGGGTCACTCCTCCGCCAGGATTCCTGCATTTGGAGCCAAGAGCCCGTCCGGTGCGCGCGGTCGACGTCCGGCAAGCGCGGCCTGTGCGGGCCGACGCGAACGGGGCATGTTCCCTCGCCGGGCACGCTCCCACCCCCGAGCACACCCTCGCCCGCCCAACGCACATTCCCTCGCCGAGCACACATCAATCCCGCGAGCACACTGCTGCCCACCCAGCACACATCGCATGGACGCCGGCTCCACGTGGAGTCGCGAATCGTCCGTGGGGCCGACGACACCGTGCGCGATCGCGGGCGCCACGTAACGACGAATCCCCGCGGCCTCACCGACACCGTGCGCGATCGACGACACCGTGTGGGGTCGCGGATCGTCCGTGGGGCCGACGACGACACCACGTGAGATCACCGACACCGCGTGACGTCCCCGACACCACATCGGATCACCGACACCACGCGAGGGGGCACCGACGCCACGTGACGTCCCAGACGCCGTGCGGCGACGACCACTCCCCACGAGATGCCATCGCCGGACACGACACACGGATGCCGTCGCCGGACGAGACGTACGGATTCCATCGCCGGACACGACACACGGATGCCGTCGCCGGACGAGACGTACGGGGCCGTCGCGGGCCCGCGTCAGCGCACCCGCAGCACCATCGAGCCGGACGAGCGTCCGCGCCGAAGCGCATCGAGGGCGTCGTCGGCGTGCTCGAAGTCCACCATCGTGACCGCCGGGGCCAGTCGGATGCCTGTCGCAACCGCCAGGAACTGTTCGCCGTCCGCCCGCGTGTTCGACGTCACCGTGCGCAGGTCGCGCTCGTGGAACACCGTCGACTCGTACGCCATGCTCGGGATGTCGGACATCTCGATGCCCGCGCACACCACGGTGCCACCGGGACGGGTGGCGGCCAGGGCCACCGGCACCAGCCCGCCCGCCGGGGCGAAGATGATCGCGGCGTCCAGCGGCTCCGGCGGGGCGTCCTCCGCATCGCCGACGAAGTCCATCCCGAGCTCGCGCGCCAGGGCGCGGTTCGCCTCGCCCCGGGTCATCGCGAACACGCGTGCACCCTGTGACCTCGCCACCAGCGCGGTCAGGTGCCCGCTCGAGCCGAACCCGTAGATGCCCAGGATGCCGCCGGGCGGCAGGTTCGCGCGCTTGAGGGATCTGAAGCCGATGATCCCGGCGCATAGCAGCGGTGCGATGGGAGCGGGATCGGTGCGGGCGGCGAGCGTCGCGCCGAGGTCGTAGGCGTATGCCTCGGGAACCGTCGTGTACTCGGCGTAGCCGCCATCGGCGTCCCAGCCGGTGTACTGCGAGCGGGGGCAGAGGTTCTCCGCCCCCGCTCGGCACCACCTGCACACCCCGCACGTGCTCCGCAGCCACGCCACCCCCACGAGGTCGCCCTCGGCGAAGCGACGCGCACGCGCCCCGCGGGCGACGACGGTTCCGATCGTCTGGTGCCCAGGCACCACGTGCCGAACGTGCCGGGGGATCTCCTCGTCCACGACGTGCAGGTCGGTGCGGCACACGCCACACACCTCCACCCGCACGAGCACCTCGTCGTCGGCCGGCGCGGGCACATCGGTCTCGACGAGGGCCAGCGCCCCCGGTTCGTCACCCGTGCGCCACGCGCGCATCGTCCGTGCCGTCACGTGCCGCTTCCATGACGCGGTCCCCGGCCGGCAGTCCCGCAGGACGCACGGCCGGCCACCGCCCCAGCGCGACACACGCCCATCGGATCCGCCCTCACGCCCCGCGACGTCGACGGCGGCCCGCGAGCGCCAGCAGGATGCCCGCGACCAGGATGCCGATCCCGGCCGACACCGGCAGCACCACGTCCGATCCGGTGCCTGCCAGGCCGTCACCGGAACCCGGCCGTGCTGCCGAGGGAGGATGCACGTCGTAGCGGTTCGTGATCGTCACGATCTGCGCCCCAGGCGCCGGATCCTCCGGGGTGGCGGGCCGATCGATGGACACGGATCCCGGCGAGACCGTCCTCGCGTCCTCTCCGTAGGACCCGAGCGTGCCGTGCTCGGCCACTCCGCAGTCGGCGCCGACGGGTATTCCGTCGATCCGTCCGTCGTATCCAGCGGCAGCGGTCAGCGGCAGCGCCGCGGCGTCACCCAGGTCGAGTGCGGCGTCACCCACCGAGCAGCGGACGTCGGCCTGGAACTGTCGCGGCGCCCGTGACGCGTCGTCGCCCGTGATCTCCTTGTGCACGAGCAGGGGGCCGGTCGAGGGCGTCACGCCGACCTTCACCGGGGCCTGTGCGAGCGAGAGGCCGCCCCCGAGAAGCGTCGCCTGCGCCCCCGCCTGGTTGTACGCGTACTGCGCGCCGAGCGGCACCGTCGTGGGCAGACCGTCGGCGTCGGCGCTTGATGCCGGTCGGTCGATGGTCCGGAACACGACCGAGACGTTCCCGCCCGGAGGCAGGCCCCCGGCGTCGGAGAAGTCGACGATGGCGCGGACGCCGGTCACGGCCGCCCACGACCCGGTGTAGTCGTCCACGTCCACCCACGTGTTGTCGCTGCACGACTTGTCGGTCGACCACTGGGTCTGCCCGGGGTCGTCTCCGATGCAGACCATGGGGTCGGTGGAGACCTGCAGAGTGGTGGCGGCCTGATCCGAGGCGTTCAGCACGAGCGACGCGCCGTCGAGAACGGGCCGGAAGGTGCTGCCGCGGCCGCTGCCGGTGGCCAGCAGCCTGTCGCCGGCGAACGGCAGCGGGTCGACTATCGTGACCACCGAGTAGGGCACGGTGCCGCTGTTCGTCACGCCGACCCGCCACTCGTCCGTTCCGTCCATGCGGGTGTTCGCGACGCACGGGGCGTGGTAGTAGCCGTCACTGTCGGGCACGCACGGGAGTGTCGGGTCACTGGGGTTCTGTGCGCCGCTCACCAGGGGGTCGACGACGTCGCCCTTGACGCCCTTGGTCGCCATGAGCGCCGGACCGGGGTTGGGCTGCACGAAGTTCGTCGACCCGCAGTCGGTCGCAGGCAGACCCGCGACCGTACCCTGCCCGGTGCTCGGGAAGTTGGTGCATGCGGCGACGGTGCCGTTGGGTGACAGCGTCTGTTCGGTGTGCACCACGACCGAGTTGAGGGCTCGCTGCCCCTCGGTGAGGCCGGGTTTGAGGATGATGCCGATGGTGATGGTGAACGTCTCACCTGGCTGCATCAGCCGGCCGTCGGCCGGCCAGGAGAACGTCAGCACTCCCCCGGCCCGGTCGTAGTCGAGGCTCACGGCCGTGGACAGGGCGCCGCCGGCGCTGGTGGCGTACGTCGGCGCCTGGCCGTCCCACTCGAGGCTGGGCCCGAGGTTGTCCGTCACGGTGGGAACCGTCAGGATGCCGGTGCCGCGGTTGGTGAACGTGATGGTCCACGGCACCGATGTTCCCGCCTGCACGGTGTGCTGGCCGTTGAACGGCTGCTTGGCGACCCCGAGGGTGAAGGTCCCTGGGTCGAGCGTGAACGTCGCGTCGGCGGCCGCCGTGGAGTCCGGGTAGAGGTCGGGGTCGTCGGTGCGGTGCGACACGACGCTCACCGTGTCGTCGACCGTGCCGGGGAACGGGATCGCCGCCCCGTCGCGTCCGGCTGCCAGCAGCTGCAGGTGCAGCACCGCGGTCGCAGTGAACGCGGCCGGTTGCGCGGTGTGCGAGAACAGTCCGCCATCGGCGCGGCTGAAGACGAACCGGATGCCGGTCACCGCCGCGAGGTCACTCGTCGGCAGCACGGCGGAGGGCCCCGCCGTTCCCATCGTCCAGGTCGACGACCCGTTCAGCTGCACGTCGACCTCCACCTGGTCGGCCCCCGCGGGAGGCGTCACGTCGGATGCGGCGAACGAGGTCAGCGCGAAGTCGTTCCAGAATGACGCGTCGGTGTCCTCCACCGTGACCTGGTTGGTGGGCACGGTGGCGTTCGGTCCCTGCGTACCGGTGAGCGTCACCGTCACCGGGGCGGTTCTGTTCACCTCCAGCAGGCGAGGCGGCGAGAACTGCTTGCTCGCGACGACGTCCAACCGCCCCTGGATCAGCTGCACGTCGGCCTCGGACGTGTCCACAGGGGTGCTGCCCTGCCCGGATGCGAAGAGCACCGGGTCGTACGACTGCGCGAAGGCGAAGTTGGGCACGGAGGCCGGCGTCACGAACGTGGACGGGTCGCTGCGCAGCGTGTCACGCACACGCGTGTGCAGCGTCATCGTCAACTGGTCGTCGCGGGTGATCGTGCCGCCGGTGACGGCCGGGTCCGTGCCCTGGTATACGACACTCACCCCGACGACATCGGCCAGCGCGTCGGCGGAGAGCGTGCTCGCCGCCGCGATCGTCGTCGTGGTGGTGGACAGCGTGCCTGCGGAGTCCCGGTGCAGCAGAGTCACGACCGAGGCCCCGGCGTCGACCTGCGACGCGTTGAAGCCGAAGCTCAGCCCGGTCAGCGTGAACCTCTCGAACGGGTTGTCGTCGTTGTAGGCGTATCCGTCATACGGGTCCGCGGACCACTGGTCGGGTCCGCTCACGCAGTCCTCGACCGCGCCGGAACCGCACGGCATCGGCTCGGTCACCCGCACGTACGACGCGCGGGACAGCGACGTGCTGTGCGCGGCGACCGTGAAGTCGTTGGTCGGGTAGTCCGCGCCCGGCACATCGCCGGGGTTCGGCACCGGGATGATGTCCTTCTGCGTGGTCTTGGTGACCGAGACCCCGGGGGCACGGTCAAGGATCGTGATGGTGTCGTGATCGGTCGCCGGGCCCACCGGGCTGCCGTCAAGCAGCGTCCCGTCCTCCTGCACCACGTTGTCGACGACGCCCGGGTCGACCGTGTTGTAGACGGTGCTGCCGTTCACCCAGTCGCCGGAGGCTCCCGGCTGCCGCAGCGTGTTCCGTAGGGTCCACACGAGGTCGAACTGACGTGCCGTGGAGCTCGCCGAGATGCCCGAGCCGACGGCCGGCCGTGTCGGATCGGTGCTGAGTGCGCGTGCAGCGTCGTTCGGTGCCACCGTGATCCGCACGGAGGTGGTGTTCGCCCGCTGATCGGCCGTCAGGGTGTAGCCGAGGAATCCGTTGGCCCCCTTCCATCCGCCTGGCGGCGGCGTGACCGTCTGCCAGCCGCCCTCGTAGAGCTGTATCTGCGTGACGACGTCTCACCTTAGCAATGGGTCCTGCGCCGTCGTGATCGGCGCGATCGCGGCGAGGTCGAAGGCCTGGTAGACGGTGTCGGAGGGGGGAGCGGGGACGTCGCCCGTCACG
>JAATFB010000087.1 GCA_015655415.1 Actinomycetales bacterium
CGCGGCTCTTGGCCTCGATGATGCGGTTCTCGATCTGGTCGCTCATGCCCAGGCCGTGACGTCCACCGATCGCATTCGCCTCCAGCACGAGCGCCACCGGATCCTCGTACTCGACGTCGCCGATCGCCACCGGGCGGCCCCGATCGAAGCGCACCGTGACGTCCTCGGGCGTGATGTCGATGTCGTCGCGCCAGAACGGGACGCCCATGATCGGCTCGACCAGGGTCATCCCGTTGTCGAGGTGCTCGAGCAGCTTCGCCTCGTGCGTGGCGCCCCAGATGTTGGCGTCGGTGGAGTAGGCCTTCTCGACGGATGCCCGGTAGGGCAGTCCGCGTTCCTGCAGCCACTCGCTCATCTCGGTGCGGCCGCCGAGCTCGCCCACGAAGTCGCGGTCGAGCCACGGCTTGTAGATGCGCAGCCGCGGGTTCGCCATGAGCCCGTAGCGATAGAAGCGCTCGATGTCGTTGCCCTTGTAGGTGCTGCCGTCACCCCAGATCTCCACGTCGTCCTGGAGCATGGCGCGCACCAGCAGCGTGCCGGTGACCGCGCGGCCGAGGGGGGTGGTGTTGAAATACGTCTTGCCGCCGGAGCGGATGTGGAACGCGCCGCACTGCAGAGCGACGAGGCCCTCCTCCACCAACGGCAGCCGGCAGTCCACGAGCCGGGAGAGCTCGGCCCCGTACTGTGCCGCCCGGCTCGGGATCGCCTGCACGTCGGGCTCGTCGGGCTGGCCGAGGTCGGCGGTGTAGGTACACGGCACGGCGCCCTTCTCGCGCATCCAGGCCACGGCGACCGACGTGTCGAGGCCACCGGAGAACGCGATGCCCACGCGTTCGCCGACGGGAAGGGATGCGAGCACTTTCGACATGGCATCAAGCCTAAGGTCGAACGGTGGCCGATCTCACCACGAGGGAGCGCGCCCTCGGGCCGCAGGCGCTCCACAAGGCACCGGGCTTCCTGCGGGTGAACGTGCGGCAGCCCGTGAACCTTGCGGGGTGCCGGAGCGTGCGGGATGCCGTGAGCGTGGTGGGATGCCGTGAGCGTGCGGGATGCCGGGAAAGTGGCGGGACGCCGGAGCGTGCGCCATGGTCGGCCTGCCCGGCATCCCGGGTGGTCGCCACGGCCGCTGGATTGCGGTGAGCCTCGGTTGCGGCGACGCCGGATGCCGCTGGAGCCGGCGCTCGCCGGTGCACGATCACGCAGACGCGTCGCCCGAGGCGGGGCTAGCTCGGCAGTTCCACGACCTGGCCGGCGTACGCGAAGCCGCCGCCGAAGCCGAAGAGCAGGGCGCGGCCGCCGCGTGGCAGCTCACCGCGGTGCCACGCCTTGGACAGGCCGAGCGGAACGCTGGCCGCCGACGTGTTGCCGGACTCCTCGATGTCGTGGATGACGATGTGCCGGTCGGTGGCGCCGATCGCCTTCGCGAGCGGCTCGATCAGGCGCAGGTTCGCCTGGTGGAAGGCGATGACGTCGATGTCGTCGATCGTCACCCCGGCCGTCTCGAGGGCCCGGGTGACGTGCGGCGCCGCCTTGGTGAGCGCCCAGCGCATGATGCCCTGACCGTCCTGCGAGAACACCTGCGGGTCGCCGTCGATGACCACGGCGTTGGTCATCCCCGGCACGGAGCCCCACACCACCGGCGACACCTTCGGCTCGTCCGATGCCGTGAGGACGGCCGCGCCCGCGCCGTCTGCGGTGAGGATGCACGTGCGACGGTCGGTCCAGTCGGTCACGTCCGAGAGCCGCTCCGAGCCGATCACGACCGCGCTGTCGGCGGTGCGCGAGCTGATGGCCTGGTCGGCGATCGCGATGGCGTGCTCGAAGCCGGAGCAGGCGGTGTTGATGTCGATGACGGCGGGGCCCGGCATCCCGAGCGCGTCGGCGACCCGTGCGGCCGTGAACGGCGTGCGGTCGCTGAGGGTGGTGGAGGCCACGACGACCAGGGAGACGGCGTCGAGCCCCGCGTCGGCCAGCGCGGCGCGGGCGGCCTCCGTTGCCATGCTCGCCACGGTCTCGTCGGGGCCCGCGATGTGACGTTCGCGGATACCGGTGCGGGAACGGATCCACTCGTCGCTGGTATCGACCGTCTGGGCCAGCTCCTCGTTGGTGAGCACCCGCCTCGGCTGGTAGTGCCCGAACCCGGCCAGCTGTGATCCACGCAGAGAATGTGCACGCATGCTTCGACTCTAGGGATCCACGCATGCCGTTGCAGACAGCCGGCACGCTTCGTGCCGCGGCCCCCGGAGCGATGCGAACCGCTCGCCGCAAGGACCCCCGCGTCCTCGGGCGGGGCTCGGCGCGCGGACGCCTAAGCTCGGATCCATGACCCAGCTCGTGCTCACAGTGGTCGGTGACGACCGCGCCGGCCTCGTGCGCTCGCTGGCCGACATCGTCGGGGAGAACGGCGGCAACTGGGAGACCAGCCGGCTCGCGGAGCTCGCCGGGACGTTCGCGGGCATCGTGCTCGTCTCGGTGCCCGACGCCCGAGCCGACGAGCTGAAGAGGGCGCTTCAACGGCTCGACGGTCTGCTGAGGATCACCGTGCACGGCGGCACGGCATCCTCCGAGCCCGCGGGCCGTCGTTTCACCTTCTCCGTGCTCGGCGACGACCGTCCGGGCATCGTGCGCGACATCACCGGGATCCTCGGCAGGCACGGCATCACGATCGACCTCTTCTCCAGCCGCACCCGGGAGGCGCCGATGGCCGGCGGCATGCTGTTCGAGGCGACGGTGACGGCACGGGCGCACGAGGAGTCGGACGCGGCCGCGGCCGTCGCCGATCTCGAACGGCTCGCGAGCGAGATCCAGGTGGACCTGAGCCTCGCGGACGGCTGACGGGCCCGCGGTCCTCCGGCGTAGGTTCCGGTCGGGCGGCGTAGGTTCCGGTCGGGTCGGTCGTCGTCCTCGGGATCCTCCGTGTCGGCTTCCCGGGGCCCGTGTCGTCTCGTCTCTGGGATCCCCGTGTCGGCTTTCCGGGATCCCGTGTCGGCTCCGCAGGACATGCCGGCCTTCGGCCGCATATGTCGTTCGACCGGCCGTATGTCCTGGTGAGTGGTCCGGCACCGTCGTCCGTTCCGTTCCGGTCGCATGCCGGCCGAGACGACCACCACCCCGTCGACGTGGCGGTGGCGATATATATCGAGTAACTCGTGTTCATATAGCGCAATATGAAAGTGATTAATCGCCTGGGCCTCCTTACTCTGAGGAGCCACCGCATCGCGATCGCGATATCGCCTGGCGGATCCCCCGAGAACCCGGTTAGAACGGACGCCCGCTCCCATGACTCTCAAGAAGAAGCTGCTCGCGCTCGCCGCGATCCCACTCGCTGCCGTCCTGGGGCTCTCCGCGTGCTCGTCCGGCGCGGTCGAGAGGTCCGGCTCCGAGGCGTCCCCGCGTGCCGGAGGATCGCTCACCTATGTTGAGAACTCCTACGGGCCGCCGTGGTCGCCGCATCTCGTCGGGCCCTACGAGCACTCGAACCTCTACGTCAACATCGCCGACACGCTGGTCTACAACGACCCGAAGAAGGGCGAGGTCCCGTACCTCGCGACCTCATGGGACGTCAGTGCCGACAAGACCGAATACACCTTCCACCTGCGGAAGGGCGTGACCTTCAGCGATGGCACGCCGCTGGATGCCGACGCCGTCAAGCTCAACCTCGACCAGCTGGGCCTCGGCGACGCCGCGCTCGGGATCACGCCGCTCCCGTACTTCTCCGGCTATGTCTCGACCACCGTCGAGGACGCGCACACGCTCACGCTCAAGTGGGCGCAGCCGAACTATTACACGCTCAAGCTCCTCGGAATCCCGGCCGCCTCGATCATCGCGCCCTCGACCCTGAAGCTCCCCGCGACCGAGCAGTCGAAGATCCAGAACGTCGTCGGGTCGGGCCCGTTCACCGTCGACTCCGTCAAGAAGAACGAGCAGGTGGTGCTGAAGAGGCGCGCGGGGTACGACTGGGCGCCGAGCACGTCGCCCAACAAGGGTGCGGCCTATCTGGACACCGTGACGATCAAATACGTCGGCGACGCGTCATTGCGCGACGGCGCCCTCCAGTCGGGGCAGGCCGACATCGTCAGGGGCGTCTACCCATCCGACGAGTCGGGACTGCGGGACCAGGGAGACGTGATCGAGTCGATCGACGCCTCGAAGAGCTACTACCCCTACTCGATCACCTTCCGCGTCAACAACCCGCTGGTCTCCGACGTGCGGGTGCGCGAGGCCATCACCAGGGCGATCGACACGAAGGCCTTCGTGAAGAGCGTGCTGAGCAAGAGCTACACCGCGGCCGCCGACGTCTACGGGCACACGAACGCGCAGTTCATCGATCAGTCGTCGAAGCTGTCCTACGACAGGAAGAAGGCCGCCCGGCTTCTCGATGACGCGGGCTGGAGCCTCGGATCGGATGGAGTCCGCGAGAAGGACGGCACGCCGCTCAAGATCGTCATCGCGTCGAACCAGAACCAGGCGTTCGCGAAGGACTTCGGAGACTACGTCGTCGACCAGCTGGGCAAGGTGGGCATCGAGGTGGAGAACCGTGCCGGCGACAACTCCTACATCAACTACGCACGGTCCTTCGACACCGGGAACCAGGTCGCCCTCCACATCGGCCAAGGCTGGGTGCCCGACGGCCTGCGCAATTTCTCGCTGAAGTCGTTCACCAACCTCGCAGCGGACCCGAAACTCACGACGTGGTTCCAGCAGGAGCGCTCGTCGACGACCGCGGCGGACGTGCGGAGATATTCGTCCCTGCAGCAGAAGTGGCTCATCGACAACTACTGGGTCGATCCCATCGTCGACGAGGTCCAGGTGTACGGATCCGTCCCGCAGCTGCACGGTGTGCGCTACAGCACCGATCTGGGCACGTCGTTCCAAGCGGCGTATCTCGCCAAGTGAACGAGTTGGAGAGCCGTCTGAGAGCGGAGCGTCGCCCATGACTCGCGCCGGGGGCCTCTGGGTCGTGCTGCGCAAGCTCGTCGAGGCCGCTGCCACGGTGTTCGTGATCTTCACGATCGCCTTCCTCCTGGTGAACCTCCTCAAGGGCGACGTCGTGGAGAACTACCTCAACGGCCAGGGGGCGGCATACAGCCGCGCGCAGCTCGATCAGCTACGAGCCTTCTACGGGTACGATCAGCCGCTCTGGATCCGGTACTTCAGCCAGCTGGCCGGGATAGTACGTGGAGACTTCGGCTATTCGCTCTCCAAGGGCGACAGCGTGGACGCGCTCGTGGCCAGCGCGGCGGGTCAGACCGCGGCCCTGGCGGCGACGTCGGTCGTGTTCGTCCTCGCCCTCACGTTCGTCATCGGGTTCCTCGCGACATATGAACGGGTGCCGGCGCGCATCGCGGCGGCCGCCCGCGTCCTGCCGACGTTCTTCTCCGTCGTGCCGCCGTCCTGGCTCGGCATCGTCGTCCTGACCGTGTTCTCGATCGGGTTGCGCGTGATCTCGCTCTACCCGGACGGAGGGATCGGCAGCCTCGTCGCCCCCGCGGTCGTGGTCGCCGTCTGCATCTTCTCCTCGACCGCCCAGGTGTACATCAGCCAGGTGAGAAAGGTGTCGGCCGAGCCATACGTCGACGTGTTCCGGGTCGCAGGCGTGTCCCCGTCACGGCTGTACTTCCGGCACGTGCTCGCCAACATCTGGCCGCCCTTCCTCACCGTGTTCGGGTTCACGGTCGCGCTGACGTTCTCCGGGACGGTCGTCACCGAGATCGTGTTCAACCGCGATGGCCTCGGACGCCTTCTGCTGGACGCGGTCACCAACAACGACATCACGCTGATCCAGGGCCTGATCGTCATCATCGCCATCGTCTTCGTGGTCATCAACATGCTGACCGACGGGATCGTCGGCGCCCTGAACGCGCGCGAGTCCGCGCACGATCCTGCCGGATACGAGGTCTTGGCATGAGCGGGCTGGTGGAGGAGGTGCCGGAGGAGCAGGCCGTCGACTCCCGTGGTGCGGCACGCGGGGCCTGCGAGCCTCGCGGAGGCCGTGCCGTAGGACTGCGATGGAGCCTGGCGCTGCCCTCGCTGGTCGTCATCCTCGCGGCGATCGCGTTCGTCCTGCCCCAGGCCCTTGCGTTCGGCCACGACCCGCTTGCCCAGCAACTCGTGGCGCGCTTCCGGCCGCCGTCGGCAGACCACTGGTTCGGCACCGACAGTCTCGGTCGCGATGTCTACGCCCGCACCGTGTACGGCCTGCGTCCCACCGTGCTGGCGGGACTGGTGGCGACGGCCATCTCGCTGGTCGCGGGGATCGGGATCGGGCTGCTGAGCGGGCTGGTGCGCTCACGTCTGGCGCTGACCCTGCTCTCGCGCTTCATCGACGTGCTGTCGTCCATCCCCGGCATAGTCATCGTGCTCCTTCTGGTCACCGCGTTGACCCGGTCGACGCTCCTGGTCGCCATCGGGACCGGCCTGATCGTGATCCCGCGGTTCGCACGCCTGACCAAGACCGAGGTGCTGCGCACCCGCTCGAAGGACTTCGTGACCAACTCGCGACTCTCGGGGAGCTCGCACGCGTTCACCGTGTTCCGGCACATCCTGCCCAACGTGCTGCCGCAGGTGCTGGCGATCGTCGTCATCGAGTTCTCCGGGATCGTCATCCTCGTCTCGTCGTTCAACTTCCTCGGACTGGGCGACGCGGGCCCGGCGCCCGAACTCGGCCTCCTGATCAGCGAGGGACAGCCCTACCTTCGCCAGGCGTGGTGGATCAGCACGGCGCCCGGCCTCGTGCTGCTTCTGCTGGTCCTGTCGATCAACTCGATATGGCGACTCGCAGGCCAGAGGAGGCGGCGGCGATGAGCACTGCGACCCTGATCGACATCGCGTCGTTGAGCGTCACCGACACACAGGCGCGCGAGGGCTCGCGCACGCTTCTGCACGGGATCCCCTTCCGCGTCTCCGCGGGCGAGCGGCTCGCCATCGTCGGCGAGTCGGGTTCGGGGAAGTCCACGCTGCTGAGATCCCTGATCGGGCTGCAGGCGCCGAACCTGCGCGTCGAGGCCGATGGAGTCGTCGGGGAGCTGGCAGAGGCCTCAGGGAGGTCGGGGGCGATGTGGCCGGTCCGGCGGGACGAGCTCTCGTTCATCCCCCAGGACCCGGGGCTCTCGCTGAACCCCGCGCTGTCGATCGGGTCGCAGCTGCGCGAGGCCATAGCGGCCGCCGGGCATGCGCCGTCGGGTGCGGACTGGCGGACGACCGCCCGTGCGCTGTTGTCCCTAGTGGGGCTGGGCCGCACGGTCTCGCTGCGGGCCCTCCCCCGTGCCCTCTCCGGTGGCCAGCGTCAACGCGTCGTGATCGCCGTCGCCCTCGCGAAACAGCATGGCCGGCTGATCCTGGCCGACGAGCCGACCTCGGCGCTCGACCCGAGCGTGCAGAAGAGTGTCATCGACACCCTGGTCCGGCTCTCCGAGGAGCACGGCCACGCGGTGGTGCTGGTGACGCACGACCTCGCCCTGGCCACGGAGTACTTCGACCGTGTGTTGGTTCTCCGGGACGGTCGTGTCAGGTCTGAGTTCGACAGCAGGATCGGCGCCCCCGGTCTCGCGGCAGTGCGCGACGACTACACCCGTGCGCTGTTCGGCACCGTGGAGCCGTTCACCTCGATCCTCGCAGGCAGGGAGGCCGAGGCGGAACGTGCTCAGAGCCGTCCCGGCTCACCCCTCGCCCTCGTCGAGGGCATCGGCAAACGCTATGCGGGACCACGCTCGCGGAAGGACGACGACACCGCGACGTTCCAGCTCGAGAACGTCTCGTTCCAGATCCGCAGCGGCAGTGCGCTCGCGCTCGTCGGGGAGTCCGGATCGGGCAAGACGACGGTCAGCCGCATCGTGCTCGGCCTTCTGGCTCCGAGCACCGGACGAGTCGAGGCGTTCGGACGCGACTATCGCGCCCTGCGCACGTTCCGGCAGCGCAAGGAGCTCTGGTCCCGGATCCAGGCGGTCACTCAGGATCCCAACACTTCCATGGATCTGCGCTGGACGGGGCGACAGGTGCTGCGCGAGCCGTTCGACAACTTCTTCCCCCGACGTGGCGAAGCCGAGTTCGAGGAGCGGCTCTCCGACGTCCTCGACAAGTCGGGCTTCCCGCTCGAGCGCATCGGAAGCCGGGTGCGCGAGCTCTCCGGTGGGGAGCGGCAGCGGCTGAGCATCGCCCGGGCGTTGATCGCCGAGCCGCGGATCCTCGTGCTGGACGAGCCGCTCGCCGCCCTGGACGGCGTGACATCGCTGCAACTGCAGCGCACCCTGATCCGGCTGAAGCAGGACGGCTACGGCCTCCTCTACATCTCGCACGACATGCGCAGCGTGGCCCGCATCGCCGACGAGGTGCTGGTGCTCTCGGCCGGCGTCGTCCGGGACAGGGGGACGGTGCAGGAGATCTTCACCGGCTCCCGCGTGGCCGAGACGGTCGCGCTCCTCGAGACCACACCGTCCGGGCAATGACAAGGGCGCGGACACCCACCGAGAAAGAGAAGAGAAGGACATGACGCAGAGACTCAGCCTGGGCGACCTCGCCCCCAACTTCACCGGGAGCTCGACGCAGGGCGAGATCGACTTCCACGAGTACATCGACGGCCATTGGGCCCTCTTCACAACGCACCCCACGCCTTTCACACCGGTGTGCTCGACCGAGCTCATCGCCGAGGCGCGGATCCTCCCGGAGCTCGCGCGGCGCGACATCCGGGCCATCACGCTGGCATCGGGCAACCAGGCGCAGCATTCGAAGTGGGCGGCCGACATCTCCAAGGTCACCGGTGCCGAACTGCATCTGCCCATCCTGGACGACGAGGACTGGTCCATCGCGGAGCTGTACGGGCTCGACTACTCGATCGTCGAGGGCAAGCGCAACCTGTACCGCAGCGCCATCGTGATCGATCCGGACAAGGTCATCCGCTGGACCATCACCTACCCACGCCGAACGGGACGGAACTTCAACGAGATATTGAGGGTCATCGACTCGCAGCGCCTGCTGGACGACGCGGGAGACATCTACACGCCCGCCAACTGGGTGCCAGGTGACAAGGTCCTGGTCCCTGCCAAGCTCGACGACGCCGCCGTCGAGGCGCGATACGGCGCCTACGACAAGGTGCTCGACTACCTGCGCTACGTCGAGCTGCCCGAACGGGCTTGACGACGCCCGGCGGCGACCGGACGCCGCGCCGATGACCGGCGACCGGGTCCACGCCGGCCGCCGTCTGGCGGCGACCTCGTGAACACCCATGTCGCGAACAGACACAGAGAGAAGGCGAACATGGCGAACGGCCAGTTCAGCATCGTGGCTTTGACCACCTCGAACAGTGACGCCTACACGTGGCGGCTGCCTGGGGCCCGATTGAACCTCCAGACCCGCATCGGCGATGCGCGGCAGCTCGTCCGAAACCTCGAGGAGGCGAAGCTCGACGCGATCCTGTACGCGGACTTCGTCTCGGGCTCGAGCGATGCCGCCCGGTGGGCGCGCATCCCCCCGTTCGACTTCGACCCGCTCATCCTGGCCGCCGTCGCCGCTGAGGAGACGTCAGCCCTCGGCATCATCCCCACGCTCTCGACGACCTGGGACGAGCCCTACCGGGTCGCCCGCGAGATCCTGAGCCTCGACCACTTCAGCGGCGGTCGCGTCGGCTGGAATGCTGTGACCAGCATCTCCACGACCGCTCCGTCCGCGTTCGGCGCCGAAGGACTGCCTCCGCACGCGACCCGCTACGAGCGGGCGGACGAGTTCATCGACATCGTCAAGTCGCTCTGGAGCAGCTTCGCGGCTGACAGCCGCGTCGAGGATCGCGATCGAGGGATCTTCAACGACATCGGCCGGATCGTCGAGACGCACCGCTCGGGAAAGCACTTCACGATCGACGCGATCCTCGGCCAGGAGGCGTCGGTGCAGGGCCGGCCCGTGATAGTGCAGGCTGGATCGTCCGCGGACGGGATCGAGGTCGGGGGCAAGTACGCCGACGCCGTCTTCGTCGGCAAGGATCAGCAGTCGGAGGCGGCCGAGGTTCGCGCCGGCCTGCAGGCGGTGGCTCGGTCGCACGGGCGGCCCTATGCGCCGCGGGCGCTCTCGTCGTTCTACTTCGTCATCGGCAGCACCCAGGAGGAGGCGGACCGACTCGAGGACCAGATCGACGAGCTGACCCCGATCGAGGAGCGTGTGGCGGTGTTCTCGAAGTACTTCGGCGACGACGCCCCGAGGATCGACCTCGACGACCTCGACGCGCCGATTCCGGACTTCCCCGAGACCACTGAGGTGCAGCAGACGGCGCTCGCCTTCTATCGTCGTGTGGCGGCGGAGAGGCCGTACTCCGTGCGCGAGTTCCTGCGCCGCACGCGTGGCCGCTATTTCTTCCGCTTCACCGGCACGCCGGAACAGGCGGCGGACACGCTCGTCGACTGGCACCGCTCAGGCGCCGCGGACGGGTTCGTCCTCAACCCCAAGGCGGATCCCTTCGGGCAGCTGACGAGGTTCGCCCAGCACGTGGTTCCGATCCTGCAGGAGCGTGGCGTCTTCCGTCGCGACTACAGCGGTGCGACCCTCCGGGATCACCTCGGAATCGCGGAACTGGATTGATGCCGTGACACACATCAGACGCCTCGACTTCCTGACTCCGGGCAGTTTCGATCCACGCGAGCCGGCGAGGGGCATCCGGCAGCACGTCGAGCTGTTCCGCTATGCCGAGACGCTCGGGTATGACGGCGGCTGGGTGCGGCAACGGCACCTGGAGTCGAACCTTCCCACCGCACTGCTCTTCCTCGCCGGCGTCGCGACGGTGACCAGCAGGATCGAGTTGGGGCCGTGCGTGCTCCCGCTCGCGCTCGAGAACCTGTGGCGTGTGGCCGAGGAGTTCAGCGTTCTCGACGCGTTGGCGCCGGGTCGCGTGAACGTCGGGATCAGCGGCGGGTACCCCGTGCATCCGGAGTTGCTCGGACCGCTGTGGGGCGGTGCCGACTGGGACAAGGGCTCCACCTCGGTGGCACGCGCCCTGGAGTTCCTCGACATCCTGAGAGGCGACGTGGTGCCGGCGGGAGACACCGTCATCGTCTCGCCGACGGATGGAGCCGTCCCCGCGCGGCTCCAGCCCGTGCGACCCGGTCTCGATCGTCGGGCGTGGTACGCGGGCGTGACCAGGGGATCCGCGCTGGAGGCGGCCCGGGCGGGTCTGGCGTACACGACGGCGATCATGACGCGAGGCCGCCCATCGGAAGGATTCTTCGGAGCACAGCAGGCGATCGTCGACAACTACTTCGGCAACTTCCGCGGTGAGGGGGAGCCGCACCTGCTGCTCGGTCGCACCCTGCTGCCCACGGACAGCGCTGATCGGCCGACGGCCGAGAAGTACTCCTCCCGCGTCGATCCGCGACGGGCCGGGTACCGGGCCCAGCCGGCCGGGTCGATCGAGGAGGTCGAGACCCTTCCCTCTCCCGACTATGTGGGACCTTCCGATCGGATTGTCGAACTGCTTGCGGCTGACCCGATCGTGAGCGCCGCGGGAGAGCTGCGCGTCGAGCTGCCCTACGGCTACTCCTTCGACGAGAATCGCCAGATCCTCCACGACGTGGCCGAGTACGTGGCCCCGCAGCTGGGCTGGACCCCTGCGAACCGGGCGGTCGGCGCCACCGCTCCGTGAGCGACTACCCCCTGGCTCGCGGCGTCTTCGCCAGGACCGCGATCGCGCTGCGGAGCACCTCGTTCTCGTGCAGCAGCTCGGCGATGAGCGCCTCGTAGTCGTCGTCCGAGGCGGCGTCGCGTCGCGCCGCGCCGCGCGCCCGGCGCGACGGACCGGTTCCGCCTTCGCTTCCCGCGTAGTCGAAGCTGCCGTCGTCCACCTTCGCGACCCACTGCCTCAGGGACTGCACGCCCACATTGAAATCGGCCGCGACCTCGCGCACGATCGAACGATCCGACGGCTCGGCCAGCCGCCGCTCGAGCACGCGTTGGACGGACTCGGCCTTGATCTCGTCGCTGTACTTGCGCGCGATGGCCACGACAATCCCCTTCTCCTCTGGCCGTGCTGCAGGCTGCTCGGCCGTGTGGGCGCTATCTATACCGCATATAACGGATGTCTTCATACGATAGCCCTCACATTACTTCGCGTTTCGCCGGCCGGCACGCTCGCGGGCGCGGGGCGTGATACTGCTCAGATCGCCAGAGCGGAGGCGGAGATGACCGAACGGACGGATGTCGTCGCGCTCGTGCATGGCGCCACGACCGAGGTGCTGGGCCGGTTCCGTGTCGCGGGGCTCGGCTACGACTTCCTCGCGGACAGCGCACTCAGAGGGGGCGGCCCGGGAGAGGAGATCGGCTCTCTCGACCTGCTGGTGGCATCGCTCACCGTCTGCGCACTCAACGTCATGCGCAAGGACAGTCCTGGCGATGCCGACGAGCCGAGCGCCGTCGTCGAGTGCTTCGCGCGCGTGACGAGGGGCCCGGACGACGGGGATCGTCTTGGGACGTTGTCGTTGGAGTTCTTGATGCCAGAGGTGACGCGCCAGGTGGCGCAGCGGCGCGCGACCTCGTTCCTGCAGCACTGTCGGGTCTATCGTGCGCTTCGCGACAGCATCGACGTCGAGATGTTCGTCAACGGGCGCCTGGTCGGGCTGTCGAGCTCCACGACGCCGGGCCGTTCCAGCCGGCTCGCCAGGCTATTCGACTGCTGACGCGACGTTATTCGACATATATCGCGATACGGCACTCACGTGCTGGTTGAATAGCGGCGTGGCCTGGCAGTGGATCATCCCCGAGTTCGGTGGACTCGACGTGCTCACGTACACGCGGGTCGAGTTGCCCCCTCCCGGGCCGGGCGAGGTGGCGGTGTCCGTGCGAGCGGCGGGTGTCAACCCCGCCGACGTCAAGCGCGTCGCGGGACACCGCGGCGGTCCGCGGCTCGGTCAGCCGCCGATCGGCCTCGGCTTCGAGGCATCCGGTGTGATCGCGGCGCTGGGTCCCGACACGGAGATCGCGTCCGGCGGGGGCAGGGTCGGTGACCCCGTGGTCGCATTCCGGATCTTCGGCGGATACGCCACGGACGTCATCGTTCCCGCTGCAGACGTGTTCGCGAAGCCGGCGACGCTGTCGTTCACCGAAGCCGGGGGACTCCTGCTTGCGGGAACGACCGCGGCCGAGGCGGTTCAGCGGGTACGGATCGGCGATGGAGACCTCGTGCTCATCCATGGCGTCTCCGGGGCGGTCGGCATCAGCGCGGCACAGCAGGCCCGAGCCCGTGGGGCCAGAGTCATAGGCACGGCGAGCCCCGGGCGCTTCGCGTTCGTGGAGGACTTCGGCGTCGAGCCGGTCGCGCATGGCGACGGCCTCCTGCGCCGACTCCGCGACCTGGCGCCGGACGGAGTGGACGCGGTGATCGACGGTGCGGGAACGGACGAGGCCCTCGACGCGACCGCGGGCCTGCTGCGCGACCCGGAGCGGAAGCTGACGCTCGTGGCGAGCGACCGCAGCAGGGCGGAGGACTACATCCACATCGCGGGAGCCGCCCCGGAGAGCGCGGCCCTCCGCGATGCGGCCCGCGCCGGCATCATCGATGCCGCAGGGCGGGGCGAGCTGCGCTCGCCGGTGGGGAGGACCTTCCCGATCTCGGAGGCCGTCGACGCCCTCGAGCTGGTCGCGGGCAAGCATCCGGGCGGGAAGGTCGTGCTGGTCGCCTGAAGAGCGCCCCTCGCCTTCGGGACTCGGAGAGCGTCAGGCTCGACACGGCACGGCGTGCGGGATGCGCGCGCGTCGTCTCGTGCCGCCTCGGTCTCCGGATCCTTCTCTCCGTCTCCTCCCTCCGCCTCCGGAGCCTCTCTGGATCCCCGTGCCTTCTCAGCAGGACATGTCGGCCTCCGGTCGCGTAGGGCGTTCGGCCGGCGGCATGTCCTGGGGAACGGTCGGAGCGGAATCCTCCGAACTTTCCTCATCCTCCACGGAATACCACTGGCCATCGAGAAGTTGAGCCATGTAGACTCAAGTTTACAGGCGCATCGGGACGCCGCGCGAGCAGCGTGACGATCCGGATGCCGCGCCACCGTGGGGAAGGACAAGACACAGATGGCGAACATGCAGGGCGCGCCCTCCACGCAAGAGGAGCAGAAGAGCGCGCTCGAACAGTACGGCGTGGACCTCACCGCACTGGCGAAGGCAGGCAAGCTGGACCCGGTGATCGGTCGCGATGCCGAGATCCGCCGGGTCAGCCAGGTGCTCACCCGGCGCACCAAGAACAACCCGGTGCTCATCGGCGAGCCCGGCGTCGGCAAGACCGCCGTGGTCGAGGGCCTTGCGCAACGCATCGTGGCCGGCGACGTCGCGGAGTCGCTGAAGAACAAGCGGCTCGTCTCCCTCGACATCTCGGCGCTCGTGGCCGGCGCCATGTACCGCGGCCAGTTCGAGGAGCGCCTGAAGAGCGTGCTCAAGGAGATCGACGAGTCCGGCGGCGAGATCATCACCTTCGTCGACGAGCTGCACCTGCTGATGGGTGCCGGCGGAGGCGAGGGATCGGTGGCGGCATCCAACATGCTCAAGCCGATGCTGGCCCGAGGCGAGCTGCGACTCATCGGCGCCACCACGCTGGACGAGTACCGCGAGTACATCGAGAAGGATGCAGCGCTCGAGCGCCGCTTCCAGCAGGTCTACGTGGGCGAGCCCAGCGTCGAGGACACCGTGGCGATCCTGCGCGGGCTCAAGGGCCGCTACGAGGCTCACCACGGCGTCACCAGCTCGGACGCCGCGCTCGTCGCGGCCGCGGCCCTCTCCAACCGCTACATCACGTCCCGGCAGCTGCCGGACAAGGCGATCGACCTGATCGACGAGGCGATGAGCCGGCTGAAGATGGAGATCGACTCCTCGCCCGTGGAGATCGACCAGCTCAAACGGCAGGTCGACCGCATGAGGCTCGAGGAGCTGGCGCTCAAGAAGGAGAAGGACGAGGCGTCCAAGGAGCGCCTCGCGAAGCTCCGCACCGAGCTCGAGCAGCGCGAGCGCGAGCTCGCCGAGCTGGAGGCGCGGTGGGAGCGCGAGCGCATGGGGCTGAACCGCGTCGGCGAGCTGAAGAAGAAGCTCGACGAGGCCATAACCCAGCGTGATCTGGCGCTGCGTGAGGCGAACTACGCGAAGGCGTCCAAGCTGGAGTACGAGACGATCAAGCAGCTGCAGCGTGACCTCGAGGAGGCCGAGAAGGCGGAGAGCTCGCCGGACGAGCCGCGGATGGTGAACGAGCAGGTCACCGAGGAGGACATCGCCGCGGTGATTGCGGCCTGGACGGGCATTCCCGTGGGCCGGCTGCTGCAGGGCGAGACGGAGAAGCTGCTGAACCTGGAGAAGGAGCTCGGCAAGCGGCTTATCGGTCAGAAGCGTGCCGTGCACGCGGTGGCGGATGCCGTGCGCCGGTCGCGCGCCGGCATCAGCGATCCGAACCGCCCGACGGGCTCGTTCCTGTTCCTCGGCCCCACCGGCGTCGGCAAGACCGAGCTGGCGAAGGCGCTCGCCGAGTTCCTGTTCGACGACGAGCGCGCCATGGTGCGCATCGACATGAGCGAGTACGGCGAGAAGCACACCGTCTCACGGCTCGTCGGCGCGCCTCCGGGCTACATCGGCTACGAGCAAGGCGGCCAGCTGACCGAGGCGGTGCGGCGGCGTCCGTACAGCGTGATCCTGCTCGACGAGGTGGAGAAGGCGCACCCGGAGGTGTTCGACATCCTGCTTCAGGTGCTCGACGACGGGCGGCTCACCGACGGACAGGGCCGCACGGTGGACTTACGCAACACGATCCTCATCCTGACCTCGAACCTCGGCTCGTCGATCCTGATCGACCCGACGCTGTCGTGGCACGAGAAGGAGGACCAGGTGCAGGCCCTGGTGCGGCAGGCGTTCAAGCCGGAGTTCGTGAACCGTCTCGATGACATCGTCGTGTTCTCCGCGCTCACCGAGGAGGAGCTCGGCGAGATCGTGTCGCTGTACATCGACCGGCTGCAGGCCCGTCTGCACGAGTGTCGGCTCGAGCTGGGCGTCACTCCGGATGCCCGCGCCTGGCTGGCCGAACGCGGCTACGACCCGATCTACGGGGCGCGCCCGCTGCGACGGCTGATGCAGCACGAGATCGACGACCGGCTCGCGACGGCGCTGTTGGACGGCAGCATCCGCGACGGCGACGTCGTGCGGGTGGATCTCGCCGAGGACGGCGAGCATCTGGAGGTCTCCGCGGTCAGGTGACCGCTCGCCGGTCGAGCCTCGCCGGTTGAGCTTGTCGAAACCGCCCCGCCGGTTGAGCCTGTCGAAACCGGTTGGTCCTCGCCGGTAGAGCCGCCTCGCCGGTAGAGCCGCCTCGCCGGCCGTCCCTGTCGAAACCGCCCGTGCCGGCGGCCGCTGCAGAGGACATACGGGGTGCTGAACGCGATATGCGTTCGGCCCTCCGTATGTCCTCCGGAAGCGCCGGGCTCGGGGCTCGTGGCTGTCGGGAATCCGAAACGCGCTGTTCCGCGACGCGGTGCAGCATAGACCGAACAGCGGCGGCGGGAACGCGACGCGTCGTAGTCCCGGCAGCAGATGCCCTGCGTTCAGACGGGCCCGATCCTCGGTGTTGACGACCCGAAGGCCCGGGGCCGCGACACCGAAGATCGCGCGAGGCGTTCACGGGCCTCGATCGCGGCACCGTGCAGGCCGGCGTCGTCGACGAGCTCGGCGTGCACGAGGGCGGGAACGGGCAGGTTGTCTCGCGAGAGTCCCACCGCCAGCCCTTCCCGCAGCGGGCGCCAGAACACCTCGCCGGCTCGGGAGACGCCGCCGCCGATCGCGATCGTCTCGGGCACAGCGGGTGACGGCAGGGCGAGGGGCCCGAAGCCAGCACGATGACCGGTCCCATTTCGGAGCTGGTCTGAATCACGGATGGCACATCGTTGAAGAACCCACGTATGCGACCCAGCCTGCGATAACGCTACGAGCGCAACGCCGCCGACTGCGATGGCTGCTGCCGGCGAGGCAGTGAGGTGCCGTCGGCGGCGACGCGCCACGGTGATCGTCGCGCACACGAAGATGGCCAGTGACAAGACCGTGCCAGCGACGACGACCATTTGCTCGAATGCGCACATCCCTGGGACCAATGGTCTGCTGCTGTCAGTGAGCGCACCGGCTTCAGACCAGATCGCCCTCGCACCTACGAGACCAAGCACAAGGGCGACGCCAAGGAGAAGAACGGACGCAGTCAAGTCAGCGGTACCGGACGCGCGGCCCGTCTCGTCTGCCGTTCTGGAACCGGACCCACCCATAGGTCGACTGTACTGACGACCGGTGCCGATCCGCTGGTGCGCAGATCCGTCAGCGTGCGTTCAACCCGTTGTCGGGGATGAGGGGAGCGTGTGTGCCTTGCTGGGTGGATCGGGCCGTCGCAGCGCGCCGGCACAGAAGGTCTGACCATGGGTGATCACGGAACTCGCCGGTTGAGCCGCCCCCGCCGGTTGAGCCTGTCGAAACCGGGTGGCCCAGTCGCCCGTCCCGGTGACCGTTGCAGAGGACATACGGGGTGTCGACCGGGATATGCGTTCGGCACCCTGTATGTCCTCCGGAAGTGCCGGGATCGGGAGAAACGGCGGGTGCCGGGATCGGCGGAAACGGCGGGTGCCAGGACCGGCGGAAACGGCAGGTGCCGGGATCGGCGGAAACGGCAGGTGCCGGGCTCGGGAGAAACGGCAGGTGCCGGGAGGCCGGGGTCCGGCTCCCGGGAAGCCGGTGCCTGCAGGGGTCGTGGCCCGCCGGGAATCCTGAACCGGGGGCCGCAGAGGGCGGCCGCAGGGCCCTACGCCTCGATGTCGTCGAGCCGGGCGATCACGACCTCCAGCAGCCGCGCGAGCTCGGAGCGCTCGGTGTCGCTCAGATCCTTGAGCACGTCGGACTCGACCACGTCGGAGCCTCGTATGGCAAGGCTGAACAGCTCCCAGCCGTCCTCCGTGAGGGTGACGAAGGTCCGCGTGCGGTTGGTCGTGTCCGGCGCACGTTCCACGAGTCCCCGCTCGGCGAGCTTGTCGAGCCGATGCGTCATGGACGACGGTGCCACGTTCGTCAGATCGGCGAGCTGCGACGGCGTCAACGGTTCCCCCGCCTTGGCCAGCGCGGCGATCACGGCCCACTCCCCCGAGGTGAGGTCGAGGTCGGCGAGCTGCCGGGCGTACCACTGGTCGAGCTTCTTACTGAGGCTGGCCACCGCGGTGATGACGCGTTGCACCGACTCCTCACCGCCCGCCGCCACGTAGGCCGCCACCGCCTGGCGGTGCAGCTCCGGTGCGCTCGGGGTGCGTCTGGCCATGCGGGAATTCTCGCACGCGCTCTTCCGTTGCTAATATTTCGACGTCAAAATATTCACTGTCGAAGCTCCGTGGCTCCCACGGACACGCCGCGCGGTCCCGAGAGGGCCGCGGCGGGCGAGGATGCCACCTGCACCTGCACCTGCACCTGCACCTGCACCTGCACCTGCACCGGGCCACGGAGCATGCGACCCGCCGGGACACCGGCCCGGCGATGGGCATCGCCGACGACCGTCTAGGAGGAGTCATCATGCGCGCGCGACTGCTTGTACTGGCATCCGCCATCGGCTCTCTCGGCTGGGGCGCCGTGCTGCCCTACCAATACGCGTACGCCGCCGACACCCGCGGCTGGGGCGCCCTCGTGGCCGCGAGCGCGTCGTCGCTGTTCTCGGTCGGCGCGCTGGTGGCGGCACCGCTGGCCGGCCGTCTCGCCGACCGCTTCAACCCCGTGCACGTGGTCGTCGTCTCGCAGCTGGTCGGCGCCGTCGCGGTCGGCTCGCTCGTGCTCGTCGGCGACCCGATGCTGTTCCTGATCGGGATGCTCGTGTTCGGCCTGGGCCTGTCGGCGGCCGTTCCGGCGAAGCAGGTGCTCGCACTGCGCTGGTCGTCCAGCGGCGACCGGCGCAGGATCTTCGCCTACAAGTTCACCGGCGAGTCGCTGGGGATGGCCGCGGGCGCGTTCCTCGCCGGGCTCGTGGTGGATCTGAGCCGCGTCGACGGCCTCGATGTCGGCTTCGTCATGGCGGCCGGTGGGTTCGTCCTCTCGTCGGCGCTGATGGCGGTGGCGGGTCGTGTGCGCCTCTCGCCGGCTGTTGCCGAGGTGTCGCAGGCCATCCGGTCGGAGGGCGCCGCCGTCAGCGATCCCGACGGCGAGGCCACCGGGCTGGACGCCGAGACCGGTGCGATCACCGTGATCGGGCGGGACGCCGGTGTGCGGCGACGTCCCGGCGCGGCGCTGCGGGCCATCTTCGCCGAGCCGGCGATGCGGTGGACCGCGGTGGCGACCATCGCGCTGGCGCTGGGCTTCTACGCTCAGTTCGAGTCGGGGCTCCCGGCGTACGGCATCACCGATCTGCACATCGACCCCTCGGCCGTTGGCGTCGCCGCTGCGGTGAACTGCATCGTGATCGTCGTGCTGCAGGTGATCATGGTGCGCCTCACGGCGCGCGCCTCCGCGCCGAGCCTGCTGATGGCGGTCGGCGGCATCTGGGTCTTCAGCTGGCTGCTGCTCGCGGCGGCGCAGCTCCTGCCGCCAGTCGCGTCGGCCCTGTTCGTGACGAGCTACGGCGTGTTCGCGGTCGGGGAGACGATCTACGGTCCCGTGCTGAATCCGCTCACCGCGTCCCTGGCGCCGAAGGGCATGGTCGGCCAGACGCTCGGAACGGTCGCCGCGCTGCAGACGGCGTTCTCGGCGGTCGGCCCGCTCGTGGCCGGGGTGCTCCTGGGTGCAGGCCTCGCCGACGTGTTCCTGCTGATCCACGTCGCGGTGAGCGCCGTGGCGATCTTCGCGGCGTGGCGGATCGGACGCGCGCTCGTCGCCCGCTCGCGTCGGGCCGCGGCGGACACGCTGGGCCCGGATGCCCGGTCGCGGGCCGCCGACGCCGTGAGCCGGCCGTCGTCTATGCCGCCGCGGCGTTCCGTTCCGGCACGACGTGCAGGCGGCCGCCGCGTCCGGTCACGGTGAGGCCCGCCCGTTCGAGGAACCGGCGGCAGTCGCAGCTGGCGGCGTCCGCGCGCAGCCAGATCGAGCATCCCTGCCGCCCTGCGACGCCGACGAGGCGTCGCAGGGCGGCGCTGCCTATGCCGTGGCGGCGGTGCTCCTCGAGCACGGCGAGCTGGATCAGTTGTATTCCGTCTGCGCGCAGCACGGTGACGACGCGTCCGCAGACGGCATCATCGTTCTCGATCACGAGGTCGACGGCATCCGGGAACTCGGTGCGGGCGCGCATCCGCAGCTCCACGTACTGCATGCTCGCCAGCGCATCACGGGTCCCGGGATCGTCGGCAAGAGTGGCGATCTCCGCTGCGTGTGTCTGCAGGAACAGCCGGAAGAGCGCGGGGCCGTCGAGGTCGGTGGTGGGCCGATAGCGCAGCCGGTCGGCGGTCACGGGCGTCGCCGTTCGGGCCGGGTGGACGCGCGGCACCGGGACGCCGTGCGACACCGACGCGAGAGGCCGGCGACGAAGACCCAGGCCTGCGCCGCGGCCGCCCCGGTGTGCTGCGGAGCCCCCGTGTGCTGCGGAGCCCCGGCCGATCCGACCACGCGATGAGTCGCGGATCGCGTGCGTCCGCCGTCTCGTCTCCCCATTCCGCTCCCCCAGCGCATCCGAGCCTGCGTGCCACATTAGGGCCGGCGCGGGCGCAGCGGAAGGGCGGACGGTGCACGGTCTCGCACTTTTTTCACGGGATGTCGGCGTGTCGCGCACGCAGGGATGAGCGGTCGAGCTCAGCACAGCCCGGCCGGTGGGTCCGAGCCGTGCTGTCGAGCCGTGCTGTCGAGCCGCGTGCACGGGCATGGCGGCGAGACGGCCGGCCGGGCGCCCGTGCCTGAGAGGAATAGGCTCGGATCATGCGTGCCACGGTGATGTACGGCGAGCGCGACGTGCGGCTCGAAGAGGTTCCCGACCCCCATCTGCAGACCGGTCGCGACGCGATAGTGCGGGTCGTCGCGGCGTGCGTCTGCGGCTCCGACCTGTGGGGATACCGCGGCATCGTGCCGACGGAACGGCCGCGCCGGATGGGCCACGAGATGGTCGGCGTCGTCGAGCGAGTCGGCGCAGAGGTGGAGCACGTGCGCGAGGGCGACTTCGTGATCGCCTCGTTCTACGACTGCGACTTCACGTGCGAGGTCTGTCGCAGCGGGTTCAGCTCGGCGTGCCTCGAGCTGGAGTGGTACGACGGATGCCAGGCGGAGCTCGTGCGCGTGCCGCACGCGGACGGCTCGCTCCTCGTCGTGCCGCAGCCCTCCGAGGAGCTGGTGCCGCACCTGCTGACGCTCGCGGACGTCATGGGCACCGGCCACCACGCTGCCCACTCCGCCGGCGTCTCGGCGGGCGGCGACGCGGTCGTCGTAGGGGACGGCGCGGTGGGGCTGTGCGCCGTGATCGCAGCGAAGCGGCTGCAGGCATCCAGGATCGTGGCGATGTCCCGCAACCCGGCACGGCAGGAGCTGGCACGCGAGCTCGGCGCCACCGAGATCGTGTCGGAGCGCGGCAAGCGCGGTGCCGAGATCGTGCGGGAGATGTTCGGCGGCATCGGCGCGCAGTCGGTGCTCGAGGCGGTGGGCACCGAGGAGTCGATGGAGCAGTCGGTGCGCTCGGCGCGTCAGGGTGGCACGGTCGGGTTCGTCGGCGTGCCGAACGGTGTGCCGGAGCTGCCGTTGCGGCCGCTGTTCACCCGCAACGTGAGGCTCGCCGGCGGCGTCGCGCCGGTGCGCAACTACGCGGACGAGCTGCTGGCCGACGTGCTCGCCGGCGGCATCCGACCGGGCCGTGTCTTCGATCTTCAGCTGCCGCTCTCCGAGGTCGCGGAGGCGTACGCCGCGATGGACGAGCGCCGGGCCGTCAAGGTGCTGCTGCGCCCGTGACGCCCCCGCGTGCTCGACGGACGCGGCTTCGCGCCCGGGGTCGACGCCCGGGAGCCTGAGCGCCATCGACCGGGTCGACCGCCGGGCGTGTTCGGTCAATGCCCGGGCGGCGTCTCGCGGCCGGTGTCGGCGCGCACCCGGCTGCCCCAGATCGCGAAGAGCACGAAGCCGATGAACACGAACGCCGCGCCGCCGAACACGGCCGCCGCGACGCCCCCGGTCTCCCCGCTGCCCGCGGTCACCGAGACGAACACGGTCGTCAGCGCGGCCACGCCGATCGAGCCGCCGAGCTGCTGCATGGCCTGCAGGACGCTGGATGCGGCGCTGAGGTGCTCCTCCGGTGCCCGGTCCATGACCACGGCGGTGACCGGGGCGAACGTCATGCCGGCTCCGGCGCCCATCACGAGGATCGGTCCGAGGATCCCGGTGACGAACGTGTCGTGGGCGTCCAGGGTGCTGAGCCAGAGGAGACCGCCCGCGAGGAGGCCCAGGCCCACCGCGCCGACGATCCACTCGCCGATGCGCGGAAGGACGCGCGGGACCACCTGACTGACCACGACGAGCGTCACCACGAACGGCAGCAGGGCGAGGCCGGTCTGCAGCGGGCTGTAGTGCAGCACCTGCTGCGTGAACAGCGTGATGAAGTAGAAGAACGCGAACATCCCGCCGGGGACCAGCAGCATGGCCACCAGGGGGGCGGCGTTCCGGGGTCCCGTGAAGAGCTGGAGCGGCACGACCGGGCTGCGGTGCCGTCGCTCGATGGGCACGAGCAGGGCAAGCGCCACCAGCGCCACCCCGAACGACGCCAGTGCGACGGGGTCGTCCCAGCCGGCGGTCGCGGCGGTCGTGAACGCGTACACGAGGGCGACCATGCCGACGGTGGACGCGATCGCGCCGCCGACGTCGAGCCGTGCCCGCTCGCGAGCCGTCTCGCGCAGGAAGAGCAGCGCACCGGCCACGATGAGGATCCCCACCGGCACGTTGACGAACATCACCCACTCCCAGCCGAAGCCGGTGGTGAGCACCCCGCCGAGGATCAGCCCGATCGCGCCGCCGCTTCCCGCGGCCAGCACGAAGAGGGCCATGGCGCGGTTGCGCTGCCTGCCCGGGGCGGTGTTGGCCATCAGCAGCACGAGGGTGCTCGGCGCGGCGATCGCCGCACCGATGCCCTGCACTACGCGGGCGGCCACGAGCACCTCGGCGGTCGGCGCCAGGCCGCCGGCGGCCGACGCGACGATGAAGACGACGGTGCCGATGATGAGCGCGCGCTTCGCGCCGATCATCGAGCCGACCTTGCCGCTGAGCAGCATGAGCCCGGCGAAGGCCAACGCGTACGCGGTCACCACCCAGGAGAGCCCGACCGGCGAGAATCCGAGCGCCTTCTGGATGTCGGGAAGCGCCACGTTCACGATGCTCGCGTCGACCACGAGCATGAGCTGGGTGACGAACACGACGATGAGTCCGAGCGTGCGGAATCTGGGAGCATCCGTGCCCGGCGCGGGATGTCCCGCCGTGTCGTGCTCGGCGTCGACCCGCCGATCGGGAAGGCGGATGCCGTCGGTCGGCGGGACGAGTGCGGTGTCGGCCATCTGTGCCGTTCTCCTCTGGTCTGTGGAGGGCTCGGGTCTTCTGTCGGGGGACATCCGCGGGGCGCCTCGTCCGGGCGCCGCGACCGCGGATCCGGTTCGCGTGCGCCGAACGCACCGGGTGGCCGAGGCGTACGCTGTGGGATATCCGGAGAGTTCCTCCGCTAGAGCAACGATACGGAGACAGTCTCCGTTTTGTCAACGGCGGTTTGTCCGTCACGGGCGAACGTCCGAGCACGGGGTGCGGGCGTAGCATGTAGCGGCCGATGGGATGCCGGCACGAGGGAACGGAACGCGTGCGGCGCCGAGGCGCGCGGGAAGGAAAAGGGATCGATGGGCACCGTCAATGCCGCAGCGCCGCGGCCGATGAGGTCGGACGCTCAGCGCAACTACGACCGGATCCTCGAGGTCGCGAGCGCCGCTTTCGCGGAGAAGGGCGTGCTCACATCATTGGACGACATCGCCTGCCGCGCCGGTGTGGGCCCCGGGACGTTGTACCGGCACTTCCCCAGCAGGGACTGCCTCATCGCCGCGGCGCTCGGCGAGAGCCTCGGCAGGCTCGACGCGCTCGCGGGGCGGCTGAAGGCATCCGATGACCCGGGCGCGGCACTGGACGAGTGGCTGCTCGCAGTCGCGAACCATCTGCGCACATACGACAACCTGCCCGAGTCGATCGCCGAGGCCTTCCGCACGGAGGACTCACCGCTTCGGGCCTCCTGCCGTCCGCTGACCGAGACGACCTCCCTGCTGGTGCGACGGGCGAAGGAGGCTGGAGCCATTCGTGCGGACGTCGAGCCGCTCGACATCTTCGCGCTCGTCTCCTCCGTGGCGTGGGCGTCGCAGCGACGAGGCGACTCGGACGCCGGCCTCAGGCGGATGCTCGCCCTCGCCACCACCGGCATCCGTTAGCCCCGCCGACCCCGGCGCCGCCCTGCCGGCCCCGCCGGCCCACCCCAGGCCGCCCGGCCGACCCCGGCGCCGCCCTGCCCTGAAAACAGCAGTGGTCGCGCTCTCGCAGCCGGAACAGCTGACTTCCGGCTGTTTCGGACGACATCTGCTGTCTTCAGGGCGGCCACGGGGGCCCGGGCAATCGCGGACGGCTCCGGGCGGCGCGGGAGCGGAGGAGGTCGGCGCGGGAGCGGAGGAGGGCGGCGCGGGAGCTACTGGTCCAGCGCCGCCACGATCGCGGCGACGAAGCCCTCGACGTCCTCCTGGGTGGTGTCCCACGAGCACATCCAGCGCACCTCGCCGCGTGAGGCGTCCCAGTCGTAGAAGCGGTAGCGCTCGCGGACGCGGTCGGCGGCCTCTCGGGGCAGGGTGGCGAACACGCCGTTGGCCTCCGTCGGCTGGGTGAAGTCGAGACCGGCGGCACGCCCCGACGCCTTCGCCTCCTCCAGGCGGGACCGCAGCAGGGCCGCCATGGCGTTGGAGTGCCGTGCGCTGCGCAGCCACAGCCCGTCGGCGAGGAGGGCGACGAGCTGCGCGGAGATGAAGCGCATCTTCGACGCCAGCTGCATGTCGAGCTTGCGGAGATAGGTCATGCCGGCCGAGGCATCCGGATCGAGCACGACGACCGCCTCGCCGAACACAAGGCCGTTCTTGGTGCCGCCGAAGCTGAGCACGTCGACCCCGACGTCGGTCGTGATCGCGCGCAGCGGGACGTCGAGGCGGGCGGCGGCGTTGGCGATGCGGGCGCCGTCCATGTGGACACGCATGCCGAGGGAGTGCGCGTGGTCGGCGACCGCCTTCAGCTCCTCGACGGTGTAGCACGTGCCGAGCTCGGTGGTCTGCGTGACGGAGACGGCCAGCGGCTGCGCCCGGTGCTCGTCGCCCCATCCCCAGGCCTGCCTGTCGATCAGGTCGGGGGTCAGCTTGCCGTCCGGGGTCTCGACGGCCAGCAGCTTCAGGCCGCCGACCCGCTCCGGCGCGCCGTTCTCGTCTGTGTTGATGTGAGCGGTGGCGGAGGTCACCACGGCCCCCCAGCGCGGAAGCACGGACTGCAGTGCGGTCACATTGGCCCCGGTGCCGTTGAACACCGGATAGACCTCGATCCCGGTGCCGAAGTGCTGCTCGAAGACCTCGTGCAGGCGCTCGGTGTAGGCATCCTCTCCGTAGGAGATCTGGTGCCCGCCGTTCGCCGCGGCGATCGCCTCGATGATCTCGGGATGCGCGCCCGCGTAGTTGTCGGAGGCGAACGCGCGGGAGTCGGGGTCGTGCAGTCGAAGAGTCATGGTGTGATCCATCTTCCCCGATCGCGGCATCCCGCACTCCCGATGGTCACGGCCGTTCCGGAGGACATACGAACCCTGCAATGTCGGGTGCGGCCCGGCGCCGGCATGTCCTCCGGAGAAGTCGCAGCGGTCAGACTGAGGCGGCCGCGGTGATCCCCTTGACGGAGGCCGCGGTGATCCCCTTCGTCGACTCGATCGTGTCGCCCATCTTCTTGGCCAGCGCCTCGTAGAACATCGAGAGCGGGAACTCGTCGTCGAGGACCGCGTCCGTGTAGCCCTTCGGCGCGCCGGCCAGGATCTCCTCCGGCAGGCCC
>JAATFB010000006.1 GCA_015655415.1 Actinomycetales bacterium
ATCATGGCGGCGCCCCTCGAACGCGACGCTCGCGGCTACGAGTCCCACTTCGCGACCAACCACCTCGGACACTTCCAACTCACCGCCAGACTCTGGCCACTCCTCGCCCGTGGCGGTGGGGCCCGTGTCGTGTCGGTCTCCTCGTGGGGCCACCGACAGTCCGACATCATCTGGGACGACCCGAACTTCACCCACACCGAATACACGCCGATGCGGGGCTACGGGCAGTCCAAGACCGCCAACGTGCTCTTCGCGCTCGAACTGGATCGCCTCGGTCGAGACCACGGAGTCCGCGCGTTCGCACTCCACCCCGGCAGCATCGTTACCCGGCTTGCCCGGCACACCACCACCGAAGCGCTCATCGACATGGGAGTTCTCGACGAGAACGGTGAGCCCATCCTCGACCCGTCCAGGAACATGAAGACTCCCGAGCAGGGAGCCGCGACCTCGATCTGGTGCGCCACCAGTCCACAACTCGACGGGATCAGCGGCGTGTACTGCGAGAACGCCGACATCGCGCCGCTCTCGACCGCGGAACGAGACAGCGCCACCCTCACCGTCGGGTCCTTCGCGCAAGGCGTCATGCCCTATGCCGTGGATCCCGAATCCGCACATCGGCTCTGGACGCTCAGCACCGAACTCACCGGCGTCGACCTTCCGGAGGCGAGCTGATCAATGCGGACGACTATACGAACACGGAGGACACTGTGAAGCTCGGAATCATCGGCGCGACAGGACGAGCCGGCTCCCTCATCCTGGCCGAGGCTGAACAACGCGGACACGAGATCGTCGCTCTCGTGCGGGACCGGCGGAAGCTCACCTCAGCCACGGCCTGCATCGAGAAACCCGTACTCGAACTTGACCGGTCGGACATCCAGGGACTCGACGTACTCGTCTCCGCCTACGGCGTGCCACTCGGACGAGAACACGAGCACCTGGACGCCACCCGGCACCTCCTCAATATTCTCCGCGGCACCTCGACCCGGCTCATCGTCGTCGGTAGCGCCGGACACCTCTTCACCTCATCGGCCCGCACCTCCCGCTATTACGAGACCGAACTGAAACCCGGACCACTGCGAAACGGCTCCGCCGTCCTCCGGCAGGTCACCGACATGCTCGCCGCCTGCCCAGACGTCACCTGGACTTATCTCGCCCCCGCTATCGAGTTCCAGCCCAACGGCCCGCGAACCGGCACATACAGAACTGGCGGTGACGTCGTGCTCTGCGACGGACAAGGGCGCAGTCAGATCAGCTACGCGGATTACGCGATCGCCCTGATCGATGAGATCGAACAACGACAGCACCTCAATCAGCTCTTCACGGTCGCCGCCTAGAGAGACCGCCGCCCTGATTCACGACGAGCCGCTCGCGTCGATACCCGACCGACCAGCGAATACGTACGTCCCGATTGACGCCCGATCGATGACGACACGTCAAGCGGCGTGTCCGATCGCCTACGACTGTGTGAAGCTGAGCTTCGTCCGGTCCGGCTCGGCAATAGTGTTCAGCGAGTTCGGCGAGAGGATCGTCAAGGCTGGCGACGTGATCCTGCTGGGCACGAACACCCTATGCGGCAGCGAGCCCGAGGGCTGGATGACCATCACCACGCTCTATCTCGACGTCGACTACGTGGCGGACCAGGTGTTCTGGCAACACGCCGCGATATTCACGGACCGGCTCGATGCTCGCTCGTGCATGGACGCTCGATATGCAGAGCCCGCGCAGGTGTTTCACCTCGGAGAAGGCCGTATCGAGACCCTGATGCCGTTGCTCGATGAGCTGGTCGCACTCAGCAGGGAAGGCGACTTCGCCGACCGCTACTACAGAATGCAATCCATCCTGTTCGCCGTGATGGATGTCGTGGCGCCGTCCATCGAGATCACCCTCACGCGGGAGTCCCGAACGCAGAGAATGAAGATCCGGCCAACTCTTCCTCGTCACCGCGCGTTTCAGCCTCTGCGAGCTGAGGCGCGACGCGCTGCCGAACTATTGCGCAATGCATCGTCACAACGCTGGACGCTGGATACCCTCGCTCGCGAAGTGCATCTATCGAGGGCACAACTGAGCCGCGTGTTCGTCGACGCCTACGGCAAAACGCCATTGGCCTACCTCACCATGCTGCGCGTCGAGCACATGGCCCGGCTGCTCCGCGAGACCGACCTCACCATCGACGCGGCGGCCCGACAAGTTGGATGGACCAATCGAGGTCACGTCGCCCGCGTCTTCCGCCAGTACGTCGGCGTCACTCCCCGTCGGTATCGGGCTCTCGGCGAGGGCAAGAGCACCTGACGTCGGGTGCACCCGATCTGCTCACTCCCGACACGGATATACGCGCCAAGGGCCGTCATCGAACAGACACGGCGCCAATGGCTGGTAGTCCAGATGGGATTCGTCGGGTTCATCGGAGCCTGACGGTCGCCTCGTCAGTTCCGTCCGTCTCAGTCTCCTGATCGTCCCGGCGCACCTCATGGTCGCAAGGGTCAGCGGTACATGCCGCTGGCCTTGCCGGGAGGAGGTCAGGAATGGCGACGAACGAGGAGTCACGAGCTGCGCGGGACGCGAAGCTCGATGAACTTCACGAGCGCCTGACGGGCGCGGTCGAACAGCTCGTCACTGGCGAGGACTGGAAGCGTGCGCTCGAGTTCGCCGCGAAGTTCCGGGCGCGGTCGTTCCGCAACACGCTGCTGATCTTCGCCCAGCACGAGGCCGCCTTCGAGGCAGGCCGGGTTCCGAGCCCGATGCCATCGTATGTCGCTGGCTACAAGCAATGGCAGGCCCTCGGCCGGCAGGTCGAGCGCGGCCAGGCCGGCTACATGATCTTCGCCCCGGTGACGGGCCGGTTCGCGTCCTCGACGCCGCAGGACCCCGGTTCGTGGCGGCGGCTGGACAGGTTCGAGAAGCCCAAGCCCGGCGAGGTCGTGCGCTCGCGATTGGTCGGCGCGAAGCCCGCCTACGTCTGGGACGTCGCGTTGACCGCCGGGGACCCGATCCCTGAGCGGCCGACTGTGGCCGCGCTCACCGGCGAGGCGCCTAGTGGGCTCTGGGAGGGCCTGGCCGCCCTGATCGAGGCCGAGGGCTTCACTGTCCAGCGTGTGCCGGACGCCGCTGCCATCGAGGGTGCGGACGGGCTGACGCACTACGGGACCCGCACCGTGTCGGTGCGCGAGGACCTGTCTCCTGCGGAGCAGGCGGTGACGCTCGTGCACGAGCTGGCGCATGTGCGGATGCACGGCCCCGACAACGAGGACGGCACCCGGCACCGAGGCATCCGGGAGGTCGAGGCCGAGTCGGTCGCGGTGATGGTCGCCGCCGCGCACGGCATGGAGACCACCGCCCCGTCCGCGCTCTACGTCGCGGAGTGGGCCAACTCGGTCAAGGACAAGTCCCCGGTCGAGGTCGTGCAGGAGACCGGCGAGAAGGTGCGGAAGGTCGCCGGCTCCATCCTCGACGCCCTGCCGACGATGCAGGCCGGCACGGGCGACCCGCCCTGACCCGCGACGCCTCGGCGCCGTCGCTTGAGCGCGCCGACCGGGCGCCCGCGCCCGTGGCGGAGCTGCGGCCTGCGCCCGTGTCGGCGGCGCGTGCGGCGAGGAGCCTGTGATGAGCGTCGCCAGCGTCCTCGCCTCGGTGTCGGTTCTGTCGCTGCCGCAGGCTGCCGTCTGGCTCGCGGCCGCCGGGGTGCCAGTGTTCCCGTGCGTGCCCGGCGCGAAGAACCCGAGGACCGAGCATGGTTTCCACGAGGCGACTGCCGACGCCCGCCAGGTCGCGGCGTGGTGGCGGCGGTGGCCTGCTGCGAACATCGGCATCCCGACCGGCGCTGCCTCCGGGGTCGAGGTCGTCGACGTGGACCGCAAGCCCGGCGGCGACGGGTTCGCCGGGTTCGAGCGCGCCCGCCGTGCTGGCCTGGTGCCGGGGTGGCTGGCGGTGGTGCGCTCCGCGTCGGGCGGGGCGCACTTCTACTTCCCGGCCGACCCGGACCGCGAGCAGCGGTCGTGGCAGGCCGCGAAGGCGCATGTGGACTTCCGCGGCGACGGCGGCTACATCATCGTCCCGCCCTCGACCGTGACCCGCTCCGGCTCCTACGAGCTCATCGCCGGCGCCGACCGCGCCCCAGGCCCGGTGGATGCGGCCCGGCTACGAGCCTTCCTCGACCCGCGCCCCGAACCTGCCCCTTACCGGGTGCGCGGCCCGGTCAGGCTGGAGGACGCGGAGCGCCTGGCGGCGTGGGTGTCGCTGCGCGCCGAGGGCGAGCGCAACCGCGGCCTGTTCTGGGCGTCCTGCCGTCTCGCGGAGGCCGGCCTGTCGCTGCCGGAGATGGTCGACGCGCTCGCTGCGGCCGGCGAGCAGATCGGCCTCGCACCGCGCGAGGTCGAGACCACGATCCGCTCCGCCTACCGCGCCACCCACGCCCACCCCGCCGCATCGGGCGGTGGGCAGGGCGGCGCCCCGCACCGGCCGGTGCGGCTCGCAGGGCAGGTGCTCTCGTGAACCCCGTCGCGCGGACCCGGGGCGGGCGGGTCGCGGTCGTGACGGCCGTGGCCGGCACGGTGTTCATCGCGGCCGGCGCCTTCTGGCTGTCCTTCACCGCCCTGGCCGACCTCGCCCGCCGCTCCGGCGTCGACGCCGGGCAGGCATGGGCGTGGCCCCTGATCGTGGACGGCATCATCGTCGTCGCCACGGTCGCCGTCGTCGCCCTCGCCGGGCAGCGCGGTGCCTGGTATCCGTGGGGGCTGCTCGCCGCCGGCGCCCTGGTGTCGGTGACGGCGAACGCGATCCACGCCGTCGTCGCCGCCGACGCCGACGTGCCCTCCGTGTTGGCCGCGTCCGTGGCGGCGGTGCCGCCGCTTGTGCTGCTGGCGATCACGCACCTCACCGTCATCCTCACCCGCCCCGTCCCCACTAGCACCGAGCCCGCGCCTGCTGAGGAGCCCACGCCCGCGCCTGACGCGGCGCCCAACGCGGTGCCGGTGTCGCTGGCGGTGGTGCCGGTGCGCCCGGCGGGCCGGGAGCTCGCTGCGCGCCTGCGGGAGGAGGAGGGCTGGTCGAACAAGGCCATTGCCCGGCATCTGGGCGTGCACCCCTCAACTGTGGGCCGCTGGTTCGCCCCGCCCGCGCTGACCACTGCCGACGAGGAGGAGACGCGATGAACGACGAGAAGAACCTGGACCCGCGCGACCACACGGCCCGCGACCCCGAGCCCGCCGAGACGCGGAGCGAGAGCGAGACGTCTGCGCTGGCGCGGCACGGCGACCCGTCGCAGCCGGCGAAGACTGCAAGCGAGACGGAGGCGGCGAAGAAGGCGCGGCCGGGCGTGGAGTGGGTGCGCCCGACCGAGCTGATGCTCTCGCGCTCGGGCAGGGTCGCCGGGCGGGGCATCGACTTCCAGGCCGAGCTCGCCCGCCGCACCCGCCGGGTGCCCGGCCAGGCGTACCGGGCGAGGCGCACCGGGTTCCGCTCGGGGGCACGGTTCGTGAGCGAGCAGGCCCGCAGGCTGCCGCCCGCGTCGGCGTTCGGCCGCGGGAGCGGCGAGCGACTCACCTGGGTGTCGCGTTCCGGGATCGGGTTGGGGTGAGTTAGCCATGCGCACCCCCGGCATCGCGGCGACGACAGTTGTTGGGGGCTGTGCGCGCACCTGCCGTTCAGGAGGTGCCACCATGCCGACAGCACGGGCCCGTGGGCGGCGGGATCGTTTCGAGGACTCCGAGGCGCTGCGCGCCCTGCTGAACCGGCTGCACGAGGCCGGCCGCGGTGCGTGGCGCACCGACCCGGAGGCCGCCGCGCTGATGCGGCACGCCGCCGAGAAGTACGCCGCGCTCGCCAAGAAGCACGGTCTGGACCCGTGGGAGGCCGCCTCCGCGGCGTTCGAGGCCATGCGCGGTGCCGCCACGAGACGCGCCGACGACCCGTGGGCGGTGGTCACCAAGGCGGTGAAGGTGACCTGCATCGGTGAGGAGCGCGGCAACGGGCTGCTGTGCTCCGTCCACCAGGCCCGCCGCCCGAGGTATTCGGTGTTCCACGACGCCGAGCGGTTCAGCGACCGCGAGAACCCGCTGACCGATTACCACCCCGCGTTCCGGTTCGATCCCTTCGCCGACGACGAGCCCGACGACGAGGATGCGGTGCCCGAGCGGGCAATGAACGTCACCGCCGCCATCGCGGACACCATCGCGTTCCTGACCCGGGTCGGTTGGGAGCCAGAGACGGCGCGGGCCGCGGTCGAGTACATCGCCACCCGCCTGGCCGAGTCGGTGTCGCGCGCCTCAGCATTCGAGGTGCTGCGCCGCGATCGGCAGGCCCGCGCCCTCCTTGACCTCCCCGGCACCTCCTGGACGGCACTGCTTCGGGTAGTGCTCGGTGCTCCTGACCCGGCCCTCGCGCACACGAACGCGGGCCGCGGAATGCTCCGCCGCCTGCTGATCGGCCAGCCCTTGCGCGCGCTGCTGACGGACGGCAACCTCGTGATCGCCGCCGGGCTCGCCGCCCCCAGCTTCGATGCCGGGAGTGACGGGCCATGAGCACGCCGCTGGAAGGACGCATCGAGCTGGAACGCGCCGTCGATTCGATCATCGTCGGCCGCCGCCACCGGCACGAACATGGCGACCTGGCCGCGTTGGTCGAGTCGATCCGCCGGAACGGGCTGCTGCAGCCGATCACGGTGACCCTCGACGGGCACCTGATCTGCGGCGCCCGAAGGCTCGCGGCGATCAAGCTGCTCGGCATCAAGACCATCAACGTCTGGGTGCGTAGCGGTGTCTCAGACCGGCTCGGGCAGCTCCTCGCCGAGCAGGACGACAACCAGCTCCACAAGCCCCTCACCCAACTCGAAGCCGCCGCCCTCTACCGCGAGCTGAAGACCCTGCTGGCAGAGGACGCCGCCCGCCGCCAGGAGGCCACCCGCTTCCGACCGGCCAGCGACGGCGGAGAAGACGGCCCCGGCAATTTGCCGGAACCGTGGGACACCCCAGCCGGTGAAGCCCGCGTGCAGGCGGCCCGCATGCTCACCGGCCGCGATTCCCACAAGACGCTGGAACGCATCGGCCGGATCGAAGGCATCGCCGCCGACGAATCCCAACCAGACTCGGTGCGCCGACAAGCCGCGGAGGAAGTCGCACGGCTGCGGGCCGGTGGCAGCGTGTACCCCTCGCACCTGCGGATGAATGCCGAGCTGTCGCTGGCCGAGCTCGACCAGCTCGCCGCCGACCCGGCCCAGCCTGCCGAGCTGCGCGAGCAGGCCCGCGACGAAGCGGAAGCGGTGCGCGCGACAGAGCGGGAGGCAAAGGCGGCGGAACTGGAGCAGTTGGCGCAGGCCGCGCTCGCCCGCGTCAAGGCCGCGAAGACTGGCGGCCGGAAGGCCAAGCGGCTCGTGCTGACGGCAATGGAGCCGGGCGCGCCGGTGCCGTTCGCGCTGAGCGTGTTCACCGCAACCTGGGACGACATGGCCTCCTGGTGGGCGCACTACGACCCCGCCGAGGTCGGCCCCGCGCTCACCGACGAGCAATGGGCGAAGTTCGAGCAGGCGGTGGCCGGCACGCTCGCGTTCGCTGACGCCGCCCGCACCGCGCGGCGGAACCGCACCGAGCACATCGCCTGATCCCCGGCCCTCGGTGCGGTAGTGCGCACCTTCCCGGCGACTCCGTATCTGTCGCCTTCCGGGAAGGACCCCCGTGATGGACCCCGCCGCCTCGCCTGACGATCGTCGCCGTCGTCGCCTGCTGATCGCCGCCGTTGCGGGCGGGCTCGCCGTGCTGATCCTCGTCGGCGTCGGCGTCTACGGGCTGCTGCGCGGCCCCGCCACGAGCTCCGCCCACTTGCCGAGCGCGGAGCCGTCCTCGGCGTCGACAGCGACCCCGGAGCCGACGCCGGGCGGCGAGCTGGGGCCGGTGCCTCGCACGGGCGGCCCGGAGGCGTTCGCCCGCGCTGTCGCGGAGGCCCTGTTCACCTGGGACACTGCTTCGGGGTACGCGCCGTCCGACTTCGCGCAGGTGCTCGCCGACGTCGCCCACGAGTCGGAGGCCGATGCCTTCGTGGGTGACGTGCGCGCCTACCTGCCCACGAGCGAGGCGTGGGCGCAGCTCCGGCAGTACGCGACGCGCCAGTGGCTCACCATCGACACCGCCGTGATCCCCGAGGCGTGGGAGACCGCCGTCGCCCAGGCCGCCACCGGCCAGATACCCGATGGCGCGACCGCGTACACGATCACCGGCACGAGGCACCGCGACGGCACCTGGGGCACGACGCCGGTCAAGGCGTCCCGGCCGGTCGCGTTCACGGTGTTCCTCGTCTGCACCCCGCCGATCCCCGGCCGGTCGGCGAGTTCGGGGCTGTGCGAGGTGCTGCGGCTGTCCGAGCTCGACAACCCGCTGCGCTGAGCGGGGAGTCTCGTGATGAAGAAGGCCGCCGCCCTCGCCCTGGCGCTGCTGTTCCTCGCCCCGTCGTCCGCGCTGCTGGGCGTCGCGACCCTCGGCAGCACGTCCGCGACCGCGGCCTGCACGCCCGGCTCGCTGGCCCTCGGTCCGATCCCGGACTCCCTGACCGCGACCACCCGCAACGGTGAGACGGTGACGCTGAACCGGGCCCAGCTCACCCATGCCGCGACGATCATCCGGGTCGGCGGGCAGACCTCCGGGGTCGGCCGGCCCGGGGTGGTCATCGCGCTGATGGCCGCGCTCACCGAGTCAAGCCTGCGGATGCTCGCCAACACCGGCGCCTACCCCGAGTCGGCGGACTACCCGAACGACGGCAACGGCGCCGACCACGACAGCCTCGGGCTGTTCCAGATGCGCCCCGCCGCCGGGTGGGGCACGGTCGCCGAGCTCATGGACTCGGCCTACCAGGCGAGGGCGTTCTACGGCGGGCCGACCGGGCCGAACTACCCGTCCCCGAGGGGGCTGCTCGACATCCCCGGCTGGCAGAGCCTCGACCCCGGCGAGGCCGCTCAAGCCGTCGAGGTCAGCGCCTACCCGGACAGGTATCAGAACTACCAGCCCGTCGCCGAAGCGATCCTCACCGCCCTCACCCGATCTGCGAGCACGGGCAGCGGAGGCGGGGATGCGGCGCCGGTGGTGCCCGAGACGACCCGGCTCGTGTTCCCGCTCCCGGAAGGGAGCTGGGTGCGAACGAGCCCGTTCGGGTGGCGCACCGACCCGATGACCCGGGAGCGGGCCTTCCACTCCGGCTCGGATTTCGCCGCGGCGGACGGCACTCCGATCTACGCGGTCGCGGACGGGCTCGTGGTGCACGCCGAGTACACCGGCACCTACGGCGGGCTCGTCATCATCGAGCACACCGTCGCCGGGGAGCGGGTCGCGTCTTACTACGCGCATATGTGGGAAACGGGCATCCACGTCGCCGAGGGCCAGACCGTCACCGCCGGGCAGCACATCGGCGACGTCGGCTCATCGGGCAAGTCCACGGGCCCCCACCTGCACCTGGAGATCCGCGTCGGCGGGCAGGGCGGCGAGGCGATCGATTCCGATGCCTGGCTCACCGAGCACGGCGCCGAGGGGACTACCGCTGGCGAGGCCGCGCCGGCGCTGTGCACCGCAGGGGGTGGGGCGTGATGGATGTGTTCCCCGACTTCGACGGCGTGGGCGCCTCGACGGAAGTGCAGTCCATCGTCGGCGCGCTGCTGATGTTCGTCCTGATCACCGCGGTGCTCATGCTCATCGTCTGCGCGATCGTCTGGGCGATCAGCGGTGCTTCCGGCAACTACCAGGCCGCGACGAAGGCCCGCATCGGCCTGTGGGTATCGGTCGGCGCCGCAGCCCTGGCCGGGGCCGGCGTCGCCTGGCTCAACTTCCTGCTGGACGTCGGCACCCGCCTATGAGGGCGACGAAGGTGATGGAGCCGGAAACAGAGAGCGACCTCCTCTTGGGCGTTGCCGAATGCCGCGACAAGCACGAGGGCAGGGCGCGCCAGCATCCTGCCCACGTGCCTGCTTGCCAAGACAGCGTGGTGCTTGCACTGCCGTGGGACTCATCAGCGACGCTTGTGCTTCTTCTGAAGGCGCCTCGTCGTCCGGCGCGCCGAAGGAGGGACGGGCGGGGGCCTCTTGCCCGCCGGCTGGAGGTTCATCTCCTCGACGAGCCGGTCGAGCCTGGGGTCACTCGACGCGACTGAGCTGAGGTAGAAGGTGTCTTCCAAGGAGCCGCCCTCGTCGAAGACCCAGCCGTAGGCGCGATCTGCCTGCAGCTGGTATTGCTTCGCTTCTGCATACCGTTGCAGCCGTTTCTTCGCCTCGACCGGTGCGGTGCCGGCGGGGTGCGTGGCCAGGAATACGGTCGCAAATCCCCACGTTCCAGCGTATGCCGTCACCGCGTCATGGTAGGAATGGTCTCTTCTCGTGGCGCCAGCGCACTTCTTGATCGTCGAAAGGAGCCCGAGCTGCGCTTCGCCGGACAGGGCAAGAAGGTCCGCGCAACAGCGAAGCCATCCGGGTCGAGCCGCCGTGCAGATCTGGTCGATCAGTTCGAGCATCTCAGCCGGGGCATGCATGGTCGGCTTTGCGACATGTGCGCCATCTGGGAGCAGGTCGCGGTTCATCCATGCCGTCAGCTCCACACAGTTGTCGCTCACCATGGTGCCGACGGCCGACCGTTCGTGGCGACGGCGCTCTGCCTTCGAGACCGGGGGCACGGTCGGATGGGCGGTCTTGATCTCATCGGGGTCGTCTTCGACAAAAAGGTCCGCGGCGAGAAACAGCATGTAGAGATCGAGCTCGTCGAGCGCGCGGTAGTAGGCGGTCACGGGGCTGTCGGTGCGTCGTCTCAGGTAAAGGAGAAACTCCGAGGGGCGTTCACCGATCTCTGCGATGACGGCGAGGTCATGTAGCGACAGAACCAAGGGGGGTCGGTCGTGGGGCAGGATTCCCGCGTGCTGAAGGTCGGCGAGGTTGGTGCCGAGCGGTCCGATGTCATCGAGCACGATCACCAAGGTCCGCACCTCGCGGATGTCGGAGAGGTCCAGCCAGCTCGTGGGGCTCTCCCAGATGCCCCGATTGGCCTCGAGGAGCTCGCGGATTCGTGTGGCCTGGCGTGCACCGTCGCCCAGGGTTGCTCTGAGGTCGTTGCCTAGGCGTCGCACGTCGCCGCGGCGAGCCTGATCGGCGATCGACTTTCCCTTCACCTCGACGACGACAGCTACGTCGTCGATCACGAAGAGTGCATCGCCTTCAACATCGTCAGCCAGTTGACGAACAGCCTCGCAGTCGAGCCCGAGTTGCTCCGCAGATACACCCGATTTCGGCGCCAGGTAGTGGTAGCTCTCCCGGAAGGCCGGCTCCCCCAGAACCGTCTGGAGGTACCGTGTCGCGGCCTGCTCGCTGACCGGTTGACGGGCCTTCTGGTCGTACCGGCGAACGTCGGGAGAGTTGGGAGGAAGTGCGCGCTCGAATATTCGCCGCAGCACGTCCAGACCGATGTCGTTAGACGTGAGCGCGAAGTTGTCGCCACCGTCGGACATGAGAGGGTGGGTCAGGAACGGGTTGTTGCCCATGAGCAGATCGAAGACCCTCTTCTGCGGGGATTCTGAGTCGTCGAATTGCTGCGCGAAGGAGTTGAGCACTCTTCTCGACGTGGCCGCGTCCAATCCTGATGCGCGTGCGACGTCGCCGGTCGTGATGATCGACCTGTCGGCGGGTAGGAACATGAACGGGATCATTCCTGCCATAAATTGCTCGATGATCTCGCGAGGGACGTCTTCGGGGGCGAGGTCCTGATGCGTGATCAACAGATCACCGGTCTCGTCGCGAAGGCGGGTCATCCGCTCGGCGGAGATCTCGTTCATCGCCGACCGAACCGCTAGAACATCGCAGTAGCTATATCCGAGATATTGCTGCATGAGTTCACTTGCAGCGGCGGTCTCGAACAGTCTGCGGTCATGCTCGTCGCGGATGTGGTCGTACTGCAGGTTGCGGATGTTGAGCACGGCACCCTGGTACTCGCTTGCCAGTCGGCCAAGCGGGTCATCGCGGAGTTGACCTTCGGCCAACTGCCGATAGCTCGCGATACGTGCCAACCGCATCGAGCGTTCATGCAGCTCCGAGATGACTTCGTGCGGGCGCGTCTCTTGTCGTGGAGTCGGGCCGGGCTGCCGTGATGCTCTGGCCAGTAGTGAGGCAGCGACGATCTCGACGGGAAGCGAGGCACCCCCCGCGGGTGCAAGGCGGGGATCTGGAACGATGGAGAACTCCCGCATCCGCATCAGCTCGATGACATCGAAGGCGTCGGAGTCCGCGACTAGGCCGAGGATCGCCGAGACCTCCTTCTCGACGTTCTCGTACAAGATTGCGCGCGCGTCCGATGGCGTCGTACAGCCACGAAAGGGCAGGAGCTCGTTCACGGGATCGCCAAGTGATTCCGGGCTGAACTCGCCCACTACTCTCCCCAGCGGGTGGAAGGTCGACATATCACGCTCCGGGCTCGATGTGATGAGCATAGGCGGCGACGCCGACAACCGGAGTGACGTCAGGTCGGGCTGTTCGCCAGCCGACATCCGCGTCCTATCGCATGCGGCCTCACGCTCTGTCGGGGTGCTCCGGCGCGAGGCGATCACGTGTCCAGGGATCACACAGCAGGCGCGGGTGTTCCGACTGGCGCCGTGACGTCGCGGGGAAGCGAGCGGCGTACCTGACCGTCGAGAACGCCTTCTCGTCAACAGTCAGGAGCCTCCCGTGATCGACATCGACCCCAACTCGTCCGGCCTTCCCGGCATCGAGCAACTTCGCATCATCGTCGGCGCCGTGATGACGGTGGGGCTGATCCTCTCCGTCCTCGCGCTCATCATCTCGGCGATCGTCTGGGGCTTCGGCGCCAACTCCTCGAACCCGCACCTCGCGTCGCGGGGCAAGGTCGGCGTCGTCGTGTCCTGTGGGGCCGCGATCATCTGCGGCGCCGCGGTGACGCTCGTCAACTTCTTCTGGGGCGTCGGGCAGGCCGTGTGATGACCACCCCACACGACATCCGCGCTCGGGGGTGGATGCGGTGAGCGTCTGCGATGTCCCGGTCATCTCCTCCGTGTGCGACGCGGTGGGCGAGGCCACTGCGTCGCTGATCGCGGCGCCGTTCGACTGGCTCGCGCAGGCGATGGCCGGAGCTGCGGCGTGGCTGTTCGAGGCCGTGTGGTGGGTGTTCGACACGACGACGCTCGTGGACGTCACCAGCGCCGAGTACGTCGGCGTCTACAACGTCCTGTTCGGCGTCGCGGTCTTCGTGATGCTCGTGTTCTTCTGCTTGCAGCTCATCACCGGGCTCATCCACCGCGACCCGACCGCCCTGTCCCGCGCCGCGCTCGGGCTCGCCAAGAGCGTGCTCGGGTCGTTCCTGGTCATCACGCTCACGGCCCTGCTGCTGGAAGTCACCGACCAGCTCGCGGTCGGGATCGTGCAGGCCACCGGCAACACGATGGAAGGGATGGGGACCCAGATCGGGCTCCTCGCCGCCGCCCTCGCGGGCATCAACATCGCCGCGCCCGGCGTCGGCGCGATCCTGACGATCTTCCTCGCCGGCCTCGCCATCTCCGCGGCGGCGATCATCTGGTTCTCCCTGTCGATCCGCAAGGCGCTGCTGCTGGTGGCGATCGTGTTCGGCCCGGTCGCCCTGGCCGGGGCGACGTGGGATGCGACGAAGGGCTGGTTCGCCAAGTGGGCGACGTTCGTCATCGCCCTCATCCTGTCCAAGCTCGTGCTCGTCGTGATCTTCCTCGTGGCGATCGGGCAGGTCTCGGCCCCCATCGAGGCCGACCTGGCCTCCATCTCCGACCCCATCGCCGGAGTCGTGCTGATGTTCGTGGCGGCGTTCGCGCCGTACATCACCTACAAGTTCCTGTCGTTCGTGGGCTTCGACATGTACCACGCGATGAGCTCCGAGCAGGAGGCCAAGTCCGCGCTCAACCGGCCCGTGCCGATCCCGTCCGCGCCGCAGGCCGACACCGCGAAGAAGGTGCTCGACGGCGGTGCCGACACCGGCACCAGGCCCAGCGGGAACACCGGCGGCGGGGGCGGGGGCGGGTCCACGCCACCTCCGTCCGGGCCGCCGTCCGCTGCCGCCGCCGCGGGTTCGGCCAGCACCGGAGCCGCGGCAACCTCCACCGGAGCCGGAGCCGGAGCTGGCGCGAGCGCGGGCACCGGGGCTGGCGCGGCGGGTGCTGGGGCGGCTGCCGGGCCGGTCGGCGCGGCCGTGGTTGCCGGGGCCGCCGTGGTCAAAGGCGCCGCGACCGCCGGCCCCAAGGCCGGAGCCGCGGTCGGCGGTGCCGCAGAGGGCCACGCCGGAGCCGCCGCCGAGCAGGCATCCCCACCGCCCGTGCCGCCGTCGCAGGCGAGCCCGACGTCGCGCCCCGCACCGTCCGCCCCCGCGCCGTCGTCACCCGCGGCCTCGTCGGCGCCGCCGCGCCGGTCGGACCCGCCGCCGGCGCCGTCGTCCAAGCCGACCGGGAAGGAGTGACCCGATGGTCACCAACACGAACTCCGACTACCCGCTCGCGGCGGTGCAGTTCTCCCGCCTCACCAAGCACGGCATCATGCTCGGCCTCTCGCTGGCGCAGCTCATCGTCCTGGGCGTTGCGATCCTCACCGTCGTCGTCTCCCTCTACACCGGCGGTGGCATGGGCCTGGCCTGGACCTCCCCGGTGTGGACGTCGGCTGCGCTGGTCGCGGTGATCCCGGCCGGTGGGCGGAAGGTCATCGAGTGGGTGCCGATCCTCACCCGCTGGGCCGCCCGCACCTATCTCGGGCAGCTCATCTACCGCCGCCGCGTCATCAAGCCCCGCCCCGCCGGGACCCTCGCCCTGCCCGGCGACGCCGCGCCGCTGCGGGAGTGGGAGGACCCGGAGACCGGGGCGGCGATGATCCACGACCCGCACGCGCAGACCCTCACCGCGATCCTCGGCGTCTCCCACCCCGCGTTCGTGCTCCTCGACCCCGGCGAGCAGCAGCGCCGCGTCTCCGGCTGGGGCCGCGTACTCGCCGCCGCGTGCCGCTCCGGGCGGATCGCCCGTATCCAGGTCTCCGAGCGGACCCTGCCCGACTCCGGCACGGGCCTGGCCGAGTGGTGGCGCACCCACGGCACCGACGACGGCTCTTGGGCCGCGACCACCTACGCCGAGCTCATCGACCGGGCCGGCCCCGCCGGGGAGCGACACGCGACGACCATCAGCCTCGCGCTCGACATGAAGGCCGCCGCCCGCCAGATCAGGACCTCCGGCGGCGGGATGCGCGGAGCCGCCGCGGTGCTGCGCCAGGAGATGAGCACCCTCACCACCGTGCTGCGGGCGGCGGAGCTGACCCCGACCGGGTGGCTGACGCCCGGCGAGGTCGCCGTGATCCTGCGTTCGGCCTACGACCCCGCCGCCGCCCCCGCGCTGGAGCGGCACGGGAACCTGGGCCGCGACCTGGCGACCGCCGGGCCGGTCGCGGTCACCGAGACCTGGGACCGGCTGCGCTCCGACTCCGCGTTCCACGCGGTGCTGTGGGTCACGGAGTGGCCGCGCTCGCAGGTCTATCCCGGCTTCCTCGCCCCGCTCGTGCTCTCCAACGGCATCCTGCGGACCCTCGCCCTGCACTACACCCCGGTTCGGGCCGATCAGGCCGCCCGCGACCTGCGGAAGAAGAAGACCGAGCTCATCTCCGACGCAGCCCAGCGTCGGAAGATCGGGCAAGTTGAGGACGCTGCCTCGTCGGCCGAGCTGGACGACGTGCTCCAGCAGGAGGCCGACCTGACCGCCGGGCACGGCGTCCTGCGCGTCTCCGGCCTCGTCTCCGTCTCCGCACAGACCGTCGATGAACTCGACGCCGCGGTCGCCGCAGTCGAACAGGCCGCCATCCAAGCGAACTGCGAGACCAGGCGGCTAGTCGGGCAGCAGGCGGTCTCGTTCACCGCCGCGGCGCTGCCGCTGTGCCGGTCGGTCTGAGCATGAGGTCAAGTAGCCGCCGGGAAGCTTCCCGCTGCCGCAGCTTCGAGAGCTTCGATGAAGTGCCGGTTTAGCGGGTCGGTGGAATCGAACCATGAGATCCGTCGAAGTTCCGCGAGGTTCTGAGCATAAGAATCGGGCCACCGACTCCCAAGCTCGGCAGCATCGAGTGGGTTGGCGTAGCCGAGTGCGTCTCCTAGCACCGGAACGAGCTGGTCTCCAAAGTGAGGGAGCGTTCCCCACAACCGATGACGACCGTTGCTGATCGGTTCCCACCACGGATCAAGTCGTACAGGTTCAGCAGCACTGAACCACGCCCGAACGATCTTCCGCTCAACCGCCTGCAGAGATGCCATCTCCTTTACCTGCACATATCCGAACGTCGGGTCTTCTTGGTTGCTATCCACCTCCCACTGTTTGCCGCGAGGGCGTCTCCGACAGATGCGACGACCTGCGCGATCAGTGACCAACGCTGCTCATCACGATCTGCCCACCGCGGGCGCCCGCCCCGCTCGTCGTCCGGGTCATTTGGCACCCACGTCGAAAGTCGTGAAGACCGGGCGCGCCACCAATATCGCGGCGTGCTTACCGGCACATGGGTATCATGTCATCTCAGTTCTTTCCCGCTGTGTACATGAGAGCACCTTGTCGTCAAGACGATGACAGGAGCCAGCGACATGCCGACCTTCGATGACCCACTCGCGGACGCCGCCGAGGCATCCGCCGCGCTGCGGGGCCTGGCCCACTCGACCCGCACGTTCGAGAACCCCGCCGACACCTACCCGGTGATCGGCGACCTGCTCGCTGGCGTGCGGTCGCTGCGGCAGGTGCTCGAACAGCTCGCCGCCGCCCACATCCGCTCCCGCGGCATCGCACACGACGACGCCGGGAACCAGTCCGCCGGCGCGACCTTAGCCCTCGCGGCCGCCGACGAGCTGCACCAGCCCGGCACGCTGCTGGACACCGTGGAGTGGCGGCTGGACGCCGCCTCCCAGCACTCCGGCCGCATCGCCTGGCGCCCCGACAGCCCCGTGCCCGCCGCCGAGGCTGGGCGGACGTGGATCAGCGTCGTGTTCCTCGAAGGCTCTGAGGCCGATGAGGTGTCCGACCTCATCACCCGCAAGGGCACGGATGCTGCAATCGCGCACCTGGCCGGGCACGACTACGGCGAGGAGACGACGCAGGCCGCGCTCGAGAACGGGTACGTCTACGACGAGCCGCCGCGCGGGCCGCGCGACAAGGTGGCGACCCACGACGTGTACACCCTCACCTACAGCCCTTTCCTCGGCCACGTCTCCCTGCTGCGCGAGCACGCCGCCCTGCCCGACCCAGCCCTCCTCGGCATCAACACCCCGACACCGGCACCCGAGCACGTTCAGGTCGCGCATCAGGCGGGGCGCACGCTCGCGCCGGCGGCACGGCGGGAGCGGCCCGGCGGCGAGTGGTTCACCCGCCAGCCGGGCGGAGCATCCGCGCAGGGCCGGGGGCTGGCGCTGTGACCGGCGAGGAGGAGGGCCGTCTGCACACCGCGGTGCTCGTCGGCCCGCAGGGCGAGCGCCGCCGGGCGCGCAAGGCCCGCCGTCAGGCCGCGGCCCTGATCGAGACGACCGCGCGTGAGACGCGCAGGGCCGAGGCGAAGGCGCGGTGGGAGGCTGAGCAGGCCGAACGCCGGAACACGACCTACCTGCCCGCCGCCGGCGAGCCGGGACCTGCGGCGCTGCGGACGCCGGGTCGGTTCCGGCTCCCCAAGCACCAGGACACCTCCGCGACGCTCGCGGGGCAGTACCCGTTCCTGGCGGAAGCCGGCCTCGGGAGCCAGGGCGTGTTCGTCGGGCAGGACCTCTACAGCGGCGGCTCGTTCGTGTTCGACCCGTGGACCTTGTATCAGCGCGGGATCATCACCGCCCCGAACATCGTGCTGGCCGGGATCGTCGGCTCGGGCAAGTCGAGCCTGGCGAAGTCGCTCTACACGCGGTCGATCCCGTTCGGCCGCAAGGTCTACATCCCCTCGGACCCGAAAGGCGAGCACACCGCCATCGCGCAGGCGGTCGGCGGTCAGGCGATCATCCTCGGCCACGGGCTCCGCAACCGCCTCAACCCGCTCGATGAGGGCCACCGCCCCTCGACCGTCTCGGATGCCGAGTGGACGACGCAGGTCGCCTCGCGGCGCCGCGACCTGATCGGCGCGCTGGCGGAGACCGTGCTGGACCGGCCGCTGACGCCGCTGGAGCACACCGCGATCGACCTCGCCCTGCGCGACGCGGTGCGCTCAGCGGAGGTGCCGATCCTGCCGATGGTCGTCGACCGCGTGCTCACCCCTAACCGGGCCGATGACGAGGACGGCCGGCTCGCGGAGGACGGCCGTCTCGTCGGCCACGCCCTGCGGCGCCTGGTGGCTGGCGACCTCCAAGGGCTCTTTGACGGCCCTTCGACGGTGCGGTTCGACCCGTCGCTGCCGATGGTGTC
>JAATFB010000082.1 GCA_015655415.1 Actinomycetales bacterium
GCCGTACTGGGGAGCCTGCGGGGCACCGTATCCGGGGGCCTGCGGCTGTTGCGGCGCACCATACCCCGGGGGCGGCGGCTGCTGAGGAGCACCGTACCCCGGCGCCTGGGGCTGTTGCGGAGCACCGTACCCGGGGCCCTGCGGCTGCTGCGGCGCACCATACCCCGGCTGCTGCGGCTGAGGCGGCGGGCTGCCGTACGGCGGCTGCGGGGCTCCGGGGGCCTGCGGGGCGCTCGGGGGCGGCGGGGGCGGAACCTGTTCCGGGTTCTGGGGCGCATTCGGATCGGACATGGACCGTTCCTTTCTAGGATGCGAAGATCCTCACGCCGACGAGCAGGGGTGGGTCAGCCTGGGCTGCCCACCCCGTCGAACGGCGATGGTGGCACCGCCCGGAACGACCCGGGCGTCCGCCACCGCGACGTCAGTAGTTCGAGTTGGATGAGGCGACGGCCACCACCACGACGACGATGATGATCGCGATGATCTCCAGCGCGATGGCCACGAAGCCGAGGATGATGCCCGTGAGCCAGAAGCCCTTCGCCTGCGGCTCCCTCCTGCGCCCGATGAAGCCGAGCACGACCGCAGCAATGGCGAACAGACCGCCGAAGTAGAAGAACGAGCCGAGGATGCCGATGATGCCGCCGACCAGCGACAGGATGCTCAGGATCGGCGTCTTCGAGGCCGGGGCCGGGGCGTACGGCTGCCCGTACTGCGGCGGCGCCGGCTGCTGCGGGGCCGCAGGCGGAACGGGAGGCGGAACCGGAGCGCCCGCGGGATCCTGAGGGGCATTGGGATCGGACATGTGCGTGATCCTTTCGAGTGGGCCGGTCTCCTTGACGACCGACCGCATGAGTCATTCCGCCCTCAACCTGAGCGAAAGCTGTGTAGGCCCATGCTGACATCCGCTAGAAGGGGTGTCAATGCACGGCGTGTCGGGCGTGTCGTCGCGTGTCACCTCTCGGATGGGCGCGGCGACATGGCGGCGGAGGGCTCACACCTGGACGACGGTGACCGGGAGGGTCGAGTCGGCACCGAAGCCGAGACCGCTCGGTGGATGCCCGGCCACGATTCGCTGAGCGGCGAGGGCGGCGATCATCGCCCCGTTGTCGGTGCACAGGGACAGTGCGGGAATGCGGAGGGCCACGCCGGCCGCCTCGGCACGCTCCGCCGCGAGCTGCCGCACCCGAGCGTTGGCGACGACGCCGCCACCGAGCAGCAGCCTAGGCACGTGAAGGTCGGCACAGGCGGCGAGCGCCTTGCGCAGCAGCACATCGGCGACCGCCTCCCGGAAGCTGGCCGCGACGTCGGCGACGGGGACGGCCTCGCCGGCATCCTCGCGCTGCTCCACCCAGCGGGCCACGGCGGTCTTGAGACCGGAGAACGAGAAGTCGTAACGATGCCTCTCCATGTCCCTCGGCCGCGTGAGCCCGCGCGGGAAGCGGATGGCGTTCGGGTCGCCGCCGACCGCGGCGGCATCGATCTGCGGGCCACCGGGATACGGCAGACCGAGCACTCGCGCGACCTTGTCGAACGCCTCGCCCGCGGCGTCGTCGATCGTCTCGCCGAGCAGCTCGACATCGTCGGTGAGGCTGCGCACGTGCAGCAGCGAGGTGTGTCCGCCCGAGACGAGCAGTGCGATCGTGGGCAGCTCGATCCGCCGCCCCGGACCGCCGTCGGGATCCAGCAGGTCGGCCCCGACATGTCCGACGAGGTGGTTCACGCCGTACAGCGGCCTGTCCAGCGCGACCGCGAGCGCCTTGGCGGCGCCGACCCCGACCATGAGCGCGCCGGCCAGCCCGGGGCCGCTCGTGACGGCGACCGCATCGACCTCGGAGAGACGGATGCCCGCGCGGCTCACCGCCTCCGTGATCGTGGGCTCCAACGCCTCCAGGTGGGCACGCGCCGCGACCTCCGGCACCACTCCGCCGTAGCGCGCATGCTCGTCCATGCTGGAGGCGATGACGTTCGCCAGCAGCCGGGTGCCCCGCACGATCCCGATCCCGGTCTCATCGCACGAGGTCTCGATGCCGATCACCAGCGGTTCCACCGCGGGTCGAGCCTGTTCCGTACCCGCGGGTCGAGCCTGTCGCGCCCCCGCGGGTTGAGCCTGTCGAAACCCGCGAGACGGGTCGACGGTTTCGACAGGCTCAACCGGCGAGGCGACAGGCTCAACCGATGAGACAGACGGACCGGCGGTTTCGACAGGCTCAACCAACGGAGTGACAGGCTCAACCGACGAGACAGACGAACCGGCGGTTTCGACAGGCTCAACCGACGGAGTGACAGGTTCAACCGATGAGACAGACGAACCGGCGGTTTCGACAGGCTCAACCGACGGGACGGACGGGCCGACGGTTTCGACAGGCTCAACCGGCGAGGCGACAGGCTCAACCGACGGGACGGACGGGCCGGCGGTTTCGACAGGCTCAACCGGCGAGGCGACAGGCTCAACCGACGGCGTGACAGGATCGGGCGGCGGGGCGGAGGGCAGCGTCAACCGCATCACGATCGCATCCACGTCGTCGGGCTGGTAGTAGTGCCGCCGCACCGCAAGCGGCTCGAACCCGAGCGAGCGGTAAAGGGCCTGCGCGTGCGGATTGTCCGCACGCACCTCGAGGAACAGCTCGCCGGCGCCGCGCCGCCGCGCCTCCCCGATCATGGCATCCATCAGCGCACGCCCGATGCCGTGGCGACGCGCATCGGGGGCGACGGCGATCGTCTGGACGTCGGCATCCGTGCCGCCGGGCACCGCGCGCAGGCCGGCGTAGCCGACGACGCGCCCCTCGCGCTCGGCGACCAGATAGTACGAGTGGCGGGCGAGGAGCTCAGCGCGCATCGCCGCCTCAGGCCAGGCGTCCGTGACGAAGACGGAGGTCTCCAGGCTCATGATCGCGTCCAGGTCCGCGATGCGTGCGCGGCGCAGCGAGGCTCCGGGGGGCAGGGCCATCACGCCGTCACCCGCTTCGGCCCGGTCGAGGGGGTCACGTCGGGAGAGCGGAGATACAACGGTCGGTCCTGCGCAAATGGTCGCCCGTGATGGTACAGCTGCTCGGCGAGGAGCCCGAGCCGCCCGGCGGACACCGATGCGGCGTCGAACCGCGGCAGGTCGCCGAAGGGCAGCTCCGTCGGCTTCGACAGACCCGGCCCCGCACTGCGCAGCGGTATGCCGGACTCGTCCACACCCTCGTACGCGCTCCAATAGAGCTCCCGGCGTCGGGCATCGGTCACCACCAACAGCGCTCCCGTGTGCCCCCCCGCGTAGCGCTCGAGCGCGACGGCGTCGTGGCTCACGATCGGCACGAGCGGTCGGCGGATGCCGAGCGCGAACGCCTTCGCCGCCGCGATCCCCACCCGCAGGCCGGTGAACGGCCCAGGTCCCATGCCGGCCGCGACCCCGGAGAGCCGCTGCGGCGCGATCGAGGCCTGTCGCAGCGCCCCCTGGATCATCGTGCCGATCACCTCCGCGTGACGCATGGTGTCCAGCGTGGTCAGCTCGCTCAGCACGCCGCGCTCGCGGTCCACGACGGCGACCGACGTTCCTGCCGACGTGTCGATGGCGAGAAGCATCCCTTCAGCGTAGTCAAGCCGAGACCGGCGGGATGCCCGCCGTCGCGTCACGACCTCCCGGCGTCACGACCAGCGCTCGCCATGCGGCGCCACGGTGACCGTGCGGGGCTCCTGCGGGGCGTCGTCCGCCTCGACGCCGATCCCGGTCCGCACGTCCCCGCCCGCGACGGGCCGCTCGATGGCGACGTCGAGCCAGGACTCCGTGACGCCGTCGAGCATGCCCCTGCCCCACTCCACGACGACCACCGAGCCGGCGAAGTCGATGTCCAGGTCGTCCAGCTCCATGGCGGAGCCGAGCCGATACGCGTCGACGTGCACGAGCGGCGGCCCTCCGGCGAGGGACGGATGGGTGCGCGCGAGCACGAACGTCGGACTCGTGACCGGGCCGCGCACGCGCATCCCCTCCCCGATGCCCCGGGCGAGCGTCGTCTTGCCCGCACCGAGCGGGCCGGTGAGCACCACGAGGTCGCCCGCCCGCAGAAGCAGGCCCAGGTCACGGCCCAGCGACTCCATCTCATCCGACGTGGCCACCCGATGCGTTCCCGCCAGCGGCATGCCCGCGCTGCCGGGCGGGCGTCCCCGCTCATCCGCCGACATAACGCCTCGTCACCCGCCGGCCCAGGCGTGTCACGATCTCGTATCCGATCGTGTCCGCGGCACGCGCCCACTCATCCGCCGACGGCACGCCGCGCTGCGGGTCGCCGAACAGCACGACCTCCTCGCCCACCGTCACGTCGTGGTCGCCCACCGCGACCACGATCTGGTCCATCGCGACCCGGCCGGCGACGGGATGCCGCACCCCGGCGATGGCGACCTCGCCCCGACCGGACGCCTGCCGCGGCAGCCCGTCCGCGTAGCCGACCGGGACCAGGGCCAGGTTCGTGTCGGCCGACGCCCGGTATGTGTGACCGTAGGACACTCCTCGTCCTGCGGGGATGCGCCGGACGGCGACGACACGCGACCTCAGCGTCATCGCGGGAAGGAGGGCGAACTCGCTCGATCGGCGATCGGCGAACGGCGACAGGCCGTAGAGCGAGATCCCCAGCCGCACCGTGTTGTACCGGGTGCGCGGCATGGTGAGCGCCGCCCCGCTCGCTGCGAGATGGACGAGCTCCGGGTCGAGGCCAGCGCGCGACGCCTCGGCGAGGCCGCGATCGAATGCGTCGGCCTGCGCCGCGTCCGACTCCGCATCGGTCCCCGAGAGGTGGCTGAAGATGCCGACGACATGGACGAGGCCGCCCGCCTCGGCGTCGCGAGCGGCGCGCACCGCGGCGGCCCAGTCGTCCGGGGCGAGGCCGTTCCGGCTGAGACCGGTGTCGAGCTTGAGATGCACGGCGGCCGGCCGTCCCCGCCGCCTGGCGGCGGCGACCACGGCCGTCAGCTGGTCGATCGAGGACACGCCGATGTCGATGCCCGCCTCCACCGCGGCGTCGAAGTCCGCATCCGGGTCGTGCAGCCAGGCGAGGATCGGTGCCGCGATCCCCGCCTCGCGCAGTTCGAGGGCCTCCGCGAAGTCCGCGACGCCGAGGCGGTCCGCCCCGCCGGCGAGCGCCGCACGGGCGACGGGCACCGCGCCGTGGCCGTACGCGTTCGCCTTGACGACGGCGATCGTGTGCGGGGTGCCGATCGCCTCCCGCAGGGTCCCCAGGTTGCGCCGGATGGCGCTGAGGTCGACTACCGCCTCTCTCAGCGGCGCGAGCACGCTCATCCGTCGTCCTCGCCGGCCGCGCGGTCGGCGCACTCCGCGACCACGAAGGCGCACGCGACGCCCGCGTCGTGCGTCATCGTGAGATGCCACTGCGCTATCCCTCGCGCGCGGGCGATGTCGGAGACGGCGCCGTGCAGCAGGATGCCCGGATCTCCGTGCGCGTCGGAGACGATCTCGATGTCGACGGCGACGACGCCGTCGGCACGTCCCAGCGCCTTGACGACAGCCTCCTTCGCCGCGAACCGCGCCGCGAGCGAGTACACAGGCAGATCCCGTTCGCTCTCGGCGAACAGCCGGGTCAGCAGGCGCGGGGTGCGGGCGATCGCGCGCCCGAAGCGCTCCAGGTCGACGATGTCGACGCCGATGCCGGCGATCACGCGCTCGTCCTACTCGACCGTGACCGACTTCGCCAGGTTGCGCGGTTGATCCACGTCCAGGCCCTTCGCCGTCGCCAGCTCCATGGCGAAGATCTGCAGCGGGATCACGGCGAGCAGCGGCTCGAACAGCGGCGCGGCCAGCGGGATGCGCACCACCTCGTCAGCGAACGGCAGCACCGACACGTCGCCCTCCTCGGCGATCGCCAGCACACGCGCACCGCGAGCGCGGATCTCCTGGATGTTGGAGACGACCTTCTTGTGCATCTCGTCGGATCCGCGCGGACTGGGAACCACGACGAACACCGGCTGGCCCGGCTCGATCAGAGCGATCGGGCCGTGCTTGAGCTCGCCAGCGGCGAACCCCTCCGCGTGGATGTACGCCAGCTCCTTGAGCTTGAGCGCGCCCTCGAGCGCGATCGGGAACCCCACGTGCCGACCGAGGAAGAGCACCGCGCGGGTGTCGCTCATCCAGTGGGCCAGCTGCGCGATCGAGTCGCTCGACTCCAGCACCCGCTCGAGCTTGCCCGGGATGGCCGCGAGCTCGTCCAGGTTCGCCGCCTGCTCGCGTGCGGAGAGAGTGCCCCGAAGCCGTGCGAGGTGCAGCCCGAACAGGTACAGCGCGGTGATCTGCGCCACGAACGCCTTGGTGGACGCCACCGCCACCTCCGGACCGGCGTGCGTGTACACCGCCCCGTCGGACTCGCGCGGGATCGTCGCGCCCTGCGTGTTGCAGATCGACAGGGTCCTCGCGCCGGCGGCGCGGGCGAACTTGACCGCCATCAGGGTGTCCATCGTCTCGCCGGACTGGCTGATCGAGACGACGAGCGTCGACGGCGTGATCACGGGGTCGCGGTAGCGGAACTCATGACTGAGCTCGACCTCCACGGGCACCCGCGCCCACTTCTCGATCGCATAGGAACCCACGTGTCCGGCGTACGCGGCCGTCCCGCACGCGATGATCGTGATGCGGTCGATGCCGCGCAGGAGGTCGTCGAGATCGGTCAGCTCGGGGATGACGGCCCGCCCCTCGCTCACCCGGCCGCGCAGCGTGTTGGCGACGGCGTCCGGCTCCTCGGCGATCTCCTTGGCCATGAAGCTGGACCAGCCGCCCTTCTCCGCCGCCGCGGCATCCCACGCCACCTCGAAGGGCTCGACCTCCACGCCCCGGCCGGAGAAGTCGGTCACCCGCACGCTCGTGGGCGTGATCACGACGATCTGGTCCTGGCCGATCGCGACGGCACGCCGGGTGTGCTCCACGAAGGCCGCCACATCCGACCCGAGGAAGTTCTCCCCGTCGCCGAGACCGATCACCAGCGGCGAGTTGCGGCGCGCCCCGACCACCACACCCGGCTGGTCCTGATGCACCGCCAGCAGGGTGAAGGCGCCGTCCAGCCGTGCGACCGTGCGGCGGAACGCCTCCGCGAGGTCGCCGGCGACCCGGTACTCGCGTCCCAGAAGGACGGCGGCGACCTCGGTGTCGGTCTCGCTGGTGAACGTGAAGCCCTCGGCGTCGAGCTCTTCGCGCAGGGCGGCGAAGTTCTCGATGATGCCGTTGTGGATCACCGCGAGCCTGCCGTCGTCGCCCAGGTGGGGGTGCGCGTTGCGGTCGGTCGGACCGCCGTGCGTCGCCCACCGGGTGTGACCGATCCCCGTCGCCCCGTCGCCGATCGGATGCCGCCGCAGCTCGTCCTCGAGCACCCCCAGCTTGCCCGCCCGTTTGGCCACGTTCAGACGTCCGCTCCGCGCGTCGATCACGGCGACCCCCGCGGAGTCGTATCCGCGGTATTCGAGGCGCTTGAGACCGCCCAGCAGCACCCGAAGCGACCTCTCGGTGCCGACGTAGCCGACGATTCCGCACATGGCGGACAAGTCTACCGGCGGCGGTGCCGCGCACTGCCGACCGCGCCAAGGATCGCCCGCCCGCCGAGAGTGCCCTCACCGCCGGTTAGGCTTGTCTTCCATGGCCACGAACGGTGTCGCGCCCGCGCAGATCTCGCCGTTCGTCGAACTCGATCGCTCCGACTGGGCGGAGCTGGCCGCGAGCACGCCGCAGCCGTTGACCGAGCAGGAGGTCACTCAGCTGCGCGGCCTCGGCGACCGGCTCGACATGCGCGAGGTGGCCGAGGTGTACCTGCCGCTGAGCAGGCTCCTGAGCATGTACGCGACGGCCACCCAGCGGCTGCACCGGGCCACGAGCGACTTCCTCGGGGAGCGCGCCGCGCGCACACCGTTCGTGATCGGCGTCGCCGGATCGGTGGCGGTGGGCAAGTCGACGACCGCGCGGCTGCTGCGCGAGCTGCTCAGCCGCTGGCCCACGACGCCCGATGTGCAGCTCGTGACGACCGACGGCTTCCTGCTGCCGAACGCGGAGCTGGAACGCCGCGGCCTGATGAACCGCAAGGGCTTCCCGGAGTCGTACGACCGGCGGGCGCTGCTGCGCTTCGTGACCGCGGTGAAGAGCGGCGCCGAGGAGGTGCACGCCCCGTTCTACTCACACTTGAGCTACGACATCGTGCCGGACGCCCAGGTGGTGGTCAGGCATCCCGACGTGCTCATCGTCGAGGGGCTCAACGTGCTGCAACCGGCGGGTGGGGGCAATCGGCTCGCGGTGAGCGACCTGTTCGACTTCAGCATCTACGTGGATGCCCGCGCCTCCGACATCGAGCGGTGGTACGTGGAGCGCTTCCTCAAGCTGCAGCGCGGCGCGTTCGCGGACCCGAAGTCGTACTTCCATCGCTACGCGAGCCTCACCGAGGACGAGGCCAGAGAGCAGGCGCTGTCGATCTGGCACGCGATCAACGAGCCGAACCTGCTGCAGAACATCCGGCCCACGAGGTCGCGCGCGAAGCTCGTGCTGCGCAAGGACGGCGACCACGCGGTGTCGTCGGTGCTGCTCCGCAAGCTGTAGCCACCGCCGGTCGAGCCCCCACCGCCGGTCGAGCCCCCACCGCCGGTCGAGCCCCCTCCGCCGGTCGAGCCTGTCGAGACCAGCCGGCTGCAACGAGGCGGGTTTCGACAAGCTCAACCCACGGAAGACGAGGCCGGTTTCGACAAGCTCAACCCACGGAAGACCGGGCGGGTTTCGACAAGCTCAACCCACGGAAGACCGGGCGGGTTTCGACGGGCTCGACCCACGGAAACGTGCGGGTTTCGACAAGCTCAACCCGCGACAACCAGACGGGCTCAACCCGCGACAACCAGACGGGCCCAACCCGCGGCAACCAGAAGGGCCCAACCCCCGGAAGCCGATGGGGGCGC
>JAATFB010000060.1 GCA_015655415.1 Actinomycetales bacterium
AAGGTGCGACGGCGCCCGTCGGCGCGCGCGCACGGCCCGAAGCGCACGCATCCGACACCCCTCCCGCAGTCATATGTGCGGGCAGGCAGATGAAGAGAGACCAATGAGAAGACGCACCATCGCTGCCGCAGCTGCGGCAGCCGTCGCCACCGCCCTCGCGGTGGCCGCGCCGCTGTCAGCCAGCGCGCACATCCAGGTTGCCCCGAACCAGGCGCCCCCCGGCGGATACGCCCTGCTGACCTTCCGGGTTCCGACCGAGTCGGCGACCGCCGGAACCGTCAGGTTCGAGATCGACCTTCCCACCAAGACGCCGTTCACCTCCGTGTCATACCAGCCGGTCGCGGGCTGGTCGACGGAGGTGACGACCTCCACGCTGCCGAAACCGGTGAAGATCGCGGGCGCGACCGTCACCACGGCACCGACCCGGATCGTCTGGACGGCCGACCCCGGCGTCCGGATCGAGCCCGGCCAGTTCCAGCAGTTCAGCGTCACCGCCGGCGCGGTGCCCGAAACCGGCAAGCTGCTGATGCCCGCCGTCCAGACCTACTCGGACGGCAGCGTCGTCCACTGGAATCAGCCGACGCCGGCGTCCGGAGAGGAGCCGGAGCATCCGGCGCCGACCCTCTACATCGACGACGCCCCGCCCGGAGCGGACGCGCCAAGCCTGGTGACCAGCACACCGGCACCCGCGGCAGACGGTTCGACCGTGGACCCCGCGGCGATCGGCCTGGGCATCGGCGGCGTCGTGCTGGGCGCGGTCGGGGTCGTGATCGGGGTGCTGGCCCTGACGCGGCGGCCCCGGCCGACGCGGTCGGCAGCGGACGGCGACGGGGGCACGGCGTGATCAGGCGCGCCACCGCGCTCGCGGCGGTGGTCGCGCTCGCCGGCGCCGCGGCGGCGGGCGCGCTCACGGCGTCGCCGGCCTCCGCTCACGACTACCTCGTAGACAGCTCGCCTAAGGCGGGGTCGACGCAGACGACCCCGATCGACCGGGTGCGGCTCACCTTCGACGACGTCGTGCTCGACCTGTCGAAGACGGGGCCCGGCGCCCTGCTGCAGGTGACCGGCCCCGACGGCGGCTCGCGGCACTTCGAGACCGGATGCCCCAGCATCCGCGACCGCGACCTGACCGTGCCGGTCGCCCTGGGGCGCGCCGGGAAGTACGTCGTGACGTGGCAGATCGTCTCGGCGGACGGGCACGTGGTGTCCGACTCCATCCAGTTCGCCTACGCGCCCCCTCCGGGTACAAAGGCGGCCGCAGGGGCGTCCGCGAGCCCCTGCGCGGGAGCCGGCGCGACGGCGGCGCCCGCCGCGGGCGCCGGAACCGCACAGGGCACCGTCGACTCCGGTTCCGTCGGAATCGTCGTGGCGATCGCCGTCGCGATCGTCGTCCTCGCGCTGATCGCGGTGCTGGTGATCGTGCTGACACGCCGCCGAGTACGCGACTGACGGAGTCCCGACCGCAATGTGGGGGCGGATGCCGTGCGCCCGCGCCACGGCATCCGCCCCCGATGCCCCCCTGACGAGCACGTGCGGGCGCCCGCCGTGGCACCGGCGGTATAGTTACTTCACGTCAAGCAACTAGTTCAGCCGTGACGTCCCTGGAGCTCCGTGACCACCGCTACCACCCCTCCGCCCTCCCGCACCCTCTTCAGCAAGGAGCACCCGCACTACAAGTGGGTCGCTCTCAGCAACACCACCCTCGGCATGCTGATGGCGACGATCAACTCCTCGATCGTCATCATCTCGCTGCCCGCCATCTTCACCGGCATCAAGCTCGACCCGCTCGGCGAGGGCAATGTGAGCTATCTGCTCTGGATGCTCATGGGCTACATGCTCGTCACCGCCGTGCTCGTCGTGACGTTCGGCCGTCTCGGCGACATGTACGGGCGCGTGCGGATCTACAACCTGGGGTTCGTCGTCTTCTCGGTGGGGTCGGTCGCCCTCGCGTTCGACCCGTTCACCAGCGGAGCCGGAGCGATGTGGCTGATCGCCTGGCGCTTCGTGCAGGGCATCGGCGGCGCGATGCTGTTCGCCAACTCCACGGCCATCCTGACCGACGCCTTCCCCGCCCACCGCCGGGGCATGGCGCTCGGCATCAACCAGGTCGCGGCCATCGCCGGAAGCTTCATCGGCCTCATCGTCGGCGGCCTCCTCGCCGTCATCGACTGGCGCGCCGTGTTCTTCGTCAGCGTGCCGATCGGGATCACAGGCACCATCTGGTCGTACATCTCGCTCAAGGAGGTGGGCACCCGCAACCCCGGCAAGCTCGACTGGCCAGGCAACGTCACCTTCGCGGTCGGCCTCTTCGCACTGCTCACCGCCATCACCTACGGCATCCAGCCCTACGGCGACAGCTCCACCGGATGGACCAACCCGTGGGTGATCGGCGGCATCGTCGGCGGCATCGTGCTGCTGGCGGTCTTCACCTTCATCGAGCTGAGGGCCAGGGCCCCCATGTTCAACATGCGGCTGTTCCGGATCCGCGCCTTCGCGATGGCCAACCTCGCGGGCCTGCTCGCATCCGTCGGTCGCGGCGGCCTGCAGTTCATGCTGATCATCTGGCTGCAGGGCATCTGGCTGCCGCTGCACGGCTTCGACTATGCGGAGACGCCGCTCTGGGCGGGCATCTACATGCTGCCGATCACGATCGGCTTCCTCATCGCGGGCCCGCTCTCCGGCGTGCTGTCCGACCGCTTCGGCGCCCGCCTGTTCGCCACCCTCGGCCTGGTGGTCGTCGCCATCACATTCGTGCTGCTGCTGGTCATCCCGGTGAACTTCGACTATTGGCAGTTCGCCATCATCACCGGACTCTCAGGGCTCGGCTCCGGGATGTTCGGGGCGCCGAACCGCACCGCCATCATGAACAGCGTTCCGGCGAACCAGCGCGGGGCGGCATCCGGCATGGCGGGAACGGTGCAGAACGCCGGCACCTCGCTGTCGATCGGCCTGTTCTTCTCGTTGCTCATCTCCGGGCTCGCCGCGTCCCTCCCCTCCTCCCTGTACAACGGGCTCACCTCGCACGGGGTGCCGGCCGCCGCGGCGCACAAGATCGCCGAGCTGCCGCCGGTGGGCACCGTCTTCGCCGCCTTCCTCGGCTACAACCCGATCCAGAGCCTGCTCGGACCGACGGGCGTGCTCGCCCGGCTGCCGAAGGCCGACGCCGCGGCGCTGACGGGCAAGGAGTTCTTCCCGCAGCTCATCCAGCAGCCGTTCCACGACGGCCTCGTGGTGGTGTTCATCGCCGCCGCCATCATGTCGCTGATCGGCGCCGTCGCGTCGTTCGGCCGCGGCAAGAAGTACGTGCACGTCGACGAGCTCGTCGCCGCCCCGCATGCCATCGCGCACGAGCAGGGCCGGGACGCCTCCGGCACGGCGTCCGTGGACGCGAGCGATGCCGACGAGCACCGGCGCGCCCAGGCGGGCGCGCCCGAGCGCACCGCGCCCGACCGCACCTAGGATCGACGGATGTCCACCCCGCCCGACAGCCCGGCGTCCCTGGACCGCGCTGAGACCGCGGCGCGTCTCGCGGTCGCGATCGGCCGGCTCAACCGCCGCATCCGCCCGGTGGGCGAGGGGCTGACGCACGCCCAGCTCTCGGCGCTGTCGAGCATCGTGCGCAAGGGTGCGCTCCGGCCCGGCGACCTGGCTCGCATCGAGTCGATCGCAGCGCCGAGCGCCACGCGCGTTGTGGCTGAGCTGGAGTCCCAGGGGCTGGTGGAGCGCCAGGCCGATCCGGACGACGGCAGGTCGTCACTCGTCAGCGCGACGGATGCCGGGCTCGCGGCCGTGCTCAGCGCCCGCGCCGAGCGCGCCCGCCGCATCTCGGTGCTCCTGGCGGGACTCGACGAGCACGAGCTGAGCACCGTCGCGGCGGCACTCGACGCGCTCGAGGCCGCCGCAGCGTATGTGCCCCCGCCGGAGTCGTCCGACACCCCCGCGCGAGAACAGCAGTGATCGTGCGCCCGCGCTGAGAACAGCAGGAATTCTGCTGTTCTCAGCGCTTTCTGCTGTTTCCGACGCGGCGACGACGATCGCATCGCGAGGGCGACCCGTCACGCGGACGCCGGAGCCGGACCCGTCACGCGGACGCCTGATCCGTCACGCGGTTGCCGGATCCGTCACGCGGACGCCATCAGGTCGCTGATCCTGGCGTCTCCCGCGGCGACCTCTTCGAAGCCCGCCTCGATCTCTGCGCGGCCCAACAGCTCCGACATGCGTCGGCGGCGCTGGCGGGTGATGAGCGTCACGACCGTTCCGGGCTTGCCGGCCCGGCCGGTGCGACCGGAGCGGTGCAGGTAGGTCTTGTACTCGTCCGGGGCGTCGGCCTGCACGACGAGGTCGATGTCGTCGACATGGATGCCGCGCGCCGCGACGTCCGTCGCCACGAGCACCGAGACGCGACCGTTCGACAGCTTGTCGAGGTTGCGCTGGCGCCTCGACTGGCTCAGATCCCCGTGCAACGACACGGCCGGGATGCCGGCGTCGTCGAGCTGGTCGGCGAGCTGCTCGGCGAACGCGCGAGTGCGGGCGAACACCAGCGTCTTGCCGTCGCGGTCGGCGAGCTGCTCGACGATCGCGCTCTTCTCGCGGTGCTCGATGACGAAGACCCGGTGGTCGATCGTTCCCGACGCCTGGTCCTCGCCCGCCACCTCGTGCACCGCGGGATCGACGAGGAACTCGCCGACCAACGACGCCACACCGGTGTCGAGCGTGGCGGAGAACAGCAGTCTCTGGCCGCCGTCGCCGGTGAGGCGCAAAATGCGCTGCACCGGTTCCAAGAATCCCAGGTCGCACATGTGGTCTGCCTCGTCGAGCACCGTGATGGCGACCTCGCTGAGGTCAAGGTGCCCCTGCTCGATGAGGTCCTCGATGCGTCCCGGCGTGCCGATCACGATGTCGACCCCTCGGCGCAGCGCGCCAACCTGGCGGCCCTGGGGAACGCCGCCGTAGATCTGCGTGGTGAACAGGCCGACGCTTTGCGCGATCGGCTGCACGGTGCGGTCGATCTGCAGGGCCAGCTCGCGGGTGGGCGCCATGATCAGCGCCCGGGGCGAACGGCCCATGGTGCGCCTGCCGCTGGCACGGCCCGACTCGGACCAGAGTCGCATCAGGCGCTCGACGAGGGGGGCGCCGAAGGCGATCGTCTTTCCGCTTCCGGTGCGGCCGCGTCCCAGCACATCGCGCCCGGCGAGCACGTCGGGGATCGTCGCGGCCTGGATGGGGAACGGCGCATCGGCGCCGAGGCCGGCCAGCGCGCGCACGATGTTGCCGCCGAGCCCCAGGTCGCCGAAGGTGACGCCGTCGACGTCGGACGCCTGGATCGCCTCCGCCTCCAGTCGCTCGAGCACCACGTCGTCCGCCGGAGTGAACGAGGAGCGCGCGTCGTGCGACGGGTAGAAGTCCGATCCGCGCGGCTGACGCGGGGCGCGGTCCTCATCGGCGCGACGGCGCGGACGGTCGTCGCTCTGCCGGCGCGGGCGGTCGTCGCCGAACCGACGTGCCGGACGATCGCCGGAGTCGCGGCGCGGCCTATCCTCCGCGCGTCGTTCCGAACGCTCGCCGCGATACGAACGGGAGACGTCGTGATCCTCGCGCCGACGGAGCGGGCGGTCGTCTCTGGGGCCTACGGCGCGCTCGAAGCGACCAGTGGCGGCCCGATCGGCGGAGCGAGCAGGGCCACGCTCGCGACGGTCCGGCGCCCCCTCGACGTTTCGGGTCGCAACGATGTCGCGCGAGCGTCCGCCGCGCGGGCGTGCCGGGGCGATGCCGTGCGCGGCCCGCTCTTCCGCCGTCCAGCGGCGCTTCTTCGGGGCGTCCGCCTCGTCCGCGGGGCGATAGCCGCGGTGGCCGGCGCTGCGACTGCCGGGCTTGGAGGTGCCGAAGCGCTGAGCGTCGGCCTTCCGGGCGCCGTATCGAGGATCGAAGTCGCGGGCCGGACGTCCGCCCGCCGGTTTCTTGTTCTTGGGCATGAGGATTCTTCTGGGTTGTTCTCGGGTGTGCATGGCAGAACCCGCGACACGTCGTCGCGTCCTTGCAGAACCTGTTGGCGGACGGCGACCAGCACCGCCACCGTGAGGACCGTTCACATACAGTGGTCATCCGCCCCGGGGCCGTCGACGGCTGATCGACGTCCGGAATGGTGCTCACAGCACCGGCGGAACCGGCCCACAGGACTGACAAACCCATCCGCGCGAGTGCGCGGTGTCCTGAGCCGACTGGTCGAGTCTATCGCATGCGCACCGACGGACCGCGCCATCGCCGACGACGAGGTGTCGCGTGCGCCCTGCCTCGCGAGGCGACCTTCCGCGCCTGCGCCGCACGCCGGCCGGGGAAACGGACACGAGGAACCGATTCGTTGACAGCCTCTCGGTAATACTGTAATACAGTCGTGTGACGCTTTCTCGATCCGTCAATGATGACGGCACCCCGATCCGGCGGTTCCACCCGAAGCCGTTCCTCATCCTCAGCATCGTGCTCGCGAGCCTGTTCGCCATAGTCGCGATCTATCCGCTCCTTCGCGTCGTGCTCGGTCTGTTCAACGTGAACGGCGCGTGGACGGCCGCCCCCATCCTCCACATGTTCGCGGTCAAGGGCCTGTGGCAGATGCTCGTCAACACGATCGTCGTCGTCGTCGTGAGCAGCGTTCTGGCGCTCGTCGTGGGTGCCGTGTTGGCTTGGCTCAACGAGCGCACCAATGCGCGGATGGGTACTCTCACCGACTCGCTGCCGCTCATCACCTACCTGGTGCCCCCGCTCGCCGGCGCAATCGGCTGGGCGCTGCTCCTCTCACCATCGGCGGGCGTGCTCAACGTTCTGCTCCGCGGCGGCGACCCCAGCGGGAGCGGCCCGCTCAACATCTTCAGTTGGCCCGGTCTGGTCTTCGTCTACACCCTGTACTCGGTTCCGTACGCGTTCATCGCCGTCTCGAACGGCCTGCGCAACACGGACACGAGCCTCGAGGAGCAGTCGCGGGTGAGCGGCGCCAGCCTCGGGCGGACGCTGTGGAGCGTCACGATCCCCTCGATCCGACCGGCGCTCGGCGGCGCGGTTCTCCTCATGGTGACCCAGGCTCTCGCGCTCTACTCGGTGCCCGTCATCATCGGTACCGGCGCGAACATCCCGACCCTGGCCGTGGAGATCGTCAACCTGCTCAACTTCTCCTACCCGCCCCACACCAGCGAAGCCATCGGCCTGACGCTCATCATGGTCGTCCTCGTCGTGGTCGCGTGGGTGGCACAGAGTCGCATCCTGAGGTCCGGGCGCCACGGAACCCTGGGCGGCAGGGGGCAGCGCTTCGAGGTCACGACCCTCAAGGGCTGGCTCTGGCCGGCCCGGGCGATCTTCCTGCTCTACGGCCTGTTCGCCGTGCTGCTGCCGGTGTTCGCGCTCGTCATCGTCACGCTCGAGGGCTTCTGGTCGGCGACCATCAACTGGTCGACGCTCAGCGTCAACTGGTTCCTGAAGGCGCTCCAGGACCCGACCACCACGAAGGCGCTCGGCAACTCGATGCTGCTCGGCGTGGTGGGCGCGACCGTCGGCATCATCATCGCCGCGATCGTCTCAGTGCTCGTCGCCCGGAACCGCACCCGGCTCACCGGCGTGGTCGACGGCGCGATCAAGCTCCCGTCGGTGGTCTCCCACATCGTCATCGGCGTGGGCATGATCCTCGCCTTCGGAGGGCCGCCGTTCATGCTCGGCGGCACGGTCGCGATCCTGTTGATCGCCTATCTCGTGGTCTACCTCGCGCAAGGTTCGGTGACCACCGATGCCGCCGTCGCACAGGTGGGCAACGAGCTCGCCGAGGCGTCCTCCGTCGCCGGCGCGGGCTACGGACGCACCTTCTTCCGTGTGTATCTGCCGCTGATCCTCCCGGCGATGGTCGCGGGCTGGGCGTTCCTGTTCGCCCGCATGGCCGGCGACCTCACGGTGACGGCGATCCTGGGCTCGCCGAGCAACGTCACCATGGGCTACCTCATCATGCAGATCTTCCACAACGGGTCGTACGGCCAGCTGGCGCCGATCGCGATCATCATCACGGTGGTCTCATCGGTGGTCGTCATCGCGGTCATCGCGATCTCGAACACGTGGAGCCGGCGGCACACCAGGAAACGGCCGATCAAGGCCGGGCGAGAAGCGACAGCGACGGTGGCGAAGTGACCAACACGGGATCGAGGGAGCGAAAGCAGATGAGCGGGACTGCGACGGAGGCGGCCTCGCCGGCCGAGGTATCCGCCGGACGCGCGCCGATCGTGCAGGTGAAGGGGCTGTCCAAGCGCTTCAAGCGGGAATCCGGTGCGATCACCGCGGCGGTCGACGACATCTCTCTGGAGGTCGCGGCAGGCGAGTTCGTGGTCCTGCTCGGGCCGTCCGGCTGCGGCAAGACGACGCTGCTGCGGATGCTGGCGGGACTCGAGGTGCCGGATGGCGGCTCGATCGCGATCCGTGGACGCACCGTGTACGACGCCGCCGCGAAGGTCAGCGTGCCGACCGAGCGCCGCTCGATCAGCATGGTCTTCCAGTCGTATGCGCTGTGGCCCCACATGACGGTCGCGCAGAACATCGCCTACCCCCTGAACCGGTCGGGAAAGAGGCTGGGCAAGGCGGAGATCGCACGGCAGGTCGAACGCGTGCTGGAGCTCGTGCGCATCCCGGATCTGGCACAGCAGTACCCGAACCAGATGAGCGGCGGGCAGCAGCAGCGCGTCGCGCTCGCTCGCGCGCTCGTCTCCGGCAGCGACCTCGTACTCTTCGACGAGCCGCTCTCGAACGTCGACGCGCAGGTGCGCGAGCGGTTGCGCTACGAGCTGCTCGACATCCAGCGCGAGCTCGGCTTCGCAGCGGTCTACGTCACGCACGACCAATCGGAGGCCATGGGCCTCGCGAACCGGATCGCGGTGATGGGCGCAGGCCGCATCCGCCAGATCGCCTCTCCGCGCGAGACCTACGAGAACCCGGTGTCCCGCTACGTCGCGAACTTCGTCGGTGTGAGCAACGAGGAGCCGGGAACGGTCGTCTCGCTCGACGGGGACGTCGCGACGCTGCACACGGCGACCGGCGAGCTGCAGGGCCGTGTGACGGGCGGTGCGGTGGCGGTCGGAGACGAGGCCACTCTCGTGTGGCGTCCGGAGCACGCGACCGTGTCCGTGCAGGAGCCGACGGACGCTCGGTTCCGCTTCCCCGCACGCGTCGAGGCACTGCTGTTCGAGGGTGCCCACAACGAGGTGGTGCTGGATGTCGGGGGACGGCGTGCCCGGGCGTGGGCCCACGTGACGGCCGCCCTCGACGCGGGCTCCACCGTGTGGGTCGCCCTGAACCCCGCCTACGCCCGGGTCCTCAAGGACTAGGCATCCGGATGGCTCAGCCGGAAGATCGTGCCCTCGTCGCGCGCAGTGAAGACCTGCGCCGCCCCCGCGGAGACCTGCAGTGTTACCGTAATACGGTCGCAACCGCGCGGATTCGCCGCCGGCGCAGAACGCTGATGAAAGGGTCACGCATCATGGCCGCAGTATCGCAAGTCGCTACCCGTGGAACCCCGGCGACGGTGATGATCCCCAGGGTTGCCGCGCCCCTGCGGCAGGAGCTGCTCGGGCACATCCGCGCGGCGATCTCCGCTGGCGAGTACAAGCCGGGCGAACGGCTTGTCGAGAGGGTGCTCTGCGAGCGGTACGGCGTGAGCCGGACCGTCGTCCGGGAGGCGCTGCGCCATCTCGAGGCGGAGGGACTCGTGACCATCGTCCCGAACCGCGGGCCCGTCGTCACCGTGCTCTCTCGGCAAGACGTGGAAGGTCTCTTCGAGGTCCGTGCCGCCATGGAGGCTCTTGCCGCCGAGCGCTTCGCAGAGCGCGCGACACCGGCTGAGCGCGCGGAGCTTGCGGCATCCTGCGACGCGGTCGAAGCCGCCTACTCCACGGAAGAGCCGGAAAGCTGGATCAATGCGAAGGATGCCTATTACGACGTCCTGCTGAAGGGCGCGCACAACGATCTCATCCGGAGCACGATCGTGGGCATCCACTCCCGCATCCAGGTCATGCGCGGTCGCTCGCTGTCGGCGCCCGGCCGGCGCGAGGCGAGCCTCGCAGAGATCCGCGAGATCACCAGGCTCGCCGTCGCGGGGAAGGCCGCAGAGGCGGCGAAGGCGGCACGCAGGCACGTCGAGGACGCCGAAAGGGTGGCCTTCGCGCAGAGCGCCGAACTGGCTCCGTCGAACACATCGGAAGGATGACGACACATGGGTGACGGGCTGGTCGACGGAGGCGCGGTCCTCTTCGTGGGCATCGGCGCGATGGGAGAGCCGATGTCGTCTCGGATCGCGAACGCCGGCGCGTATCGAGTGGTCGTCACCGATGCGGATGCGCAACGGGCATCGGCGGTGGCGGCGCGGATCGGGGCGGTCGCCGCGACGCCGGAGGAGTCGGCCGGCCCGCTGCACGAGTTCCGGACCGTGGTGCTCAGCCTGCCGTCGAGCCCCGTCGTCGAATCGGTGCTGCTCGGCGACGGCGGCATCTTCGGGCGCCTGGACCCGGGCTCGGTCGTCATCGACATGAGCTCCTCCACGCCGGCGAGCACTCGCGCGCTCGCCGCGACCGCCGCCCGGCTCCGGCTCGGATACCTCGACGCACCGGTCTCGGGCGGTGTTGCGAAGGCGCGCACCGGGGAGCTCTCGATCATGGTCGGAGGCGAGGAGGCGGTGTTCGCGTCGCGTCGCGAACTGCTCGAGTCGATGGGCACCACGATCACTCACGTCGGCGGTCCTGGAACGGGCCACGCGATGAAGGCGCTCAACAACCTGCTCTCCGCGATCGGCCTCATCGGCGCGGCGGAGGTGCTGGCGACCGCGACGAAGTTCGGCATCGAGCCGCGCATCGCGCTCGACGTGCTCAACGCGTCGACCGGGCGCAACCAGGCCACGGAGGTGAAGTACGGGCGTTATGTGCTCTCGCGCTCGTTCGACTCCGGCTTCGCGATGCAGCTGATGGTCAAGGATCTGAGAATCGCGCTCGAGATCGCGCATGACGCCCGGATTCCGGTGCCGATGAGCGCGAGCGCTCTCGAGGAGTGGACCGCCGCGTTCGACGCACTGGGGCAGAACGCCGACCACACCGAGATCGCCGAGTATGTCGAGCGGCGCGCGGGGGTCCTTCTCACCGAGCCGACAGACGCGGCGATCGCCGCATCGTGAACAAAGGGGAACTCGACATGAGCGAAGTCACGCAGGAACAGCAGGACTACATCGACAATATGGCGCGGGCCCGCGGATATGTCCTCGAGTACCACAAGGTCATGGCGAAGCAAGACTACGCGACGCTCAAGGCCGTCGACAACATGGTGCATGCCGCATACCTCGCCCCCCGCGCGCTCGACAGAAGGACCAAAGAGCTCATCTTCATCGTGAGCCTCACGGTGATGCGGGCGACGAAGGGGCAGATACAGGCGCACATCAAGGTCGCCCTCGATCTCGGGCTCACCCCGCAGGAGATCCTGGAGGCGATCGAGATCGCACTGCCCGAGGCCGGGATCGTCGCCTTCCAGGAGGGCTTCGCGGCCTGGCAGGAGCTGGTCGGCGCGGACGGGATCGAGCCGCAGGTCGAGGCGTTCCGCGCCAAGCGCCCGTGACTTGACACTCCTCGCCCCTGACCGAGTAGTGTCGTAATACAGGATTACAATTCAATCGGGCGCTTGCCGCTCCGGAGAGGTGACAACGGTGTCAGATGCTTCGACGACCGAGCGGTCGTTCCCGTCCCTCGCGCTCAACGAGCGCGCAGCCAAGCCGCGCGGTGCGGGGATCACGGAGATCCGCGGCGGCTACTACACGATCGTCGGACCACAGCGCCTTGCGGACATCCTCGACGTCGCGGGCGAATGGGTCGACTGGATCAAGGTCCCCGGGCCCGGTGCCGCCCTGACCCCTGCCGGCACGTTGCGACAGCTGGCCGAGGTATCGCGTGCGCACGGTGTGAAGTTCGGGATCGGCGGCCTCATCGAGAAGGTGGTCACTCAGGGTCCGAAGGCAGTTGACGCCTACTTCGACAGGCTTCCCGAGCTGGGCTTCGAGGTCACCGAGATCTCTGCCGGCTTCCTCGCGTTGCCCGACTCCGACTATCTGCGTCTCGTGGAGCGGGCTGCCAAGAGCGGCCTCACCGTCAAGGCGGAGGTCGGCATTCAGTTCGGGGCAGGCGGCACATCCGAGGCCGATGATCTCGAGTCGGCGGGGACCGGATCGGTGAGCCATGCGATCTCGCTGGCGCGGCGAGCGCTGGACGCCGGAGCGCACTTCGTCGTCCTCGAGTCCGAGGGCGTGACGGAATCGGTCAAGGTCTGGCGCACCGACGTCCCTTCGGCTCTCGCCGACGCGATCGGCATCGAGAAGATCATCTTCGAGGCCGCCGAGCCCAAGGTCTTCGAGTGGTACATCAAGAACTTCGGGCCCGAGGTGAACGTCTTCATCGATCACAGCCAGGCGCTGCTCCTCGAGGCGGTGCGATCGGGCGTCTGGGGCTCCACCACGCTGTTCAACCGCGTGTTCACGTACAAGGGCTGAGCGCCGGCGAGGCGCGGAAGGTATGGGGAAGCGAATGACGAAGGTCGTAGTGATCGGTGCCGGAAACGCAGGGCTCTCGGCGGCGCTGTCGGCACGGGAGCACGGTGCGGACGTGGTGGTGCTGGAGGCGGCGCCCGAGGATGAGTACGGCAGCGACTCATACTTCTCCGGAGGCCTGTTCCGGGTCTCCTACGAGAGGTACTCCGATCTGTCCGCGCTCGTGGACGATCTGACCCTCGCAGGCGAGGGGCTGGACGAGTTCGCGAGCTACGCCGAGGCCGACTTCCTCGACGACTGGGGCCGCGTCACCGGGTACCGGCTCGACCCTGAGATCTCCGACCACGTCGTCAGCAACAGCTTCGAGGCTCTCAAGTGGTTGCACGAGAAGGGCAAAGTGCCGTTCGTCTCGCCGATCATCGTCGACGAGAACGGGCGCGCCCGGCACAGCCGTCCCGGCTGGCACGGCGGCTTCGTCGAGGCGTCCGGCGCCGGCGCCGGGCTCACCGACGCCCTGCGCAGATCGACCGTGGCAAGTGGTGCAGACATCCGTTACGGAGTCGAGGCGATCGGGCTCACGCGGCGAGACGGCGGCCGGGGGTGGACGGTGGCGACGCGCACCACCGTCGGCGGCGTGGTCGCCGAGATCGACGCAGACGCGCTCATCGTGGCCAGCGGCGGCTTCCAGGCCGACACCGAATGGCGCACTCGGGACCTCGGCGTCGGCTGGGATCTCGCGAAGGTGCGAGGCTCCGTGCACAACACCGGAAAGGGCCTGCGTCTCCTTCTCGACCAGGGTGCGAAGGCCGCCGGCAACTGGTCCGGCTGCCACGCCGTCGCGTGGAGCACGGGCTCCGGCGAGGCAGGGCGAGCCGATGCCAACCACGTCTTCGAGCGCGAGAGCCACCCGTTCGGCATCAGCGTCAACTCTCTCGGTGAGCGTTTTCTCGACGAGGGGGAGGACTTCGGCGCATACACCTATGCGAAGTACGGCAAGGTCATCCTCACTCAGCCGGGCCAGGTCGCCTGGCAGATCTTCGACGAGAAGACCCGCAGCCTGTGGACCGATGAGTACCGCTACAAGAATCCCGAGGCGGCCCGCATCCAGGCCGGCAGCCTCGAGGAGCTCGCCGACAAGATCGTGCCCCGCGGCATGGGGTCGAAGGAGACCTTCCTCAAGACCGTGGCCGACTACAACGCGGCGGTCGACTCGGGCATCGAGTTCAACCCCTACATCAAGGACGGCAAACGCACGAATGGCCTCGTCCCCGACAAGACCAACTGGTCGCAGAAGATCGAGGACGGCCCCTTCTACGCGTTCGAGGTGACCTGCGGAATCACGTTCACCTTCGGCGGGGTGAAGGTGGACACGGGTGCCCGTGTGCTTGACCGCCGCGACGAGGCGATCCCGAAGCTGTACGCAGTCGGCGAAGCGGTCGGCGGCCTCTACTACTTCAACTACGCGAGCGGGACGGGGCTCACCGCCGGCACCGTGCTCGGACGTGAGGCCGGCAGGCTGGCGGCGACGGCGTGAGCGAGACGGCGACCGAGCTCTCGTGGCAGGAGCGGGTCTACCGCGTGCTGCGTGAGCACGGGGTGACACAGTTCCCCTATGTGCCCGACGCAGGCCATAGATTCCTCATCGAGGCCGCGACCGCCGACCCGTCGGTGCACGCGATCCCCTGCACCACAGAGGAAGAGGGCGTCGGCATCGTCGCGGGAGCCCATCTCGGCGGCGAGACGGGCGTGCTTCTCATGCAGTCCAGTGGCGTGGGCAACACGATCAACTTCCTGTCGCTCATCCAGCACTGCAGCTTTCCATTCCTGACGCTCGTGACGATGCGGGGCGACTTCGGCGAGCAGAACCCGTGGCAGTTCGCGATGGGCCAGGCCGTCGAGCCGACGCTCAACGCCATGGGCCTCATCACCCTCAGGGCCGATGACCCCGAGCAGGCCGTCAGCACCGTCGAGGCCGCGCTGGGCATGACGCAGGTCGGTGGCCGCTCGGTCGCCGTGCTGTTCGGCCAGCGACTGCTGGGCGCCAAGAAGTTCTAGGAGGACGAATGCTGGAACGAACCCCTGCCCTCGCGGCACTGCTCGACGGGACTGACGACCGGCTCATCGTCACCGGGCTCGGCAGTGCGGCGAACGACGTGGCATACATCACGGATTTCGCGCCACGCGCGTTCACCATGGACGGCGTCATGGGCGCCGCCGCGTCGCTCGGTCTGGGAGTAGCGCTCGCGCAGCCCGCTCGCGAGGTGCTCGTCGTCACGGGAGATGGCGAACTCCTCATGAACATCGGCACGCTCGCGACGATCGCCCTCCAGAATCCTCAGAATCTCGGGATCGTGGTCCTCGACAATGGCCTCTACGGTCTGACCGGCGGCCAGACCACGGCGACCGCGACGGTGGCCGATCTCGAGACGGTGGCGCGTGGTCTCGGCATCCGCCGCACGTTGACGGTGCGTTCCGACGACGAGCTGACCGCGGCGCACGAGCTCATCGCAACGCCCGGGGACACCGCGGTCATCGTGGTCAAGGTCGCGCCGGGTCCGGCGGCCGCGGTCCGCATCGACCGCGATGGATCCAGACTGCGGTCGAACTTCCGCTCCTACGTGCTCTCGGAGGTCGGCCGATGACTGCGACCGTGTATCCCATGCTCATCGACGGGCAGGACTGGCCCGGCGACGGCCCCGGGATCATCGACGTCGACAACCCCTACGACGGTGAGGTGTGGGCACGGGTGCCGGTGGGCACCGATGCCGACGTGGACCGCGCCGTCGCCGCAGCCACCCGGGCCTTCCAGTCCGGCCCATGGGGCACGATGCTCCCGGCGGCGCGAGCGAGGCTGATGCGGCGCCTCGGGGAGCTCATCGACCGCGAAGCCGAGGCGCTCACCCGCGCCCAGGTCATGGAGAACGGCAAGGCGATTCGCGAGCAGTCGGCGCAGACGAGCGGACTGTCCTCATTCCTCAACTACTTCGCGGGGGTCGCGGAGATCCGCGGCGGCGAGACGATTCCCGTGAGCGTCAAGGACACCTTCGCCTACACGGTACGTGAGCCGCTGGGCGTCGTCGCCTGCCTCACCCCGTGGAACAGCCCGCTTGCGCTGCTGATGTGGAAGCTCGCGCCGGCGCTCGCCGCGGGGAACACGATCGTGATCAAGCCGTCCGAGGTCACTCCGGTGTCAACGGTGATGCTCGCCCGGCTGGCCAAGGAGGCAGGCCTGCCCGACGGTGTCATCAACGTGGTCACTGGAGCGGGCGCCACGGGGGCCGCGCTCGCAAGGCATCCCGGTGTACGCAAGATCGCGTTCACCGGCTCCACCGCTGTCGGCCGGGAGATCGGCAAGATCGCGGGCGAGAAGCTCATCTCGGCCTCGCTGGAACTGGGCGGCAAGTCGCCGAACATCGTCTTCGACGACGCGGATCTCGACGCGGCGATCGAGGGGACCGTCGGCGGCGTCTTCGCGGCCGCCGGGCAGACCTGCATCGCCGGCTCGCGCGTGCTCGTGCACGACTCCATCTACGACGAGTTCGCGAGGCGCCTGGTCGAGAGATCCGAGCGGATCGTCCAGGGCGACCCGCTCGACTGGGACACCGAGGTCGGCACCATCGCCAACGCGCGGCAATACTCCAAGGTGCTGTCGCTGATCGAGATGGCCAACGGCGAGGGGGCCCATCTGCTGCTCGGCGGCGGTCGGCCCGAGGCACCCGCCCTGCAGAAGGGCCTGTTCATCGCCCCGACGATCTACGGTGATGTGACGCCGGACATGCGGATCACACAAGAAGAGGTGTTCGGGCCGGTCGTCGTGCTTCAGCGGTTCCACGACGACGAAGAGGCAGTCCGACTCGCCAACGGGACCCCGTACGGCCTCGCCGCCGGCGTCTGGACGCGCGACGTCAAGCGCGCTCACCGGGTCGCCCGGCAGATCGTCGCCGGGACGGTCTGGATCAACACCTACCGTAAGACGAACTTCGCGACGCCGTTCGGCGGCTTCAAAGACAGCGGGATCGGGCGAGAGAACGGCGCCAACGCCATCGACGAGTTCACCGAGGAGAAGCTCATCTGGCTCGACCTCGGCGACGGGGTGGCCGACCCGTTCAACCCGTTCGCGTGATGCCCGTGGTCTGAGGCCATGCGCGGATACCAGCTCGTTCCCACGCTGCTGCGACAGCGCGGGCTGACGACGGTCTTCGCGATGCTTGCGGAGACGAACGGACCGTGGTTGGGATACGGCATCGCCCACGGTCTCGTTCGTCTGGTGCGGACGAGGCATGAGGAGACGGCGGTGATGGCCGCCAACGGCTTCGCCCGAGTGACGGGTTCCCCCGGGGTCGCGAGCGTCACACGAGGGCCTGGTTTCGCGAACTCGATCAACGCGCTCGCCGCCGCAGTGGACACGCACGTTCCCCTCATCCTCTTCACGGGAGAGAGCCCGCGACCGACGGCGCAGTCGCAGAACCTCGAGCAGGAGGGCATCGCTCGGCTGCTCGGCGCGGGCTACGTCGCGGTGCATGAGGTCGCCGAGCTGCCTGATGTGCTCGACCGCGCGATCGACCGCGCCACCTGGCGCGGCTGGCCGCAGGTCGTCGCCGTGCCGGAGCCGCTCCTCGGGGAGGAGGCGGAGCCGGGTGAATGGGTCCCGGTCCCGCCCGCTCCCGCGGTCCCGAACGCCGCCGCCGTCGCGAAGGCCGTGACGCTGCTCACGGCTGCGAAGCACCCGCTCATCATCGGCGGTCACGGGGCGGTCGGGGCAGCCGCGCGGACCGCACTGGAACGGCTTGCGGAGCATACCGGAGCAGCGCTCGGCACGACCCTGATGGCGATCCGGAACTTCGCGGGACACCCGAACGAGATCGGCCTCGTCGGCGGCTGGGCTCCACGAGCGGCGCGCGAGTATCTGCAGTCCGTGGATCTCGTCGTCGCATTCGGCGCGACGTTGAACCGCTTCACGATGGATCGGGGCCGGCTCTTCCCCGAGGCATCGGTCGTGCAGGTGCTGCTCGACGCGAATGACGCCGGCTCGTTCCGGCGCCCGAACGTGCTGCTCGTCGGCGACGCCGCCGAGACCGCGTCGGCGGTACTCGCCGAGCTCGATCGCCGCGGCATGCCGCAGCGCGCGTATCCGGGGCCGAGCTTCGCCTCGGTTCGGGAGTCGCTCCTCGCCGTGGAGCGCGGACGCGCCGCCGCCGGCGGGCTCGACGTCATCGCGGTCGGGCATCGGATCGACGAGCTGCTGCCGCCCGATCGCATCGTGGTGACCGACTCCGGCCGGGCGGTCATCCCGCTTCCCGATCTCGTCGACGCGCGAGACGGGCGCTCGTGGATCCACGGACGAGGCTACGGGTCGATCGGACAAGGACTCGGCCTCGCGATCGGTGCGGCGACGGCACAGCCCGGCCGCACCACCGTGCTCTTCGTCGGCGATGGGGCCTTCCTCTCCGCCTGCCATGATCTCGACGCGGCGCGCCTGGCGGGACTCGAGAACCTCGTGATCGTCGTCCTCAATGACGAGAAGTACGGCATGGAGGTCGGCGCCATGACGCGCTTCGGCCTCTCCCTCGAAGCGATCAGCCAGTCGACCCCCGAGCTCGTCGCACTCGCCCGGGTGTACGGCGGCGACGGCGTCCGAATCGAATCCGTCGCCGACCTCGACGCGCTCAGAATTCCGATCGGGCAGGGACTGTTTCTGGTCGACGCTCGGCTCGATGCCGAGTCAGACCCGGCCTTCGCCGTCGGCGACGGATCCGGCGCAAAGTAACGATTTGGCCCGCAGGACGTTCAGGCGACTGAATGCAGACCGTCTGATTGTATTCTGGTAATCTGATAAGACGAAAATCGAAAGAGAGCGCGCAAATGCAACGAAGCGTTTCACAGCTCGTCCGAACAGCACGGGTCGGCGGCGCCTTCGCCGCGGTCGCAGCCGCCGCGCTGATCATCGCCGGCTGCAGTTCGGCGCCGACGACGACTCATTCCACTGTTCCCAGCAACGACCCACTCGCCTCGCTCGTCGCCGCCGCCCAGAAGGAGGGATCGCTGACGATCTACGGCTCGCCGGATGAGCCGGGTGTCGACGCTGCGCTGAAGCAGTTCCAGCAGCAGTACGACATCCACGCCACGTATACGCGCCTGGCCGGCACGAGCCTCGAGTCACGCTACGCCTCGGAGAAGCAGTCGCACGCGACGACCGCCGACGTCATCATGCTCAACCTCGACCAGTTCGTGCCCGACTCGCTCAAGAGCGGGATCATCACCTCTCCCGCCGACCTCAAGATCCCCGGGTACCCGTGGCACTTTCCGGCGAAATTCCTGCTGCCGGACTATGGCACCGCCGAGGTCGGCGTCGGCGTGCGCGGCATCACCATCAACACGAACTATGTGAAGCCCGGCCAGATCACGACCTGGAGCGATCTGCTGAAACCGAAGTGGAAGGGGCACATCGGAGTCCCGGACCCCACGTCGGCTGCGGTCTACACCGGTCACTGGTACACCGTCGCGCAGCACCAGAAGGGCGGCGCGCAGAAGTTCCTCGAGGGCGTTCGCGCACAGCTCGCCCGCACCGGGGTCTATGCGGCCGGGGCTCCCGCGACATCGGCCGCCGGCTCCGGGGAGGTGTGGATCGTGCCGATGAACATCGCGAGTCTCACCAACAGCGCGGTTCAGGAGGGGGCGCCGCTCTCCTTCGTCACCCCGAAGGACACGGTGGCCGACCAGCAGGTGATATTCGCGAACAGCGCCCCGGACCACCCGAACGCCGCGAAGCTCTTCATCGCCTACATGATGTCCCGGGGCGGTTCGCAGACGATGGCGAAGAACAACGACGAGCTGTCGCCCTACGACGCCTCGAAGCTCCCGAGCACGCTCTGGAGCTGGCCGATCAGCACGGCCGCCGAACAGCAGGACAACGTCAACCGCTGGCTCACCGGACGCTGACCCAGAGGCTCGCGACGACGGCCACCGCCGTCCGGCGGGATTCCGCGTCACGCCGTCCGCTGAGGACGAGTTGTCTTCCCGTAACAAGACAAGATCGCAAGTGAAAGAGAGCAATGCAAATGCAATGGCGCATTTCGTCCCGAACACGCATGGCACGTGCCGGCACCGCCATCGCGGCGATCGCGGCTGCGGCCGTGATCCTCGCCGGCTGCAGTTCGACCTCGACGGCCACGTCGAACTCCACCAGCACCAGCGCGAGCACGAGCGACCCCGCTCTGGCCCCGCTCATCGCGGCGGCGAAGAAGGAGGGCTCGCTCCTGGTCTACGGCTCCCCCGGCGAGCCCGGGCTCAAGGCGGCGGTGGCCGGCTTCAGCCAGAAGTACGGGATCAAGGCGAGCTACGTCCGACTCGTCGGCGGTGACCTCGAATCCCGATACAGCTCGGAGAAGCAGGCGGGTTCCCCGACTGCCGACGTTCTCATGCTCAATCTCGACAGCTTTGCGGACACCGCGAAGCAGCAGGGGCTCATCACCGACCCCGCTGACCTCAAGATCCCCGGCTATCCCTGGGGCTTCCCCTCGAAGTTCCTGCTCTCCGACTACGGAACCGCAGTCGTCGGCCTGCAGATCCGCGGCATCACCTACAACACCAACTACGTGAAGCCAGGCGAGATCAAGACCTGGAGCGACCTGCTGAACCCCAAGTGGAAGGGCCACATCGGCGTTCCGGATCCGACCTCGGCGGCGGTCTACGTCGGCCACTGGTACACCGTCGGTCAGCACCAGAAGGGCGGCGCGCAGAAATTCCTCGAGGGCGTGCACGCTCAGCTCGCCCACAACGGCGTCTACGCGAGCGGCGTCCCGGCCTCGGCTGCGGCCGGTTCCGGCGAGGTGTGGATCGTGCCGATGAACATCGCGAGCACGACCAAGACGGTCTCCGACCAGGGGGCCCCGCTCAAGTTCGTCGTCCCGTCCCAGACGACGACCGACCAGCAGGTGATCTTCGCGAACAGCGATCCCGCCCACCCGAACGCGGCAAAGCTCTTCATCGCCTACATGATGTCGAAAGAGGGCGCCGACACGATGGCGACGAACAACAACGAGACCTCGCCATTCGACACCGGCAAGCTGCCGAAGACGCTGTGGAACTGGGCGCCGTCGCTCGCAGACAAAGAGCAGAGCGACGTCAACCTCTGGCTCACCGGCCGATAAGAGAAGGGGCTGTCTCGATGATTCCAGTAGGCACGCCGACCACCGACATCAGCGACGCGCATCCGGATCTCCAGGTCTGCGAGACGCAGTTCACCCGGTACGGCGGCAAGACAGCCTTCGGCGGTCGCATCCGGACCCTCAAGTGCCTGGAGGACACGGCGCTCCTCATGCAGGTGCTCGGTCAGCCGGGCCACGGCGCGGTGCTCGTCGTCGACGGGGAGGCGTCCATGCGCAGCGCGCTGCTGGGCGACCGGCACGCCGGCATGGCGGCCGCGAACGGATGGGCGGGCGTCATCGTGTACGGTGCCGTGCGCGACAGCGTGGGCATCGGACGGCTCGAGCTCGGGGTGAAGGCCCTCGGGGTGACGCCCAGGCGCAGCGGCAAGTCGGCGCTCGGCGCGGTCGACGCACCCGTCCGCTTCGGCGGCGCCGAGTTCGTCGCGGGCGGCTACCTGTGGAGCGACGAGGACGGTGTCGTGGTCGCCCCGCCCGGCTGGGACTCCGACTCGCTCGAGCCGGCGCCGCAGCAGCAGGCGTACGCGCACTGAGTCCCGGGGGGTCGGGCGGCGATCGTCACGACGCCGCCCGACCCCCGGGGCTGCCGAGAAAGCCGGACAACATCGCGAGGGGACGCGATCAGGGTCGCGCAGGCCACCGAGGCGCGTGCCCGCCCGGGAGGCCTCAGCGCTCCCGGACCCGACGCAGCACCTCCGCCGCGCTGTGGATCGCGCCGGGTTCCTCGGCATGAAGCAGTGCGCTCTCGAGGGCCACGACGTCGGCATCGCCTAGGCCGAAGGCGGCGTTGCCGCGGAACTTCGCTGCGACCGCCGCCTCGCTCATCGGATTGGCTTCCGTGCCGCGCGGCTCCGGCACCTCCACGACGTATCGCGAACCGTCGCGCATCCGTACCTCCAGTCCGCCGGGGTAGACCTGGCGGCCGTTGTCGAACTTCTCGCTCACCTCGTACTCGACGGTGGCCGCCAGGTCGAGCACCGCCTGATCGCGCAGTCCCTTCTCCGTGTAGGTGTTCAGGTCGACGCGGCCGTGCAGGAGCATCGCCGACACGGAGTATTGCAAGCTGAACTTGCCGCCGTACGGGGTGAGCGGGCGGATGCGCGTCTCGCGCGGCTCAAGCACTATCGTCACCGCCGGACTGGGGACGATCGCGGTGATCTCGGCGATCTCGGCGAGCCGGTCCTCGATCTGCGCGCGGATCTCCAGCGCCGCGTCGAGCGCCCCGTGCATCCAGTAGCAGGAGGGGTAGGCCTTGTAAGCCATCCTCGGCGTCTCCCATTCCCGGCCCAGCGAGTCGAGAACGGGGCTCATGTCGACGTCCGCGTAGCCCGTGAGCGCCTCGTAGAGCCCGTAGCGGCCCTCGAAGACGTCGTCGGGGCCCTCTGCTCCTAGTGCGGCGAGCTCGGCGGAGAGGATGCCGTTGTGTGCTGCCCAGCCGGCGTGCAGATGCTTGTTCGGCGTGCCCTTCGCGATCCAGGCATTGAGCCCGCCGGCGGTGTCGCCGGCGATGCCGAAGGCGTTCGTCGTCGCCCGCGCGTCGAGGCCGAGCACCAGGGCGGCGCCCGCGGTCGCACCGAAGACGCCCGCGGTCAGTGTCGCGTGGAATCCGTGCTTCTGAAAGTGGATGGGGCCCCCCATGCCGATTCGGGTCGCCACCTCGTTGCCCGCGACGAGAGCCGCCACGAACTGCCGCCCGTCGGCGTCGGTGCGCTCCGACATCGCGAACGCGGCGGGCGTGACGATCGTGCTCGCATGCACGCGGGAGTCCGTGTCGATGTCGTCGAAGTCGATCGAGTGCTCGAGCGAGCCGTTCGCATAGGCGGCGTGCGCGGCAGGAACGCGATGCGGGATGCCGATGACCGATGCCTCCTCGACCCCGCGCATCCGCGCGAACAGGGCGACCGAGGCACGCGCGGTCGCCGCCTCGCCCGGCAGCACGGCCCCGGCGATGCCGACCCCGATCGTGTCGAGCGCGTGGAGCTTCGCCGCGGTGACGACCTCCGGCGGGACGTCCTCGTAGCGCAGCCCGCTCACCCATCCCGCGATGCGTCGCGCGGCCGTCTCGCTCGCCCCCGTGTGTGCGGTGTGTTCGCGCATCCTCGAGCTCCTCGCTGTCTGGTCGTACAGGACAATAGGCTGCCCATCAGGGCGAACAGGGCGGTGGCGCACTCGGCGCCATCTCCTCGTCACATGTGCACCGGTCAGGAGGTTTGACCCGCGCAGCCGGCAGAACTACATTAGCTTGTGCGACCGTAATACAGGATGCCAATTTGGCACCTGTGCGGCTGCCGCGGACGATCGTCGTCCGGATGCGCTGAGAGGTGATCAGTTCGATGGAGAGCTATCGGGAGCAGTTGATCGACGGCGAGCTGGTGCGCGGCCACGGGCCCGAGTTCGAGTCGATCAACCCTTACACCGAGAAGCCCTGGGCGGTGTTCACCGAGGCCGACGAGGGCGATGTCGATCGCGCAGTGACGGCCGCCGAGCGCGCCTTCGAGTCCTGGCGCAAGACATCGGGAGTCGAGCGGGCGCGTCTCATGAACGCCCTCGCGGACGTGATCGAGCGCGATATCGACCGCCTCGCGCAGATCGAGACGAACGACAACGGCAAGCTCATCAAGGAGAACAGGAACCAGATCCTGTTCGCCGCGCGCAACTTCCGTTTCTACGCGGGCTATATCGACAAGATCGCCGGCGAAGTGAAGACGATGGATGCGTACACGAGCTTCGACTTCACGGTCCGCGAGCCGATCGGCGTCTGCGCGCTCATCACCGCGTGGAACTCGCCACTGCAGCTCCTCAGCAACAAGCTCCCCCCCGCGCTGGCCGCAGGCAACACCGCAGTCATCAAGCCGTCCGAGTTCACGTCGGCGAGCACACTTGAGCTTGCGAGTCTCGCGATCGAGGTCGGCTTCCCTCCGGGGGTCATCAACGTCATCACAGGCTTCGGCAGCACCGGCGCCCTGCTCACCTCGCACCCAGGGGTGGGCAAGATCAGCTTCACGGGAGGCATCGAGACGGCGAAGCGCATCGCCGCGGCAGCGGCGGCGAACATCGTGCCGTGCAGCCTTGAGCTCGGCGGGAAGTCGGCGAACATCATCTTCGAGGACGCCCCGTATGAGAAGGCGATCGCCGGTGCGATCGGCGGCGTCTTCGCGGCGGCCGGGCAGAGCTGCGTGGCCGGTTCCCGGCTGCTCGTCCAGGCGTCCATCTACGAGAGGGTCGTCGAGGACATCGCGCAGTGGGCGTCGCGGATAAAGCTGGGCGACCCGACGGACGCTGAGACGCAGATGGGACCGATCGCCTTCCGGGGTCACTATGAGAGGGTCCTCGCCCACATCGCGGACGCGCTCGAGGACGGCTCCCGGCTGGTGGCCGGGGGTCACCCCGCGGCGCTTGGCGGCCTCTTCATCGAGCCGACGGTGTTCGCGGACGTCGACAACAGCTCGCGACTCGCGCAGAACGAGGTCTTCGGGCCGATCCTCGCGATCATCCCGTTCGACGACGAGGCCGAGGCGATCGCGATAGCGAACGACTCCAGGTTCGGCCTTGCCGGCGGTGTCTGGTCGAAGGACGTCACCCGAGCGTTGTCCGTGGCCAAGGAGATCCGCTCCGGCATCATCTGGGTCAACACCTACCGCACCAGCGCGGCGCAGGCTCCGTCGGGAGGCTTCAAGCAGAGCGGCTACGGCCGTGAGCGCGGCACCGAGGCGCTCCTCGACTACACGGTCGTCAAGAGCACCCTCGTCGACCTCACCGACACAGTTCGCGACCCGTTCGTCCTCGGTCGCTAGCGCCAATCGCAATCGAAGGGAACGGATCGTGACAGAGCAGCGCATCGCCGTGGTCGGTCTCGGGAACATGGGCGGTGCCGTCGCCGCGAATCTCGCGCAGCGAGGCGAGCGGGTCACCGGCTTCGACCTCTTCGAGCCAGCCCGCAGGCGTGCGGAGGAAGCAGGTGTTCGGGCGTTCGACAGCATCGCCGAGGCCATCACAGACGCCGACGTCATCGTGACCAGCCTGCCCAACGGCGCTATCGTCAAGAGCGTCTATCTCGGCGATGACGGTGTCATCGCTCACGCGGCGCCTGGTGCATTGGTCATCGAGCTGAGCACCATCAGCCAGCAGGACATGATCGAGGTCGGGAACGCCGCTTCCGCCGCCGGCCTCCGCGTCGTGGACTGCGCGGTGAGTGGCAGCCCCGCCCAGGGCGGCAGCGGTGACCTCGCGCTCATCGTCGGCGCCACCGATGACGACCTGGCGATCGCCCAGCCGGTGCTGCGCGAGATCGGCTCGAGCCTCCAGCACGTCGGCGGCGTGGGCAAGGGGAAGGTCGTCAAGCTGGTCAACAACCTGATGGCCATGGGGAACGTGCTCGTCGCGGCCGAGGCGTTCCAGATCGGCATCGCTGCAGGGATGGACGCACAGCGTCTCTACGACGTGCTCTCGACGAGCGGCGGCCGCTCGCACCACTTCGTCAACCGCTTCCCGAAGGCCATCGCCGGGGACTTCGCCCCCGGTTTCACCATCGCGCTCGGCGAGAAGGACCTCGGCTTGGGCATTCAGCTCGCGCACGATGTCGGCGTTCCCGCACCGGCCGCTGAGACGGTGCACGCGATGTATGGCGTGGCGATGGCGGAGGGCGACGGCGATGACGACATCGTCGGCCTCCTTCGGATGTACCAGCGTTGGACGCCCCGGCGCTGAATGTGGGGCAGCCGATGACGACGAGGGCTGCTGCGCGTCACCCGGGTGGTCATCGAGGCCAAGAGCATCCGGCCCCACGGGGACGCGACAGACAATCTCTGGATGAGCGACGGCGCCCCCGAGTTCCCGATGGCCCGTCAGGTCGCCGGCGTGAAGGCGGCGATCGACCGCGAGGTCAACGACTGATCTTTCCCATCGACCTCGCCAGGGGCGCAAGGAGCACTGCTCGCGCCGACATGACGGCGGCGATCGTGACGAGCAAGGCCAGGGCGAAGACCGCGACACCCCACCAATCGGTCGCGTCGCGGGCCGTGAACATGTGGTTCAGGTTGCGAAGGGCACCGGTGGAGAACACGAGCACGACGTGCACCACGGTGAAGGCGACGAAGTAGATCATGACCGGGAAATGAACGGCACGCGCCCACTCGATCGGATAGCCGCGGTTCAGCCGCTGGGCGTTCACGGGCCATGCACCGCTCATGCGGATGCCGGTGATAGCGGCGAGCGGAGCCGCAAGGAACACCGTGGCGAAGTAGGACAACTGCTGGAGGGCGTTGTAGTTCGTCCATCCGTCGTCCAGCGGCCAGTTCATCGACGCGTACTGCAGGGCCGCGGAGACCGCGTTGGGGAACACCTCCCAGCTCGTGGGCACGATCCGCGCCCATTGGCCCGTGCTGAACAACAGCACGACGAACAGCGCGCCGTTCGCGAGCCAGAGCGCGTCGACGCTGAGATGCAGCCACAGCTCGAGGCTGATCTTGCGGGCATGTGAGCTGCGTGGCCCCCGCGTACGCGTCCAATAGGCGGCTGGACGCTTGGTCGTGCGCACGAGCCAACCGCTTCGCACGATGAGCACCAGGAAAAACAGATTGGCGAAGTGCTGCCACCCAAGCCATGCGGGCAGCCCGATCGGCGTCCACCCGGGGATGGGCGCCGATCCCGGGTAGCGCTCGATGAAGGCCCCGACGCCATCCAGCGAACGCAGCCATCGCGCCGCCAGGACGACGGCCACGGCAAGCACGATGACCCCGACCGCCGCACCGCCCCGGCCGAGCACACGTCGGCTCACGCGTCGGCGGGGCGGCGCGGGAGCCGTGGCGGGTGGTGCCTCGTGAGCCGCAGCCGCCGGGGGCGCGGCCGAGGTGGGCGGCGCCGGCTCGCCGCCGCCCCGCGATCCGCGCGGTCCGTCGGTCGTGGTGGGAGCAGCAGCCGCGCCCGGCGTGGCGATCAACCCGCTGCGCCGGCCCGGCGGCCTCACTGCGGCGGCATCCTCCTGCGGCGGCTTGACAGCGGTGGACTCCGCGCCGGATGTTCCCGGTGTGGCGGAGAGCCCCGCTCTCCGGCGCGGCACAGGCTGGTCGTTCACGAGTCGCGCGCTTCGATCGCCTCGACGACCTTGGGGACAACGTCGAAGACATCGCCGACGATGCCGAAGTCGGCGATGTCGAAGATGGGGGCGTCCGCGTCCTTGTTGATCGCCACGATCGTCTTGGCAGTCTGCATTCCGGCCAGGTGCTGCACCGCTCCCGATATGCCGAGCGCGACATACAGATCCGGAGACACCTGCACTCCCGTCTGCCCCACCTGCCGATCCTGGGGAACATACCCGGCATCGACGGCCGCTCGACTGGCGCCGACGGCGGCGCCGAGCACGTCCGCGAGCCGCTCGACCAGGGCGAAGTTCGCGGCGGAGCCCAGGCCTCGACCGCCTGCCACGACCTTGGCGGCCGAGCGCAGCTCGGGGCGGTCGGATGTCGTCCTGATCGCCTCGACCGATGTGATCGTGGCGGCCGGCAGCTCACCGCCGAGGCCATCGATTCTCTCGACCCGCAGACTCTGCGCGCCGGTTCTCATGTCGAGCGCACCCTCACGCACGGTCGCCACGACGGGTCCGAAACTCGCCGCCGACTGCACGGTGTAGGTTCCGCCGAACACGGAATGGCACACGACGACGCCTTCGTCGTCGCGCATCAGGCCAGTGGCGTCCACCGCGACTGCCGCCTTCGCCCGGGCGGCGAGGCGCCCCGCGACGTCACGACCGTCGATCGTGTTCGAGATGAGCACGGCATCCGGCCGCTCGGCCTTTATCGCGGCGGCCAGCGCGGAGACCATGGGCTCGACCAGCGCATGGCTGTCCGTCTCGGCGACGAGCACGCGGCTGGCCCCCAACTCCGCCGAGCGCTCCGCGGCCGGCCCGATGTGCTCGGAGCGCCCCACCACGACGGCCACGGGCGTGCCGATCTGTGCCGCCACGCCGAGCAGTCCCGCGGCCGAGTCGAGCACGGTGCCCGTCGGCGAGAGATCGATGAGAACCAGAATCGGATTCATGCTGCGCCTCACAGGAGCTTGGAATCGGCGAGAAAGTCAACGAGGCGACCGGCCGCATCCCCCTCGTCGACGAGCTTGAGACCAGCCACGCGCTCTGGTCGTCTGGCGACGCCGAGGACGATGGAATGGGCCCGCGTTTCGTCCTCGATGGCGACGCCGAGGTCCGAGACCGACAACGTCATGAGCGGCTTCCGGCGCGCTGCGATGGCGCTCTTCAGACTCGGGAAGCGCGGATCCGGCAGCGCCTCGGTGATCGAGATGACACAGGGCGTCGCCGCTTCGACGGTGAGCCTGGCCGAGGCGGTCGCCCGTGTGCCTGCGACGCGCCCTTCGTCGATGCCAACGGTTGAGAGGCTGGTCGCGCTCGGCACCTGCAGGAATTCCGCGATCGCCGCGGGAACGGCGCCACTTGCGCCATCGGTCGACCGGTCACCGGCGACGACCAGGTCGAAGCCGATCCGGCGAACGGCCGCGGCCAGGACCTCGGCCGTCGTGACGAGATCGGCGCCTCTAAGGGCCTCGTCGGCGACGAGCACCGCACTGTCCGCCCCCATCGCCAGCGCCTTGCGGATCGATGGCTCAGACGACGCCGGCCCCATGGACAGCGCCACGATCTCGGTTCCGTCGTGCTCGTCGGCGTAGCTCAGCGCAACCTCGAGCGCGCGTTCATCGATCTCATCGAGCACGGCGCCGCTCGCTGCGCGATCGGCCAGGCCGGTCTGCTCGTCGAGCACACGCTGGCCGTAGGTGTCCGGAACTTCCTTGACCAGCACCACGATCTTCACTCGGGCACCTCCCCGCGGGCCCGGACCGGGGTCGCCTCTGACCGCCCGACCATCGCCCACCTCTTCGCCGGCACATCTGACCCCTCGACGATTGCGCGCACCGGCTCCCTTGCGCAGCATCACCACGTCAATAATACAGTACGACAGTCTCGCACCAGGCGTGATGTCGCTGATCGGCGGCGACCTGGCCCTCACCTCCACCCCGGGACGGGCGTGCGCGCCCGCGCCCAGGTCGCGCATCGTCAGGCCGACGGCAGCTGGCTGCGCGTGCTCGACCGGCCGGAGCGCCTCCGGCCGAGCGCGACCGGGACCACATCGCAGGAGTGAGCCTCAACACCTCCACCGCACTGGTCGGCTGAGAGCATTCGCAGCCCAGAAGACGCACCGAGTCGACGCGCATACGGGTTCTCAGCGAATTGACCTACCCTCTAGTCAGACCGTTCCGCCCCCGGAACGGCGCACTCCGCACCGCCGTCCGCACCGCGCCCGCTCCGCCGGAGACCACCGCACACCCCGGCAGAAACCCCATCGCCTGTGATCACGACAGATCCGGCGGGCACTCGCCCGCCACACGCCCGCCTGCGCGCGTGGCTGGTCGGCGCCTGCTCGGTCGTGGCCATCGCGGTGCTCGCTGCGCTCGGAGTCGTCTTCGTCGCACCCCGGGCGCACAGCTCCGACGTGCACACCGCCCCACTGGCTGCGACGGCGCCGGGCGGCGCGGGCCTGCGGGCGCCGGCGGTGGGAATCCGCACGTTCACCGCCCCGGGCGGCCTGAACACGGCGTCGAACGTGCCGTACGCCACGTCGCCGGACGGAGTCCCGCTCACGCTGGACACGTGCTCGCCCGTCACCGACGGTGCGCTGCGTCCGGCGGTGCTGCTGATCCATGGCGGCGGCTGGACGCACGGCGACAAGGCCGGCCCCGACTACCACGCGGTGTGCGAGTGGCTTGCCTCCGAGGGATTCGTCACGTTCTCGGCCGACTACTCGCTCGGCGAACAGGGCCGCTTCCCCGTCGCCCCCGACGAGCTGCGCAAAGCCGTGGCGTGGATGCGCACGCCCGCCACCGCGAAGCGGTACGGCATCGATCCCCGCCGCATCGGGTTCGTCGGCGGCTCGGCCGGTGGCAGCATGGCCGCCCTCCTGGCCACGGAGGGCTCGGGACCGACCGACCGCGGGACGCGCGCGGCGGCCCTGGTCGAGATCTCCGGTCCCGTGGATCTGACGCCGAGGGGCCAGGAGCTGGGTCATCCCGGCCCGCTGCTGCAGTCCTTCGAGCTCGGCTACCTCGGATGCGCGACGTTCGCCGACTGCCCGCAGGCGGAGCGAGCGTCGGCGGTGTCGCATGTGGACCCGAGCGACCCGCCTACCTTCATCGAGGGCTCGGAGGGCGACTTCGTGCCGCACGAGCAGGGCGAGGAGTTCGCGGCGGCGCTCGCCGCGGCGGGCGTGCCGCACAGCGTGCGGATAGTGCCGGGCGCCGGCCACTCGATCGCCCTGCTGGATGCCGCCAGCCGATCCGCCGTCGCCGCGTTCCTGCACCGCTACCTGGGCTGACCGGCCGCAGAGCTGCGGCCGCTGCCCTCTGGCGCCCCTGTCGTTCTGCTCCTTCGGTCTCCTCAGGCGGTCTCGGTGGGAGCGGGCGGCTGCGCGGCGCCCTCGCCGCCGGCATCGGCCTCGCCGGCGCCGTCGCCCGCCACGGCTCCGCCGGCGTGCCGTGCCGCCTTGTGCGCCCCCCGGCGACCTCGGGCTCCCTCGATGAGGTTGTACAGCGTCGGCAGCACGACAAGCGTGAGCAGCGTCGAGGACACGAGCCCGCCGATCACCACGATCGCCAGCGGCTGCGAGATGAACCCGCCGTGCCCGGTGAGCCCGACCGCCATCGGCAACAGCGCGAAGATCGTGGCGAAGGCGGTCATGAGGATCGGCCGCAGACGACGCGACGCGCCGTGCCGGACCGCATCCGGCACCGAGAGCCCTCGCCTGCGGTACTGGTTCACCAGGTCGACCAGCACGATCGCGTTCGTCACCACGATGCCGATCAGCATGAGCACCCCGATCAGCGACGCCACACCCAGCGGGATGCCCGAGACGATCTGCAGCACGATCGCGCCTGTCGCGGAGAACGGCACCGAGATCAGCAGCATCAGCGGCTGCCGCAACGACTTGAAGGTCGCCACCATCACGACGTAGACGATGAGGATGGCCGCCAGAAGCGCCAGCCCGAGCTGGGAGAACGCGGACGACTGGCTGGCCGTGACGCCGCCGACGGACGCGGAGGCCCCCTCGGGAAGCTTCGCGTCGTCGAGCGCCTTGGCCACCTGCGCGTTCGCTGTGCTCAGGTCGTCGCTGGCCGGTGTCGCCGTGATCGTCGCGCTGCGCAGACCGTGCTGCGTGGTCACCGTCGCCGGGCCGGTCCTCTGAGCCACGTCGGCCAGCGTGCTCAGGGGCACCGGGCCCCGGGCGGTCAGGATCTGCAGGCTCTTCAGCGCGTCCACGCTCATCGGCTGGTCCGCGTCGGCGATGTAGATCTTCAGGGTGGTGTCCTTGATCGCGACAGTGCCGACCTGCGTGGGCTGCATCGCCTGCGACACCTGAGTGCCCACCGCCACCTCGCTGAGCCCGTACTGCGCCGCCTTCGACCGGTCGACGACGACTCCGATGTACGGCAGCGAGGCACTGAGGTTGCTGCTGACCTGGCTCATCGAGCTCAGCTTCCGCAGCCTGTCGACGATCGTGTCGGATGCCTTCTGCAGGTCGGCCTGCGTCGAGGCGGTGACGTCGATCTCGATGTCGTTCGACACACCGAACCCGCTGCTCGAGGACACCGTGATGTCCCCCTCGTTTTTGATCCGGTGCAGCTGCCTCTCGACGGTGGCCTGGAGGGCGTCCTGGTCGGCATCCGGATCGGTGGTGACGGAGAACGTGGCCCCGCCCGATCCGCCGGCGAAGGCGTCCTGCAGCGCACTGCCGGTGGAGCCCACCGACAGCTGCACGATGCGGATGCCGTGGATGCCCATCAGCTTCTTCTCCACGACCCGGGCGGAGTCGTCCTTTGACTGCAGGCTGGTTCCGGGCGGGAAGGTCTGCGACACGCTCAGCGTGTTCTGCCCGGTCGAGCCGAGGAAGTTCGTCTTCATCAGCGGCGTCAGCGCGAGCGTTCCGCCCAGCACCAGCACCGCGGCGATGATCGTCACCGCCGAGTGCTTGAGCGTCCAGCTGATGATCGGCAGGTAGCCCCTCTGCAGCCGGGAGGGATGCTCGAGCTCGTCGTGCCCGCTCGCGACGGCCTCGTCGATGGACATGTGGCTCGCCGGGTCGTCCTGGAGGCTCTCGGCGTTCCCGCCCTTCCGCGCCCTCTGCCGGGGCGGCCGCAGGAACCAGTACGCCAGCACGGGGACGATCGTGAGTGCGACGAGCAGCGACGAGAGCAGGGCGATCGTCACCGTGACCGCGAACGGCCGGAACAGCTCGCCCGTCACGTCGCCGACGAACGCGATCGGAAGGAACACCGCCACCGTGGTGACGGTGGAGGCGGTGATGGCGCCGGCGACCTCGCGCACCGCCTCCACGATGGTCTTCGCGCGGTCGACGCCCGCCACGAGATGCCGCTTGATGTTCTCGATGACGACGATGGAGTCGTCGACGACACGCCCGATGGCGATCGTGAGGCCGCCGAGCGTGATGATGTTGAGCGTGTAGCCGCTCGCCCACATGCCGATGAAGGTGATGAGCACCGAGGTCGGGATCGAGATCGCCGTGACCAGCGTCGACCTGATGGAGAGCAGGAAGATCAGGATCACGATCACCGCGAACAGCAGGCCGAGCAGGCCCTCTTCGGTCAACGAGTTGATCGACTGCTCGATGAACGGCGCCTGGTCGAACACGACGGTGAACTTCGCGTCGTGCCCCAGCTTGTCGCGCAGGTCGGGGACCAGGCGCTCCACAGAGCGCGAGACCTCGACGGTGTTCGCACTGGGCAGCTTCGTGATGGCGATGGTGAGCGCCGGCTTGCCGTTGACCCGAGAGACCGAGGTCGTCGGGTCGTCCGAGACCGCGACGGATGCCACGTCGCCGATCGTGTGCACGGCCGACTGTCCCGCTGCGGCCTGTGCGCCGCCCGTCTGGGCGGCTCCGGCGGATGCCGCCCCGGCGGATGCGCTGGGCGCCAGCGGCAGAGAGGCGATCTCATCGACGGAGGTGATCGTTGTCCCGGCCTGCACGGAGAGCGTCTTGCCGTCCTGGGTGATCGACCCGGCCGGCACCAGCACGCCGTTCTGGCTCAGCGCATCCTTGACGGACTGCACGCTTGCGCCCGCCGCGGCGAGCTTCGCGGCGTCCGGCGTGATGGTCACACGCTGACCGACCTGGCCGACCAGCTGCGCGTCGTTCACGCCCCCGACCTTCTTGATGTCAGGAAGCACGAGACGGTCGATGTCGTCGCCGAGCTGCTTGCCGCTCGTGCCGCTCGTGACGGCGAGCTGAAGAACGGGCAGATCGTCGATGCTTCCGCTGAGCACCTGCGGGTCGACATCGTCCGGGAGGGTGGACTTGATGCGGTTGATGGCCTGGTCGAGCTTCTGCTCGGCGGTGTTCAGGTCGGTGCCGTAGGTGAACTTGACCGTGATCAGCGACTGGTTGGTGCTGCTCACCGCCGAGGTGCTGTCCAGGTCGGGAACACCCTGGATGGCCGTCTCGATGGGCGTGCTCACGTCGTTGTTGACGATCTCGGGGGACGCCCCCGGGTAGCTGGTCACGATGGCCAGCTGCGGGAAGTCGATGGACGGCGCGAGCTCCTGCTTCAGATTGCTCAGCGCGATCCCGCCGAACACGGCGACCACGATCGTGACGAGCGCGATGAGGGCACGATTCTTCATGCTCAAGACGGCTAGGGCGTGCACGGCGTTCCTTACGTCAGCGGGCGGTCACGAGGCGCTGTGAGGTGTACAGGAGGTCGGTGCGGCACCGATCGCGTGCGATTATTGCATCCGACTCTGGACAGTTGACGCATGTCAACTATCCTGGCGTCTCCCCGACGGGATGCACGGGCCGTCTCAGACGACGGCGCCGAGCATCGCCGCGTCCGGCATCGGATGCCTCGTGGCGGCCGGCCACGCCCTGCGTAACGCCTCGACCGCCCGCGGCATCTGCGACGCGGAGGAGGCCAGCGGGATGCGCAGATGGCGCTCGAACGCGCCGTCGACCCCGAACCTCGGCCCGGCGGTGATCAGCAGACCCTCACCGCGGGCCGCCAGCGCGAGCTGGGAGCTCACAGGGGCGCCGATGTTGACCCAGACGGCGAGCCCGCCGTGCACATGAGGCACGACCCAGTCGGGGAACGACGCGGACACGGCCCGTTCGACGGCGGACCGGCCGGCGGCGAGCTGGGCGCGGCGCTCCGCGAGCACCGTCTCGTAGTCGTCGAGGAGCGCCGTCACCACCAGCTGATCGAGCACCGGCGTGCCGAGGTCCATGTTCACGCGCACGGCGTGGAGCCGGCGGATCATGGAGCGCTCCGCACGCACCCAGCCGACCCGCAGTCCGCCCCACATCGTCTTGCTGGCCGATCCGATGGTGATCACCCGAGCGCCGCGCGCGTAGGCGGCCAGGGGGGCCAGCGTCTCGGGCCGATCGATGTCCAGCTCGGCCGACGTCTCGTCGGCGACGACGATCGTGCCCTGCGCGGCCGCGGCCTCCAGCACGCGAGACCGCACGGATGCCGACATCGAGCGTCCGGTCGGGTTCTGGAAGTCCGGCATGAGATAGGCGATGGCGGGGCTCGTGCGCCGCAGCGCGGAGTCCAGCGCACCCAGATCCCAGCCGTCCGGGGAGTCGACCGAGACCGGCATGGTCACCAGCCGCGCACCAGCCGCGCCGATCGCGTCGTAGGCGTGCGGATACGTGGGCACCTCGATCAGCGCGCGATCACCCCGGCTCACGAGGGCGCGAGCGACGAGGGCGATCGCCTGCTGCGCGCCGACCGTGACGAGCACCTCATCCGGGTCGGTCGGCAGCCCGCGCTCGGTGTAGCGGCGTGCCACCGCCTCCCGCAGCGACGGGAGGCCCACTGTGTCGTAGCCGTTGTCGAGCAGCAGGGGTGGGAGCCGCTCGGATGCCGTGCGCACGGCATCCGGCATCGTGGACGGCGCGGGAAGGGCGGCCTTCGTGAGGTCGAGCATCCCGGTGCCCGGATCGGCCGACGACGCCCTCGCGCCGGGGAGTGCCGTGCGCGTGCCGGAGCCCCGGCGGCTCACCGCGAACCCCTGCTCGCGCAGCCGCTGGTATGCGGCGCTGATCGTGGTGCGGCTCACCCCCAGCTGCGCGGCGAGCTCACGTTCCGCGGGCAGCCGCGTGCCCGCCAGCAGCCGCCCGTCGATGACGAGCAGCCGGATGCGATCGGCCAGCGCCTCGTACGAGGAGGCGCCGACGTCACGCCATTCGCCGAGCAGCTCCAGAAGCGGCCGGGGTCCGATCGTCAGGAACGACATCAGGCCACTCTAGCCGGATTGGCTATTCATTCGAGCACCCTCTGTGGGATTGGCTATTCATCATGTCGCCAATACGCCAACGCGTGCCCGCAGCCGCTCCATCCGGCGGTGCCGCGATGCCGGTAGTGCGCGCCCTGAGCTCGCGGCCCGCGGGCCGCGTGCTTCGCGTCACGCAGCTGCTGGCCGGCCTGTTCCTCTACGGAATGGCCATCGCCATGATGATGCAGGCGACCATCGGGATCGAGCCATGGGACGTCTTGGCGCAGGGGATCACGCTGCGCACCGGCATCCCGTTCGGGCTCGTGACCGATCTCGTCGGCGCCGTCGTGCTCCTGCTGTGGATCCCCCTGCGCCAGCGCCCGGGTCTGGGCACCGTGCTCAATGTGCTCCTCGTGGGGCCGGCCGCCCAGTTCGGCCTGTGGGCGGTGCCGCAGCCGGACGAGCTCTGGGCGCGCATCCTGCTGTTCGGGGCGGGTCTGGCCCTCATCGCCGTGGCATCCGGGCTCTACATCGGCGCACAGTACGGCCCCGGCCCGCGCGACGGCCTGATGACGGGACTGAACGCTCGCACCGGACGGCCGATCTGGCTCGTGCGCACCGGCATCGAGGCGGCGGTGCTGCTGATCGGATGGCTCCTGGGCGGCGACGTCGGATGGGGCACGCTCGCGTACGCGGCGTGCATCGGTCCGCTCGTGCATGTGGCGATCCCCCTGTTCGCGCTTCGCCTGCCAGACCCTGTTCCCGGCGACCCGGACGGCCGTCTGATCGAACCGGACGCCGCGGCACGGCGCCGCGAGCGCTCGCAGGAGCGCTGGGCCCTCGGTCGGCTCGACTGAGCGATAGCCGGGGCCGCCGGGGCGCATGCCTCGCGTCGGCGAACCGCACCCGTCGCGGACGCCGGTGCGTCATCGCCCCACGGCGGCACGGTCTCGACAGGCTCGACCGGCGGAAATCACACCACGGTCTCGACAGGCTCGACCGGCGACCCCCGCCAGGGTCCCGACGGGCTCGACCGGCGACCACGGCTCGACCGGCGGAAGCCCGCCCGACCGACGACGACCCGGGTTGCAGGAACGCGATACACGATATATCGTGTCTTCTGTCAATCGAGATATATCTCGATCTGAGGAGACGAGAGGATGCCCACCATGGCACAGGAACGCTGGCTCGTGATGCCGGGCGAGGCCAAGACCATCGACGTGGAGCTGGTGCGCAGGCTCAAGGTGAGCCTGATCGGCGGCCAGGTCGACGTGATCGGCCACGACGAGCCCACCGCGCGCGTCGAGGTGAGCGAGGTCGTCGGCAAGGAGCTGAAGGTCTCCATCGACGGAGACACGCTCGAGGTCGATCATCCGCAGTGGCGCTGGGACAACTTCATCGACGTGTTCCGGTCGTGGCGGGGGAAGGCACGCGCCGACGTGACCGTGCTCGTTCCCCGCGACGTCGAGCTCAAGCTCGGCGTCGTCTCGGCGACCGCCCTCGTGAGCGGGCTGGTCACCGATGCGAGGCTGAACACCGTCAGCGGCGAGATCACCGCCGACGGGCTGGTCGGCGATCTCGACCTGAACACCGTCAGCGGCGAGCTGACCGTCCGCGACCACCGAGGGGAGATCGTGGCGCACACGGTCTCGGGCGACATCACGGTCTCGGGCAGCGTGCCGAAGCTGACCGTCGAGGGCGTGAGCGCGAACGTGTATCTCGACCTGTTCGACGTCCCATACTCCGTCAGCACCAGCCTGGTGTCGGGGGATGTCACGATGCGCATCGACGAGAACGTGGGCGTGCGCTACCGCATCAACACCGTCAGCGGCGTCGCACACCTCGACGGCACCACCATCGTCCGCGGCTCGATGGGCAAGACGTTCACCCACCACTCCGGCCCGCTGGAGGGACGCTGGCTCGACATGTCGGTCAACTCGGTCTCCGGCAACCTTTCTGTCGTGCGCCGGCCGGGCAGCGCGACGGCGGGCACGCCGACCACCGCGGACGCCACGGACGGCGCCGCATGACGCCCCCGGTGTTCTCCCACGGCAGCCTGCGCCTCTACCTCCTGAGCCTGCTCGACGAGTCGCCGCGACATGGGTACGAGCTGATCCAGGCGCTCAGCGACCGGTTCGGCGGAACGTACAGCCCGAGCGCGGGCACAATCTATCCGAGGCTGGCGAAGCTGGAGGACGAGGGGCTGGTCACCAAGACCACGGTCGGCCGCAAGAGCGTGTACGCGATCACCGACGCGGGGCGCGCCGAGCTGAGGGACCGCGCATCCGAGCTCGACGAGATCGAGAGCCAGGTGACCGACTCCTTGCGCCGCATGGCCGACGAGGTGCGCGCCGGCGTGAGTCAGGCGATGCGGAGCCTGCGTGCCGACCTCGCCGCCGCAGCGCGCGAGGCGAAGCAGGAGGCGCAGACCACGTCGCGTTCCGCCGGCCACGACCAGGACGCGGATCCGCGCGCCGAGTCCCGCGTGGCGTTGCGTGAGGCCGAGATCGTGCTGAACGAGTTCCGTCAGCAGGTGCGGGCCGACCTCCGGCAGGCGGTGATGCGCGCCGGCATCCCCGACCGCGCCGTCGCCGAGCTGCGCGCCGGCCTGGCCCGTGTGCGCTCCGACATGCTCGGCCGCCTGGGCCGCTGATCCCCCTGAGCGCGCGCCTCTGCCTACCACGCTGTGGGTTCTCCGCACGGCGCGAAGCGCCGGCTTGACAGTCATTGGGCAGGTAGTAGTGTCGTCCCTCGTGACAAATGAGGGGAGGCTCCCCGGGCTCGACGGCCGCTCCGCGAAACGGTGGCTGATCGGGGAACCTCTACCCAGCGAGAAGCTCGAGGGTCAGCTGCTCCCGAAGCACCTCGCACTGCCGATCTTCGCGAGCGACGCCCTCTCCTCCGTGGCCTATGCGCCGCAGGAGCTCATGATGGTGCTCCTGGTGGGCGGCGTCGCCCTTCTCGCCACCTCCCCGTGGATCGCGCTGGCGGTCGTGGTGCTCATGCTCACGGTCGTCGCCTCGTATCGGCAGCTCGTCAAGGCGTACCCGTCCGGCGGAGGCGACTACGAGGTCGCGCACAAGAACCTCGGCGAGAAGGCAGGCCTCGTCGTGGCCTCGGCGCTGCTGGTCGACTACGTGATGACCGTGGCCGTCTCGGTGGCGAGCGGAGTGGACAACATCATCTCGGCGCTGCCCATGCTCAGCGGGTTCCGCGTGGAGCTCGCCGTCGCGTTCGTGGCCCTGATCGCCGCCATCAACCTGCGCGGCGTGCGAGAGGCGAGCAAGGCGTTCGCGATCCCGACGTACGTCTTCATCTGCAGCATCGGCGTGATGATCGTGACCGCGCTGGTGCGCACGGCGCTCGGCCTCGCACCCGTCGCGGAGTCGGCGCATTATGCGGTCAGGGCCGAGGGCCTCACCCAGGCGGCGATCGTGCTGCTGCTGCTGCGCGCGTTCTCCAGCGGGTGCTCGGCGCTCACCGGCGTGGAGGCCGTCGCCAACGGAGTTCCGGCGTTCCGCTCCCCCAAGATCCGCAACGCCCGCACCACGCTGCTCATGATGGGCGGCATCGCCGTGTTCCTGTTCGCCGGCCTCATGGCGGTGTCGCTCATCGCCGGGGTGCACTACGCCGAGAACCCTTGCGACCTGGTCGGCTGGAAGCAGTGCACCACACAACCGCAGCGCTCGCTGATCGCGCAGCTGGCGTCCGCTACCTTCGGCAACAACTCCATCCCGTTCTTCGTCGTGCAGGCGGCAACCGCCCTGGTGCTGCTGCTGGCCGCCAACACGGCGTTCAACGGATTCCCGCTGCTGGGATCCGTGCTCGCCCGGGACTCCTACGCCCCCAAGGCGATGTCGACTCGCGGCGACCGGCTGGTGTTCTCGAACGGGGTCATCGCGCTGGCGCTGGCGGCGATCATCCTGCTCGTCATCTACCAGGCGAACCTCACCAACCTGATCCAGCTCTACATCATCGGCGTGTTCGTCTCGTTCACGCTCGGGCAGTCGGGCATGGTGAAGCACTGGGTCACGCTGCTGCGCGACGGCGCACGCGAACGGGTGAGCATCATCCGGTCGCTGTGCATCAACGCGTTCGGGGCCGTGCTGACCTTCAGCGTGCTGGTGGTCGTGACGATCACCAAGTTCACGCACGGGGCGTGGCTGGTCTTCATCATGATGCCGGTGCTCTTCCTGCTCATGCTCGGCGTCAACCGGTACTACCGGGACGTCGCCAAGGAGGTGGAGGTCGACCCGACCACCACCTTCGGCTCCAGCGGCGACCACGCGATCGTGCTGGTCGGCAAGATGCAGAAGCCGGTGCTGAAGGCTCTGGACTACGCGATCGCGGCCCGGCACCAGTCGATCGAGGCCGTGCACATCTCGGTCGACGAGGACGCCACGGAGCTGCTCCAGCGGCAATGGCGGGACATGAACATCCACGTGCCGCTCACCATCATCGAGTCGCCCTATCGCGACTTCGGCATACCCCTGATCAAGTACATCAAGCAACGGCGCGAGCAGCACGGCTCGGAGGTCACCACCGTCTACCTGCCCCAGTACATCGTCGGACACTGGTGGGAGGCCTTCCTGCACAACCATCGTGCACGCCGCATCTCGAAGCAGCTCATGCTCGTGCACGGCGTGATGATCGCCCTCGTGCCGTGGCTGCTCGACTCGTCCGAGGTCATCTACGGCCGCCGCTCGCGTCCGCTGCCCGGGCAGGACCGCCGTGGCGAGCCGATCCGCGCCATCCCCCGCCGTCCGTTGGCGCCCGCCGCCCCGACCGGCGCCTGGCGAGGCAGGCGGGAGGCACGGTCCGAGACGTCCCCCATCGGCGACGCCACGGGCGCCGCATCGTCCTCCAGCGCGACGGAGCGCACCCGCAACGGCGAGAAGCCCGCCGCGCACACGGGACGGCACTGACGGGCGCCTTCCACGACCGCGTGAGCGACGATCGAGCTCACGACGCGTCGGGCACGACCGCGGAACGCGCGAAGCGGACCCCCGGCCGCGACGTCACGACACGGTGCCGCGGAGCATCCGGGCCCGAGGCGACGAGGTCGAGCACGGCGTCCGCGACCTCGTCGAACGGATCGAGGCTGGAGGGGTCAGAGCAGGGCCATGATCTGACGGGCGATGACACGTCCGGAACGGTTCGCCCCCATCGTCGACGCGTACGGTCCGTAACCGGCCAGGAACACGCGCGGGTCCGTCCACGCCTGCCCGGACTCCACGGTCACTCCGCCCGCCTTCTCCCGCAGCCGCAGCGGAGCCAAGTGGCGCAGCTCAGGTCGGAAGCCGGTGGCCCAGATGATGGCATCCGCCGATGTGAACGAGCCGTCGGGCCAGCGCACCCCGCCCGGCTCGATCGAGGCGAACATGGGACGCTCCCGGAGCAGACCGCGCGCTATGCCAGCGGCCACCCGGCGCGTCAGGGGCACACCGGTCGAGCTCACGATGCTGGGCAGGGCGCGGCCGGCGCGCGCCGCTGCATCCGCGTCCCGCACCGCGGCGACGCCGCCCTCGATGGTCTGAGCCCGCGCGGTGCTGAAGTCGACGGGCCGCCGTGACGCCCACGAGACGGATGCCGCGACGTCCTCCAGCTCCAGCACAAAGCCGACCGCGCTCGTGCCGCCGCCCACCACCACCACGTCCTGGCCGCGGAACTCCTCTGCGGAGACGTAGCCGTTGGTGTGCACATGCCGCCCCCGGAATGTGTTCGCACCCGGGTAGTAGGGAATGAAGGGGGCTCCCCAGGTCCCAGTCGCGTTGACGAGCAGCCGTGTGACGGTCTCGCCCTCGGTGTGCCGCAGCGCGAGATCGGCGCCGCGGTTCTCCACCGCCACGACCTCGACCGGCCTGTGCACCCGCAGGTCGAAGTGTTCCTCGTAGCGCCGGTAGTAGCCCGCGACGATGTCCTTGGCGGGCAGCGTGCGGTCGGCGGTCTCGAAGCTGATGCCGAGCTCGGACATCCCGGGCAGGTCGTTCACGTGATGCGCGCTCCCGAGACGCAGGGCATCCCACCGGAACTGCCACGCCCCGCCTGTTCCCGGCCCCCGGTCCACGACGGTGAAGTCGACGTCGGGCTCCAGCTGGAAGCGACGCAGATAATACGCGACCGCGAGCCCGGCTTGACCGGCTCCCACGACCGCCACCTGAACGCGTCCGGGCACTGGAGACACGGTCCATACCATCACGGATCGCTGGGAACCGGGGCCCGGGGCGGCGGGGGCCTGCATGCTAAACTCGGCGCTAGTTTTCGTTTCCCATTCCAAAGTCCCGAGTGAGCACGTCAGCCCCGGGCCTGGCATCGTGAGGGGGTCTCGCATGGGGCGCGGCCGTCAGAAGGCAAAACACACCAAGATCGCTCGCGAGTTGAAGTCGTACAGCCCTGCTGTCGACTACGACAAGCTGGAGCAGGAGCTGACCGGGCACTCGTCTCACGATGACCCGTATGCGGCGTGGGCCGACTACGACCCGGATGCCGCCGACGGCTTCGAGCATCAGGAGCGTTCCGCGGGCTGAGCGGAATCCCCGATCGACGCGCACCCCTCCGGGTGCGCGTCTTTGTTGTGGAACATCATGGCCCGAACCCGAACCCGAACCCGAACCCGAACCCGAACCCGAACCGGGTAGCCGAACCGAGGCCGGCTCCTGAGCACCCGACGTCTCCGAAGGACATACCCGCATCCGAACCCCGATGACGTTCGAGACGACACATGTCCTCCGGAACGGCCACCACCCGACCATCGGCCCTCGGGTCGTCCCCGATCCGGAACGGCCGCCGGATCCGGGCAGTCAGTTCCCCACCGTCCTTCACCCCCGACCGACGGCCCCGTCAGACCGTCCGAGGTCCCGAACCGAGGCCGGCTCCTGAGCACCCGACGTCTCCGAAGGACATACCCGCACCCGAACCCCGATGACGTTCGAGACGACACATGTCCTCCGGAACGGCCACCACCCGACCATCGGCCCTCGGGTCGTCCCCGATCCGGCGAGCCGTCACAGCCACCCGTTGGCGGACGCCTGCGCAACCGCGTCCGCCCGGTTCCGCGCGCCCGTCTTGCCGATCGCCGCGGACAGGTGATTGCGCACGGTTCCCTCGGAGAGGCCGACGTCCCGCGCGATCTCGTTGACGGTTCCGCCCCGGGCGGCGATCCGGAGCACCTCCGTCTCGCGCTGAGTGAGCGGCGACGCCCCGGACGCCAGCGACTCGGCGGCGAGGGCCGGATCCACGACGCGCAGTCCCTGCGCCACACGACGCACCGCGTCGGCCAGCTGGGCCGCCGGCGTGTCCTTCACGACGAACCCGCTCGCGCCCGCCTCCATCGCCCGGCGCAGGTACCCGGGTCGCCCGAACGTCGTGACGATCAGCGAACGGCACTGCGGCAAAGTGCGGTGCAGCAGCCGTGCCGCGGCAAGACCGTCGAGCCCCGGCATCTCCACGTCGATCAGGGCGACCTGCGCGGCGGAGTCTCGCGCCGCATCCAGCACCTCGTCGCCCCGGCCCACCTGGGCGACGACGGCGAGGTCCGACTCGAGCTCGAGCAGTGCGGCGAGCGCGCCGCGCACCAGCGCCTGATCGTCGGCAAGCAGCACCCGGATCGGCTCGGTCATGTCCCGGCCCCCGCCCACGGGCCGGACGGCCGGCTCGCACCACGTCCAGGAACGCGCACAGCGACGATCGTGCCGCCGCCGTCGCCGGGCTCGATGGAGACCGCACCTCCGACCCGGCGGGCGCGTTCCCTGATCCCCGCGACGCCGTGACCGGAGGTCGCGATCTCGGACATCCCGCGGCCGTCATCGCCGATGATGATCGCCCGGCGCTCCAGCGCCACCCAGCAGTTGCGGGCCCGCGCATGGCGCACCACGTTCGTGACGGACTCGCGCAGCACCCACGCGAAGGTCTCGCGGAGCTCCGGGGCGACCACCTCGGGAGATGCCGGCAGGTGCGGCGTGACATCCGCAGCGACGAGTGCCGCGTGGGCGGCCGACAACTCGGTCCCCAGGCTCATCGCGCGATACCCGGCGACCGACGCCCGCAGGTCGGCCAGCGCCGAACGGGTCAACCGCTCGATGTCGGCGAGCTCGTGTTCCGCCCGGTCCGGATCGCGTCGGAGGAGCTTGCGCGCGAGCTCGCTCTTGACGGTCACGACGGTGAGCGAATGCCCGAGGACGTCGTGCATGTCACGGGCGAAGCGCTCGCGCTCGTCGACCACGGCGAGCCTGGCGATCTCGCTCTGCGCATCCCTGAGCCTCTGCACCGCCTGGATCTGCTTGGAGAACGCGAACATCATGATCCCGATGGATGCCGTGAGCGCGAGCGCGTACCAGTCGTCGGCGAACGTGCCCGCCACGCCGATCACGATCAGCTGAGCGAGCAGCACCGTGCAGATTGTCGAGGCGAAGAACGGCAGAGGGTGCCAGCTCATCGCCGCCATGACCGGCAGATAGATCCACAGCCAGACCGTGTTCACGCCGATGAACGGGATCGTGAGGCACGTCGCCGCGACGAAGACGAGATAGCCGATCGCGGTGACGAGCCATGAGCGTCCCCAGGTCAGCGGCGGAAGAACGAGGTAGATCACGGCGACCAGAGCGATGAGCACGGTCAGGAGCGTCGCCGAGGGCACATCGGGTCGGTTCGTCCAGACGATGCCGACCGGGATGCCGAGATAGACGATCCCCCAGACGGAACCCCAGTACCACCGCCTCGCTCGGGGGTGGGCGAGTCGGGCACGAGCGTCCGCCCAGCGCGACGCGCTCCGGCCGGCCCCGGTGGCGTTGCCGTGCGGCGCGTGGCGGGGCGGTGATCCCGCATCGGTGCCGGGCGCGTCCGGGTCTGCGGTCGGAGGCGTTGTCACGCTGCTCAGCGTAGGCGTCGTGGTCACTGCCGCGCCGCGTCGCGACGGTAGCGCCAGACGATGAAGGCTCCCAGCACCACCGTCCACGCCAGCAGCACGAGGGCCGGCTCGAGCACGTCGCCGCCCAGGCGCGCGCCCATCTGACCGAGACGGTTGAGCCAATACGACGGCACGATCTGCGCGACGTCCTTCATCCACACCGGAAGAACGGACAGCGGAACCCACAGGCCGCCGAGAATCGCCATGCCGAAGAAGACCACCATGAACAGCGGCTGCGCGAACTGCGGCCTGGCGAACTGCCCGATCAGCACCGCGATCAAGGCGAACGGGATGACCCCGAGCCACAGCCCGAGCGCGGCCATCGCCCACGCTGCCGGGCTCAGCGACGCGTGGAAGACGATCACCGAGACGACGATCAGTGCGACGATGCTCACCAGCGCGACGACCAGGGCGGCGACGACCTTCGAGACCAGATAGCCCATTCCCGTCAGCGGGGTCAGCCGCAGCTGACGGTTCCAGCCGACGGAGCGCTCGGTCACGATCGCGAAGGCCTGGCCCAGGGCGGCCATCATCCCGCCGTAACCGGCCATCTGCACGGTGGTGACGACGATCCAGGGCAGCCCGGTCACGTTGTCGAACTGGCCACCCGAGCCGTAGATGCCGCCGAAGAGCAGCAGCATGACGAGCGGCACGGCGAACGTGAAGATCGTGCTCCTGACGTTCTTGAGCTGGCGGAGGGACTCCAGTCGCAGGTACGCGATGCTCACGAGAGGCCTCCGATCGCGGGGCGGGTGGCGATCCGCGGGCCCCGCTCGTGCGCCCGCGGGTCGATTCCGTCGAAACCCGCACGCCCCGCACCGGCCTCGACAGGCTCGACCGACGGCATCACCCGCGGGCCCGCACCGGCCTCGACAGGCTCGACCGACGGCGTCACGGTGAGCGCGAGGAAGGCGTCGTCCATCGAGTGCGCGGTGACCTCGATGTCGTGGACGTCGTCGTGGTGCGATAACAAGGTGCGCAGGGCGGCGTCGGACTCGTCGCTGACCAGGGTGAGCACGTCGCCGCGGTGTTCGAGACTCCGCACGCCCGGCAGCTCTCGCAGCTCCGCCTCGACCTCCGCCGTCCATGCGAAGTCGAATGAGGCCCGGATTCGACGGCCCGACACCACCGCCTTCACCTCGCCCGGCGTCCCGTCGGCGACGACACGGCCGGCGGCCATCATGACGATGCGGTCGGCGTACGCGTCGGCCTCGTCGAGATAGTGGGTGGCGAAGACCACGGTGCGTCCGGCATCCGTGAACTCGCGCATGGACTGCCAGAATGCGCGCCGCGCCTCCACGTCCATCGCCGCGGTCGGCTCATCGAGGACGAGCAGGTCGGGATCGGAGACGATCGCGACGGCGAACCGCGCCCGCTGCATCTGACCTCCGGAGAGCCTGCTCACCCGTTGCCTTGCGATCTCCGTGCACCCGGCGCGCTCCAGCGCCTCCCAGACGGGGAGCGGATGCCGGTGCGCCGCGGCGATCAGCGCGACCGACTGCGCGACCGTCATGGTCGGCAGCAGCGCTCCGCCCTGCAGCATCGCGCCGACACGACCCGCGACGATCGCTTCGCGAGGCTGCCCGCCGAACAGCGCGGCGCTTCCCGAGGCCGGGTCGGCGAGTCCGAGCGCGAGATCGATCGTCGTCGACTTGCCGGCGCCGTTCGGGCCGAGCAGTGCGACGACCTCGCCAGATTGGATGGTCAGGTCGATCCCGTCGACCGCGGCAAGAGCTCCGAACGTCTTGCGCAGGTCCGTCAGGCGGATGGCTGGAGCGTGAGTGGTGGATGTGGCGTTCACCTCTCCATCGAAGCCGCGCGGGGACGTGCGCGCCTCGGCCGCGCATCATCGGAGGTCCGTGACATCTGTCATGGAACCCGGGCCGCGCTCCCGAACACCCGACGTCTCCGAAGGACATACCCGCACCCGAACCCCGATGACGTTCGAGACGACACATGTCCTCCGGAACGGCCGCCGGACCCAAACCTTCGGTTCCTCCGGCCGGATGGCTGGAGGAACCGATGCCGTGCGCACACTGCCATTGGAGAACGAGCCTGCGCGCCTCGCCTCTCACAGCGGGCGGCCGTCGACCCCCGAGACCACCAGGTCGGCCCGCCCGCGTGAGGCCTCGACCAGGCGGGCATTGGCGCCGTCCACATCGCGTGCCCACGCCGTGGCCGCCTCTCGGGTGCGGCCGTACCGCACGTGGCGGGCTATCAACCGCCTCTCACGCTCGTGCTCCGGCGTCGCGCAGAACCAGGCGGCGTCCAGTCGCGAACGCACGCCCGACCAGGGGTCGCGATCCACCAGCAGATAGTTGCCCTCGACGACGACGAGGCGAGCCGACGGGTCCACCGGGATCGCGCCCACCACCCCCTCGTCGACCGAGCGGTCGAAGCCTGGGGCGTAGACCACGTGGCCGGTCTCGGCACGCAGCCGGTCGAGGAGGCTGAGGAAGCCCCAGCCGTCGAAGGTCTCGATCGCGCCCTTCCGATCGCGCAGGCCGAGGCGGGCGAGAGTGGAATTGGCGAGGTGGAAGCCGTCCATCGGCACGCACGCCGCGAATCCCGGACGGGCCCGGTTGATCCGGTCCACTAGGGCCCGCGCGAGGGTGGTCTTCCCGCTGCCCGGGCTCCCGGCGATGCCGAGCAGAGCCCGGGCAGCGCCCGGCTGCCCGAGGCCGTCGAGTCGCGCGACGAGCAGGTCGAGCGGGTCGGAGGCGCGTGGGGAGCGCGTCGGATGCGCGGAGCCCGCTCGGGGACCGGTCGCACCGACCCCGGCCGGTCGCGCGTCCCCGGCATCAGCAGAGCGTGTGGCCGCCATCGAACACCATTATCGAACCCGTGACGAGTGAGGAGGCCGCCGAGGCCGGGTGGATGAGGGTCGGCACGATGAGCGCGGGTCCGATCCCGCGGCTCCCGTCGGTCACCAGGGCTCGCTCCCCGGTGGGGTCGTGCCGTTCGAGCACGGTCGTCATCTCCTGGTCTCCTCGGTCTCAGACGACGGTGTAGCCGCCGTCGATCAGGATGTTCTGACCCACGACGTACCGCGACCGCTCGCTCGCGAGGTAGACGACGAGATCGCCCAGTTCATCGGGCTCTCCCATGCGGCCCTCCGGGATCCTTCCGATCCACTCCTTCACCATCTCCGGATTGCCGGCCACGAAGTCGCGGGTCATGTCCGAGGCGAAATAGCCGGGGGCGATGGCGTTGACCCTGATCCCCTTCGGGAGCCATTCGATCGCCAGGCTCTTGGTGAGCATCACCACGCCGGCCTTCGAGACGTTGTAGGCCGTCTGCGTCTGAGGGATGTTGACGATGTATCCCGACATGGACGAGACGTTCACGATCGTCGCTGTCACGGATGCACGCACGACGCGCGCGGCGAACTCTCGTGCCGCCAGGAAGGTGCCGGTGAGGTTGACGTCGATGACGCGCCGCCACTCGTCGGGACGGGTGTCCAGCGCGGGGACGCCCGAGGAGATGCCCGCGCTGTTGACGAGGATCCTCGCGACACCCAGCCCGTCCTCGACGCGATCGAAGGCGGCCGACAGGGAGGACTCGTCGGTGATGTCCACGGTGACGCCCACGATCCTCCGGCCGGTCGTCGCGGCGAGCTCCTGCGCCGACGCGTGGACCGCGTCGAGCCGGTCCATCAGCGCGACGTCCGCGCCGTGGCGGGCGAGGGCCGACGCCATCGCGAGCCCCAGCCCGCGAGCCCCTCCCGTCACGACGGCGGTCTGTCCCTGGAGAGGTGATTCGGTCATGTGTCTTCCTTTGGCTTGCCCTTGGGTTGGTTGGAGTGCCCGTGGCGCGGTCGGATTGCCTGTGCAGCGGGCGGCGGACAGGGTCAGAGCTGAGGCTGGACGATCGCCTTGAGAGAATGCGGGTCGCGCCTTGCCAGGAGCAGTGCGCGTTCCGTCTCGGCGAGCGGGAACCGGTGGGTGACGATCGAACGAACGTCCACGCGGCCGCTCGAGATCAGGCTGATCGCGGTCGGCCAGGTGTGCGCGTAGCGGTTGACCATGCTTATCGTCAGCTCCCTCGGGTTGTAGTGCGCAAGGGCGAGCGCCACGTCGCCCTTGGCCATGCCCACTATCGCGGCCCGCCCGGCCGGCCGCAGCCGCTCCAGCGCCTCCGGGAGCACGCCGGAGGCGCCCGAGCACTCGATGAGCACGTCGAACCGGGCGTCGGCGTCGGCTTCCCCGTCGTGAGCCTCGAATCCCAGGCTCCTGGCGAACCCGACCCTGAACGGCGAGACGTCGGTGAGCACGACCCGCGCGGCACCCAGCGCGCGAGCGGCCTGGGCGGCGAGGATGCCGACGGGCCCAGCGCCCGTGACCAGCACGTCGTCGCCGGGCCTCAGCGTCGCCCGGCGACAGGCCCAGAGCCCGACCGAGAGCGGTTCGACCATGGCGCCGTCCTCATAGCTCATGCCGTCCGGGATCGCGAACAGGTTGCGCTCGTCGATGACCAGGCGCTGGACGAGTGCGCCGTCGTGCGGCGGCGTCGCGAGAAACACCAGACGGGGACAGAGGTGATAGTTCCCGGTCAGACATTCGCGGCAGTCCCGGCACGGCGTGCCCGGCTCGATGGCCACGCGGTCCCCCACCCGCACTCGCGTCACATCCGGACCGACGGCCGCGACCTGCCCGGCGGCCTCGTGACCGAGAACGATCGCCCCGTCGACCACGTAGTCGCCGATCCTGCCCGCGGTGAGATAGGTGGTGTCCGAGCCGCACACGCCGACCGCCTCGATGCGCACCGCGACCTCCCGTCCCCTCGGATCGCGGGTCGGCCGTTCCTGCACGACGATCACGCCTGGTCGTTGCATGACGGCTGCCAGATTGTGCACCGGCGTTTCCCTCCTGGTCGTGTCGGGTGGCCCGGGATCCGAGCCTCCGCGACGGCTATTTGACGGCGCCGAACGACAGACCCGCCGCGAGCTGCCTCTGCATCAGGGCGGTGACGACGATCACCGGGGTGATGTACAGGACGCATGCTGCGGCCATCTGGCCGTAGTTGATCAGCGCGTTCGTGCTGGTGAAGGTGGACAGGAACACGGTGAACGTCTGCGTGAGCTGCCCCGAGAGCACGAGCGCGAAGGGCAGCTCGTTCCAGGCGAAGACGAAGACGAATCCCATGACCGTGAGGATGCCGGTGCGCGCGAGCGGGATCGAGATCCTCACCAGCGTCTGGAATCGACCGAGGCCGTCGAGCTGCGCAGCCTCCTCCGTCTCCTCGGGAACCTGCTCGAAGAAGGTGCTGAACAGCCACGTGGCGAAGCTCGCGTTCATCATCGTCGACATGCAGATGATCGACACCAGCGAGCCGTTCAGGCCGATGAACGAGAACATCATGTAGACGGGCACGACCACGGCCATGGGCGGAAGCATCCGCAGGCTGATGATCCAGAACTGGAGGTCCTTCGCCTTCCGCACGTTCAGCCGGGCGAGGCCGTAGGCGGCGGGAAGCGCCAGCACCAGCACAAGCACCAGCACGCACGCCGTCACGATCACGGAGTTCGTGAAATAGCCCATGATCTGCGGGGTGAAGATCGAGCTGAAGTTCTCGAGATCGAGACTGAAGGGCACGACCACCGGTGGAACGACCTGGGTCTCGATGTAGTTCTTGAACGCCGTGCTCAACAGCCAGAGCAGGGGCAGCACGCTGGGCAACGCCAGCAGCGCGGCGAGCAGCCAGAACATGGCGTCGGAGAGTCTCCGTCGGCCACGCGCCCGGAGCCGCCTGCCGCCTCGGGGGTGCTTGCCGGAGCTCCGCCCGACCTCTTCCACGAATGTGACGGCCATCAGTCCTCCTTGAACGCGAATCGGACCAGGAGCTGGCTGAGCAGGATCACGATGACGAGCGTGATGATCGCGATGGCGGATCCGTAGCCCGTGTTGAAGAACACGAAGGCCTGCCGGTAGATCTCGTAGGAGAGCACCGTCGTGGTCGTGCCCGGACCGCCCTGTGTGGTGACGAGCACGGTGGCGAAGGTGCCGATCAGCTGCACGCCCGCGAGCAGCGCGATGAGCCCGATGACCTTGCGCATCATCGGCACCTCGAGGGAGAACACGCTCCGGATCCTTCCGGCACCGTCGAGTGCGGCGGCTTCTCGGACCTCGCCCGGAATGCCGAGCAGGCCGCCGTAGAGGATCACGGTCGCCAACGGCGTCCACTGCCAGACGACGATCATCATGATGCTGAAGATCGCGATGCGGGGATCCCCCAGCCAGTCCGGGGCGGGCAGGCCCGCGGCGGACAGCAGGAACCCGAGCACCCCGACGCGAGTGTTCATGATGTAGCCGAAGAGCAGTCCGACGACGATCTCGGGGAGCATCACGGGGAGCAGATACACCGTTCTGATCAGCGAGCTGCCCCTCAGCTCGTGGACCCGATGGAAGACCTTTGCGATGAGGTAGCCGACGATCAGCTCGAACGGCAGGGCGATGACGACCACCAGGAATGTGCGGCCGTAGGTCGCCAGCATCTCCGGACTGGTCACCACGCGGACGTAGTTCGCCAGTCCGACGAAGTGGACGGGGGTGTCGGCGCCGACCTTGTAGTCCGTGAGGCTCGTGACCAGCGAGAAGATGGTGGGCACCGCGCTCATCAGGGCGAGGAACACGATCAACGGCGCGACGAATGCGCGCCGGGCTGCCCGGGTGCTGTCGGGCCGGTGGGGCGTGCGTTGCGCCCGAATCCGGTCGGGGGTGGTGAGCGTTGTCATGAGGCTCCTGCCATGCGTGATGTCGGAGGTGGGCGCAACGCGCGGGTCGCACCCACCTCCGACCTGCTAATGGACGGTGTAACCGGCGGACTTGAGCATGGAGCCGATCTGCGAGTCGGCGTCGGAGGTGGCCTGGTCGAGCGTCTTCTGCCCCGCCAGATACGCTCCGATCTGGTCGCCGAGCTGACTCATGATGTCGAAGGCCTCCGGAACCTGTGGGCGGAACGCCGGGAACGCCGTGTCGACCACCTTGGCCTGCACCTTCAACCACGGGTACTTCTTCTGCAGGGTCGTGTTGTCCTGCACCGAATAGCGGGCAGCGAACCCGCCGTCATCCATGAACGCGGCGTTGACCGCGGGGCTCGAGAACCACTGGATGAAGTCCCACGCCAGGCTCTTCTTGCCCGAGTACTTGTTGATGCCCATCTCCCAGCCGCCGACGGGAGTGTTGAGGGCAACTCCGCTGGCCGTGGGGTCGGGCTGCACCGCGTACTTGCCCGCGACCGCCGACTTAGACGAGCTGCCCAGTGAGGCGATGTCGTAGTTCCACGGCTGGATCATCGCGGCCTGGCCGGTGGCGAACGCGGAGTACCTGCTGTTCCAGTCGATGTTGAGCGCGCCCTTGGGCTCGCAGTCCAGCAGATCCTTGAACATCTTGATGGTCGCCTTGCTCTGCGGCGAGCTGAACTGCGGCGTCATGTCCGAGTAGTAGTCCCCGCCCGGCTGGTCGGGACTCTCAGACGCGAACGGCTTGCCGCCCATGTTGTAGATGTACTCGAAGTACGCCTGCCCGACCGGCGTGCCGCTCTGGTTGTTGAGCGCGGTGCCGGCCACGCCGGTCTTCTCCTTGATGGCGTGGCATGCGGATTCGAACTCCGACATCGTCTTGGGCGGCTTCACGCCCGCCTTGCCGAGGAGCTCCGTGTTGTAGACGTTCATCGTGAAATAGGGGGCGAAGGGCACGCCCAGCGTCTTGCCCTTCCACTGGGCCCCGGCCCGCATGACCTTGTAGAAGTCGTCGTACATCAGTAGGTCTTTGTCCGCCTTCTTGAGCCGGTCGTCGAGCGGCTCGACGAATCCGGTCTGCGCGAACTTGCCGATCCAGGGCATGTCGTACATGATCACGTCGGCCTGCGAGCTCTTCTGCTGGCCGAGCAGCACCTCCTTCGAGTAGCCGTCGTTGTACGAATACCCGTTGTAGGTGACCTTGGCGCCGGTCAGCTTCTCGAAGCTGCCGATCATGTCGAGGGCGGCCGCGTACCAGGGGTCTTTGATGCCGACGATGTTGAGGGTCTTGCCCTCGTACTTGCCCTTGAGCTTCTCCGAGAACGATTCGAACGCGGCCTTGTTCTTGGCCGTCGGAGCCCACTGGGCGTAGGGGGCCTTGTCGGAGCCGGTGCCGGAGCCGCCGGAGGAGCACGCCGACAGCCCTGCCATCAGCACTGCGGCGCTCGCCGCCGCGACGATGCGGCGGATCCGTCTCTTCTGAGCCATGTGATTCTCCTTGCTGGAACGGTGTGGATGGCGGTGCGCTGAGGTCTCGTCCGGAGCCGGCCCCGGGACCGGCGGACGAGAAAGAGAAAGAGGAGGAGGGTCTTCACGCGCGGGGCGGTCGCGCCCGGCTCGCGTGGCGGGGTGCCGAGGCCGTCGCGCATCAGTGCAGCGCGATCGTCTCCACGGCTCGGAGGCCGTTGCGGATGAAGCCGAGCGCGTGCTGCGCCAGATCGTCGGAGTCGTCCCAGAGGTTGCGCCAGACGGCGAGCATCCTGCTGAGGTTTTCGTTCACCACGGCGGTCGAGAACGTCTCGAACACGATCGGGCCGTCGTAGGAGATGGAGTCGAGGGCCCGGAAGAACCCCGGGAAGTCGACCGTGCCCGAGCCGAGGTATCCGCGATGGCTCTCACCGACGTGGACGTAGCCGAGTCGGTCGCCGCACAGGGCGACCGGGCGGTACATGTCGGACTCCTCGATGTTCATGTGGTAGGTGTCGAGGTGGACGACGACGTTGGGGCGGTCGACCTCGTCGATGTACCGCAGCGCCTGGGTCGCGGTGTTGATCATGTTCGACTCGTACCGGTTGACGACCTCGATCCCCAGGGTGATGCCGTGCTCCGCGGCCCGGTCGGCGACGCTGCGGATGACCGCGACGCCGTTGGCCCTGGCCCTGGCCGTCGGCGGCTCGGAGTACTTGCGCAGCTCCCCGAAGAGCACGCCGACGAGATGACGCGACCCCAGGGCGGCGAGGACGTCCACCGCGCGGTTCAGCTTCGCCTCGCCGGCGCGCACCCGCTCCAGGTCCTCGCTGGTGACGTCGGTCTCCCGCGACTGGCCGAGGGAGGCCGTGATGGTGATCGGATGCCGGCCCAGGGTCTCGATCGCGGCGTCCACGTCGAACCCGTACGGGTCGAGCAGCGGCAGCTCCAGGATGTCGAACCCCGTCGCGCGCGACCGCGTGACCGCCCGCTCGAATCCCGGCGGGTCGAAGTCGCCCGCCCAGACGAGGCCGTGGCATCCGATCATCATCATTGATCCCTTTCACTACGCAGTGGGCGGCGGAGTCGATGGTGTCGATGCCCCCGTTCTGCAGCGAAGGGCCCGGCCCATCGAGCGCCGATGGAGCTACAGGGCAGATACGCCCTGGACCACGTACAGATTGTCATGCATACATGGTGGTGTGCAAGTCGGGCGCATAACAGATTGGTGACGTGACGGAGTCCGGTGACGCTGAGGCGGCCTGGCTGCTCTACGCCCGTCGGCTCGGAGACAATCTGCAGCGGTTCCGCTGGGCCGTCGGCCTGTCACAGGAGCGCGTCGCTCACGAGGCCGGCATCTCCACGTTCACGTATCAGAAGCTGGAGAAGGGCGAGTCGAATCCCGGCACCCCCGCGAACCCGCGACTGCGCACCGTGGTGATGATCGCGCGGGCATTGGGCGTGCCGGTCCTCGACCTGCTCCCACCGTTCCCCGCCGACGCGGAGGCACGAAGGCAGGAGTCCGGCAGCGCGTCCTGAAAAGGGCGCACCGGGACTGACCCGCCACCGCCGGCTAGGACCGGCTCTGAACGGGCCGCCCAGCCGCGCCGCGCCCGGTCAGCCCGCGTATTCGCCGACCAGGCGCACCGCGCCGCCGTCGACGCCCTTCGCACCATGCTCGTAGCCGGTGAGATCGCGCTCGGCGCGCGAGACCACCGCGGCCTGCCACGCCGGGATCCCGTCGACGGCGAGCGTGGAGATCACGGATGCGACGGCATCCGCCTCGACGACGGCGAAGAAGCCGACGCCCAGGTTCCAGGTGCCCTCGGCGCTCTCCAGGCTGGTCCCGGCCAGCTCGCTCAGCACCCGGAAGACCGGGGCGGGAGACCACGTCGAACGGTCCACATCCGCCCACGAGCCGCGCGGCAGCACCCGTGCCAGGTTCGCCGCGATCCCGCCACCGGTCACATGCGACAGTGCGTGCACCGAGGCCCCGCTCGGCGACGCGAGCACCCGCAACAGCGGTGCCGTGTACAGCCGGGTCGGCTCGAGCAGCGCCTCGCCGACGACGCCGCCGAACTCGTCCAGGACGTCCGTGAACGCGATGCCCCGGCGGGCGAGGATGTGCCGGACGAGCGAGAAGCCGTTGGAGTGCAGTCCCGAGCTGCCCAGTGCCAGGACGACGTCGCCGTCGCGCACCTTCTCCGGGCCCAGCACCGCCTCCGCCTCCACGACGCCGGTGGCGGCGCCCGCGACGTCGTAGTCGTCGACGCCGAGGAGCCCGGGATGCTCGGCCGTCTCGCCGCCCACCAGCGCGGTGCGCGTCTCGGCGCACGCCGCCGCGATGCCGCGAACGATGTCGGCGATGCGCTCGGGCACCACCTTGCCGCACGCGATGTAGTCCGTCATGAAGAGCGGACGGGCCCCGACCACGACGATGTCGTCGACGACCATGCCCACCAGGTCCTGACCGATCGTGTCGTGCCTGTCCAGCGCCTGAGCTATCGCCACCTTCGTGCCGACACCGTCGGTCGACGTGGCCAGCAGCGGGTGCCGGTATCCGCGCAGCAGGGATGCGTCGAACAGGCCCGCGAACCCGCCGACGCCGCCCAACACCTCGGGTCCGTGCGTCCTGGAGACGGCGGACCTCATCAGCTCGACCGCGAGGTCGCCCGCGGCTGTGTCGACACCGGCATCGCGGTAGGTGCTGGTCTCAGTCACAACGTCAAGAGTACCGATGCGAGGCTCGTGCCGGATTCGGGGGTCGCGCGCACGCCGCAGCCTCAGCGCGCTGCCCCGATCGCGGCGATCATGGCAGCGACCGACTCCTCGAAACGGGACTCCGGCGGCGCGCCGAAGCCGACCACCATCGCCGGACGGTGCGACACAAATGTCGCACTCCTGCGCCCGGCGGATGGGGCACCCACTGCGTCGGCGCGGTACGAGCGCAGTCCCTCGATGCGCAGCCCGAGGGCTGCGGCGCGCGCGCTGACCTCGACCTCGTCGACGCCGTCGGGCAGCTCGAGGAGGGACTGCAGGCCGGCGGCCATTCCGGTGAGGCGGGCATCGGGCATCCGCTGACGCAGCACGCCGTCGACGTGCTCCCGTCGGGCGCGGTATCGCAGGCGGGACGACCGCACCGTGCGGTCGTAACCGCCCGTCTCGATGAACAAGGCGAGGGCGAGCTCGGCGATGGCGCCCGTCGCCGCACCCGCGAGGCGACGCTGTTCGAGCACCGGAACCATGAGCTCGCGGGGCAGCACGCCCCAGCCGAGTCCGATCGCGGGAGCGAGCGCCTTGCTCGCCGTGCCCGCGTAGACGACCTGCTGCGGCGCGAGCGCCTGCAGCGCGCCGATCGCTCGGCGGTCGAAGCGGAACTCGCCGTCGTAGTCGTCCTCGATCACGATGGCGCCCGTCCGTTCGCACCAGCGCACCACCGCCGTCCGACGCGCCGCGCTCAAGGCCACCCCGGTCGGAAACTGGTGAGCGGGCGTCAGCAGGGCCCCGTCGACGTCGAGGTCGTCGAGCAGGTCGACCACTGCGCCCTCGCCATCCACCGGCAGCGGCACCGGCTGCAGGCCGGCATCCGACAGGATCTCGCGGTGCAGCGCGTGCCCGTATTCCTCGATCGCGATCCGCCGCGCACCGCGCGCGACGAGCGCCAGCGCGACCAGCCGCAGCACGCCGCCGAAGCCGGGGGCGATCACCAGGTCATCGGGCGACGCCCAGACGCCCATCGCCCTGGCGAGGTAGCCGGCGAGCGCTTCGCGCGCCCGCTGTGCGCCCCGCAGGTCCTGATACCCCAGCGCCGCGCCGGGCGCCTGCGCGAGCGCGGTGCGCACGGCGGCCGCCCACGCGGTTCGCGGAAAGCCCGAGACGTCGGGGATGCCGCCGCGCAGGTCGAGGCGGAGCGCTCGCTCCGCCTGCGGGGCGGCCTCCGCCACGGGCAGGAAGCTGCGATCGGCGACGCTCGTACCCGATCCGACGCGCGCTTCGAGCCATCCCTCGGCGACGAGCCGGGAATACGCCTCCGCCACGCTGTTGCGCGCGATGCCGAGGTCGCGCGCGAGGCTGCGGGATGCCGGCAGCCTGGTTCCGGCGGGCAGCCTGCCGTCGCGGATGGCCGCACGCACGGCGTCCTCGAGCGACGCGGTCTTGCGACGCGGGTCGATGGCGAGGTGGAGGTCCAATCCGGAATTGGCCCACCCGTCCGTCATGTCATTGGACTCTATCAGCGGGCCACATCGCCCGTAACGTGAGGGACATGACAGAGAACAGCGGTGAGACCGCCGCCTTCGCCCCGACCCGTCGCCTCGACTTCGAGGGGCTCGTCCCCGCCTTCTCTCGCGCCGTGAGCGCACTGGACGCCGCCGCCGCCGAAGAGCTCGACCGCACCGCAGTCGACGCCGGCCTGCGCGAGCTGGTGAGGCTGCGGGCATCCCAGCTGAACGGATGCTCGTACTGCGTCGACACCCACACTCGCGCCGCGCAGGATGCCGGCGAGCCGCCGCAGCGCATTGCGGCCGTCACCGTGTGGGCGGAGTCGAACTTCTTCACCGTCGCCGAACGTGCCGCGTTCGCCCTCACGGATGCCGTGACGCGCCTCTCCGAGACCCACGTTCCCGACGAGGTGGTCGCCGAGGCCCGCGCGCAGTACAGCGACGAGCAGGTCGCCGCGCTGCTCGCCCTGCTCGTCTCGATCAACGCGTGGAACGAGATCGGCGTCACGGCACGCTGCTGGCGTCCGCGCCTCGGGGGCTGAGGTCGTCGTCCGCCGCCGCGGACGGGGAGGGCACGGAGCGCGAGCGAGCTCTCATCAGATTCGCCTCGATCGCGTGTGTCAGACTGGTGGCGCCGGATTCCCGGCACCACCCCCCACCTCAGGAGCACCTCGCCAGCATGTGCGGCATAGTCGGCATCGTCTCTACCGAGCCGGTCAACCAACTGGTCTACGACAGCCTCCTCCTCCTGCAGCACCGCGGACAGGACTCGACCGGGATCGCCACGGCAAACGGCAACACGTTCCACATGCACAAGGCACGCGGTCAGGTTCGAGAGGCGTTCCGCACCCGCGACATGCGCTCGCTGCTTGGGAACATGGGCCTCGGCCACGCCCGCTACACGACGAAGGGCGACGCCGCCAACGAGCAGGAGGCGCAGCCCTTCTACGTGAACGCCCCGTACGGCATCGTCCTGGTGCACAACGGCAACCTCACGAACACCCGAGAGCTGGCCGACGATCTGTTCCACATCGACCGCCGGCACGTGAACTCGACCAGCGACACCGAGCTCCTCGTGAACGTGCTGGCCACCGAGCTACAGGGGCAGATCACGGGCCTGGACTTCGACCCCGACCAGGTGTTCACGGCCGTCGAGCGCGTGCACGAGCGCGTGGAGGGCGCCTACGCCGCGATCGCGATGGTCGCAGGGCAGGGGCTGCTCGCCTTCCGCGACCCGTTCGGCATCCGGCCGCTGATCCTCGGCCGCAAGCCCGTGGGGCTCGTCGGAGACGAGTGGATCGTGGCGTCCGAGTCGGTCGTGCTCGAGGCCCTCGGCTACGAGGTCGTGCGCGACGTGCAGCCCGGCGAGGCCGTGTTCGTCACGCTCTCCGGCGAGCTGTACAGCAGGCAGTGCGCCAAGAACCCCGTGCTGGTGCCGTGCTCGTTCGAGTACGTCTACCTCGCGCGGCCCGACTCCGTGATGAACGGGATCTCGGTGTACGAGGCGCGGCTGCGCCTGGGCAACCGGCTCGCGGACACCATCGCCCGGTACGCCCCGCTGGGCGACATCGACGTGGTGATGCCCATCCCGGACTCCTCGCGCCCGGCGGCGTCCCAGGTCGCCCAGAAGCTGGGCATCGAGTACCGCGAGGGCTTCTACAAGAACCGTTACGTGGGGCGAACGTTCATCATGCCGGGACAGGCGCAGCGCAGGAAGAGCGTGCGTCAGAAGCTCAACGCCATGTCCACGGAGTTCAAGGGCAAGAACGTGCTCATCGTCGACGACTCCATCGTGCGCGGCACCACGTCGAAGGAGATCGTCGACATGGCCCGGGCCGCCGGCGCCAACCAGGTGACGTTCACCTCCGCGGCCCCGCCGGTGCGGTTCCCGCACGTGTACGGCATCAACATGCCCAGCCGCCGGGAGCTCATCGCGGCCGGCCGGAGGATCCCCGAGATCGCGCTCGAGCTCGGTGCCGACAGCCTGATCTACCAGGAGGTGCGCGATATGAAGGACGCGATCCTCGAGGGCCAGGACCTCGTGACCGACCTCGAGATGAGCTGTTTCACCGGGGACTACATCACCGGCACCGTCACGCCCGAGTACCTGGAGTGGGTGGAGCGCACGCAGCTGAGCTGAGGCACGACCGCCCGGTTCCGTCGCGCACGCACACAAGGCACAAGGCACAAGGCACAAGGCACAAGGCACAAGGCACAAGGCACAAGGCATCCGATAGCGTGAGCGGATGCACCGGCATCCGTGGCTGCGGCTGCTCGCCTGGCTCGTCGACTGGGCCTGCGTGCTCGTCTGGGTCGGTGCGGTCGCGGCGGTCGGCGTCCCCCTTCACCTGGCGGGCGTCACGGACGGTCTCGGCACCGTCGGGCTCAACGTGGTCGGCGGCCTCACGGTGGTGGTGCCGGTGACGGTCGCGCTCACGGCCCTGGAGGCGAGCACGTGGAGGGCGACGCCTGGCAAGCGGACGCTCGGGCTGCGCGTGGCGGCGCGCGACGGGGGACGGGCATCCTTCGCAGTCTGCCTGCTGCGCAACACCCTCAAGGTGGCCGTGCCTTGGCTGCTTGGACACGCCGCGGTCTTCGCCATCGTCGCCGCAAGCGCCTCGCGCAGCGTGCCGACAGGGGTGTGGGCGCTCACGGTCGCGGCGTACGTGCTGCCGATCGCCTACGTGATCGCACTGTTCGTCGGCAGCGGGCGCACGCCCTACGATGTCGCCTCGGGCACGAGCGTCGCGAGGGTCGGCTGATCCCTCGTTCCGGCCGCCTCTGACCAGGAGCGACGCCACGCGCGTGCGTCGGCGATCCCGGCGAGGCGGCGGGTCCGTCAGCCCCGTTCGCTTCCGTCATCCCTGTTCGGCGTCGCGCCCGGTCGACGCGCCGCGCTGATCCGAGGCGCCGCCGTCTCGGGCCGCGATCTCGCCGAGGTCTGTCAGGTCGCGGTCCCCGGTGGCCGCACGCCGCACGCCGATGCGATCGGCCAGCACGGTGCGCTCGGTGCGCCTGGTGGCCGCGGCCGCGATGATGGCGGCGAGGGCGCCCAGCCCGACGCCGACGGCCACAGACGCCAGCAGCACGAATCCGAAGACGGTGTTGCGGTCATACCCCGAGCCCTGCGGGAACGAGTACGTGAGGATGAAAGACGCGACCGCGAACAGGACGCCGCCCAGGATCATGAAGCGGCCGTACCGGGGCGTGCGGCGGACCCGGACCTCGTGCTCCGACTCGACGATCGCCTCCTCGCCGGGCGGCTCGACGGGCGGCGACTCGACGTGCGGCGACTCCACGGGCGGCTCGACGAGCGGCGACTCGACGGACGCCGGCTCGACGGGCGGCTCGACGGACGCCGGCTCCACGGACGCCGGCTCCTTGACGGCACCGGCCCCGGCGGCCGACGGCTCGGGCGCATCGACCGGGGTCAGGGCCGAGGCTCCCGCCGGGGCGCCGGTCTGCGACAGGTCGTCGGTCTGCGGCAGGTCGTCGCGGTCGGGATCGTCGGAGTCGCGGGACATCCGTCCATTGTCTCGCATCCCGCCGGACACCCCGTCCCCGGCCCGTGCCGCCCACCTGCCCCCTGCCCCATCCGCCCCACCTGCCCCATCCGCCCCATCCGCCCCACCTGCCCCATCCGCCCCATCCGCCCCACCTGCCCCATCCGCCCCATCCGCCCCACCTGCCCGCATCGGCCCGCGCCGAGAAGCCAGAAGAGGGCGGAAAGCACGAGCCAGAGGAGCAATTCCCGGCTTCTCGCTCGGCGCACCGGGGAACGGGCGCCGGGGAGCGGGCACCGGGCATGGGAACAGGGGCCGGGAACAGGGGCCGGTGGTATTGGGGCCGGTGGTATTGGGGCCCGGGGGTACTGGGGCCGGTCAGCGGGGGCGGTACACCGGCAGGTACGGCTCGAGCGTTGCGCGGGTCCCCGAGGCGTGCACCGCGCCCGACGCGACCGCCTCCGCCCATGAGGTGCCGCCGGTCGCGAGGGCCAGCCAGGTGCGGGCATCCGTCTCGACGACGTTCGGCGGCGTTCCCCGGGTGTGGCGCGGCCCCTCGACGCACTGGACCGCGCCGAACGGCGGCACCCGGACCTCGACGGCGTTGCCCGGAACCCTCTCCGCGAGCGCCTGCAGCAGGAAGCGCACGGCCGTCGCAGCGACCTCGCGCGGCACGGACGCCTCGCCGGACACGAACGACGCCCGTGCCGCCGACACCGCCGCCGTGCCTTCCGCCTCCGGGATCCGTGCCCTCGCCATGCGCTCCATTCTGCCCGGGAGCGCGCGCCGACCCTCCACGTCCCGCGCCGCCGCCGGGCGCGCGCGCCCACGCTGGGCGGAACCGCCACACCCTACGATGGGCAGAATGAGGATTCTCGTTCTGGGATCGGGCGCGCGCGAGCACGCCATCATCCGCGCGCTGCTGGCCGAGGACGCCGACCACGACATCACCGCCGCTCCGGGCAACGCGGGCATCGCCGACGATGCCCGCACCATCGGGATCGACCCGAGCGACGGTGTCGCGGTCGCATCCTACGCGGAGGCGCACGGCGTAGACCTCGTCGTCGTCGGTCCCGAGGCGCCGCTCGTCGCCGGGGTCGCCGACGCGGTGAGAGCGCGAGGCATCCCGGTCTTCGGCCCCGGCAGGGCGGCGGCGCAGCTCGAAGGCTCGAAGGCGTTCGCCAAGCGCATCATGGACTCCGCGGGAGTCCCCACCGGTCGTGCCGAGGTCGTCGGCACGCTCGGCGAGGCACGCGCGGCCCTCGAACGCTTCGGCGAGCCATACGTCGTGAAGGCCAACGGGCTCGCCGCAGGCAAGGGCGTGCTCGTCACGGAGGATCGCGGCGCCGCGCTCGCGCACGCATCCCGCTGGCTGGAGCACGGCACGGTGCTCGTCGAGGAGTTCCTCGACGGCCGCGAGGTTTCACTCTTCCTGCTCAGCGACGGCGAGCACGTGCTCCCCCTCGCACCCGCGCACGACTACAAAAGGCTCCTCGACGGAGACCACGGACCGAACACGGGCGGGATGGGCGCGTACTCCCCCGTGCCGTGGCTCGACGAGGGTTTCGTCGACGAGGTCGTCGACACCATCGCGCTTCCCACGATCCGAGCCATGGACATAGAGCGGGCCCCGTTCATCGGGCTGCTCTACATCGGACTCATCGTGACCGACGCCGGGCCCCGCGTCATCGAGTTCAATGCGCGCTTCGGCGATCCGGAGACGCAGGCGGTGCTGCCGCGGCTCGTGACGCCCCTCTCGGGCCTGCTGCTCGCGGCGGCGACCGGCGGTCTCGGCTCGCTGCCACGGCCCGAGTTCGCGCTCGATGTCGCCGTGGCCGTGGTGCTCGCCAGCGAGGGGTATCCGGAGGCGCCGGTGACGGGACGCCCGATCCACGGGCTGGATGCCGCATCCGCCGTTCCGGAGGTGCAGATCCTGCACGCGGCGACCGGCATCGAGGCGCGGTCGATGGATGCCACGTCGAGCTGGTCGACCGAGGCCCTGGTTGCGACAGGAGGCCGCGTGCTGAACGCCGTGGCGCTCGGCACGACCTTCGAGGAGGCGCGCGAGCGGGCCTACGAGGCGCTGGGCAGGATCACGCTCGAAGGCGGTCAGTTCCGCGCGGACATCGCCGCCGCCGTCCCGTCCGCAGCCCGCTGAGACGGGGCGGCCGTTCGCCGCGGTTCACGAGGTCGTGATTCGCCGGCTCACGCGATTCGCCTGTTCACGACATTCGCCCGTTCACGAGATTCGCCCGTTCACGAGATTCGCCCGTTCACGAGATTCGCCCGTTCACGAGATTCGCCTGAACTGCATTCTTCACGCCCCGCTACATGGGAATCCGCATCGGTATGTAGCAGATCGTCAATTCTCTAGCAGCCGATTACGGGCGACAGCGCCCGACGACGACAGCGCACAGCGACCCAGCGCACAGTGGCCGCAGCACACGGGTGCGCAGCGCATCAGGCGCCCACTGGTGGATCGATGAGCAGTGCGACGCGATCGGCGAGGTATCCGTCGAACGGTGCAAGGGCGCCCGGATCGGAGTCGGCCCAACGGACCCACGCCGCGCCATCGCGCACGGTGAGGGGTCCGGATGCCGCGACCAGGCTCGCATCCAGCGCAATGGGTCTCGCGTCGTAGTCGACGGTCGTGCCGGCGGGGAACCGCCCGCGGAAGGCCGCCACGCCCAGCTGACGACGACGCTCGGCGGATGCCGCCTGGTAGGTCGGTCGCCCTGGCTCGCGCGACCGCGTGACGGATCCGGTCGCGAAGACCGCGGGCGGGTGGTGCAGCGGGCCCGTGACGCCGGCGGCGGAGCGCGATCGGCCATCCCGACGATCGGGCACGGCCCCCTCGTCGGCGGCCAGCAGCAGCACACCGAGCCGCCAGACGCGGCCGATCGGGCGCAGTCGCTCGGCGCGCGGCAGCAGCAGGATGCGACCGGGCGGCACGTACTCTGCGAGCGCCTCCGTGCGTGCGCCGGAGGCCGCAAGCCGGAATGCGGCATCCGCGAACGCGGCACGCACGTGCTCGATCGCCGCCGCGTCCGCCGCCGCGATCTCGTCGGGCATGCCCTCACACTATGGCTCTGCGCGCCACTCGCCGGTACCCCCACCCCCGCCCCCGCCCCCAGAAGCCACTTGGTGTCCCTCCGCCGGGCCGGTGAAAACACCAAGTGGCTTCTCGCCGGGGGCCTGGGGGGGAGGGGGGAGGAGGGGGGCTGGGGGGAAAGGGGCTGGGGGAAGGGGGCTGGGAGGAACGGGCTCAGGCCAGGAGGCGGTCCAGGTAGGCGTTGCGGAAGACGCCGTGCGGGTCGTACTTCGCCACCAGGGCCCGGAAGTCGTCGAACCTCGGGTACATCGACGGCACAGCGTGGTCGGGATCGAGGAAGACCTTGCCCCAGTGCGGACGGGCTCCGAGCGGGAACAGCGCGCCCTCGACGGCAGGAAGCACCGCCTCCACGCCCGCCTGGTCGCGCTTCCAGGTGAAGTGGATGCCCAGCACGTCCCTCTGGTACGCCGAGCTCAGCCACAGTCCGTCCGAGGCGACCGTGCGCAGCTCGGCCACCTGCAGCACCGGCGCCATCCGCTCCGACAGGGGCAGCAGCGCACGGACGGCGTCGGCCGCACGCTCGCGCGGCACCAGGTACTCGCTCTGGATCTCCTGGCCGCTGCTCGGCGTGAACGCGAGCCGGAAGTGCGCGAGACGCTCGTACCAGGGCCCCGGCACGCCGAACTGGTCGGTGCAGCTGTCCGCCGCGACGCCGGGCAGCGGATGCCGCTTCTCGGTCGCCTGCGCGGCGCCCAGGAACGTCTCCGGCGCCTGAAGCGAGTCATCGCCGACGACCCGCTTCAGCCAGATCTGCTGCACCCCGCCGACCCACCTGGTGAAGATGCTCACGCTGTAGGCGGCCGAGGTGATGGCGTTCAGGTTGTCGAGGACGGTCGACCAGTCGAGATCGACGTAGACGGTCTGGGCCACCTGGAACGTCGGCACGACGTCGAGGGTCACGGCCGTCACGAGGCCGAGGGCGCCCAGGCCCACCACCGCACCGTCGAAGTCCTCGTCCCCTCGCCGCAGCACGCGCAACGCGCCGGTGCCGTCGACGAACTCGATGCCGGCGACGACCGCGGCCATGCTCGCATTGCGATCCCCGGAGCCGTGCGTGCCGGTGGCGATCGCGCCGGCCACCGAGATGTGCGGCAGGGAGGCGAGGTTGGGCAGAGCCCACCCGCGGGCATCCAGCTGCTCGGCGAAGTCCCCGTACCGGGCTCCGCCCGATACGGTCACGGTTCGAGCGGCCTCGTCGAGCTCGAACCGGGGCGGCAAGGCGGTCATGGCGACCAGCTCGCCGGACGTGTCGGCGATGTCGTTGAAGCAGTGCCGGGTGCCGAGGGCGCGCAGGCGGCCGCCGGCGTCCAGCGCACGCAGCACGGCACGCCGCGCATCCTCGGCGGAGGCGGGATGCAGCACCCCCTTCGCCCGGTACTCGTGGTTGCCCGCCCAGTTGGTGCCTGCCGATTCGGCCACGTCGCCTCTCCTTGCCGTCCTGTCTGCCATCTGCACTTGAGCATCGTCCGCGCTCGTCGACGAGCCGTCGTGCGCATGTGTGTAGGTCGTGCGCATGTGTGTAGAAGGTACGAACCATTTGTACACGACAGCGTCTGTGCCCTCCGGAACGGTGCCGGCCGCACGACCCGGCCTCGAGTGCGTCTACGCCCGAGGACCGGTTCGTGTCCGAGGGGATCCGGCGTCTCGCGATCCGGATCGGCACGGGCTGTCAGGCGCCGGGATTCACGATCGCCTTCAACGCTCTCGGCTCACGGCGCGCGAGCGTCAGCGCGGCCTCGGTGTCCTCGATGGGGAATCGGTCGGTGATCACGCGGGCCACGTCGACACGGCCGGATGCGATCAGGCCGAGGGCATCCGGGTAGGTGTTCGCGTAGCGGAAGATGCCGGTGATCGACAGCTCGCGACCCTGCGTCAACGGCACCTCGACGGAGACGGTGTCGGCGCCCATGCCGACCAGCACGGCGCGCCCTGCCGGAGCCAGGCTCCGCAGCCCCGCCGCGAACGCCGCGGCGGCCCCCGAGCACTCCAGCAGCACGTCGTGCTCGCCCGGGATCGGCTCGCGCGCGTCTCCGACGGCGAAGCCGAGCTGCTCGGCGACGGCCAGCCGGTGCGGATTGGTGTCGGTCAGCAGCACCTCGGCCGCCCCGAAGCTGCGGGCGACCTGCGCGGCGAACAGGCCGATGGGACCTGCTCCGGTCACCAGGACGCGATCTCCCACCGTCACCCCCGCCTTGCGGCAGGCCCATACGCCGACCGAGACCGGCTCGGCCATCGCCGCCTGCTCCGGGTCGAGCCCGGCAGGGGCGGGATGTGCGAACGCGACGGGAACCACGAGCCGGCGGGTGATCGCGCCGTCGACGGGCGGTGTCGCGAAGAACCGGACGTTCGGGCAGAGGTTGTAGCGACCGTGCAGGCACTGCTCGCAGGTGAAGTCCGGGATCCCGGGCTCGAGCGCGACGAGCTGGCCGACCCGGGACCCGTCCACCCCGTCCCCGGTCTCCACGATGGTCCCGGCCGCCTCGTGACCGAGGATCATCGGCTGCTCGACGACGAAGTCACCGATGCGGCCGTGCTCGTAGTAGTGCACGTCCGAGCCGCAGATGCCGACCGCATCGATCTCGACCACCACCTCGCCGGGGCCCGGATGCGGCTCGGGCCGGTCCTCGATCCGTACATCGCGGATGCCGTACAGCACTGCCGAGGGATTGCCCATCTCTTGTCCTTTGCTCATTTGTTCACTGGTCTCGCGGTTCGGCGTTCGTCTCCGTCGGCTGCGCCTGAGTCACGGCGTCACTCCCCCGTCACCGCCCCGAGCGACAGCCCGGTGACCAGGTGTCGCCGCACGAGCAGCCCGATGACGATCATGGGCACGACGGTGATGAGGCCGATCGCGCACAGCTGTCCCCAGTCCACACCCGTCTGGGTGATCAACGAGCCTTGGTGCGTGTTCCATGACTACCTCCTTGGTGTGATCGTTCGGTGCGGGACGGAAGGGGGGTCACCAGAGCGTGTAGCCGCCATCGACGACGAGGACGGTCCCCGTGGCGAACGAGGCGGCGTCGCTCGCCAGGTAGACGACGCTCGGGGCGATCTCCTCGGGCGTGGCGGCGCGCTGCTGCGGCGCGTCGTCGATCCAGTGCTGCCGGAACTCCGGGCGGTCGACGGGAGCCATCTCGGTGCGGACATAGCCCGGCGCGACGGCGTTCACCCGGATGCCCAGCGGCGCCCATTCGGCGGCGAGCGACTTTGTCAGCTGGTGCACGGCCGCCTTCGACGCGTTGTAGGCCGGCTGCATCTGTGGACGATTGACGATCATGGCGGAGATCGAGCCGATGTTCACGATCGAGCCTCCGCCCTGGTCGCGCATGATCTCCCCCACGACGCGGGTGCAGTGCCACAGCGCGTTGAGGTTGAGGTCGATCACGCGGTTCCAGTCCTCGTCGGTCACCTCGAATGCGGGGGCGTGAACGCAGGCGCCGGCGTTGTTGACGAGGATGTCGATGCGGCCCAATATCGCGTGCGCCCTCTCTATTGCGCTCTCCAGCTGGTCTCGAACCGTGATGTCGGCCTGAACCGCCTCGATCTCCAACCCCGCGTCGCTGGCGCTCTCGACGGCCCGCGCGTTCTCGTCCGCGTTGCGCCCGACGATCACGACGCGGGCGCCCGATCGAGCGAGCGCGACGGAGATCGCGCGGCCGATGCCACGATTGCCTCCCGTGACGATCGCGGTCTTCCCGTCAAGGCCGAAGACGTCAAGCGCGGGCATCGTGCCGCCATCCGTCGTGGCTGTCGACTGTGGTCATGCGGAAGCTCCTTCGGTTCCCGGCGGCTCCGGCCGCTCGTGTTGAGTGAATTTATGACGAGGGAGCACTGGTCGACTAGCGCGCTTGTTGTCCAGTTCTGATACTTATTTTCCCTGCAGCCCATTAGGGCGCGCAGAACCTCCGAGTTCCACGCATGAGACAATCAGATGAGATGCATTGACGGGAGGTGCTCATGCGCACTCAGCCGCCGGCCCGAAGCGAGCCCGCCGAGTTCGAGCGCATCCTCACAAGCCCCGCCACGCGCGAGGTCATTCCGATCGACCCCCAGCTCTCCGCGCGCTGGCATGTGCACGACTATCCGAGCATCTTCGCCCGCTGGAACTATCACCCCGAGTACGAGGTGCATCTCATCCGGCGCAGCTCCGGCCGGTACATCGTCGGCGACCGCGTCGGCGTGTTCGCCCCGGGACAGCTGGTGCTGGTCGGGCCCAACATGCCCCATGACTGGATCAGCGACACCCGTGACCACGTCGCCGGGCGTGACATGGTCTTCCAGTTCCTCGACGAGTGGATCCGCGGATGCCAGCAGGTGCTCCCCGAGCTCCACGACGTCGACGACCTGCTGTCGCGCGCCTCGCGAGGCATCGAGTTCCGGGGGCGGACATCCGAGCGGGCGGCGGCCGCCCTGGAGGCGATCGGCTCGACCCTCGGGCCACGCCGCCTACGGCACATCTTCGACCTCTTCGACATCCTGGCCTCGGCGCCGGAGGACGACTACGAGCTGCTGGCGAATGAGGGCATCCCCTGGTCCCCCGATCCGCAGACCGAGGCCATCGTGGGACGGGCCGTCCGGTACATCTTCGACAACATCACCGGCGACGTTCGCCTCTCCACGGCCGCGGCCGTGGTCGGCATGTCCGAGGCCGCGTTCTCCAAGTACTTCAAGCGCGCCAGCGGACAGACCTTCAGCGAGATGGTGCGCAAGCTGCGCCTCTCCCAGGCATGCCGGCTCCTGCGACAGACGTCGCCGCCGATCGCCAGCATCGCTCGCGAGGTGGGATACGCCAACCTGTCGAACTTCAACCGCCAGTTCTTGGCCGACTACGGCATGACCCCGTCGCGATACCGGTCGCTCAACGCCACCGTGTGACGATCGCGGAGGAGACACGTCACGACCTCGCGAAGCGAGGTCCCGCGTCGCGGCGGAGACGTCGCAGGAGCCGCACGGCGTTCCCCAGAAGAACGGCGTCGTCCTCGGCACGCTCCGTCATCCTCGGCACGGTCCGATCGACGGAGCCGTGTCGGGCCCTGCGGCTCCGCAGCGGCCGACGGGGCAGCGCTCGCCTCGCACGCCCTACGATGGAGCCGTGACTTGGACGGCGGCGAGCCCGACGACGCTCCCCGGCTGGAGGCACGTCTACTCCGGCAAGGTGCGCGACCTCTATGTGCCCGACGGCACGGCATCCGCCGACGAGGCGGATGCGCTGCTGGTCGTGGCCAGCGACCGCGTGAGCGCATTCGACGTGGTGCTCGAGCCGGGCATCCCGGACAAGGGCGCGCTGCTGACGAGGCTGTCGCTGTGGTGGTTCGACCGGCTGGCCGATGTGCCGAACCACCTGATCGCCGACGGAGAGGCGCGCATCCCCGCCGACGTCGCGGGCCGCGCCATGCTGGTGCGGCCGCTGGAGATGTACCCCATCGAGTGCGTCGTGCGCGGCTACCTCACCGGCAGCGGGTGGGCCGAGTACCAGCGGGAGCAGAGCGTGTGCGGCGTGCCGCTCCCGGCCGGACTGCACGACGGCGACCGCCTTCCCGAGCCGATCTACACCCCGGCGTTCAAGGCGCCGCATGGCGAGCACGATGAGAACATCGGCTTCGACCGCACCGTCGAGCTGGTGGGCGCGGATGCCGCGGCGCGGCTGCGCGACACGTCCCTCGACGTGTACCGGCGGGCATCCGCCATCGCCGAGCGACGCGGCCTGATCCTCGCCGACACGAAGTTCGAGTTCGGAGCCGATCGGGCCTCGGGCGAGCTGACGCTGGCCGACGAGGTGGTGACGAGCGACTCCAGCCGGTACTGGGACGCCGCCGCCTGGCGCACCGGCACCGGCCCGGCCGAGCGCATGGCGAGCTTCGACAAGCAGATCGTGCGGGACTGGCTCGCCGCGCACTGGGATCGAACCGGCACCCCTCCCCGGCTGCCGGACGAGGTCGTCCAGCGCACCGCCGCCCGCTATCGTGAGCTGCTGGAGCGACTCACGGGCGCGTGACGGGCAGGTTCCCCTCTCACGGGCGCGTGACGGGCCGGTTGCCCTCTCGGCACGGTCGGGGAGAGGGCAGCCGCGGTCTCAGGGCCGCGACGGCGCGGACGCCTCCGGGGCGGCCTCGGCCGACTGCGGCATGGCATCCGCCGACCAGCCCGTCGTGTTCTTGGGGCGCACGAAGAACAGCACGACGACGGCCCCGAACACCGCGACGGCGGCGGGCAGCAGGATCGTCTGCGACATGGCATCCGTGAACGGCTGCTGCACGAGCGAGGGCAGCCGCGACCCGCTGAACTGGGCACCCGACGAGCTGGCGTGGAGGCCGTTGGCGGTCAGCCGCGCCTGCATCAGCGCGGCGATCGCGGCACTGCCCAGCACGGATCCGATCTGCCGCGTCGTGTTGTACACGCCGGCGCCGGCGCCGGCCAGCCGCGGCGGCAGGTTGTGCGTCGCGGTGGCCGACAGCGGTGCCCAGATGAACGCGTTCGCCACCCCCAGCACGGAGCCGGGCACGAGCAGCCGCGGCCAGAGGCTCACGTCGGGGTCGAGCCACGCCGCGTACCAGAACAGCCCGCCCGCGAGCAGGACCAGGCCCGTCACCGCCAGGTAGCGCGGATGCACGCGATCGACCAGGCGGCCGGCGAACGGCGCGAGCACACCCGAGATGACGGCCATCGGCACCATCAGCAGCGCAGACTGCGTCGGCGTGAAGCCGTAGACGAGCTGCGCGAAGAACACGAGGGGCAACGACATGCTCGTGATCGTGAAGCCGACCGCCGAGATGCCCAGGTTGGCGATGGAGAAGTTGCGGTCGCGGAACAGGCCCAACGGCAGCAGCGGCTCCTTGCGGTTGAGCGCCTGCCAGAGGACGAATCCGGCGAGCACGACGATGCCGGCGACGATCAGGCCCCAGACGGTGATCGGCCCGGCGATCGTGCCCCAGTCGTACTTCTCGCCCTCCTGGATGCCGAAGACCAGCAGGAACATGCCTACCGCGCTGAGCACGACGCCGAGCACGTCGAACCGATGGGAGTGGGTGGGCAGCTTGGGCACCAGGATGACCGCGGCGACGAACGCGATGACGCCGACGGGCACGTTGATGAAGAAGATCCACTCCCAGCCGAGGCCGTCCACGAGCAGCCCGCCGACGATCGGGCCGACGAGTGTGGCCACGCCGGCGGTCGCGCCCCAGAGACCCATCGCGGCCCCCCGCCGATGCGGCGGGAAGGTGCGGGTGATCACCGCCATGGTCTGCGGCGTCATGAGCGCGGCGCCGAGCCCCTGCACCACTCGCGCGGTGATCAGCATCTCGATGGATCCGGACAGTCCGCACCACAGGGACGCCGCGGTGAACAGCACGAGACCGGTCAGGTAGATGTTCTTGGGGCCGAACCGGTCGCCGAGCCGTCCCGTGATGAGCAGCGGGACCGCGTAGGCCAGCAGGTAGGCGCTGGTCACCCAGATCACGGAGTCGATGTCGGTATTCAGTCCCTCGAGGATCCTCGGGTTGGCGACCGTGACGATCGTCGTGTCGACCAGGATCATGAAGAAGCCGATGACCAGGGCCCAGAGGGCCGGCCACGGGCGAGTGCGTCTTTCCATGGTTCTCGTTTCCTTCGGTGATGTGCACGGCCCGGGGCCGTGGCCAGCGGTGTGTCGTGGGACGCCTCGGCGCGGCTACCAGTCGATGGATCCGGTTTGGAGCTCGGTCACGAGGTTCTCGAGCCAGGCGGTCTCCGCCTCCATGAGGGTCCGCAGGTATGCGGCCTCCAGCCAGTACTTGCGCTCCAGGTGCTTGTCGGACACCTGCTCGAGCGCGCGGCCCACGAGCTCGAGCTGACCGCGCAGCGTGAGGATCCGCTTCTGCAGGAGCGTGACCACGGTCTCCCGCGGCAGGTTGTGGGCCTCCGCGAGCGCGAGCGGGAACTCCGGGTACTCGTACCGCCAGTCGGCGAGCAGCTCGGTGATCCGTTCCAGCATGCGGTCGTGGCCGGCGTCGGTGATCTCGTAGGTGGTCCGCTCCGGACGGTTGCCCTCGCGTTCGGTGCCGATCGCCCGCACCAGCCCGTCGCGCTCGAGCCTCTCGACGGTGTGGTAGAGCGAACCGGGCCTGACCTTCACGATGCGGTCCTCGGACCGGGCGATGAGGGTCTGGAACATCTCGTACGGATGCATCGGGCCCTCCAGCAGGAGTCCTAGCACGGCGATGCCGAGCGGGGTGAGTGTCGACATCAATCCTCCGTCTTGATTATTCGGCGTGAACTATTCCACGAGGAATATATGCGACGGGAGCACCCGCGTCAAGCCCCCACGGGGAGGAACGGGCGGATCCGAGCCCACACGGGGAGGAACGGGCGGATCCGAGCCCACACGGGGAGGAGCGGGCGGATCCGAGCCCACACGCGGCGCCGAGGGGTCCGAGCCCACACGCGGCGCCGATGGGTCTGAGCCCACGCCGCCCGTCGGACGGGAGGAAGACTCGGACGCCTCAGGCCGTCGGCGGGTACGGGGCGACGCCGACCCGTGGAACGGCGTCCGCCGAGGCGAAGTCCAGGGCGTCGGAGACCTCCGCCAGCGGGAACACCCTGCCCACCTGCTCGGCGAGCGGCACGCGCTCCCACTCGCCCACGGCGAACCGCACGGCCCGCTCCAGCTGCGCCGCCGTGTAGTGGTTCACGCCCCGCACGGTCAGCATCCGTTCCACGACGCGGTCGGGCCGGAGCACGAGCTGTCCGTCCGGCATCGTGGATCCGGCGAGCACGACGACGCCGCCGGCGTCAACCGTGTCGACCAGGCCCCGCACCGAGGCGGTGGCCCCCGACGTGTCGATCGCGACACGGAGGCTGTCACCGCGACGGCCCAGGCGGTGCAGCACCGCACGGAGGGAGCCGGCACGCCCCGGATGCGCCGGATCGGCGACGGCATCCGCCCCGAACGCGACGGCGCGCTCCCGTCGGGACGCCACCGGCTCGCTGACCACGACCCGGGCCCCCGCCTGCTTGGCCAAGGCGACAACGGTGAGGCCGAGCATCCCCGCGCCGGAGACGACGACGACCTCATCGCACAGCGGGACGACGGCGCTCGCCGCCTCCAGCGCAGCGACCGCGGTCGCGCCCGCGCACGACAGGGGAGCCAGCACGGTCGCCGGAACGGAGGCGGGAACGGGCACCATCGCCGAGCCGGCCCGCACGTGCACGTGAGTCGCGAACCCGCCGCTGAGCTCCCATCCGCGACGCATGCGTTCGTGCCCGTAGCGCTGAGCCGTGAGGCACAGCTGCGGCAGCCCCCGCCGACAACGGATGCAACGACCGCACGCGATCGTCTGCGACCAGACCACCCGCATCCCGGTCTCCAGCCTCGAGCCCGTGCTCGTCTTCGCCCCTCGCGCCACGTCGACCACCGTGCCCACCTGCTCGTGTCCGAGCACGACGGGCGAGTCAGCGGCGCGGAGCCCGCGCAGCCTGTGCAGATCGGAGGCGCAGATCGTGGCGAGCTCCACCGCCACCAGCGCGTCGCCTGGGCCCAGGCGCACGCCGGGCACCGCGACGGCCTGGTGGGCGTGGCCGAATCCCTGCCAGGCCATCGCGGTCGCGGACGGGAACGATGCCCTCCCCGGCACGGCCGGGGCTTCGAGGAGGCGGGACATCGGTGCGGTTCAGCCGCCGTCGAGGCCGAGCAGCGTCGGCAGGTCGACGACGCTGTCGATGACCGCGTCCGCCCCCGCCATCGTGAGGGCGCGCTCGTCGTGCGCCCCGGTGAGCACACCCACCGTCACGCCCGCCCCGGCGGCCAGGCCGCTGGCGATGTCGGACACCGTGTCGCCCACGACGATCATCGAGTCCACAGACGACGTGCGGGTGCGCAACAGCGCCGTGAGCGCCATGTCCGGGCACGGCCTGCCGCGGCCGACGTCGTCGGAGCAGAGCACGACGTCGGCGAGGTCGTGCCAGCCGAGCGCGCCGAGGATGCCCTCCATCGTCCGCCGGCCCAGCCCGGTGGTGAGGGCGACGCGCACCCCGGACGCGCGCAGCCTGCGGATGGCGGCCTCCGCGCCCGGGATCGCCTCGATGCCCTCCCGCTCCGCGCGCTCCGCGAAGGCGGCGTCGAACTCGGCGACGGCCCGGGCCACCCGCTCGTCCCGGCGCTCCGTCGCCGCGTCGACACGCTCCGACCCCTCTGCCGAAGCGGCCGCCCCGACGAGCTCCCCGAAGACCTCCGCCTCGGCACGTCCCAGGCTCCGCCGGATGTGGCCGAGCGCCACGACCCGCTGCTCGGCGCTCATGGCGATCCCGGCGCGGTCCAGCGCGCGCTCGTACGCGCGCTCGACGAGCCCGTCGTCGACCACCGTGGTGCCGACCAGCGCCAGCACCACGAGCTCCACCGAGATCTCCTCGACCTCGTCGAGGTCGTCGAGCTCCTCGTCGGGCAGGTCGTCCAGGTCGCGGAACACGAACCCCTCCGCGGTGCGCCGATGAGAGATGACCGCGTCGTGTGTGCCCATCGCCCGCCCCTTCAGCACGATCCCGCGAGCACCGGTCTGCCCGGCCCCGCTGCGCAAGGCTATGCGGCCACGCGGAACGAGCCGCTATCCCCCGGTTGCCGGGAGGTGAACGGACGACGTTGGTTGCTCATCGCGTGCCGCTCCTCCTGGCGGCCTCGGGTGACCGGGTGGCATCGGCGCGGCGAGGGCCACCGGTAGAATCGAGGCGTCCGCATCGCCGAGCCATTCCGTCGCAGGGAGACCCCAGTGCCCACCATCGTCGTAGACGTCATGCCGAAGGCGGAGCTCCTCGACCCGCAGGGCAAGGCGATCGCGGGTGCGCTCGCCCGCACCGGCCGCGGCGCCTTCGACGTGCGCCAGGGCAAGCGGTTCGAGCTCACGACGGAGGGGCCGGTCGACGACGAGCTGCTGGCATCCGTTCGCGCGATCGCCGAAGACGTGCTCTCCAACGGTGTCATCGAGGACGTCGTTGGACTGCGTGTCCTCGACGACGCGGACCGGGAGGCATGATGCGGATCGGCGTGATCACCTTTCCCGGCTCCCTCGACGACCGCGACGCCCGCCGCGCGGTGCGAGCAGCCGGCGCGGAGGCGGTGGCTCTCTGGCACGGCGACCACGAGCTGGGCGGAGTCGACGCGCTGGTGCTGCCCGGCGGCTTCAGCTACGGGGACTACCTGCGCTGCGGCGCCATCGCGAGCCTGTCGCCCATCATGAGCGAGGTCGCCGATGCGGCGGGCAAGGGGATGCCGGTGCTCGGCATCTGCAACGGGTTCCAGATGCTCACCGAGGCCGGGCTGCTGCCGGGCGGGCTGATCCGCAACGACCACGGCACATTCATCCGCCGGGACCAGCGGCTGCGCGTGGAGAACGCCGGCACGGCGTGGACGAACGGGTTCGCCGCGGGCGAGGAGATCGTCATTCCGCTGAAGAACGGCGAGGGCGAGTACGTCGCCTCGGCCGAGACGATCCAGCGGCTCGAGGACGAGGGGCGCGTCGTCGTCCGCTACCTCGGGGTGAATCCGAACGGCTCGATCAACGACATCGCGGGAGTGTGCAACGAGCGCGGCAACGTGGTCGGCCTGATGCCGCACCCGGAACACGCGACGGAGCCCGGCTTCGGCCCTGACACCGACGCCGCCATGCGGTCCGGGGTCGACGGGCTCACGTTCTTCACCTCGGCGATCGCGGCGCTCACCGCGGCCTGACGCCGGTGGCGACCCGTGCATCCCGCCAGGACATGTCGACGGACGACCGCGGATGGCGTTCGGGCCCCGGCATGTCCTACGGAACGGTCGGACGTGCCCGGGCGGTCGTGACCGTCCCGGCCCGGTCAGGGAGCACGACGTGACGGCGGGACCGCTCGAGAGGCTCGAGCCGTTCTTCCGCCGCGTCGACCGGCTCGCCGGCGGCAGGAACTCGGCGCTGCGGGTGGACGAGGAGCCGTTGCGGCATCCGCGCACACGACGCACCTTCGTCGCCATCGCGTGGCTGCTGGTGCTCGAGCTCGCCATCGGCATCGCCGCGGTGGTGATCGCACTCGTGCTCGCGGCGCACGGCACCCCGGTGCAATGGTCGGTATGGCTGCGCACGGTGGTGGTGCTCGGCATGACCGCGACACTGTTCTACTTCGCGTGGCGCGCATCCCTCGGCTACTACTGGGGATACTCGAGACTTCGGCTGTTCAGCAAGATCTTCCCGGTGATCACGCTCGTGCTCGCGGCGATCCCTGGCCTCTACCCGCTGTGGATGGTGACGGAGCAGATCGTCTTCAGCCTCGTCATGATCGGCGTGGCCGACTACCTCGACTCCGACCACATGCGCTCGGTGTTCCCACGGGCGCGATCCGGCTCCAGGTAGGCATCCGGGCCGCAGGGACCCTCGGGGCCAGGAGTCGCGTGACTGGCTGCGGCGGGCCGCGTGGACGAGCGCCCGCTGGGTTCCCGCCCGGCGCTCACGCACCGGTCGCGCGCCGGTCCGCGTCGCCGTCGGGCGACTCGCCACGCGGGCCCAGCGTCGGGATCGCCTCCGTGAACTGCGACGCGCGCTGCTCGGCGTCGCTGCTGCCGCTGAACAGGGTGTCGCCGGAGACCGCACGAGACCGCAGGGACGTGTCGCCTCCCTTCGGCTCCACGAGCTCGACGCGCTGCCGGGGAAGGCCGGCAGCGCCCTCCCGCTGCACCCACGCCACGAGGTTCTCCCGCACATAGCAGCGCAGGTCGAAGAGCGTGGGGGCATCCTTCGCCGTGACCAGCACCCGCACGCGCACGAACCCGCCGATCGCGTCGGTGACCTGCAGCACGCGGACGCGCCCATCCCACAGCTCGGTCTTGCCCAGGATGCGGTCGAGCTCCCCCCGCATGCCGTCGGGCGAGACGCGCCAGTCGAGGTCGAACTCCACCGCGCCGAGAAGCTCGCTGTGATGCCTCGTCCAGTTCTCGAACGGCTGGGTCGTGAAGAACGTGCACGGCAGGACCATGCGGCGGTCGTCCCAGATGTGCACGACCACGTAGGTGAGCGTCAGCTCCTCGATGCGCCCCCACTCGCCGTTGACCACGACCACGTCATCGAGCCGGATGGCGCCGCTGAAGGCGAGCTGCATGCCGGCGAACAGGTTGCCGAGAGAGGACTGCGCCGCCACGCCCGCGATGACGCCCAGAATGCCCGCCGACGCCAGGATGCTCGTGCCGGCGGCCCGCGCCCCCGGGAACGTGAGAAGGATCGCCCCGATGCCCACCACGACGGCGGCCACCACGGTGAGACGCCGGATGACCATCACCTGCGTGCGCACGCGGCGCGCCGACCGGTTGTCCGGCACGTCGAGCCGGTAGCGCGCCAGGCCGAGGTCCTCGAAGAAGATGACGAGCGCCGCCGCGAACCACGCGCCCAGCGCGATGGTGACGATCAGGAACACGTGATGCACGGCCTCGACCGCCGGCAGCGGCACGTCGAACGGCATCGTGATGGTCACGCCGATCCATAGCAGGGTGTCGAGCAGCAGCAGGCGGAACGGGATGCGCGCACGCGAGGCGATCGTCCTGGCCCACTCGCTGCGCCGCGCGATGACGCGCACGATCACCCCGACCACCCAGGTGACCACCACAGCAGCGACGAGCGCGATGAGGCAGGCGACGGCGAGCGGGAGCCACGCGTGCAGATCGGCCATGCACTCCAGCGTGGTTCGGGCACGCGGAGGACGCAAGGCCGCGCGGCCCGCTTGACAGACGACGCGACCGCGAGGCGCCCCCACGACGGCCGTGGACGCGCCGCCGGTAAGCTGGGCGGTGACCTGCGCCGGCCGTCTGCGCACACGAAACCCGAGGAGTCCGCCGCGTGACCGAGCCCACGGCTTCCGCATCCGACACCCCCGCACAGGCGCGGCCCCAGGCCTCCGGTCTCGACACGGTCGCCGTCGCGGCGGCGACGCCGGAGAGGGAGCAGCCGTACGCCGCGCTAGGGCTCACGGACGACGAGTACTCGCGCATCCGCGAGATCCTGGGCCGCCGGCCCACCAGCGCCGAGCTCGCCATGTACTCCGTCATGTGGAGCGAGCACTGCTCCTACAAGAGCTCCAAGAAGTATCTGAGGCAGTTCGGGCAGAAGGTCACCCCCGAGATGCAGAAGAACCTCATGGTAGGCATCGGCGAGAACGCCGGCGTGGTGGACGTCGGCGAGGGGTGGGCGGTCACGTTCAAGGTCGAGTCCCACAACCACCCCTCCTACATCGAGCCGTTCCAGGGCGCGGCGACGGGGGTCGGCGGCATCGTGCGCGACATCATCTCGATGGGCGCCCGGCCGGTCGCGGTGATGGACGCGCTGCGCTTCGG